>CAIVVT010000287.1 GCA_903909435.1 uncultured Acidobacteriia bacterium | reverse complement strand
GCCCGCCGCCGCCCCGGCGCCCGAAGAACTGGCTGAACAGGTCGGAGAAGTCCCGCGAACTGCCCTGCGGGTGTTTGAAGCCGCCACCGCCAGGGCCCGCGCCCGGTCCGGCTTCGGAGAAATCGAAACCGTTAAAATCGAAACCGCCAGCGCCCGCGTCTTTAGGCGCTCCCCCCGGGAAACCCGATTCGGAGTAGAAGCCGTACTGGTCGTACATCTTCTTCTTCTTGGGCTCGCTCAGGATGTCGTAAGCTTCCTGAACCTGTTTGAATTTCTCTTCCGAGGCCTTATCGCCCGGGTTCAAATCCGGATGGAATTTGCGCGCGAGCTTCCTGTAGACCTTGCGAATCTCCTCAGCCGAGGCGTCGCGCTTGACGCCCAGCGTCTCGTAATGGTCCCGGCCCGCCGCCATAGATTCTTACCTCTCAAACATCAGGCATGGGGCGGCCCGCTCAGCGCTCCGGACTCACCGGAGCGCATGAGCGTCTCCCTGTCGCAGGTCCGCCCCACTCGTATCCAAACCGGACGTGCCGCTACTTCTTGGTCTTGTCGTCCATGTCTACGAACTCGGCGTCGACGACATTGTCCTTAGCGTCCTTGGCCGCTCCACCGTCCTGCGCCCCTGCCGGACCACCGTCGGCCGGTGGCGTCTGCGTCGACGCTGCCTTGTACATCGCCTCGGCCAGCTTGTGGCTCGCCTTGGTCAGGTTCTCCTGCGCGGCCTTCATCGCCTCGATGTTGCTCGACTCGAGCGCTTTCTTCGATTCCGCGAGGGCGTCTTCCACGTTCTTGGCGTCTTCGGCCGAGATCTTGTCGCGGTGTTCCTTCAGCATCTTCTCGGAGCTGTAAACCATGCTGTCGAGTTGATTGCGCGCCTCGATCTGTTGCCGGCGCTTCTCGTCCTCCGCCTTGTGGGCATCGGCGTCGCGGGCCAGTTTGTCCACTTCGTCCTTGCTTAGGCCTGAGGAGGAAGTGATGGTGATCTTCTGTTCGTTCTTGGTGGCCCGGTCTTTCGCCGCAACGTGCAGGATGCCGTTGCGATCGATGTCGAAGGTGACCTCGATCTGCGGCACGCCGCGCGGTGCGTTCGGGATACCGACAAGTTGGAAGACACCCAACAGGCGATTGTCCGCAGCCATCGAGCGCTCGCCCTGGTACACCTTGATCTCCACCGATGTCTGGCTATCGCTAGCCGTCGAGAAGACCTCGCTCTTGGTCACGGGGATGGTGGTGTTGCGGTCGATCAGTTTCGTGAAGACGCCGCCCAGCGTTTCGATACCCAGCGACAGCGGCGTCACGTCCAGCAGCAGGACATCCTTCACTTCACCGCCCAGCACGCCGCCCTGTACGGCCGCACCCAGAGCAACCACTTCGTCCGGGTTCACGGTCTGGTTCGGAGCCTTGCCGAACAACTCGCGCACCAACTGTTGAACGCGCGGGATGCGGGTCGAGCCGCCCACCAGCACCACTTCGTCGATCTGCGAGGCCGAAAGGCCGGAGTCGCTGAGGGCCTGCTTGCAAGGTGCAACCGAACGCTGCAGGATCTCCTCAACCATTTGTTCGAAGCGCGAACGCGTCAGCGATTTGACGAGGTGCTTGGGGCCGGTTTGGGGATCGCCGTAAATGAACGGCAGGTTGATCTCGGTCTCCATGGCCGAGCTCAGCTCGATCTTGGCTTTTTCGGCGGACTCCTTCAAACGCTGCAGCGCCATCCGGTCCCGGGACAGGTCCACGCCTTCGTCCTTGAGGAACTCGCTGATCAACCAGTCCACCAGATGCTGGTCGATGTTGTCGCCGCCCAGGTGGGTGTCGCCGTTGGTCGATTTCACTTCCACGACGCCGTCGCCGACTTCGAGGATCGAGATGTCGAACGTACCGCCGCCGAAATCGTAGACCGCGATGCGCTCCTCCTTTTTCTTGTCCAAGCCGTAGGCCAGGGCAGCCGCAGTCGGCTCATTGATGATCCGCATCACTTCCAGGCCCGCCACCTGGCCGGCGTCCTTGGTCGCCTGGCGCTGCGAGTCGTTGAAGTATGCCGGGACGGTGATGACCGCCTGGGTCACCTTCTCGCCCAGATATGCCTCGGCGGCTTCCTTCAGCTTGGTCAGGATCATCGCCGAAATCTCGGGAGCGGACCATTTCTTGCCCTGGCTGTCTACCCGGGCGTCTCCGCTATCGCCGCGAACGACATGATAGGGGACCAGCTTCATCTCTTCGGCGACTTCGTCATACCGGCGTCCCATGAACCGCTTGATCGAGTAGATCGTGTTCTCGGGATTCGTAACCGCCTGGCGCTTAGCCACTTGCCCCACCAATCGGTCGCCCGACTTGGCGAAACCAACCACCGAAGGAGTGGTGCGACCACCCTCCTGGTTGGGAATGACGACGGGTTGCCCGCCCTCCATCACCGCGACCACGGAGTTCGTGGTGCCTAGGTCAATACCGATGATTTTGCTCATTGCTCTTCAAATCCTTAGGTTCGTTGGAAGAAATATCTGAAACTGAGTCTTGATTCTTTCGGCGGCGACCAGCAACCGGATCGGCCCGTCGCATGACTGCGCCTGTTCTTAATATGTAACCTGAGTGAGTTGTTGTCAAGTATGTCTGCACGTTTTCTCACTAATCTCATCGCCTTGCTGCTTGCCGGCTTCAGCCTTTCCCTCGGCGCCCAGCCACTTCTGGTGGCCGCAGCGGCAGATCTAGCTCCACTGGAAACGGCGCTCACAAGGGGATATGCGGCGTCCGGAGGCGGCGAAATCCGGTTTGTCTTCGGCTCCAGCGGCATGCTGGCCCGGCAAATCGAAAACGGCGCTCCATACGACCTCTTCCTCTGCGCTAACGAGAAGATTGTGCAGGACTTGGCCGCCGCTAAACGCCTGATGCCCGATTCCGTTGCGAGTTACGCTACCGGCCGGCTGGGGCTGTGGGGAAGCCGGGAAACGCCCGCGAGACTGGCCGGCCTCACCGACGCGAAACTCCGCCTGATCGCCATTGCCAACCCGGACCACGCACCCTACGGCGCCGCGGCGCGCGCACTGCTCGAGCACGCCGGTCTGTGGACGCAGCTTCAGCCGAAAATCCTGCTGGGGGAAAATGTCAGGCAGGCATACGAGTACGCCCGCACCGGAAATGCCGACGCCGTTATCACATCCTGGACGCTGCTCAAAGCCGAATCCGGCGCCCGGCTCTTGCCCGAAACCGGCTACCCGCCGATCCGTCAGTCCGGCGGGATCGTCCGGGGGACCCAACGCGAGCAGCAGGCCCGCGGATTCCTGACGTTCCTGCTGGGACCCGCCGGACAGGCCATCCTGGCCGCGGGTGGCCTGTTCCCCCCGGCCCGCTGACAGCACGCCCGTTGTGGATGTTCGGCGAGATATGATCGGTAGCGGTGCAACCCCAATCCAATCCTTCGCCGGAGACGCCTGCGGAACCCAGGGTCTCCGTGGTTATCGTTTCCTGGAACTGCATTGAGGCCCTGCGCAGGTGCCTCCTTGCGCTCAATGCATCCAAGCAACGCGAGCGGATCGAAGTTCTGGTGGTGGACGCCGGGAGCCGTGACGGCTGCGGCCAGATGGATGCCGAATTCTCGAACGTGACGGTCTTGCGCATGCCGCGGAATTTCGGCAAAACCCGCGCCCGCAACATCGGTAGCCGCACCGCGCACGGCGAGTTGATCCTGTTTCTCGATCCGGAAGTCGAAGTGACGCCGGGCACGGTGATGGCCCTGGCTGCGTCCCTGGATTCCGATGAGCAGGCCGTCGCGGTTCTGCCGCGACTGGTGGACGCCGCCGGACTGCCCGCGCCGATCGGGAACCGGCTTCCGGACCGCGCGGCATTGGCTTTGGCCTGCCGGACTAACTCGGCTCTGCCGCTGGGACCGGAAGAGGAGACCGTCGAACTCGGTTCGGACGCCGCGCTACTCGTTCGAAAGAGCTTCCTGCGGGGCATGAACTTCCTCGACGAGAAGCGCTATTCGGAATACTGGGCCGAACTGGAACTGTTTTGGCGGATTCAAAGCGCGGGCAAGCGGGCCGTGATCGCCGGCGAGCCGGCAACGCTCCACCCGCGGCAAAGCACGGTGGTCATTTCCCGGGCGGATCAGGCGCTTCTCGCCTGCGACCGGGTAGCCGGCGCAGCGGCCTTTATTGCCAAGCAGTCTGGCTGGGGGGCGATGATTTCGTTCCTCGCCGGGCAATTCTTCGGCGCTTTAGGTGCGGCGTTTCGGGAGCCCGGATACGGATTACGGCTCGCTTTCGGCATCCTGAGCGGCAGTCGCATCGACGGCACACAGAGCGGCGAGCTGGCCTAAGCAGTTTGCGGCAGCAATTGTAAAACCGTAACTCAGTTACGGTTTTTAACGCAGAATCAAGCACTTACGGGAGAAAAACCGTAACTTTGAACGGTTTTGCCTCATTACCAAGGCGCTCAGCCGCACCGATCAGCTCCAAAAGAGCATCTTCATCGAGACCACGAAGAGGAATCCCCCGTATGCTCGCCGGACCATGTCCGCAGGCAGGCTCAGCGTAACTTTGGCACCGAAATAGGCGCCCACGAACATGCCGGCCGCAATCAGTAAAGCGGAGACCACGTGAATGCTTCCGTTGCGGTAATACTCGTAGGCCCCCAGCAAACCGACCGGCGGGATCAGCGCGGCGAGCGATGTGGCAGTGGCCTGCAGCGGCTTCATTTTCATCAGATAGATCAGTGCAGGCACGATGATCACCCCACCGCCGATGCCAAACATGCCTGAGAGCACCCCAGCGACTAATCCGACCCCCAGCAAGACAAGAACGCTCATGACCCTGGGAGTTTAGCATGGGTTTGCCGTGTAATCTCCGCGCCGCTGATCCGCGTCTTAATGGTTGACCGATGACAATGGATGGACAAGCAATCGAGGTGCTCGGCACGCCCACCCTGCTAGCCCGGTTCCCTTCGTGGATGGCTGGTGAGCAGCGCCGCGTGTTCTTGCTTTGTCAACGTATGTTAAGCGACGCGGACGAGGCCGATTCGGCCGTGCAGGACACGTTTTTCAAAGCGTATCAAGCGCTGGAGAAACAGGACTGCGACGTGGACGACCCGGCGCGCTGGTTGACTCGCATCGCGGTGAACACGTGCCTGGATCGCCTACGTTCCAAGCGCTGGCAGTTCTGGCGCAAGCGGCCGGGGCCGGACGACGAGGCGGCGATACTGGCCTTGGCTGCGACCGCCGAACCGGATGCCGAGGACCGTTGTTTTGCCCGTGAAGTGAGCAGAAGACTGGCGGCGGGGATGGATGGCCTTTCAGCTAGACAGAAGGCGGTCTTCACGCTGCGGCACTACGAGGACCAAAGCCTGGAGGAGATCGCTCAGACGCTCGGCCTGGACGTTGGAACGGTGAAGGCGCATCTGAACCGTGCATTGGTGAAGCTTCGAAAAGAGCTGGAAGACCTTTACGGTCTGTCCGTCCGAGGCGGAAGGGGGAAACGGCAGTGATGAATTCAAAACCGAATCAGGAGGGGCACTGGAGTGAAGGCGACCTGCTGCTGAAGCTGTACGTTCTTGCGCCGGAAGACGGCGCCAGTGATGCACATCTGAGCTCGTGCCATGAATGTTCCGTCCGCTGGGAAGCGCTCCGGGCGGCGCGCGCCGAGGTGCTGTTGGAGTCCACTGGGCAGTTGATCTCCGAGCCCCGTTTGCTGGCTCAGCGCAAGGCAGTCTGGGCCAGAATCGATCACCCCGGCAAGTTCCTGTTCTCGAAGTGGGCGCCCGTGGCGGCCACGGCGATGATGCTCGTCACCGGGCTGGTGCTGCTCAATCCGGGGAGTGCGCAGTGGGCTGGCCGGCAGTCCGGTCCCCAAACCAGCAGCGGTTCCACGGCACAGATTAGCGACGCGCAACTTTTTAGCGATCTATCCACGATGGCTGCGTCGTCGACCCCGCAGGCCGTCGAGCCGATTCGTGGGCTTTTCGAGAGTTCGAGTTCAAAAGAGGAAGGAAGCTTTTAGCAATGAAGTTGTTTTGTTTGGTAGCACTGGCCGCGGCCTTGCCCGTTGCCGGTCAGAACATGCACCCGGGGCCGTTCAACTGGTGGGATTCTCCGGTGGTGAAAGACCTGAATCTGTCCCCGGAGCAATTGCAGAAGGTACAGTCCACCGTGCACGATTCGCGGTCCAGGCTGATCGATTTGCATGCGACAGTCCAGAAGGCCGAACTCGAAGTCGAAGACGCCTTCAACGCCGATAACTTCGACGCCAAACGGGCATCGGAAGCCGTGGACCGTCTCTCGGCGGCTCGCGCGGAAGCCGGCCGGTCGCTGGCGCAATTGAGCGTGCACCTGCGCTCCGTACTTACGACCGAACAGTGGAAAGAGCTCCAGAAACGTCGACCCGGGTTGGCGCGCGGCATGGAGCGCGGCAACATGCACCCGGGAATGCAGCCGGGAGGCCCGCCGATGGGCCAGCGCGGGATGAGGCCGGGACCGGGACGGCGTGCTCAGAATCAGGATAAAGCGCCACCTGATGACGGTGGGAACACACCTCCGCCGCCACCAAATAACTAACCGCTACCGCCGAATGGCCGGATGGGGCACGACGATCGTCTCCACGGGTTGAGATACGGCCGGCGTGCTGCCATCCGGCGCATTGGTCAGCTTGAAAACGACGTTCTCGAGGTATGTGCCGGGCCTTAACGATGCCGGCGCGAGCAGATAGAGCAGGGTGATTCGGCCGTCCACGAAGCCGCTGGTCAAGCCCGGAGTAAGCCAACCTGCCGGTCGGTGTGCATATTCTACGGACGCCTTCCAGAGCGCCACCCCGCAGCGTGGCAGCCTCGCCCGCAGCGATCCGCGCCAAACTACCGCACACCGCCGGCCAACAACCGGGCGTGGACGGGATTCCGGCCGTGCGGCATCGCTCCGCGCGCACGGGTGCATTTCAGTGTTCGTTTGAGACCATCATGGGCCTGGATATTAGCGCTGTCCATACCAGGTTCTTCCCGACGAATCCAAACCCGGTTGGCCAACCGCACTGTGCGTCGCACGAAGGGGCTTGCATTCGCCCGGGGCCGCGTCATACTAGTGGCGCTGATAAGGAGGCGTTATGCCCGGATCGATCGTATTCCTGGTTTACGCTGCGGCGTTGCTCTTCGCCGTGTGGTTGGATTATTGCTTCCCGCGAGTCCATTGGTATTGGCGTGTGGTGGCGGTGGGTTTGGCCTTCACCATCGGTTTGACTCCGCCCTCGCCTCGCTTCACCGGCCCGGAGTTCGATCTGGCCATCGGCGCGGCGTTTACGCTGCTGTTCGTCTGGGGCATTTGCGAGATGTTCTTCAGGCTGTTCCACATCCCGCACCACAGCCAGCAACACGTGGCCTCCCGGCACGCGTGACGACGGCGGCCGGGACGGCAGGTGTTTCCGGATGGGAGCCCGATTGCGGCGTTTGATCGGCCGACGCCGGGTGGGGAGAGTGTGCGCTCAGGCCGCCAGCACGCACAAATCGCTCAGGTTCCTGTACTTCTGGTCAAAATCCAGCCCGTAACCGACGACGAAGCGGTCTTCGATGACGAAGCCCACATAGTCGGCCTGGACTTCTATCCGGCGTCGTGACGGCTTGTCCAGGAACGCGACAGTGCGGATGGAGAGCGGCCCGCGCTGCGCCAGCATGTGCTGCAGGTAATTGAGCGTCAGGCCCGTATCCACGATGTCCTCCACCAGCAGGACGTCTTCCCCCTGGATGGGCTTGTCCAGGTCTTTGGTGAGTTGCACCTCGCCCGAACTGGAGCTCCCGCTGTAGCTCTTCGTTCCGATGAACTCGATCCTGACAGGGCAGGTCAGATGGCGGACCAGGTCGGCCATGAAGATGAAACTGCCCTTCAGCACGCCGACCAGAACCACGGGCCTCTGGCCGTATTCGGCGCTGATTTGCACCGCAAGTTCCTTCACGCGCCGGTTGATGTCTGCGGAACTGATCAGCACCTTAAGACTCGATGGCTCCATGCAACCATGGTACCGGGCCAGCTTCACCTTGCGCCGCCGGCATACACGGGAATGCCACACTTCTTTCACCAAACCGCAAAAAACAAAAGACTTGCGCGTTGTTCTGAATCTGGCTACGATACTCGCAAGGAGACGTCCACGCTGATTCCACTGCGTTCCGAACCCACCCCGGGAGCCAGCCTCCCACTTCCCCCGGAATCCCTTACTTGGCTGACCGCCTTGCGAGCCGCGGAATCCAAGAAGGCGACAGAAAGCCGGATTCTCGATCTGCGCGAGGTGAGTTCGCTCGCCGACTACTTCTTCATCTGCACGGCTTCCAACCAGCGCCAGGCTCAAGCTATCTGGGACGAAATCGTCAAACAGATGAGAGAGCAGCGCGGCGAGAAAGCGATCAGCGTGGAGGGCTACGCCGGCGGCGATTGGGTACTTGGCGACTTCGGCGACGTGATCGTGCACATCTTCACGCCGGAGATGCGCGCCTACTACGATCTGGAGCGGCTATGGCGGCACGCCGGGAACGTCCCGGTACCGGCGGAGGAGCGCCCCGGCGCAGCAGCCGGTTAAGCGCCAGCCACTGTCCTAGCTATTCAGGCGATGATCTCCGCAAGCCGCGTCAACCGTCCGCCGGCCTGGGTAAACGCCAGCAGCGCCGAGGCGCTGTCTGCCTGATTCAGCGTTTCGACGGCATCGGTGACGATTTCCACAGGCTTGCCCGTCCGCAACAGCCCATTCGCGGCGAGAGCCACGCAGTATTCCGTCACCACGCCGTAGACGACGTAGCGGTCGGCGCCGAGCGCGGCCAGCACTGCGTTGAGGTTCTGATTGTCGAAGCAGTCGAGCGACTGTTTTTCGACGATCACCTGCTGAGCGCCGGCAAATTCGAACGGGGCCATGCTGGAAGGCAGCGTAACCCGGCGCTCCAGCAGCGTACTCTCGTGTTTGCGCTGCCCTAGCGTGCCCGCCACGCAATGACCGGGCCATATCTGGAACTCAGAGTCCTGCTCGGTGTGCGCGTCCATGGTGGAGACGACGACGATTCCATGGGCCGCCGCCCAGCGGTTCAGCCGCGCCACGGCGGGCAGAATCCGAACTGCGCCGGGCACGGATAATGCGCCGACAGGCAGCACGAAATCGAGCTGCGAGTCGATGTCGAAAAAGACGGTCTTCATCGTGCGGTCAGTCTCACTTCATCCGTTAGATGCTGGAGTTCTTTTGAAGTTTCTACCGGCCAGGGCACATCGCATTCGAACAGGCTGCGCAGCCGCTTGGGCAGTTTGTCGAGTGACTCGCGGGCATGTCTCTGGGACTCGGTCGCGGTGGGCAGCGACTGCACCAGTTCGCCGTGCAGGATCACCGGCTCCAGCAACGCTTCTCGCGCGTCGGGGTGCGACTCGTGCGAGCACGCCAGGAGATCCTTGCGGCCGTAGCGGAAGATCTGTTTGGCTCCGGGAACCGTGGACTTGTCCTCGCTGAACTTGGCCACGTAGCGGCGCTTCCCACCGCTCCGCAATTCCACCAATTTGTAGACCGCGCCGTGGTTGGGCGCATCGCTTGACGTCGCGAGTTCGGTGCCGACGCCAAAGGCGTCAATGGGTGCGCCGTCGGCCACCAGTTCGAGGATCTTGTACTCGTTCAGATCGCCAGTCGCCATGATCCTGGCATCCTGGTAGCCGCTGTCGTCCAGAATCCTCCGTACCGCGCGCGACAGTTCCATCAGGTCGCCGCTGTCCAGCCGCACGCCCCAGAAAGGCTTGCCCAGCGATACGGCGTTGCGTGCGCCTTGCAGCGTGTCGTAGGTGTCGATGAGTTGGACCGTACCGGGGCCGAGCAGGCGGTACAACCGCTCGAAAGCCTCCTTTTCGGTCGGAAAGGCGAGCACCCAGGAATGCGCAGCCGTGCCGAACACTGGAATCCCGTAACGCATCCCCGTCAGCGTGTTCGATGTTCCCCGGCAACCGCCGATGTAGGCCGCCCGGCCAGCGAGCACTCCAGCCTCCGGCGAGTGGGCCCGGCGCGTGCCGAACTCCATCACCGACCGGCCGCCCGCCGCGTCCACGATCCGTGCCGCTTTGGTGGCGATCATCGTCTGGAAGCCCACGGTCGAGAGCAGATACGTCTCGGGAATCTGCGCCTCGATCATCGGGGCCCGCAGATTCAGCAGTGGTTCCCCAGGAAAGATGGGCGTGCCCTCGCGGACCGCAAACAGGTCGCCGGTGAAATGCCAACCGCGCAGCATCTCAAAGAACCCCTCGCCGACGGCGGCGAACTGCTTTAGCGAGCGCAGATACAGGATCGCTTCGTCGTCGAAGCGAGCGTTGAGCAGGTATTCCACCGCCTGCTGCAACCCGGCCGCGATCAGGAAATTGCGGTTCGGAGGGTTTCTGCGGACGAAGAGCTCGAAGACTGCGACCTCGTCCGTCTTGCCGGCCTGCCAGTAACCGGCGGCCATCGTCAACTCGTAGAAGTCGGTCAGTAAGCCGTTGGTCACGCGATCACTTCTTCGTTGGCGGCTTGGCTCGGTCTTCCTTCAGCTCGGCGGCCGCACGTTCGATCTCGTCCAACGTCGCGCCCGGAATGGCGTAGATCGATGCGTCGCCATCCCGCCGCGCCAGCCAGTCGGAACCCGACTTAGCCAGGCTGACCTTCTCGACCTTCTTGCCGTCGCCCGAGACCACCGTCAGTTCCAAGTCCGACGAACTGGAACCCGGCTCCGCGAACTTAGTCGCGGCGAGGTCGCGCAGCTTGTCGATGAAGCTCTGGATCGAGCTGGAATCGAGCGGCTTGCCGCTACGGAACCACTTCTCGCCGGCCTTCGAGACTGTAGTTTGCACCTTGGCGCTGCGGTAGTCTACCCGGCTCGGATCGTTAAAGCCAAAGTCGAAGATCTTCTTGTTGCGGAACTCGTCGGTGGCCTTGTCGAACACTTTCGCCGTCGTCGCTTCCACAGCGTAGACGCCTTCGACCACACTCGACCGGGCGAAGTACTTATCGTCCTTCTCGTCTTTAGCCTTAGTTTTGCGGATCTCCAACTTCTGCGAACCGTTGGCGTCAGTCACGGTGACCGTCGCGACGGGCGCGGCTGAGTTGAACGTCGAGGCGGCCTGCTTCAAGTCATCGGCGGACAACGCCGGATCCAGCTTGACGTCTTTGAGCCGCCGCACCAGATCGTCCACGGAGAAGACGTCGGCGCGGTAGGGCTTTGGTTTGACGATCTGCCAATCCCCGCTGGTATTCTTGCCGAACTCCGTCTCCGCCTTGCGCGCGGTCAGGACCACGCGCGCAAGTTTGTCGGAGTTGAAAGTCAACATGCGGCGGTCGCGCAGGTCGGCGGACTTCTTATCGAGCGAGTCTTTGGTGTAGGAAGCCAGCGTGTAGACGTGCGGATCACCTTCTGCCCGGGCGTAGAAAGCCGAACCGATCGCGGTGGCGTCGCCGATCGCAATCAGCTTGGATTTGCCGGTTTTGAAACGCACGGTCACTGACAGTGCCGGCTCGTTCAAGCCGTACTGGCTGAGATCGCCGGGCTTGTCGTCAACCACTTTGTCGGACGCGACGGAGGTCAGGGTGGAGACGAGCGGCATCACGGCGTCACGGTCCACTGGAAACGCCACCGGGGCCGTGATCTTCCACACGCCTGCCGAGTCTTTTTCGAGGACGGTCGTCTCACCGCCGTGGTGGGCGAGTTCAATACGAGTGATGTCGGCCTCTTTGAGCGTCAGGACGATTGGCGTGGCGTCGGCCTTGGCGGCGGTGTCTTTGCCCTTATCGGAACGATTCGAGTACCAGATACCGCCCGCGAGCACGACCAGGAGCCCGAGAGCCACGAGCAACCCGCGGATCTTCATGGCGCTATCTCCTCTTCAACCACACCAGGATGCCGGCCAGGATAACGCCGAGCGGAATCAGGAACTGGCTCACCAGGCGCAGCAGATTCAGCTGGGCGCGCGTGATTTCCAGTCGCTTGTCCACCGGGTCTTTCGGCCGGATCGAGATCAGATCCTCGTCGTTCGAGAGCCAACTGAGGACGTTGAGAAACAGATCCCGGTTGCCGACGAAGCGGATCGCCGAATTCGAGGCCCAGCCGGAGCACCCCACCACCACGAACCGCCCATCCTTGCCAGGGGTGCCAGTCCGGTAGGTGCCGGCGGCTGCGACCGGGTAGGACTTCTTTTCGCTTTTGCTCGGATCGATCTTGATACCGCCGCGGCCGGAGAGTTGAGTGGTAGCCACGCTGCTCTCCGAACTCGAAACGATGGTCTCCGCAGTCGAACTGGCTCCGGAAGACGTGGTCAGCGAGCGCACGATCGGGAACGCGACGCCGGTGCCCTTCATCTCCTTGACGATGGCGTGCGTGCTGTACTGGTCGGTCAGAGCGACGTCGGGGCCCATGCCATAGAGGCCGCCCTGTCCGGAGAGGTCGAGCACGAGGTTTTTGTCCAGCGTGACTCCCCAGGTGGTCAGCACCTTGCTCAGGCCTTCGTTGGCCGCGATGTTCGTCTTGCCCATTTCGAGCGGCGGGTCCAGCATGAACAGTCCGCGGCCGCCCTTTTCGATGTAGGACTTCAGTGCGTCAATAGCCGGCTGCGGGTAGTCGTAGCGGGGACCCGCGACCACGACGATGGTGCAATCGGAGGGAATCTCCGGCTTCTCCAGCAGGTTGATGCTCTGCGATTTGTAGTTGTTCTTTTCGAGCGCGTCCTTGGCGTTGGAGTAGTCCTCCGCCAGGGTGTGCTCGCCCGCACCGGTGGCGAAGCAGGCAACGTGCTCGCCGGTTTTCAGGACGCGGATCAGGCTGCTGGTGATCTCTTCCTCTGTCAAGCTCCGGGCTTCGTTCTTGCGCTCGCCGTGCTGCAGGATGATCGTTCCAGCGGTCTTGACCCCATACTCCATCGCCATGCGCCGGTTCTTCAGGGCGTCGATGTAATGGATCTTCAGCTTGGACGAGAGGTTGTCGTAACGGTCCAGCAGGTCTCTGGCGGCAGCGAACTGTTTCGGCTCGTCGAAATAGTAGATATCGATCTGGTCTTTCAGGTTCCTGACCACTTTGACGGTCTGGTCAGAGAGCGTATAGCGCTTGTTCGAGGTCAGGTCGGCCGACTTGTTGTACTGGCTGGCCAGGTAGTTCACGCCAACCAGAACTGCAAGCACAACCAGGATGTAGACCGTGACGTAAGCGGAGTATTTCGTGTGGCGGGTTTTCATCCATTCGGAATTCATCGCTTAGGACCTCCAACGGAGTGATTCAAGGCTCCGCACAGACAGGAACAAACCCAGGAAAATCAACGAAAGGAAGTAGACCGCGTCCTTCGAGTCGATGACGCCTTTGGCGAACGGCTCAAAGTGCGCGACGACGCTCATGTAGGCCAGCGATTTGGCCCACACTGCAGTCTCATAGCCGCCCACCCACTCGAACACCCACAGCAGCAGGCAGACCGCGAAGGTCGTGATGCCGGCAATAATCTGGTTCTTGGTCAGGGTCGAAATGAAGGCGCCAATCGCCAGCAGCGCGCCCGCCTGCAGCAGCAGTCCCAGGTATCCGGCCGCCAGCGGCTGCCAGTCGGGCTTGCCGTAGAGGAACAGGAACCCGATGTTGGCCAGGCTGATCAGCAGCAGTACGGCGTACAAGCACAGCGCCGCCAGCCATTTGCCGATCACGATCTCGGCATCGTGGATGGGCGAGGTCAGCAGGAGTTCGATGGTGCCTGAGCGCTTTTCTTCGGCGAAAAGCCGCATGGCAATCATCGGAATCAGGAACAACCCGATAACGCTGGTGTTCAGCAGCAGCGGTCGGATGATCATCTCGTTGACGTCCATCGGGAACGAGCGGCCCATCGCCATGGACTGCACGCTGATGCTGACGAAGTACCCGATCGAGTTCCAGAAGAAGAATCCGAAGAGGATCGCGAACATTGCCATGGCCAGGTAGGCGATAGGCGAGGAAAAGTAGCTGTTCAGCTCTTTTTCACAGATAGCCAGGATGTTTTTCATTCCGATGCTCCCTTCGCCTTCTCGGAGGCGGTGAGTTCGAGGAAGACCTCTTCCAGGCTCAGCGCGGCGGCGCGCAACTCGTTCAGGTTCCAGCCCGCCGAGACCACCGCCCGGGCGAGGTCGGCACGGATGTCGTGACCCGCCTGCGCTTCGACTTCGAAGTCGTGCCGGCCGACGCGGGACGCAACCGTGATTACCTTGTTGACCCCGGCGACCTGACTCAGTTTGGCGATCACCTCGTCGCTTTCCAGCGAACCCGTCGCAGCTTCGATCTCCAGCGCAATAGTGGCCTGGCCGCGCAGGCGGCTGGTGAGATTCGCCACCGAATCCTTGGCGACCATCGCACCCTTGGAAATGATGATGACGTGGTCGCAGGTCTGCTCGACTTCGCTCAGGATGTGCGTGCTGAGGATGATGGTGTGCTCGCCTGCCAGCGAGCGGATCAACTCGCGCGTTTCATGGATCTGCTTGGGGTCCAGGCCCGAGGTCGGCTCGTCCAGGATCAGCACTTCGGGGTTGTGGATAATCGCCTGCGCCAGACCCACCCGCTGCCGGTAGCCTTTGGATAGCTTCGAGATCAGCTTGCCGGCGACATCGGTCACGGCGCAGCGATGCTCGACTTCCTTGACCCGGCGCGCCAGGTCCGTCGAGGGAATGCCCTTGAGCTTGCCCACGAAGGTCAGGTATTCGGACACTTCCATTTCGGGGTACAGCGGGGGTGTTTCCGGCAGGTAACCGATGCGCTTTTTCACATCCATCGGGTGCGTCAGCACGTCGAAGCCGGCCACCGAGGCCGTGCCTTCAGACGGGGGCATGAAGCACGTGAGGATGCGCATGGTTGTCGTCTTACCGGCGCCATTCGGCCCAAGAAAGCCCACAATCTGGCCCTTTTCAACTTCGAAATCGATGCTACGGACAGCCACAAAGTTGTCGTAGCGTTTGGTCAGGTTCTCGACCTTGATCATGGTTTCATCCTTTAGGGATGCGGGAAGCGAGCCGCTTCATCAGTGAATGGACGAAGCCAATCGTGAAACGACTCTTCGCTAGACAGGATAAAGAGCCGGGTTAAGACAAGTCAATCGACTCCCCTCGGCCGGGATGTGCTAGGTCAGCGGACTGTCTGTGCTGTGCGGCCTGTCACGCGGCCTCAGCGGATGAATTGTCCACGGCCGCAACCCGCACCCGATAGTGTGCCGTAACAGCAAATTGCTTTCGGGTGATTGCGGGGATGTATCTGGAAAATGGAGTGTAGTATGAAGAAGTTGACCCACTCGACAGGCCCGTTGCCCAGCGCGGAGAGCAGTTCTCCGATTCTGTTTTGCGACTGCCCCTGGAAGCGCCTGCCGGTTGTTCCTGTCAAGACCACCCCCGCCCACAGCCCGGGTGAGGGCGCGCCCGGGTAATGCGGAGGGAATTCACATGTTCCATCGTGGGGTTGGGAGCACTAACCGGGGGCGCCAGAGCCGGAATAACCGGTCCACGCCGCACCCATTTGGGGGTGATTGGACGGCTTCGGAAGCTCCGCAGGAATGCGAATCCGCGCGCCGGTCCGACTCTCCAAAACGCGAAGCGCTAAACTGGCAGTACAATAGTTCTAGTACGCTGACGAGGTCAGATTGGGAGATGAGCAATTGGCCCCGAAAGGAAAGGCCAATTACTATGCGATTTGCATTGTTCTTGATCGTCACGTTGACCGGTCAAGCACTGGCGCAGCATCCGCGAATCTTCCTGGATGCGAACAACCTCGCCAATCTGCGCAACTCGACCTCAGGAAATCCACAATGGACCGCGCTGAAGGCT
>CAIVVT010000286.1 GCA_903909435.1 uncultured Acidobacteriia bacterium | reverse complement strand
CGGCCAGCCCTTGGCGTCGATTACCTGGGACGATTCAACCAGATCTTCATGCCGGAAGTACTTCGCCGGTACACGCTTGCCGCCGAGTCGGACTTGTTCCAGCTTTACAAACGAAAATGAGCAACGCCGACACTCGCAGTTTGGTACCTGGTAGCCGCCCGCCGTCACTTCCAGCCCTCATGTACGGCGTATTGCTCAGTTGCGCTGGGTTTGCCGTTTACTTCTTCAGCGTTTTGATGCATGTGGCTTGCCTGCTACTCGACCCGCAGGGCAGGCTGGCGGGCTTCGTCCAGGGATTGCTTTGGTATAGCGGAATGCCCGTATTTGCGGGATTCCTATTGATCCTGTTCGACCTGTTCGTTCTATTGCCGAGGAAGAGGACACGGAGCGATGTGCGTTGGGAACCGCCGCAGAGTCCCGCTTTGACCGTCGTGCTGACCGCTTATAACGACGAATCCAGCATCGGCCCGGCCGTGGAGGACTTCCGCGCTCACCCGAATGTGAAGCGCGTCGTCGTGGTCGACAACAACAGCCGGGACCGCACGTCGGAGATTGCGCAGCTCGCCGGCGCAGAAGTCGTGCACGAGGCACGGCAGGGTTACGGCTATTGCGTCTACCGGGCTTTGACGGAAGGCTCCATTCAAACAGACGCAGAATTAACCCTGTTGTGCGAAGGCGACATGACTTTCCGTGCTCGCGACATCGACAAGTTCTTGGCCTATATGCCCCACGCCGATATCGTAAATGGCACGCGAATCGTCGAGCAACTGCGCGAGTTCAACACGCAGTTGACTACTTTCATGTACTACGGAAATTTCTTCGCCGGCAAACTGCTGGAAGCGAAACACCTCGGCCAGGGCACTTTCACCGACGTTGGAACAACTTACAAGCTGTGCCGGAACAACGCGCTAGAACGTCTGATGCCGCTACTGAACCCAGCCATCAACCTGGAGTTCAACGCGCATTTTCTCGACACTGCGCTCGGTGGCGGGTTCAGCGTCGTGGAGTGTCCGGTAAGCTTCCATCTTCGACTGGGCGTCAGCAAAGGCGGAAATGTGAACAACCTTCGGGCCCTGAAAGTGGGCTTGCGGATGATCCTGGGGATCGTTTTCGGATGGCGGCGATCGCAATGAAAACAAGCAAGGGGTACCATGAGACTCGCCTGGCATTCGACTCCCGACGAGACGTGCTGTGGAAGACGCTATGCGAGTCCTTCTTCCAGCAGTTCATTCCATCCGGCGCAACGGTTCTCGAACTAGGCGCCGGCTACGGGCACTTTATCAACCACATTCAGTGCCTCAATCGGATTGCCCTGGACCAATGGGAGGGCATGGCGGGATACCTTGATGCCGGTGTTGTGGCCCACACCTGCGACGTGACGAATCTCGATGCAATCACCGCTGGCTCGGTGGATTTTGCATTTGCCAGTAACTTGTTCGAGCATTTGACGCAGCGAGACTTCGCTCTCGTGCTACGCGACTTGAGGACCAAACTCAAGCCGGGCGGCACGTTGAATATCCTGCAACCGAACTATCGCTTCGCCTATCGCGAATATTTCGACGACTACACTCACGTCGCCGTTTACTCAGACCGGAGCCTTTCCGACTTTCTGGAAGCCCACGGATTTGAAGTTCTCGACTGCAGACCGCGTTTCTTGCCGCTGACCGTCAAGTCACGGCTCCCTGTCCTACCTTGGTTGATCCGCTTGTACCTCGGACTGCCGTTCAAGCCCATGGGTAAACAGATGTTGCTTCGCGCACGTCCCGTCTGAGTCATTGGAGCTGCGCGTTCGGCCGTTGCGTCCTTTTCAGCCCCAGCGGCGACGTGAGCGCTTCGTCGTCGTCAATAACCGGGACCGCCCGGCTACCGTAGTTGGCCATCGTTCGCCACCAGCACATCGAGGACTAGCATCATTCTCTTTCGTGTCACTGATCCAGACATCCCTGGCGTGTACGCTGTCATCTTCGCAGACCCGTGCTCTGAACCGATTGGCAGTAAAGCCTGTGGAATTGATCGGCTGAGACAGTACCTTGCGTCCGCGGCGCTTAACGCAGTTGCGTCTGCGTCGTCTCAATCGGTCGCCAACTCCCCATGTTGCGTCAGAATGCCGCTCCTCCCCGAAGTCGATCGCTCGGTTAAGCCCATGCTGAGCCGGACCTGGAGACTGGAGAGAACGGCACCAAAGTCATGGCTCGTTCATGAGTGATTGTTGGATTGACGGCTTCGCTTGTTCGGCGACAATTAGATCTCCTGGAGAGAAGTAATTGTCGCCGAACCAAAGAAGCAAATTGACGCCGGACATTCGCTCGAGTGCTTGGCATCCGCCACAGAATTGCAGAGCATCCGGCTGGATCATATGTGCGCCAACAGAGTCGTCGTGAACAGGGATCAAAATGCGGCACAGGACCGCACTCGTGACGGCGGACTGATCGGCGACTGCGTCAACGCCGGTTACCGCACCCCTACTGCCGGCGGCAAGTTGATCACCTTCGACCTGACAGGCAATCAGAAAGCTAAGTAGGCGCGGACAGCCACCTCAAAGCAGGACCACTTTAAGGTGAAAGTGACAGGCGAGGTCGCACGCGAATCCAGCAAAGTGGGCACCATCACGATTCTCTAGACTGCTCCGCCGAGCAGTCGGGCCAGTGCGAATCGTGAATGGGTCCGAGTTCTTTTATTTCGGAGGCCAGATCCGGAACTCGCCGCTGCAATGCAGCAGGCCCATGAGGTACCACATGCCGTCGTAGTATCGATAGCGGCCGGAGGGTACCTCGGCCTTCCACAGTGCATCCACAAACTTGGCGGCCCGCTCGCGGTTCGTCGCCGCGAGGCTCGCCACGGCGTTCGCCGATACAAGTGCAGTGGAGTGCGAGCCTCCCAGTGGCTTGCCGTCGAGCGCGAACATAGTTCCGTAAACATCCAAACCCTGCGCTTCAAAGAAAGCCTGGATCTTGTCGCTCAACCCCTGCTCTCGCGGGTCGGCGGCCCACCAGGACCAGTCAACCGCCCAGTTCGCCGCAGTACGCCAGGCATCGGGTCCGAAGTTCGCGTTCTGTCCTCCGAAGCTGATCACCGGCGTGCCGTCGTAGTTGGCGTAATTTGGGGCGAGGGCTGTTACGGGGTGAGTCGCCTTCTGAAAAAAGTCCCGGCTGGCCTTGGCCGCGGCCGCCCAGAATGGCCGGTCGGCTGCGGGGGCCCAACGCGCCCAGAGTTCATAGAACGCTGGCAGATGGTAGGAGGGATCGGTGTGGTCGGGCCTTCGAAGATTCGGGGTGAAGCGCACGATCTTGTATTCTGGGTGGAATTCGGGGCCTCCGGTCTCCGCCCCCCTGTTGGTCCGGCCGTCGATGATCTTTCGGTTCTTCATGCTGTCCGACAGTCGGTTCGCTTCAGCACGATAGTCGTAGATTCCCTGGCCGTTGCCCCATCGGCCGGAGGCGAAATACAGAGCCATGACCCAGTACTCTTCACCATCAGGCGCTGGCGACTCACTGTTCGGCGTGCCGTCCAGCTTCATCGACCACGAGAAGAATCCGTATGAGGGATGCGTCGGCGATGACTGGTACATGTAAGTCTTCGACCAGTTCCACAAAGCGTCGAACTCGGCCTTTTTGTCCATCTGGACTGCGATCATCATCCCGTACGACATCCCTTCCGAGCGCACGTCCCGGTTGTTGATGTCGCTGAGGTAAGCCAGCGGTCCATTCGCGTTCCGGCCGGCCAGGTAATACACCGCCTGCTTCTCCGGATCGCCGTGGAACAACTGCTGAAAGGTGGCTTGTATCTTCTTCGAAATCTCCTTCTGTGGATGCCCGGCCTCCTGAAAGAGATTGCGGTACCTGCCGGTCGCGAAGGCGCCAGTTCCCGCCGGGGAAGCCGCGTCAGGCTGTGCGCGGCCGGCTTGTGAGCGTGGGATCGCCATCGCAATGCAGCAAAGTAGGATCGCGAGTATTAGCAGCAGGGGCTTTCTCATGAGTTCAACCTCCCTTGTCAGTGATGGCCAAACCCGCCACTAGTCGACTGCGAACTTCATCCGCCGCTCGGCGAGCTCTTCCTGAATCTGGAGGTTTAGTCGCCTCCCGATCTTGTAGCTCGCCAGGCAGCCCAGACCGAGTGCCATTGCGATCGCCGGATAAACACTCGCGCCGAGCCGAATCCCAAGCAGCGCATATTGAGTTTGCACCGCATTCGGGACGTAGCCGAAGGCGTAAATGACCCAGGCGCTCAATGCGCCGCCGAGGCTGAGCCCCGCCTTGAGAGCGAATAGGACACCGGCGAACATGAATCCGGTCGCCCGTCGCGAGGTCTTCCACTCCGAGTAGTCGGCTACATCGGCGATCATCACCCAAAGCAGCGGGACCGTTGGACCCCATCCGATCGCCCACAGGATACTCAACGCAAACATCAGGCCGATCTGCAGCGGACCCACGAAGAACACCAGGAGCGTGGCGACCATCGTCACGAACATGCCGACCACGAAGACCGCTTTGTTGCCGAAGCGGTCGGCCAGTGGCTTCGAAACAAGGATGCCCACAATCTGAACCAGGCTGCCGATAACGAAGAACAGACTCAATCCCACGGCAGAAGCGTTCGAGCCGTCCGGACTTACCAGCAAGCCCAGCGCATCGAGGACAGTCCTCCAACCGGTCACCGGACCGGCAGCGCCCGCCAGACCGAAGCCGGAAAGAAAAGCTCGAATCTGATGCTGGTCAAGGTAGTACGCGAAAAAATAGTTCGAGGAACTTCCCCGGACCACCAGCATCGTGAAGATCAGCAATGTGAGGACGAACATCACGATCCATGGCCCGCAGGTGAAGACGTTCTTCAGGTCGGCGCGCAAAGACGATTTCTGCCTTGGATCAGGCTGAACGCGTTCGCGCGTGTTGGCAAACGTGATCAAATTCAACAGCACGATCAGGCCGCCGAAAATTCCCATCGTCATCGCCCAGCCCCGCGCGGAATTGCCGCCACCCAGTTTGGCGACCAGTGGCAGCGGCAGCGCCTGTATCACGAACTGACCGATCAGGGCGCCGACGAAACGGTAGCGTGCTACGTTGTTTCGCTCACTCACGTCCGGCGTCATCACGCCCATCAACGCCGCGTAGGGGGTGTTGTTCGCGGAGTAGAGGATCATGACGAGCGAATAGGTAAGGTAGGCGTAGATTAGCTTCGCTTGCTGCCCAAAGTCGGGTGAAAGATAAACCAGCCAAAAAATCAGCCCGAAGGGCAAGGCAGTTCCCAGGATCCACGGGCGGAACTTGCCCCAACGGGTTTGTGTGCGGTCCGAAAGTGCGCCTATGACCGGATCGAAGATGGCGTCGGCAAGCCGCAGCACCAGGAACATGGATCCGACCGCAACTGCGGATAGCCCTACCGTGTCCGTGTAGAAACGGGTCTGGTAGAGAATCATCGACTGGAAGAAGAAATTCGTTGCGATGTCGCCGCAAGCGTATCCCAGTTTCTCGCGGACCGGGAGCGGCTGTGCGCTGTCTGCCATCGTGGTGCCTCTTTCGGAGCTCAGATCAACTTACCCGCAAGGTGACTTTTTGAAGATCGCGATCCCGGGACGACTGGCCCGTCATCAATTCGAACCCGCCGGGTTCGACCGTGTAGCGCATGTTCGCGTCCCAAAAAGCGAGCATTTCCGGTGCAATCTCGAATTCAACAGTGCGCGTTTCTCCCGGTTGCAGGACGACGCGCTGGAAGCCCTTCAGTTCCTTCACAGGCCGCGTCACCGAGCTGACCAGGTCGCGAATGTAAAGCTGGACAACCTCTGCGCCTGCGCGAGTCCCGCTGTTCGTCACGTCCACCGTCAACCGCGTGGAGCCGCCGGCCCGGATGCGCTTCTTCGCCAACCGGGGTGGAGAGAATTCGAAGCTCGTGTAGCTCAGCCCGAAACCGAATGCGAACAAGGGCGCGACGTCGTCGAACAGGTATCCGCGCCGGGCGGATGGTTTGTGGTTATAGTATGCCGGGACGTGTCCGGCGGAGCGCGGGATGGTGATCGGCAGTTTGCCGCTTGGATTGACGTCCCCGAACAGTACCTCGGCGACCGCCGACCCGGTTTCCTGGCCGAGATACCAGCACTCCAGAATCGCGGGCGCTGACTCGGCAAGGTCGCGGATCGATAGCGGGCGACCGTTGAAAAGCAGAACTACCACGGGTTTCCCAAGGGCCAGAAGGGCGCGCGCCAGCTCGTCTTGACGGCCGATCAGATCCAGACTCGTCCGGTCGCCCATGTGCTGCAACGACCA
The DNA here is from genome assembly GCA_903909435.1 of uncultured Acidobacteriia bacterium. GTDB lineage: Bacteria > Acidobacteriota > Terriglobia > Bryobacterales > Bryobacteraceae > CAIVVT01. The sequence continues at coordinate 14,643 of CAIVVT010000286.1, read as the reverse complement.
CGCCTCGCGCGAGGTCTGCTCGTTGCCGCCGATAGCCAATAGGATCACGTCCGCCTTGCGCGCAGTGCGAACGGCCGTAGCGATAAGTTTGCGGTCTTCAGCGGGATCGGAAGGCAGGACTTCGTCCTGGTTCCATGACCCAGGCTGTGTGATCTTGCAGCCCTCGCTGTAAAGGACTTTCACGCCGACTCCGGCGCGCGCCCGGATGCCTTCGAGCACCGTCGAGCAATGCACAGGTTTGCCGCTGTATCCCCCCAGTATCGGCCGGTCAGCGTTCGGACCGATGACCGCAATTGTCTGGATGGCGCCGCCATCCAGGGGCAGTAGCCCGCCTTCGTTCTTCAACAGCGTGATTGTTTCGCGCGCGGCCTGCAGGGCCGGTACCCGATGCGCGTCGCAGCCGGCGATGGCCGCCGCACGCTCCGGATCGACGTAAGGGTCGTCGAACAAACCCAGGCGGAACTTCCACAGCAGCATCGGCGCCACGAGCTCGTCGAGTTGCGATTCCTTCAACACGCCTTTGTGGACGAGCTCGACAAGGTGCAGATAGCAGTCGGGCTCCGGCAGTTCGATGTTCACTCCGGCCTCCACTGCCAGTGCGCAGGCCGCCTTCTTGTCATCGGCGAGGAAGTGGCCGTGTGTTTCGGGGCGATAAGCCAGTTCCCAAATGGCGTAATAGTCCGAAACGGCGTATCCCTGGAACCCCCATTCCTTCCTCAGCACTTCGCGCAGTAGCCAGCGGTTCGCGTGCGATGGAACTCCGTCGATCTCGTTGTAGGACGGCATGATGGAGATTGCGCCACCGTGCCGGATGGCCTGTTCGAACGGATACAGAAATGTCTCGCGCAGGACCCGCTCACTGACGTTGGCGGGCGCGCAGTTCATGCCGGATTCGGGCTGTCCGTGCGCGGCAAAGTGCTTGAGCGTGGCGATGACGCGTGTCTTGTCTCGGAAAGTGGCGTCGCCCTGGAATCCGCGGACTGCCGCGATTCCCATGCGCGAAACCAGAAACGGATCTTCGCCGAAAGTCTCTTCAACGCGTCCCCAGCGCGGATCGCGGGCGACGTCGACCACCGGGGTGAGCGCCTGGTGCGCCCCTCGCGCCCTCGTTTCCAGCGCCGTCATCTCGTATAGGGATTCAACCAGATCCGGATCGAAGGTGGCAGCCAACCCGATCGGTTGGGGAAAACTCGTTCCGCCAATCGCCGCGTGCCCATGCAAACACTCCTCGTGGAAGATCACCGGGATGCCCAGGCGGGTTTCTTCCAGGAAGAAGCGCTGGATGGCATTGGTCAGCTCAGCCATCCGGCGCGCATCCAGGCCCTTCCCTGCGTCGCTGGGCCGCCCCACCTGCCCAAGTCCGTGGCCCTTCTTGAATGCCTTTTCGGCCTTCGCCCTGTCAAACCGGCCGTCCGCATCGACGAGTTTCTCTGACTTTTGTTGCCAGACGCAGATCATTTGCGCGGCCTTCTCCTCCACAGTCATCCTCGCCAGCAGGTCCTTCGTCCTTCTCTCTGGCGGCAGTTTCGGGTTCCTGTAGGCCGGCGCTTTCCTCTTGCCGCCGGAGCCCACCGCGACCGGATCGGACTTCGAAGTGCTCTTCATGCGCTTTCCAATCTATCGCAAGGCAGTAAGCGGTTGCGCCACTACCTGGATACGGCAGCGTTCCATGGCAACTCTCGCCCGGCTTGGCCAGAATCTTGAGGCTCATCGTGGCTTGTGGACGGTGTGTGGATGTTGCTGCCATCGACTATAGACAGCCCCTCACCGCCAAGCCGAGTTTAAGCTGAGGCGAGAGATCCGAGCCGGGTGCGCCGAACTTCTCATGATGTCCTTCTTAACCCTGCCAAAGTAATGTGTTGACAAATTCCCGGGACGCCCTTATTCTTATTTTTCCTTGCGTTTAGTTTCAAAACGCACGCTTCGGTAGCCGGGCGATGCGAAACCCCGAGACCCTTATCTGAACCGTCCGTGACGGCCTCGTTGCCGATCGAACAAGCCACAGCGGTCAAGGTGCCCAAACTCGCCGGAAGGTCCGATTGCGGGCCTAGCAATGTATCCGTGAGGACTAAGGTGATGCAAACTCAAAACACTCGTACGATATCCTGTGCGCCACTCCTGTGCGCACTGTTGCTTGTCGTGTTGATCTCGCAGGTTGCCCTCTCCCAGGTTTCCGGCAGCATTGCCGGCTACGTGCACGACCCCAGCGGCGCCGCGGTTCCCAACGCGAGCGTAACGGCCACCATGGTGGAGCAGCGGACCACTCGCACCACAAAAACGAACGATGAGGGCTTCTACAGTTTCGTTGCGATGCCCAACGGACATTACGAGATTGCTTTCGAGGCGAGCGGATTTGAACAGCAGGTGCAGTCGGGCGTTGAACTCACCGTCAGCCAGAACCTCCGCGTCGATGCCGCACTGGCGCTCGGCGCAGTGGGCTCGCACGTGACAGTGGGTGCCTCCGCGACGCTTGTTGACACGGTCTCCCCCGCACTATCCGGCCTGATTGACGACCGGCGCGTGGTGGATCTCCCGCTGAACGGCCGCAACGTGATCGGACTCGCGGCCATCCTGCCCGGCGTCCTGAACGTGTCGGCTCCGCAGCAGATGAACAACGCTCGCGGCGGGCCCGAAATGGATGTCAGCGGTGGCCGCCCCAATATGAATCTGTTCATGTTCGACGGCGGCTACTTCAACAACCCGTCGCGGAACACCGGCTTGAATTTCCCTCCGCCGGACGCGATCCAGGAAGTCCGCATCCTGACCCACAACTTCGATGCCGAGTATGGCCACAACCCCGGCTCCCAGGTTTCGGTGATATCCAAGAGCGGGACAAACACCTTCCATGGGGCGGCGTGGAACTTCCTCCGGAACGAAGACCTGAACGCGCGGAACTTCTTCTCGCCGCGGGTGCCTGCAGAAAAGCAAAACCAGTTCGGCGCAGCCGCAGGCGCTCCCATCCTGAAGGACAAACTGTTTATCTTCGGTTCGTATCAGGGTCTGCGCGATCATGCCGAAGCGCAGAGCACCCAGGCGCAGGTTCCTCTCGACTCCGAGCGCGCCGGCAATTTCTCCGATCTCGGTACGGTTCTCGCGAACCCCACGAACCCGGTCACTGGTGCGCCGTTCACCGATTCCGCCGGACGTCCATGCGTGGCGGGCAACATCATCGCTCCCGGCTGCATCAGTCCCGTCGCGCAGACACTGCTGAAGTACGTGCCTCAATCTTCCAGCGGCGAGGTCGTTTCACTTGCGGCAAACCCGCGCGTTGGTGACATGTACATGCTTCGCGGGGACTGGAACCAGAGTGAACGACATCGCCTCCTGGCTCACTTCTTCTCCGATCACAACACGCACAACAGCCCCTTCGCCGGCAGTGGAAACATCGCGGGTTACAATGGCGAGACGTTCGCCGCCGACACCCGCCAACTCACGCTCAACGATACCTACACGCTCCGGCCGAACCTTCTGAATCAGGCCGTCTTCACCTACTTGGATACGCATTCCAACGAACTCGGCACTGCCGCAATCGCACCCAACTCGATCGGCATTAACATGCCCCAGTACGTGCCTGGAGGCGCCGTCGCATTCAATGTGGGGAACAACTTCAACCTAGGCGCCGGGTACCCGACGAAATTCCTCGGGACAAATTACCAGTTCAGGGACAGCCTCAGCTGGATCAAGGGAAGGCACAGCATCAAGTTCGGCTACGAACTGCTGCACCTCAGCTTCCAGCAGATCTGGATCGGCTCGCCTGGCTTCTACTTCAGCGGTGCGCGCTCGGGCAGTGCCTACGCCGATTTCCTGCTGGGTGCATTCGACACGCTAAGCCTCGACTTCGGCGTTCGCAACAACGATGACTACGCGAATTTCCATTCCTTCTTCGTGCAGGATGAGTACAAGATCACGCGCCGGCTCACCCTGACGTACGGACTGCGGTATGAGCCGTATCTTCCCTGGAAAGACCGCAACAACGCACTCGACACCGTGGTTCCGGGCGCTCAGTCAAAAGTCGTCGCCGACGCACCTCCAGGCATTCTCTTCCCGGGCGACGTGCCGTCCGGGCTCTCTCACCCCGATTTGAACAACTTCGCGCCGCGCGTCGGGTTCGCCTGGGACGTCTTCGGCAACGGTCTTACCAGTGTGCGCGGTGGCTACGGCTTCTTCTACGAGAGCATCAACGCGGATTCTCAGGCTCAGGAAAACCCGCCCTTCGCCGGGTTCGGCGCGGCCTACGGCGGGTTGGTATCCGATCCCTTCGGCTCTGTCGGCCTGACGGCGCCACCAGCGACCACCAGCGCGAAGTTCGGATGCGTGAAGATCTCGACCTACCCAGGCTATAACTGTCCCTTGTTTCCGCTGCCGGCCGGCGGCATCTTCACCGATCCGAACCTGCGGTCGCCCTACATTCAGTCCTTCAATCTCACCGTGCAGCGCCAGGTTACTCCTTCGCTCATGGTTGAGACTGGCTACGCCGGCAAAATCGGGATCAAGATCGAAGCGTTGCGCACCTACAACCCCGGCCGTTTCATCAATGACCCGATTACCGGCGACGCGCCATCGCTCCAGAATGTGAACGACCGCGTGGTCTTCGAGCCCGGCATCCTGAGCCCGCAGGGTTACTATCTCGGCAACGATTTCCGGAGTTGGTACCACTCCTTCCACGTACAGGTGACCAAGCGTTTCAGCGAAGGTCTCTCCGTCCTCGGTTCGTACACCCTCTCCAAGTCGATCGATTCAAGCTCCACCGACAACCTCGGTGCCACGGTCGCAAATCCGTTCAACTTGCGGCAGGAGCGCGGCCGTTCAGATTGGGACCGCCGCCATGCGTTCGTCGCTTCGTGGCTTTACAGCCCGCAAGTCCACTTCAAGAACCACTTCGCCAATGCAGCTCTTGGGGGCTGGACGCTGACTGGCATCCACACCTTCCAAAGCGGGCTGCCCATTACGTTCTACATGGGCGAGGACGTCGCCCTCGACGGAACCAGCGGAAGCCAGCACGCGCAACTGGTCCCGGGTATCACCGCTGGCCAGATACGGATCAGCCATTCGAACCGCGGCGCCGAGGTCGCGCAGTTTTTCAATACGCAATCCTTCGTCCCCACCAGCCAGGTTCCGGCGGGCACCTACGGCAACTCCGGTCGCGGCCTCATCAGCGGACCGGCATTCGGCAACACCGACATGTCCATCATGAAGGACTTTCCAATCCTCGAAAGGCTGAAGTTGCAGTTCCGAGCCGAGGGTTTCAACGTGTTGAATCAGGTGAATCTCGACTTGCCGAATTCATACGTCAACTCCGATAGCTTCGGCCAGATCCAGTCTGCTCAAAGCGGCCGGGTCATTCAAGTGGCTCTGAAGCTGCTCTGGTGAGCTCGACACACCGTGAATCTCCTTCTCGCTCGCTCAGCAAGGGCGCTCCGTACCAGGCTCGCGTACGGAGCGCTATCTGTTCTACCACTGCTCCCGGCCGTCCTTCTGTTGTTGGCGTGTCCACCTCCGCTTACCGCTGCGGCGGGTATGAAGGTTTGGGCCATCGGAGACGGTTACCGTGTCGATCCCTTGAGCGGCGCTGTGTTTGAGCAGAACGATCTGCTGTTCAGCGACTCACCGCCCGGCGATTTGTCGGCTTCGAACATCGTGTGGAACGGCGCTGCGAAAACGGTGTCGCTGCGCGCCGCGAGGAACGAAACGGTCGCATTTCAGCTTGTCATCGAGAAGACCGGCGACGAGAAGCTGGCTGATATCCAGGTCTCTATCGGCGACTTGATCGGGCCCGGCGGTACGCGGATTGGCGCGCGCAATATCGACCTTTACAAAGAGTGGTACGTCAACGTCACGAAGCGCTCCGCCGAGAACTACTCGCTCGGCACCGGCTGGTATGCCGATGCACTCATTCCCGTATCGCACTGGTCGGGGCGGCTCTTCCCACGCTCCTATGTGATGCCCTTTGACATCCCGGACTTGATGAACAACATTAGCTTGGAGCAGCGCAACCACGCCTTCTGGCTGGATATTTATGTGCCGAAGGAGCGCACAGAGGCTCCTCCAGGCGCCTACCACGCCCTGGTAACTGTCGCCTCCTCGGCCGGGTCCGTGACACTCGAACTGCAACTGCAGCTCTGGGACTTCATGCTGCCCGAAGAAAACCATCTCGCCGGCAACATCCACACCGACACGGAGATCAACACTTTCACCCCTGAGCTCGAGTTGAAGTACTACCAGTTGATGCGCCGCCATCGGCTCGCGATGGGGGTTCTCGGCTACGCACCGGACATTGATGTGAACGGCACTGAGGTCAAGTTCGACTGGAAGAGCTATGACCAGCGCCTCTCGAAATACCTGGATGGCCGTGCGTTTACAAAAGAGTTCGGGTACGCAGGCCCGGGTTACGGCATACCCATCGAACTGCTGGTTCTGCCTTTCGACGCGTGGCCGGTCAACGCCTATTATGACTCGCAACACGTCGGCTATCCGTATGGCAAAGAGTGGAAGTTCTACCGTCCCTGGCCGACCCCCGTCCCCAAAGGCGGCGTGACCGCGGAGTATGGAGAGGTTTGGAGAAATGCGTTCCGCGGCTTCGACAGGCACTTTGCCGATCATCCGGAATGGAATCGCACTAAGCCGATCGTCTTCCTGCTCAGTCTCGACGAGTCCTATGACGACGCCTCGGTGCGGCAGATGCTCTACTACGGAAGCCTCTTGAAAGACTCCGGCGCGAAACGTCTGAAGTTCCGCATCGACGGATCTTATCCCATGGACACCATGGACCGCCTGACCAGCGTGGTGGACATCGTAATCCTGGGCGTCCGAAGCTACGTCCCGGAGCGCGTTAAGCAACTGCGCGGCAAAGGCGTGGAGGACTGGTTCTACACCGGCATGGGGCTCATCGACGGCGACCCGCTGGGTAGCCGGGCGCTCGGTTGGGTCTCCTGGAAGTACGGGGCTCGCTCGTGGACTATCTGGGAACTGGACTTCAACTCTCTACGCGCCTGGCAATACCCGCGCACGTTTGACGATGACGCGGGAGGGGTGCAAAACGGAGAGGGCATGCTCGTATACCGTGGCGAAACGCTGGGTCTCGATGAGCCGGTCGCCAGCATGAGACTTAAACTCCTGCGCCGCGGCAGCCAGGATTATGAGTACTTCCGGCTTCTCGGCGAGCGCGCTCAGGGCGGTGCCGGACTGGCCGCTGCCATCGTGAACTCGGTCATCCACGAGCCGATGGGGAAGCAGGGTTGGGGCGCACCTACCATGTGGAGCCACAACCCTGAGGAGTGGGATCGCGCCCGCTACCGCGCCGGGGACGCCATAGCAGGCCAGCCAGGTCCGGCAGCCGCTGGCCGGTAACGGCCAATTCGCCTACTCGGAAGGCACAGTCTTCAGGAGTTGCACGAGTTCGCTTTCTTCCGTGCTCGCTCGTGCCTTGGCCTTCCGGAGTTCCTCAAAAACCCGTTGTGCCTCAATTTCGCGGCCAAGCGCACGATATGCTCTGGCGAGTTGGTAGAGCGAAGTTTGGTTTTTCGGATCCAGCCTGACGGCTGCCTCCAACTCCCCGGCGGCACTGGCAGGCTGCTTCGCGTCCAGCAGGACGTGTCCCAACAACGCGTGCGCTCCTGCATCTTTGGCGTTCAGCCGGATGGCCCGCCTCAAGGCTGCGATCACATCTGCGTGCTTCGCCGGATCCCCCGTGCGGTTCAGAGCCAGAGCGAATAGATAATGTGCGCGGGCGTTGTCCGGCCATTTGGTTGCCACGTCACGAAACGTGGTTGCGGCATCCGCGGCATTCCCCCGTTGCAGCTGTGTAACCCCCATCGCGAGTTGCGCGATGGGCATGCCCCTGTCCGCCTGCGCCGACTCCCGCAAGCTCGCCTCCGCCTCGGCGAACAGGCCTTGCAACGCCTGCACGATCCCTCGCTCCAGCAGTAATGCGGCGGAGCCCGGCTTCCGTTCCAGTCCCGCGCTCAGCATCCTCAAAGCGTACTCATTGTTGCCGTGCGCCGACGAGAACGCGGCCAGCGAGATGTAGACGGGTATTGCCTCTGGATCGAGTTTCAGTGCCTGTTGATAAGCTCTGAGGGCTTTGTCGGGCTGCCCTCGCCGGTCAAATTGCTCGGCGGCTCCGAGGTACGCCTGAAGGACCGCCGGGCGCGTCTCCGGGTTCTTTAACGCCAACTCGCCGGCGCTCTCGAAGTGGTTCGTGGCGATGCTGAATTCGCGGCGCTCGGTGGCCGCCAGACCGAGATAGAGATGCGGAACAGGATCCAGCGGAGCGACCTTCACCACACGTTGAAACTCGGCTTCCGCTTCGGCATGACGATTCAGGAACCACAGCACCGTCCCAAGGTTCTTCCGCGCCGCGGTGAAATTCGGCTCCAGCTCTATCGACTTCTGGAACGCGGTCGCGGCGGCCTGCAGCCGCTGTTGTTGCACCGCGGCTACGCCTTCGCGGAATAGCGCTTGAGCCGCGGAGTCTGCACGCAGCGGGGCACAGGCTAGAACCAGTAGGATACCGGCGATGCAGCGCATGAGAATTTCAGTCTCCTGCAAAGACGGCTGCTTTACAACGCAGGGTCCTGCTTCACGCCAAGCCAGCTTCGCCCGGCTACCCGCACCGGCACGGGCACACGCCCCAGCCGCTAGTCCAGCCGTTCCAGCACGACGGCGGCAGCATCGAATTCTCCCTTCAGGCTTGGCGTCAGACCGTGATTCATCAAATACGCACCGCTGAAGGTCTCCTGCTTTTCTGCGATCTTGCCCTCCACCACGCCAACTCGGTACACCGCAGTTTCCGCAAGCCCTCTCAGGTGGATGGATGGAGCCAGCCGCCCGTATTGCTGCGCGTGGAGGAAGGCGAAGAGCACCGCCTGCTTTCCGTTTTGAGAGACATACTCGTTCGCGCTGAGGGAACCATCCACCGGCGCGAGCAGACGGTACAGTTGCCCCTCCTGGACGGTGCCGCGGATGCGCTTGTATAGCGCGACCATCCTGGACGCGACCTGGACCTCTTCCGGATTCCATTTCGTGAGGTTCGAACCGATGCCCAGCGAACCCATCATCGCCACCAGGAATCGGTATTCGAGCGGCTCGCTGCGCTGGTCCATGCTCGGAACGTCGGTGACCCAGGCCATCATCGTCTTGGGCGTGTACGCGTGGCTGTATCCGTATTGAATGCTCAGCCGGTCGAATGCGTCGGTATTGTCCGAGGGCCACACCTCCTCGGTACGTGTCAGAACGCCCAGATCGACCCGCCCGCCCCCGCTGGCACAGGACTCGATTTCGAGTTTCGGGTGCCGCGCGCGCAGGCGATCGATCACGTCGTAGTAGTTGTTGACGTGCCGGACCCAGATTGTCTTTTGTTCGGCCGGCGGCGCTTCCTGCCAGCCGGGCTCTGAGAAATTGCGGTTCAGGTCCCACTTCAAAAATGCAATCTCGTTCTCGCTAACCAGCTTGTCCAGTGACGCGAGCACGTACTCCTTCACGTCTTCCCGCGACAGGTTCAACACGAGTTGATTGCGCGCTTCCGACCTCGGGCGTCCGGGAAAGCTAAGCACCCAGTCGGGATGCGCGCGATACAGGTCGCTGTCGGAATTCACCATCTCCGGCTCAACCCAGAGTCCGAAATCCATCCCCAGGCTCTTCACGTTATCGATCAGTGGCTTCAAACCGTGCGGGAACTTTTTCGGGTTGGGCACCCAGTCGCCCAGCCCGGCCAGGCTCGAATCGCGCGCACCAAACCATCCGTCGTCCATCACGAATCTCTCGACGCCGATTTCAGCGGCCTTGCGGGCCAGGGCGGTTTGTCCGGGTTCGTCCACTGCGAAACCAGTCGCCTCCCACGAGTTGTAGAGTACCGGCCGGGGATGTCCGGCCGATGGGCGCGGCAGTATGTGTTCCAGTTGGAAACGATGCATCAACCGCGAGGCTTCGCCGAAACCGTGATCTGTGAAGCCCGCATAGAACGGCGGCGTCGAGAGTGACTCTCCGGGTTTCAGAGGGTAGGAGAAATCGAAGTCGTTGTACCCGCCGGTAATCCGCAGGTCGCGGTGCGGAGTCTGCTCGACGGCAATCTTCCAGCTGCCGCTCCAGCCGAGCGCGCCGAACCAGACATTTCCGTGCTCCTCGCCCGCTTCCTCGGGTCCATCGATGGCGAACCAGGGATTGAACTGGTTGCTCGTACTCCCCCGGCGGCTTTCAATCACCTTCGATCCGCGATGGATCGGCTCCCGCGTGTAGAGCGTCTCCTCGCCCCAACGGCCCGCGAGGTAGCTCAAGTGATAGCCTTCAGCGGCTGGGAGTTGCCAGGCGCCGGACTGCGCACTCTCGATGGTTACCACCGCGTTTGAAGCATTGCGAATCACCGAACTCTTACTGAGGACCCCGTTAGGGTAGATCCTGTATCTCAGCTCGACCGCCAGGCCGCCACCGATGTCCTTCATGGTCACACTCAGTTCGTCCCCGCGTATGTCGTGTGCCGCGTACTCCAGAACTACGTCGCGAACGCCGCCAGCGAGCGTTGCTTTGAGGCACGGCTCGAAGAATCGCAGTCCGCCCCAGCCCGGGTATTCCTCGGGTGTCGTGTTCGTGCTCGGATCGACGCCGTCCCATTGCGGCGATGACTTCACGACCGTCCAATCCTGGTCGCGCCAGATCCGCTTGCCCCAGTAGACGGACTGCAGCTCATTGCGCTCGTTGACGCCTAGGACATAACTCGCGTTGCCGCCGCTCAGGACCCATACCTTGGCCGAGTCGATGAAGCGGATCGGTGCTTCCCCTCGCACTGGAATTGCGAGCGCCGCCAGGGCGACCGCGCTCACAAGACCGCATGACACAAGAAGCTTGAGGCGATCGAGGCCTCTCCTGCGGCGGACGAATAGGTGTGGGGACATAGGGAGTCTCCAATCAGCCTAGAACAAACAGGGTACGAGTCCACACATCCAGCCGCTGCGCGCCATCCGGGACGCGAGGTCCCGACCCTGTACGGTGCACGAGTCCAGCCGTCGCGCAATTCCACCCGGAGCATCCTGTTCCAGCGGATTCGGCAAAGGTTGCCCCACCTGTCTCTCCTGGCGCGCCCGCACGTCCCCACAACTGATTCTTTAGGCCGAACCTTGGCATCGGGTCGCGGTGTAGTCGTGTTTGACGGCGTTGGATCAGCCTGCACCGGTTTTCACCCAGGTTCGCGGCCCCTGTCCTCGAACTGCGCGCGAGTGACGGCGAAACTGGCTCGGTCAGCCGCAGCCTTTAGACCGCTAGGCCGCGCCAGCGCCAGCCGCAACACGCGCGCAAGCCCTGCGCCGCTGACTTCGGCATTCCCGCACTCCATCTCGTTGCCGCTGTGGGGTTGCCGCTCGAAATCCCGGCGCCGCCACTGGTCCTTCGGCCGGCCGCGCCGGATCGTGCGGCGCTGAACCAGGATTCCCAATCGGTCCTCGCGCCCGCTGCTCACGGGCAGTTCGGCGGTCCCGGCTATCCGCTATGATGACCCTGACGATGGCCTCCGCGGATGGAACGCACGCTGCTTTGGATGGTACTGGCAGCCTGGGCTGGACCCTTTGCGGGACCGTACTCAAGGAGCCGAATGCGCCAGTTTGTTGCACTGTTCTTGTTAACTGGTTTCGTTGTTGCCGCGGAACAGCCCGGCATTACGGTGGATTGGGACAAGACCATTGCCAGGTCCCACACTGAGTTGACCATTCAGGTCTGCCCGGAACCGCCCTTGCGCCGCGGCTACCCGATTCACGACCAGTTGTGGAAAGCGCTGCGCGACATGCAGTCGAACGTCGCGCGAATCCAGTTTTGGCACCCTTATCCGCGCCTTGGCGTCGCCGAACTCGAACCGCCCCACGACGGCGTCACGTCGTGGGATTTCTCGCTGATCGACCCCCTTGTGCTCGACTTCGTGGCCGCCGCCGAAGGCCGCCCCGTAATGCTCAACCTGTCCACTCCGCCGCAGTGGATGTACCGCACCCCGCTGCCCATACCCTACCCCCGCGACCCCGACGAAATCACCTGGAAATACCTGCAGTCCACTGAACTGCGCGACCCGTCGCTCAAAGAAATCGTCGATTACTATCACCGCGTCGCGAGTTGGTACCTCAAGGGCGGATTCACCGACGAACTCGGCAAGTGGCACGCCTCGGGCCACCATCTGAAGATCGCGTGGTGGGAAGTGTTGAACGAAGTGGAACAGGAGCACGACGTCACGCCTGAACAGTACAATGCCGTCTACGACGCGGTTGTCGAGGACCTGCATAAGCTCGATCCCGGCCTCAAGTTCAGCGGCCTCGCACTCGCGACTCCTGCTTTGGGTGCGGAGTACATCCAGACTTTTCTCAACCCGGGCAAACACAAGCCGGGCATCCCTCTCGACATGTTCTCCTACCACTTCTACGCCGCCGGAGACTTCGACGAGACCCCGGAGATGCAGCAGCGCACCTTCTTCCATATGGCGGATAAGTTCATGGCAACCGTGCACTACGTCGAGTCGATTCATCGGCACTTATCCCCTCAAACCAGGTCGTTCATCAACGAGTTGGGTTCGTTCAGCCCCGAAACTTCGGGTGCGAACCAGCCGATTCCGGCCTCTTATTGGACCCTCAGCGGCTCGATGTTTGCCTACCTCTACCCCCAACTGGTGCGCGAAGGCGTCGATCTGATCGGCGCTGCGGAACTCATCGATTACCCCGGCCAATTCGCCGGCGCGACGCTCGTCGATTGGGTCACGGGCCGGCCCAACGCTCGCTATTGGGTGGTGAAGTTGCTGCGGGATAACTTCGGTCCAGGAGACGCTCTGGTTCAGACCGGGAGCCCTTCCCAGGCGGTTTCAGCGCAAGCCTTCGTCACCGCGAAGGGCGAGAAGAAGCTCCTGCTGGTGAACAAACGCGACCGCGAAATCGCCCTCGCTTTGCCGCTCTCCGCGAACTCCAGATCGAGGCTCGACTACGTGGATCCGACCACTGGCTTCGAGCCTCCCCGATCCACGGTCTTGACAGGCAACCTCGTCACCCTACGCCCCCAAGGCGTGGCCGTCGTCACGCTGCAGCCGTAGCTGTTGAGACTTGCGCAACACGGCTACGCGCCAGTCAGAGTTGTGGGGCAGGATGGCATCCTGCGCGCCGGTTGTCTACCGGCGCTGTGGGGCACCTTTGCTGGCTCAACAGGCGGGTTGCCAACTTGCCGCAGCTTAGCAACCTCCCCACCTGGCGGTGCGTCCGCGTCACCCGCTATAGCCTGGCGTTTACCAGCTGTGTGGCGACACGCCGGGCAGGGTGCTAAAGCCGCCGCTGGCGATCAGTCGCTCCCGCAATCCATTCGCTCGTTTCGCTGGAACAAGGCCGCAGGCGATGCACTCCCTCGCCGCGGGACCCTGACAATCGCCAGGCTACAAGCACTTGTGACGGATGCTGACCCAAACCCGCCAGGCAGGGCTGTTTCTGGTTTGTGTTGCATCGATTCGGCGAACTCCCTGCTTGTCCATCACCTGCGCATCGGACCGGATCAGCTGTTCCGGTCCGCCGGCCCTCCGTCCCCGCTCGGCGACCGGGCCGCAGCATGGATCGCAAAGTACGTTGCAGACGCACGGCCGCGACTCGTAGGCGGTCCTGATGAGCAGACTGTATTCCTATCCAATGCCCACAGGCCGCTTTCCCTCGATCACCTCACTACTCTGGTAGGAGACTATGTCGACGCCGCAGGAATTGGCAAACGCGGATCTTGCCATCTGTTTCGACATACGATGGCCACGCTAATGCTGGAAGGCGGCGCGGACATCCGGTTCATACAGGCCATGCTGGGGCACGCCGATCTGAGAACCACCCAAATCTACACCCATGTCGCAATTCGCCAACTCCAGGAAGTCCACCGCGCGACCCATCCGGCCAACTTCGAAGGCGGAATGCCGGCTCCGCAAATATCCCGCGCATCCGTTGGCACGGGAGCCTGAGGCTGGCAGCATCGATCCTGTCAGCATTGATCCACCTGTCGCAGTCGGACGTCCGGTAGAATAGCTTGCAATGCCTGCGGCTGCAAGAATCGCTCCGATCAATCCAGCCATTTCGATAGCGAATACTCAGCGCGCCGCTAGCCCGGCGTTGGACAACAGCTGCTGGCCGCCCCGCAGTCCGAACGCGGGAGATGGAGGCGTGCCTGTTCACGATCGGAAGACCGGCTCCTCGATTGGTCCGGCGATCCACCCAGGAATGCTGTTTTGCCGGGTAAAGTGGCCAGAGCCATACCGTTCTACCGGCAAAGAACGAGATAGCGAGACAAGCCTCGATTACTTCAGCGCCAGGTACTACAGCGGTGCGCAGGGGCGCTTCACTTCTGCCGATCCGGAAGGTTTAGGTTCTTCCCGGAGCGATCCTCAGAGCTGGAATATGTATGCGTACGGGCGGAACAATCCGCTCAGGTATACCGATCCCGATGGCTTTAATTACTCGGTCTGTGATGCCGGCGGGAAGAACTGTCGCGATCTGAGCGATGACCAGTATAAGCAATATCTTTCATCAATTCAGGATTCAAATGTTTCAGTCTCGCCCGGCGGGAACATAAATTATCAGAATTCGGACGGTAGCGTTACCAAGGTTGGGTCTGCAAGCTACTCCAATGAACGAGCTGACAACGCCGCAGCTGGAGTGAACCCCT
>CAIVVT010000285.1 GCA_903909435.1 uncultured Acidobacteriia bacterium | reverse complement strand
GTCAAATCCGCCCGCTCATGTCGAGCCGCATCAGTGCACCTCGAAATCGGCCTCCGAAACCCACCGGACGATAGCCCACCTGCCATCAGCGCCGACTCTGTGAGAAATGGCGGTTAATCGGACTCGCGACCGAAACGAGCCTCATCGCCTGATTTTGGGTCATGCATCGTGATGGGATGGGTTCGACAAGGGTCCGCTGGTCGGCCGCTGTGGCAATGCTGCTTTGCCGTGTGCTGCTCTACCGTGTCATGGCCGATCAGCACAAAGTTCACTTCCCTCGGACTCGTATACTGCGCATTTACACCTATCGGCATGGCGGCCACTCATGTCTCTTTCGTGCTCAAGTGGCATGGTTTTTACGTTATGAGCCGCCTATCCTTTGGCATTTATTCAAATCAGTTCGGAATGCCAGACCATTTATCGGCCTACTTGGGTGTCTGAAGGAAGTCCAGCAGAGAACCGGCCTATTGGGCATGCTCCGCCATTTCTCTGTTGCTCTCGATGATTGTGGCAGGAACGACCTTCCTTTTAGCGGAATGGCCGTTCCTGCGACTGCGCTCTATCTGGATCTCGGCGCAGAAGGCTAGAGCTACTCTAGTGTCTGTAGGCGCTTAATCGCCGAAGCCCGCTCAACCCTTTGGCGAGGGGCGGCCGGCCGCAGATCCACGCTGATCGGCTCATGCAGGCGCTCTCGGCGGAATTCGAAGCAAACTCCTCCCTCGGCCATGCGGCAATGAGCGCTAAGGGCAGGAGCAGAGAGCCCTATTTCGGTCTTGGCACCAGGCAATACCAACCGAGCCGGTAGACCCTTATCGCAAGCCGTTTCGATAGATCTCCATGTACCTGTCCGCCATGTGCAGTAATGTAAATCGAGCGAGATACGCTTGACGGGCCGCCTTGCCGTAACCATGCAGCGCAGCCGGATGCGTTGCTAGTTGAACGATGGCATCGGCCAGCGACTGCGGGTCGGAAGACGGCACCACGAGACCGCATCCGGCTGCTCGCACTACTTCCGGCATTGCGCCCACGTCGCTGACCACGGCCGGGAGGCCTAGCGCCATCGCCTCCAGCAGCGACACCGGCAACGCCTCGCTGATTGAGCTGAGAACAAACAACTGCGCCTGCTCCAGGAAAGGCCGTACGCGCTTCTGCTCCCCCAAAAAATGCAGGCAGCCGCCCAAGTCCAGGGCCTGGGCTAGTTTCGTCAGCGATTCCAGCAGCGGCCCCCCTCCCACAATCCAGGCCTGTAGTTTCGGGACATCCTTCCGGGCCAAGGCTATGGCGCGGACAAGCGTCGCCTGGTCCTTCGCTGCGGCGAGGCGTGCGACGTGTACCAGCGTGAAGCCCGAAACCGGAGGCACCGCCGCCTGTCCAGGTTCGGCAGGCAGCGGTTCGCGGGCGCCGTTGTACACAGTGGTGATCTTGCCGCGCACCGCTCCCGGCGCACCCTCCAGATTGCGCTGCGTCGCTTGACACACACCGACGATGGCGTGGCAGAATCTAGCCGCAACCGCGAACTTCCATTCAAGCGATTTGCGGTACGGCGGTGCTACCAAGCCGTGCCGTGTGTCAAGCACACAGTGCGCCCCGGTCAGCCGGGCGGCGGCCGCGGCGTAGATGGCCGGGGTCGCATTGTGGCAATGCACGACGTCGGGGCGGGCGTGCCGGAAGAACCGCCACAAGCGAGGCAGCGTTCGCAGCAGGCCGCCCGGTCCGTGCACCCTCACAGCGAATCCGTCTCGCTCCAGGGCCTCACCCAACAGGCCGCGGCGGAACAGGCACGAGATCGAAACGTCGTGCCCCTGTTCCTGCTGCAGCCGGCACAGGTCGGCAACCAGCACCTCCGCGCCACCCACTTCCATAGAGTCCACGACGTGCACGATCCTCATGCCGGCCCTCCGCGCGGTTCCGCCGCCAGAGAGGGGCCAGGTGCGCCTTGAAGGCGGGACGGTGCTGCGTCATCGCGGCCAGTGGTGAGTGCGAGCAAGCAGGAGTTCATGCTTCCACATCGGAACCAGCTACTTCTTTGCGGACTCGCGAAAGTAGGTGAACGTGCGGCTCAAGCCTTCGTCTGTGGAGATCTGCTGTGTCCACCCCGTGGCCTTTAGCACGCGGTTGTCAAACCGATTGCCCGCCCACAGGCTGGCCGTCTTATAGGGCGTGAAGATGGCTGGCAATTGCCCCTTGGAATAGCGGTGGTAGCGCTCTACGAGCCGGGAGACCAGCTTGAGTGCGGCGTACGGCACTCTGACGGACCGGATCTTCTTCACTTCGCGCTTATAGCGCTTCAGGTACTGGCGTGACGTCGGCAGGTCGTCGTCGTGCACGTTGTACACGTGCCCCGCCGCGTCACTTGCCAGTCCGGCCGTGATTATGGCGTCCGCGCAATTTTCCACGTAGGTCAGCGGCAGTTTGTTGCCACCCCCCAGATGCAGAAATACCCCGAACAAAGGCAGTCCGACGCGGGCGGAGAAATGCCCGGCCATGCCTGGTCCATAGATCACACCCGGGCGCATGATCACCAACTCAAACCCGAGCTTGTTCTGATACTCAAGGAACAACAGTTCCTGGCGCAGTTTGGTGTGTGAGTAGATGTCGCGTCTCTCCGGATGAGCTTCCAAAGGGGTGTGCTCATCGACAACTGCTCCACGCCGCAGTCCGGCCACACCGTACACTCCGAACGAGCTGACCAGGACAATTCTCAGCGGTCGATCCCCAACCGCATCCAGCAGGTTCCTGGAACCGACAACGGTGTTGAGGAACATATCCGGCGCACCCCCGCCCATGGCTGAGGCGAGATGGAAGATCGTATCCACGTCGGCAACGGCCCGTGCAGCGTCCTCGCTTCGGCTCAGGTTGCCGGTCATAATCTCCACTCGGGCATCCGGGCGAAGTGCAACCGTGCTGTTCAGTTGGTCCAGGCGATTGGGGGAACGGACCAGGCAGCGGATATCCCGTTGTCCCCGCTCCAGCAACTTCCGAACCAGAACTGAACCAAGAAAACCTCCAGCGCCGGTCACCAGAATTCTCATTGCGCTCTCCCGCTCAGGACGGAGTCTCCCGACTGCGGAATCTGCCTGAAGATCTCGTCCATCCATCCGGACACCCGCAGAATGTCCGCATACGGGATCGGGAGCGGAGCGTCTTCACGGATACTGCGGTAAAAGGAGGTGATTAACGTATTCATGCCTGCGAAGTAATGATATTCGTTGTGCAGGAACTGACCTACGTTGCGCCGTCCGTTTCGAAGCAGGCGCCAGCCCTGTTGGAACGGTGGGACCAGGCGGCCAATCGCGCTGGGGAGGTCTTGTGCCGCCTCCATCTGAATGGTGCGGTGGTTGTAGTCCACATGCACGGTGTTGAGCGTGCCGTAGACCCGCAGCGAGTGAGTCACAGGACGGGTATGAGAGGATAGCGTGCAGTAGGCGGATACCCGCTCACCCTGCATCAATACGCGCAACTCGTCGAGCAGGCTGTCCCGCGCGGCGATGTTCGAGTCCGGGCGGAGGCGATAGCCGGCCACCATGGTTTTTGTCGTCTCGTCCGGCAGCACAAGCGCAACCTTGTTCAGAATATGGTCGAGTACATTCTGGAACAGTTTGCCCGGCAGTCCGTGTACCCAATGCTTCACGTCTCTTAAGAGCGCGTCCCCGAAGGCGCCCGACAGGTTGTACCCCAACGCGCTTTCCACGTGGACCGGCTCGCCGAGCACTCCTTCTTTCAGTAACTTGCTGAGCGCGAGTCCCACCGGATCGAAATTCACCCAGTAATTGATCGTCATCTTCCGACCATGGCTTTGGACGTAATCGATCAGATTCCTGGCGTCGGCCGCTGTGGGCGCCAGCGGCTTCTCCATGTAAAGGTGGCAACCCGCATCCACGGCCAGCATGCCCAGTCGCACATGTGATTGGGGCGGGGTAGTGATATGGACGACGTCGGGTTTCTCGCGCTCCAACAATCTGGCAAGATCGCTGTAATAGGCCGGAATCCCGTAGCGAACCGCCAACTGCTCCGCCATGATTGGCTCGAGGTCGCACACGGCCACCACTCTGGCACCCTCGATCTTGCCGATCTCCTCGACGTGGCCGTCCGCGATCTTGCCGCAACCAACTACCGCAACTTTAAGCGACATGTCCCCCGCCATTGCCAGGATTCAAGCTCGCGATCCAAGCGCGGGTGAGACCGACCACCGGGCACCTTATGCTGATCCCGGTGCCGTGAACATCGGGTAGTGCCGATTGTGTCAATTAACACTGAAACGCTACTCACGCAGGCTCCTCCAGTACTCCATTCTACATTTTCCACTTCGGCATCCAGCGAAAAGCCGGGTTGAATCCTCTCAGCTGCTGAATTGAGGGTCCGCCTTCCGGGATAGGCAGATGTTGAACATTCCAGCTCCATGCCGGTTAGTTACCGCGCGGTCGCCTCCAGTCTTGATCCAGGAGGCTCAACCAGCGGCGACATCCGTCCGCGTGCCGCGGCGAATCAGCCCGAGTCGATGCCCAGGTCACGTCCAGCTTGCGCTCCCACGCCTCAACGGAAGCACTCACCCGGAGTCCCGCACCTTGGCGCTACTCAGCCGTCTCTGCGATGCTGAACACAGCTGGACAGGCCGAATTCGATTCGCCTCGCAGCGCGATCGGATCCCGTTCGGCAGCCGCCCCAAATGGACCTGAGGAGCTACTGATGCACCATCGCACCCCTCGCTTAGCTCAAGCGCAGCCCGCCCGGAGTTAGGATGCGACAACTCGCCGTTCTTTCCGCCGTCTATCCTACCCGGGAGGACCATGCCAAGGGCCGCCCCATTTGGGCCACGATCGATCGGTTTCCTCGCGATTTGGACTTCACCGTTTATTGCTCACTGCCCTTGCGGCCCGCGTGGCTCCGCCGTGTCCTGCCGCCCCGCAGCTATCTGCGCTACCCCAGTCCGGTGAATTCGACGGATTCCTGGTTCCGGACCGAATCGCTGACCTACTTCTCCCTGCCTGGAGCAGGGTCCATCTGGAACGGGTGGTGGCTTAGCAGGGCCCTGCTTGGCCGGATGCGAGGGTCCAAACCCGACTCGATCCTGGCCTACCGGGCCTATCCGGAAGGGCATGCCGCTGTTCTTGCAGGCCGGCGGCTCGGCGTGCCTGCGATCATCAGCGTGCGCGGATCCGACCTGAAGCTGCTGCCGCCCTCGGGCCCAATCCGGCTACGGACGCAAACAGCACTGCGTGAGGCTGCCGCAGTCCTGGCAGTAAGTCAGGACTTGGCCGATTGCGCACTGGCTTTGGGCGCGAACCCTGAACGCGTGCACCTGGTGCGCAACGGGATCGACCGGAATGTGTTTCGTCCTGAGGACAAAGTCGCCGCACGCGAAGCGCTCAGCTTTCCGGCTGAGGCGAAGTTGCTATTGTTCGTCGGCAATCTCCTGCCCGTCAAGGGAGTCACTTTCCTCCTCGACGCTCTCGCCGTGCTGCGCCGGGATAGCGGCTCCAACGTGCGGCTCGCGATCATCGGAGATGGGAACCTGGAGTTCCAACTGCGAGGGCAGGTCCGCTCCGCCGGGATAGAGGACGTCGTCCAGTTCCTGGGGCAGCAACGCCAAACGGAGATCGCCCGCTGGATGAGTGCGGCAGATCTGCTTTGCCTGCCCAGCCTAAGCGAAGGCATGCCGAATGTCGTTGTGGAAGCATTCAGTTGCGGCTGTCCGGTGGTCGGTACGACGGTGGGAGGCATTCCCGAGCTTGTCGTCCCTGGCTGCGGTTGCCTTGTACCTCCTGGGGATGCGGCCGCTCTCGCCCAGGCCCTCTCAAAGGCGCTCACCACTCCCTGGGATTCAGGCTTCATCGCTGGGCAGCCCATAGAAAGCTGGGGTCAAGTGGCTGCCAGGACGCTCGCTATCTGCAACCGTGCGACGACTACAGCTGACGCGTCAAGCTTGCCTTGATCCGTCGGAATTGGGGCTCTAGGAACTGCCTGATGCTACCCTGACATTTGGGTTTCTCCGCAGATTTCACATCACCGCCCACCCCCCTCCCGCCACGGGCTCGCGCGGTGATTTCTGCCTGTTGGGCGAAAGCTGACCGGAAGCGACCAGAGCGAGTCGAGTCGGCGAGTTGCCTTCGACGGGAGTGCGCCGGAGCTTGGCGCAGTCCTGCGGCCCGACCGGCGACCCAGGCCCTCCCGGAATTGGTCACTCGCTACTCGCGTGCTGGGTGCTTTCCGGCGTCGCTGGCCGGCGAGCATTATAAACGGCACGGGCAGATGACGGGCGAATGCCAGCTTGCGAGAAATCGAGATCGCATTGTCTCCGCGGCGGGAGTACGCCAGGCGATTTGATGTGACCAACACGTAAAGGAGCGCACGTAAAAGTGCCAGCGAACGGGCAAGTGAATGACACGGGCGTCGATTTTGTAATCATCGCCAACGATTGGGCTGCAGGAAAAGACAATCCAACCAGCAAACACCGCATCGCCCATGAACTCGCCCGGCGGGGCTCCAAGGTTCTCTGGCTGGAAGGTTCGGGCATGCGGAAGCCGAGCCTTGGTTCCGGCAGCGACCGCATCAGGATCATCGGCAAACTGAAGGCGATACTTCGCGGCCCGGTGCGCGACGCAAGTTTGCAGGACCGCAAGGTCTGGGTACTCTCACTCCCCCTAATCCCGCTGCCGATGAAGGCTGGAATCCGGCGGCTCAACGGTTGGATCGCTCGAACCTGTGCGGCATTCTGGGCCTGGAGACTAGGCTTCCGCAGCCCCGTTCTAATCAACTATGTGCCCGTACTCGCCGAAGCCATGCCCGGGTGGAAAGGGTTCAAGCTTTACCACTGCGTGGACCGGTGGGATGCCTTCGGTGCCTACAATTCGGCACTCATGGCCCAGATGGACCAGAGATGCTGTGAATACGCGGATGCGGTCGCGGCGACGTCACAGGACCTTCTCGAGCGCTGCCGGAGGCACAATCTCAATACCGCATTGGTCCTTCATGGTGTGGATCTGGCTCATTTCGCCCGTGCCTTGGAACCCTGGGAACGACCTGCCGACCTGCCGCCCGGACCAGTCATCGGGTTCTTCGGACTGCTCTCCGAGTGGCTGGACTATCCGCTCATCCTGGCGACGGCAAAGGCCTATCCAGAGGCGCATGTCGTGTTGATTGGTCGCGCAGATGTGAACGTGACCTCGCTTCAAGGCGTGGAAAACTTACTCGTCCTGGGGCCACGTCCTTTCGCCGCGTTGCCGCGCTATATCGCACATTTCCAGGTTGGGTTGATTCCGTTCCTCCTGAATGAGCTGACCATGGCCGTCAATCCCATCAAACTACGCGAAATGCTGTCCGCAGGCTGCGCGGTGGTGAGCACCGCCCTGCCGGAAGTGGAACGGTTGGAGGCATCTGCGAACGGTGGCGTTCGTGTCGGATACACAAGCCAGGAATTCGTGGCGGCGGTAGGGGAGTATCTGCAGAAACCCTCCACCTCCGAGTGGAGACGCTCGATCCATGACACCATGGCGGGGGAAACATGGGAGTGCAAAGTGAGCCAATTGCTGGAACTACTGCCCAAGAGTAAAGCTTAGGCGCATGTCACAGAACTGGTGTGCATTAATCGGCGGAGACCTCAGGGCGAAGGCGGAATGGCTCTACGGGCCAGACTGTCCCCATGGAATTCTGAAAGCGCTCCTGACCGACGGAACAGCGGCTATGATCCTGTATCGCTTCATGCAGGCAAGCCAGCGTACTGGCTTGGCGCCCCTGGCGATGATTTTCAACAAACTCAACTCAATAGTAGGCGGTTGCGTGATTGGGCGCGGAGCGGAGTTCGGCCCGCGTCTGGTCTTTGTGCACAGCAACGGAATCGTCATCAACAGCAAAGTGCGCGGCGGGATGGATGTGAAGATAGAGCACCAAGTCACCATTGGGGCGGAGCGGGGCCTTTCGCCTGTGCTGGGCGATGACGTATTTCTTGGCGCCGGCGCCAAAGTGCTAGGTGCGGTGCACGTAGGCTCCAGGGTGCGCGTCGGGGCCAACGCAGTGGTCGTAAAGGACGTGCCGGACGACACTACCGCGGTCGGCGTGCCTGCCCGCTACATCTTGAGAAAGTAGTCGCGGAAGACATCCAGACAGCGTTCTGCCGTTCGTCCATCCCATAGCGCCGGTTTCCGGCCAGCCGATTCGGGCTTGGATTTGAGGGCGGCCCAGGCGGCAAGGATCGATTCGCCCGTTACCCCCGCCAGCATGTTGGATCCCTGCTCTACCGTGACCGGTCTCTCGGTGTTCTCACGCAACGTCAGGCAGGGCACCCCGAGTGCCGTCGTCTCCTCCTGAATTCCACCGGAGTCGGTGAGGACGACGGCCGCCGAGTCCATCAGCCCGAGAAACTCTACATAGCCGAGCGGCTCGAGCACATTGATTCCGCCGTCCACGCAGAGGCCATTTTGCTCAAGCACCGCATGCGTCCGCGGGTGGGCCGGAAAGTACAGTGGGAGTTCGGAGGCAATCGCACTCAGCGCAGTCAGGATGCCGCGTAGGGCTCCCGAATGGTCCACGTTGGCGGGACGGTGCAGCGTGACCAGCCCATAGGCCTTGGGGCTCAACCCCAGTCGCTGGACGATCCCTGACTCACGCGCCCGCGCCAGATGATGGTGCAGCGAGTCGATCATCAGATTGCCCACGAACTTGATTCGTTCCGGCCGCACGCCTTCCGCCAGCAGGTTTTCGCGGCCGCTCTCCTCACTGACGAGATAAATGTTCGTGATCGCATCGGTGAGAATGCGGTTGATCTCCTCAGGCATCGAGCGGTCGAAGCTGCGCAGGCCCGCCTCCACATGGATCACCAGCACACCAAGTTTCGCTGCTACGATCGCGGCGGCAACCGTGGAGTTGACATCGCCTACGACGATCACGGCGGCGGGTTTCTCGGCGAGCACGATGGGCTCGAGGGCGACCATGATGGCGGCGGTCTGTTGAGCGTGAGAACCTGATCCGACGCCGAGCGAGTAGGCCGGTTCCGGCATGCCGAGATCCCGGAAGAACTGACCTGACATGCGGTCATCGTAATGCTGGCCCGTGTGTACGACGACGGGCAGGAACCTCGAGTCCGTCGCCAATTGGCGCAACAGCGGGGCCATCTTCATGAAATTCGGGCGTGCTCCGACAATGCATAAGAACTTGATAGCCATCGTTAACCCATTATGCCTGTTGGGGCCGCTTAAGAACCGGATGCCGGCTTTCCCGGAAAACGCGCTTCCAAACGGGCAGTAACGGCTCAGCGAGCCTATCTGGCGTGGCCCTGGTTCGATACGGCCTGTGCGCCGATGTCGGCGGGATGGTCAGCCGCCGCAAACGCTTGGCTGCGACCCCGCAGGGCCTGTCCGTGCCAGTTGGGCTATCTGCCACTCGCGGGGACCAGCAAGGACACTGCCGAATCCACTCTCGCTCGCAAGGCAGGCGTCAATTTGGAAGTGATCCCGCGAACCCGCATCAGATCCTCCGGCTGCAGGGCCCGCAGCATTCGCAGCAGTATCGGAAATGTGATGGCGCCTGCCAGGATACCCACCACGAGACGTACGGGCGCAATGGCGAAGGGAAGGCCCGCTGCGTAGGCAGCCAGGCCCGAGCCGATCCCGGCGATCAGTCCCGGTATGCTGTGGCCGATTGACCAGTCGATTCCGAGTGCACGCTGGGCCCAATAGATGAGACCCACGGCTGCCAGAACTTGCGCGCTGCCGTTGGCGATGGCCGCACCCATGGCTCCCATCGGTGGGATCAGCAGCAGGTCCAAAATGATATTCAGTGCGCCGCAGCCGCAACTCCAGATCACGACCGCTTTCTGCCGTTCTGCGGCTTGGTAAAAGGCCTGCAGCAAAGGCATCAGACACTTCCCGACGGCCATCACGGACACCACGGAGAGCAGCGCACCAGCCGGGGCGAAGCGAGGGCCATACAGTGTCAGGACCAACTGCTGCGCCACCGCAGCCAGGCCAAACAAGAGCGCTGCGGCGACCAGGATGGAATAACGCATCCCGACCCGCGCGATGACGCCGATCTTCTCGGCGCTGCGTCCCACCTCGGAGATCAGCGACACGCTCACCCCGTTCACGAATACCTGCACGATCTGAATAGCCCTGTCGGCCAGGTTGAACGCGGTCCCAAAGAAGGCCAGGGCTGCGCCGTCGTGGCGCAGCAGTCGCAGGAAGAACATATCCGACTTGTCCCAGACCACTATGTTGAGCAGCAGCAGCGAGGCGCCGTGGGTTGAAAAGGTGAGCATCCTCTTGCGCAACTCCGGACCGATGGGAGTCCTGGGGCCCCAACCCAGCCACCTGACCGCAAACGTCATTTTGAGGATCAGCTCGACGATGTTGGCAATGGCGTAAGCCGCGGCGGCGGCAATCAGGCCGGCCCCTGACCACAGGCCGAAGCCCATGACGCCAACGAGGACCAGGGTTGAGACCATGCAGGCGAACAGGTTCGATTGCAGCCGTTCGCCAGCCGCGTGAGCCTGGGACGGGATCGACATGATCATGCGCGGGACGAGGCTGACGACGATCAGCCAGGAACTGCCCCAATAGGATCGGTCTGAGAGCGTGAACACCAGGATCTCGCCCACGACTAGGACACCTAAGGCGAGGTAGGTCTGCAACCGCAGCGTGCCGTAGAAAATACCGCGGGCGGCCGGCAGATCCTCACGGCCCAACGCTTCTGCCATGTAGCGCCGGGTGGTGGCCGGGATCCCGAGCAAAACGGCATTGCTGCCCGTCATGGCGAACCACTGGATGTAGGTGAAATAGCCCAGGCGGGCAGGCCCGATAATGCGGGCTAAGGGGATGCTGGTGCAAAGTACGGCCACTAGGCCCACGGCCATCTCGAGCCCGAGCAGCACCGAGCTGTTGAAGGTTCTGATTGCTGCTGAGCGTCGGCCCGCGGTTTGGCGCTCCAATAAAAACTTCCTCTCCGGCCCTCAGGCCAGAAGACGCGTCTGTCCGGAAATAGTCATCTCAGTATAAACACGCGCCAGTTATGAGCAACCCGACGTAGCGCCGCCGCGCACCGGGACGCCGTGAGCGGAGCATGAGCCAATCTCTGCATGGCCGGTGGACTCTGTCCACCCTCGATGATGAGATTCCACCCCCAGCGCGCAGCACCGAAACACGAACGAAAGTGAGCGGTCAAGTCCGCTAACGAGCGCCAATCCCCCATGCTCCCGGCTCCGCTCTCGCAATCGGCGGCGTCAATCGCGGGCGAAATTCCCCAGCTTAGGTCGATCCAGCTTCAGGCACCCTCGGTTGTTGCAAGCCGAAACGGCAGAAGTCAGCGGGGCTACAAGATTGGATAATTTAGATACAATAACTTACGAAGCGAGACCGCTGAGCTTCGGCCGTTTGGGAGATTTGCCCCAGGACGGCTCAGGACGGCGTCCACGCCCCCAAGGGGGCTTCCCGGGCAAAGCCGACTCCCCTTTGAGGCCGGGCCGAAGAGCCATCCGGTCGGCCGGTTGCGCGGCCTGTGGCGGAGCCGGGAGCCGTCAAATGTGACCTTCCACCAACTCCCGATTGGTAGAATGGTGTTAACCGCAACGAATGTCAGATGGGAAACAGAGCTATCGGCTTTGGAAGGCGTAGCGAATGTTGATGCGATTTGCATTGTTCTTGATCGTCACGTTGACCGGTCAAGCACTGGCGCAGCATCCGCGAATCTTCCTGGATGCGAACAACCTCGCCAATCTGCGCAACTCGACCTCAGGAAATCCACAATGGACCGCGCTGAAGGCT
>CAIVVT010000284.1 GCA_903909435.1 uncultured Acidobacteriia bacterium | reverse complement strand
GTCTACCAGGCGGCTGGCGGGCCAGGCCGCTATGGCTTCGCTGAAGTCTGCCTCCGTGTCAAAAGCTGCGCCCGTGGGGCCGGCCTCTTTGGTGGCGGCACCCTTGTCGGGGTGCACGGCCAGGTTGTTGTAGCCGTCGATGCTGTATGTGGGCATGTGATGTTCCTTCGTGCGTTCAGGATCGTTCCTGCGCATGACGATTCATCACTTCGCTGTGGGGATTATGCAAGGGCTGAGGAACGCGCGCGCCACGCTCCAAATCGCACGCGCGGACCGAAGCGACCCGCAGTTCGCTGCAGGTCGGTCCAACACGCCGATCATCCCAGATGATCGACGCCCGACGATGCGCGGCCCCCCGGGGCTTCTCTCCAGAGCACCCAGTCGAATGCGCCATCTCGGTTCATGCACTGTGTCGCGGAGGGGAGGTCATTTGAGCAGCCAAATCTGAGCATTTTGGGGCGATTGGGACGCTATCTGCTGTAAGTGGTGAAGTATACTGGATGATTAAATTTCAGACACGCAGGTACTTTTCCCTTGCTTTCGCTTAGAGCCGTGCAGTATTCTCATGCTTCTGCCTCTCCGTGGACCGCAAAACCCACGCGGAGTTATGCGGTCGTTTCTCGCATTACCAAATGTAATTGACAAAATTGTAAGCTTCAAAGACTGTTTTGTCTGGAGACTTTCATGCGTTTCTTGTGTGGCCTTTTTGTCGCATTCGCTATATTCTCCGTATTTTCAGCTTCAGCACAATCTGGTCGAATCCGCGGTTCGGTCCAGCAGGAGGATGGGTCTCCCGTCGCCAACTCCCGCGTCCAAGTACTCCGCGCAACGGCACCGCCCTTCAATGTTGAGGTCAAGACCGGGGACGATGGCAGCTTTGATGTGCAAGGCTTGCCTGCCGGCACCTACAGGGTCTGTCCCGATCCTCCCAGCGGGCAACACGTATCGCCCTGCTTATGGTATGACCCAAGCGCGATCGTGGCGGTCGCAGACGGGCAGACGATCGACGGCGCCACCATCGTTATGCACCTCGGGACGATAATCACCGTGGTGATTAAAGACCCGGGTGGACTACTGCAAAAGAAGCACGTCGCCACCGATCCGATGCAAATGCTGTTCGTCGCTGTCAAGGGTCCAAAGAAGATCCCCTACCCACTCGCGGCAGGCGTGCAGCAAGGCTCGCGGACGGTCTACCAGATGACTGTGCCCTTTGATACGGCGCTCAAGCTGATCGTTCTTCCGATTGGCCTCGCGGCTACGAACGACTCGGGCAATGCCATTCCGGATAAGGGCCAAGTCCTTGACTTCGCCCAACCGCGGAATCAGAAGGCCAAACTCGGCGGCCAACAGCCACTGAGCTTCGAGTTCACGATCAACGACAAGCACAACTGATCATCAGACTGCGCGAGTGTAGTTCCTCTGGAGCCCCTATGCAATCGTTCCTGCGTGTGAATGCCGCGTCGATCCCCAGCCTTATGAGGGCAACCGAGGCGCGGTGCCTGGGCCCAAGCCTGCGCGTGCGCATTGCCCGAAGCGGAAGCTGGCTAATTCCGCTCGTCTGCTTGTTGTTCGGGACGTTGGCATCGGCGCAGAGCTTTCCTTCGCGGGAATACGTCTATCTCGGCGGCCGCGTAGTTGCCATTGAAGGGCCGCAGCCGGGTGTGGCGATCACACCGCAATCGAGCAACCCGGGCGCCGCATCGACGTCGGGGCAGTTCCAAGTGACCACGACCGTGGTTGCGGCCACCACTTGGACCGCGACCAGCACGTCCTCCTGGCTCACATTCAATGTGAACGGCCAAACGCTGAGCAGCATGAACGGAACGGTGTCGGCCTCCGCTCCGGCCACAATTACGTATCAGGTTGCTCAAAACACGCAGCCGGGGGCCAGAACTGGCAGCATTACCGTCAGCGTGCCGACGTTTCCGCTCATGACGTTCACAGTGATGCAGTCGGGAAGCGGGTCATATGGCTTCACCATTCCGACGGCTCCTGGCAATTTCAGCTGTGCCAGTGGCACTGGCTCATTCCAGCTCAACACCACTTCATCCACCACAGTCAACTGGGCGGCATCCAGCAATGCCACCTGGGTGACCTTGCCCATCGGCTCAGGCCCAGTCGTCAGTGGGACACCGGCCACCATCAACTATCAGGTTGTTCAGAACACCTCGCTCCTCCAGCGGAAAACCACCATCACGGTCCTGGATCCCGCCGGCAACCCATTTAACTTCACGGTGAACCAGGCGGCAGCGCCTCCGCCGAACGTCCCCTCCGTTGTTTCCATAAGCCCGCTGGGGAGTACAGGAACTGGGGCTGTTTTCACAGGAACCTTTACCGACACCAATGGGCCCGCGAGTATCACCGAGGCGCAAATGCTCATTCGGCCGGGAGCAAACAACGGTCTCTATGGCGGGACGTGTTACGTCCGGTGGCAAAGAGGTGCTGGTGGCTTCGCACTGATGAATGACAACGGTGATGGCTGGCTCCAACTGGGCACTGCCGGTGGCAGCACCGTGGTCAACACCCAATGCACGCTGAGCGCGACTGGTTCGGCGGTCAGTACAGTCGGCAATAACTTGATCGTCGCCTTCAATGTCAGCTACTTCACACAGTCCTATGCGTATGCGACACCGCTGAGTGTTTTCCTACAAGCGAAGGACAGCAGTGGATCCACCTCAACGGGACTCGTCCTGGAGACCACTTACCTCGTCGCTCAACTCGGTTACCCGGCTCTTAATGTGAACGTAACGCCGACGGGGAGCGTTGCCACGGAACAGGTGTTCAACGTAACAGCTTCGCCATCGCCCACCAGGCCCTATGACAACGTCATTCTGTTGACCGTGCTGATCAACAACATCAACAACATCAGCAGTCCCGCCTACCCCAACAATCCGAATGAGGCATTAGCTGAGGACGAGGGTGCTTGCGGCTTCTGGTTCTCTCCGGGCGGCAACTTCATCCTGTTCGGTGATGGCGGTATGCCCTACGGTATTGCCGGCGTCGGTACATTTGGGCAGGCTGCGGCGATTGCCAATGGCCAGTGCGCCCTCAACCTGAACAAGTCCTCGGCCATTTCGAATACCAACCAGAATGTCAACTTCAACCTCGACATCACGGCCAACCCGAATTTCAAGGGACCTGAACAGGTATCAATCCAGGGATACCTCCAACCGTACGGCACGCCAACCTACACAGGGGGTTGGGAGCCGCTGATATTAGCAGGAACCTGGACGCCGTATTCGCTCGTCTCCTCAAGCGCGCCGCCCACCACTTCGCAGACCGTCTCGCCCGCGTCCGGGACGGGCTTGTCACCGGTCCTGGCCTTCACGGCCTACAGCGTGAACGGCTACGACTATATTTCAGAACTTGACGTCTGGATCAACTCCACACCGGGAGGCACAGGTGGATGCAGGCTGCTGGTCGACGCCTTCAGTGGAAATGCGACCTTCCTTAACGACGACGGAAGTTCCTCTCAGGCAAGACTGGGCCAGGCCACACAGCTTTCGAACAGCAAATGCACCATCAACCTGGCAAATGTCACGCTCTTGAGCAGCGGCACCAACCGGGTGCTGACGCTGCCTGTAGTCTTCGCCCAGGCATTCTCGGGCGTGCAAAACCAATATCTGCGGGTGACCGAGAAATCCGGCAACACGACCGGATGGGTCCAGGCGGGCACATGGACGGTCGCGCAGATCAGCGGCACGCCAAGTCTCGGGACGCTTTCGCCGGCCTCGGGACAAGGGCTGAACCAGGCATTCACGGTGAGTGCGGCCGATACCGCTGGTGCGGCCGATCTCGCCTCGGTCCAACTCGTGGTGAACAGCACGGCAAGCC
>CAIVVT010000283.1 GCA_903909435.1 uncultured Acidobacteriia bacterium | reverse complement strand
CCGCGCGACCATTTCAATCACCCCGCCTTCCAAACGGAATGGTGGTACTACACGGGCAATCTGACGGCCCCGGACGGGCGACGGTTCGGGTACGAACTCACCTTCTTTCGTCAGGCGATCCAGCGCGGAGGCAAGCCGGGGGTGTGGGAGGTTCCCGACGTCTACCTCGCTCATTTCACGGTGAGCGACCTCAACGCGGGACGTTTTCACCAGGCTGAACGGCTCAACCGGCCCGGTCCCGGCCTGGCGGGCGCGGACCTCAAGCAAGCCCGCGTGTGGAACGGGAACTGGCAGGCGCAATGGCAGTTCGACCCGTCCACGCCCGGCGGATTCAGGGCTCAGGCGCTGCAGGCAATCGCGGAGAAGTTCTCCATCCGCTTGAGCCTGACGAGCGACAAACCACCCGTGGTGCACGGAACCAATGGAGTCAGCCAGAAGGCCGATGGCGCGGGACACGCCTCGCATTACGTGTCGTTGACGCGATTGAAGACCAGCGGTTCGATTGAAATCGAAGGCCGGCGCTTCGACGTGGCGGGTCTCACTTGGATGGACCATGAGTTCTTCACGAATCAACTGGCGGCGGATCAGGCCGGGTGGGATTGGTTCAGCCTGCAACTGGATGACGGATCGGAGTTGATGCTGTACCGATTACGTCAGAAGGACGGGAACGCCGGCAGGTGGTCGCACGGGAGTTTTGTTGACGCGCACGGAACAGTGCGCGCTCTAGATGCAACCGAGTTTCAACTGACGCCTGGGGCGACGTGGGCCAGTCAGCGGACTGGCGCTCATTACCCGGTGGCGTGGCGGATTGCGGTGCCCGGACTGGGACTGAACCTTTCGCTGCTGACCCGGCTGGAGGCGCAGGAAGTGACGGGCGGCGGCGATATCTCCCCATCCTATTGGGAGGGCGCCGTGGAAGTTACGGGAACGCGCGGCGGGAAGCCGAGCGCGGGCCGAGGCTATCTGGAGATGACGGGCTATGCCAAGCCGCTTCAGCTTGGTGGTGGGGCGGCGGTCCAGAGGGGCGCGGGCGCTCCCGCGAATGCCGGGAAGTGAGTCCCAAAAGCGAGTTTTGAAATGGCGAACCCGAACGAGGAGCGGGCTCTGGAGAGCCCACGCGGCGATGGAGCGCCGCCCCACACGGAGCGCCACCCAACAACGGAGCGCAAGACGAGCCCGGGCTGCTAGCATAGGAGTTTCCCCGTCATGCCCAAGTCAAAAGCCCCCGCACAGACTTTTGAGGAGCCCAGGTATCTGGCCCATCTCGTGGACCGTGCGGTCCTGGTCGCCATTCATCTGATTTCCGGTGAGCAGCACCGCGGCGTTATCGAGTATTGGGACACGGATTTCGTCAGGCTTACGGCCGAGCACGGGCCGAATTTGTTCATTTACAAGCACGACATCCGCTACATCGCCGAAGTATAAGAATCTAATGGCTCAATTCCTGGAATCCGCCCGTGACATCGCCCGCGAAGCCGGCGCGCTGATTGCCGGTCACTTTCACAAAGGCGTGCAATTTGAACTGAAGGATCAGTACGACCTGGTCACGGTGGCTGATCGCGCCAGCGAGACGCTGATTGTCGAGCGGCTCGCGAACCTGTTTCCGAAGCATTCCATCCTGGGCGAGGAGGGCGGCCAGCGGGAGCACTCCAGCGAGTACCAGTGGTACGTCGATCCGCTGGACGGAACCACCAATTTCGCGCACGGCTACCCGATGTTCAACGTCACGCTGGCGCTGGAACACGCCGGCGAGTTGATCTGCGGGGTGGTCTACGATCCGCTGCACGACGAAATGTTCTCGGCCGAATTGGGCGGCGGAGCGTACCTGAACGGCAAGCGGATCCACACCAGCGCAGCGCCAAGCCTGGAGACGGCTTTGCTCTCGACCGGCTTCCCGTCGCGCAAACGCCACGAAAGTGTGAATGTTCACTTCTTCCACCAGGTCTCGATGTGTACCCACGGCATCCGCCGCGGCGGGTCGGCGGCGATCGACCTTTCTTACGTGGCCTGCGGGCGGCTGGACGGCTTCTGGGAATTCGGCCTCAAACCGTGGGATATGGCCGCCGGTCTGCTCCTGATTCGCGAAGCGGGAGGGAGGACGACCGACATGCACGGCGGGCCAGTGAGCCTCTACGGGCCCCACGCGGCGGTTTCCAACGGCCCCATCCATGACGAGTTGATGGGATTATTTGGGGAAGTTTTCCAGGGACGATACCGCTATCCGTTGACGCTGATTTCGCCCAAAGAATAGGGTTATCTACGTAAAATCAGCAGTTTCCGGGCATAGATCGGCCCCGGACGCGCTTTACGTGCGTGGGCTCAAGGTGCTAGGCTAACAGATTGATAATGCGTACTGTAGACCTCATCCAGAGGAAGCGCAACGGGGAGGAACTGGCCCCCGAAGAGATTACCTGGCTTGTGGAAAGCTACAACCGCGGTGAGATTCCGGACTATCAAGTGTCCGCGTTCCTCATGGCGGTTTACTTCCAGAGCATGAGCGAACTCGAGTGCACAGCCATGACCGAGTCGTTCATCGCCTCGGGAGAACGGCTGGACCTCAGCTCCGTACCCGGCCCGAAGGTGGACAAGCATTCCACGGGCGGCGTCGGGGACAAAACAAGCCTGATTGCGGCGCCGCTGGCAGCCGCGGCCGGAGTCAAGGTCCCGATGATTTCGGGCCGGGCGCTCGGCCACACGGGCGGCACGCTGGACAAACTGGAGGCCATCCCGGGCTTCCGGACGGCGATGACCGCGGATGAATTCCGTGAGCAGCTCGTCAAAGTGGGTTTCGCGGTGATCGGCCAAGGCCCCACGGTGACGCCTGCGGACGGCAAGTTCTATTCCCTGCGCGATGCTACGGCAACGGTGGAGTCGATCCCGCTGATCGCAGCGTCGATCATGAGCAAGAAGCTCGCGATGACGCTGGACGGGCTGGTGCTCGACGTCAAGGTCGGGTCCGGCGCGTTCATGAAGCGCCAGGTGGACGCCCGCCGGCTGGCTCAAATGATGGTGACCATCGCGCGCCGCGCCGACCTGCGGGCGCAAGCGCTGGTGACCGACATGAACCAGCCGCTGGGTTACGCTATCGGCAACGCACTGGAGATCATGGAAGTCTCGCAGACCCTGCAGAACGCAGGCCCCGCGGACCTCACGCGCATCTCGCTGGAGCTCGCCGCGCGCATGATCTTCCTCGGCAAGATCACGGGTACGCTGGACGAGGCGCGCGAATTGGCGCAGAGCCGCCTGCTCGACGGCTCCGGCTACCGCAAGCTGAAGGAAGTGATTGCGGCCCAGGGCGGCAACCCGGCCGTGCTCGACAAATTCGAACTATTGCCGAACGCGACCGGCGCGGCGGAAATCACCGCTCCGCGCGGCGGCTACGTCACCGCTATCGACGCGGAGGAGATCGGCCGCGCGTCCACGATTATCGGCGCCGGGCGCGATACCAAGGAATCGGTCATCGATCCGGCAGTCGGTGTGATTCTGGAAGTCAAAGCCGGTCAGCGCGTGGAAGAAGGCAGCGTCCTGTGCCGCCTCTACTACACGCACGAAGAACATCTGGAAGAGGCCTCCGAGCGCGTCGAGGATGCTTTCCGCATCTCCTCCAACGCTCCGGAAGGCCGCGAGTTGATTCTCGAAGTCGTCAGCTAAAGCGAGTGTTTCTTTTTCGAAGAGCCGGACGCCCGCAGCGTCCGGCTCTTTGCATTTGATAGCCTTGCTCATTCGAACTCTGATTGCCAGGAGTAGTTTGCATGGAGCGCTTTACCGGACTGCTGGGATTGGTTGCGATCCTGGCACTCTGCATCCTGCTATCGAAGAACCGCAGGGCCATTCGCCCGAGCCTGTTCCTGTGGGGCTTGGGGATGCAGTTCGCATTCGCCTTCCTGGTCCTCAAGACTGACTTCGGCAAGTTGTTCCAGATGGCGAGCGTGGCCGTCAACGCGCTGCTCAATTACGCCGAGGAAGGTTCGCAGTTCGTGTTCGGGCCATTGGGCGTGAAGAGCGGACCATTCGGCGTGGTTTTCGCATTTCAGGTTCTGCCGATCGTGATCTTCATTGCCAGCCTGTTCGCAATCCTTTACTACTTCGGCGTAATGCAAGTGGTGATCAAGGCCATGGCCTGGGTGATGCAGCGCGTGATGGGCGCCAGCGGGGCTGAATCGACGAACGTGGCCGCCAGCATCTTCATGGGGCAGACGGAGGCGCCACTGACCATCCGGCCGTTTCTCGCCAACATGACCGAGAGCGAACTGTTCACGGTGATGACCTGCGGCATGGCGCACGTCTCCGGCGCGGTGATGGCCGCCTACGTGAAGATCGCCGGCGTATCGATCGAGCACCTGTTGACGGCGGTGATCATGACCGCGCCGGCCACACTGCTGCTGGCGAAGATCCTGGTACCGGAGACCGGCACGCCCGAGACGGCCGGCACGCTGAAGGTGGAAGTCCCGAAACCCGGAGTTAACATCATCGACGCGGCGGCGCGAGGCGCGGGCGACGGACTGCAACTGGCCCTGAATATAGCCGCAATGCTGATCGCATTTATCGCTTTGATCGCGCTCGTGAACGGCTTCCTGGGATGGGTGCACACGGTCCCGCTATTGACTTGGGTTCCGCCGTCGCTGCAGAAGATCTTCGGGATCGTCTTCGCTCCGGTGGCGTGGCTGCTGGGCGTCAGTTGGAAAGACGCGTCGAGCGTTGGCGACATGCTGGGCACGCGCATGGTGCTGAACGAGTTCATCGCCTTCCTGCGCCTGGGTGAGTTGAAGAACACGCTCGACCACCGCAGCTTCGTGATCGCCACGTTCGCGCTGTGCGGGTTTGCGAATTTCTCCTCCATCGCGATTCAGATCGGCGGCATCGGCGCGCTGGCCCCGACGCGCAAATCCGACCTGGCGCGCCTGGGGATGAAAGCGATGATGGCCGGCACACTCGCCAACTTCATGTCCGCCTGCATCGCGGGGGTGCTGCTGTGATCGGGGACACAACGCAGGTGATCGACGAGGCAGCGGCGTACCTGCGTGCCCAGCGCACCGTGTGGCCTTCCGTTGCCGTGGTCCTAGGCAGCGCGCAGGCCGCGTTCGTCTCGGCCCTGGAAGAGCGACAGGAGATCTCCTACACCGACATCCCGGACTGGCCCGTGCCTTCAGTGCCCGGTCACGCCGGCAAGTTGATCGTCGGGAAAGCGCACGGCCGGCTGGTCACCGTGATGTCCGGACGGGTCCATCTTTACGAGGGCTGGACACCGCAGGAGGTGGTCTTCGGGGTGCGCGTGCTGGGCCGTCTGGGGCTGAAGAACCTGATCCTGACGAATGCCGCAGGCGGCATCAACCCGGCCTATCACCGCGGACTGCTGGTGCTGTTGAACGACCACATTAACCTGCAGGGGGCGAACCCGCTCACAGGTCCGAACGACGACCAACTGGGACCGCGTTTCCCGGACATGTCGCACGCCTATTCGACGGCACTGCGCGAGCTGGCCAAGCAGACCGCCGCCGAATTGGGAGTCGAAGTGAGCGAGGGCGTGTACGCCGGATTGCTCGGACCCAGCTTCGAAACTCCCGCGGAGATCCGCTATCTGCGGGCCATCGGAGCGGATCTCGCGGGTATGAGCACCGTCGCCGAAGCGATCGCCGCCCGGCACATGGGCATCCACGTTCTGGGCATTTCGACAGTCACGAACATGGCCTCCGGGATGCAAGCCGAACTCAGCCACGCCGAGGTGCTGGAGGTCGGGCGCAGCGCCAGCGGCGCGCTGATCCGGTTGCTCGGCACGCTGATTCCGCGCATCGCTTAGCGGAGCTTCACCAGAATCAAGAACCGTAAGAAGTTACGGTTCTTGCCTGTAAGTAATTGATTCCACTACTTGTTTTTTCCAAAAACCGTAACTTCTTACGGATTTGGCGTTTCTACCATTGGCGGCCTGGCGCTCTCAGAGCTGCTTGCAGGTGATCTTGAACGTGTAGGCGTAGCGGCAGGGCCGTTTCGCCGGAGGCTCGATCACCAGAGCGGAAGCGTCCTGCTTCCAGCGTACCGTTTCGGTGGACCCCAGCATTTCGACGCCGGTCACTTGCTTGCCCGCCAGAGTGCTGAGGCGCAAGCTGTCTTCCGGCCACTCCAGGGCGATGGCGTACAGCGTGTTGCCCTTGCGGGTGAAGCGCACGTCGCCGTCGCGGTAGGTGTCCCAGTAGTGCGAGCCGTAGATGGCCTCGCCGTTCACGCGCAGCCACTCGCCGACGTGGCGCAGGACGTTCTGCATCACTTCGGGGATGGTGCCGTCCGCGCGGGGGCCGATGTTGATCAGCAGATTGCCGTTCTTGCTGACGACGTCCACCAGGTAATCCACGACCTCGTTCGGCGTCATGTAGTCGCCTAGCTTGAGGTTCCGGCTGTAGCCCCAGGAGTTGGGATCGAGCGAATCGCAGGTCTCCCATTTGTCCTTCAGGATGCTGGTCATGCGGGTGCGCTCGGGGGTCGAGAAGTCACCCAGGAATTTGCCGTCCGTATCGACGCCCCAGCGGTCGTTGGCGACCACCTGATCGGGCTCCGGCGAGTGGTTGTAGTAGTAGGACAGCACCTGCTTGCTGCCCCAGTAGTCGGCCGGCACCGGGCGTCCCTTGACGTCGCGGATGGGCCCGTCGGTCACGTCGCCCCACAGGATGCTGGGGTGGTAGAGATCGACCAGTTCCTTGATCGAGTTGTTCATGTAATCCACCCAGTCGCGGCCCGGGTAGCGTGCGTCGTAAAAGGTGTAGGTCGTGTTGTGATAGAAGCCCATCTTCAGGCCGGCCTGCCGGACCGCCTTGGTCAGATCGCCCGCCAGGTCGCGGTGCGGCCCGGCCTCCATCGCATTGCGGTGTGTAAACTTGCTGGGCCACATGGCGAACTCGTCGCCGTGCTTGGCGGTCAGTACGACGTACTGCGCGCCTGCGTCCTTGAACAGTGCGGCCCACGCCCCCGGATCGAACTTCTCGGCCTTGAACATGGGGATGAAATTGTCGTAGTCGAAGTTCTCGCCGTAGTTGTCCTTGTGATACTTCACCGCATCGGCGACGGTGTTCTCCTTGTACAGGCTATCGGGAAACTCGCCGCGCTCGGCGGTATAGGGCGGCGCACCGAACATGAAGCCGAAGTTGGACTTCGGACTGATGAACTCGACGTACCACTCGTGATAAGCAGGGACGGCGTACGGTCCCCAGTGGATGAAGATCCCGAACTTGGCATCCTCGTACCATTGCGGCGCTTTGTGCGAACGCAGCGACTGCGTCGTCGGCTGATAGGGCCCGGCGGGCGCGGATGCGGTCTGGGCCGAGGCCGGTACGGCCAGTGCCGCCACGGCGAAACAGAACCCGAGGGCTGAAAACGATCTACTGCTCATCGATTGAACTCTCCTGATCTGGGCCGCGCAATTGCACGGCGGGTCCATAACAGTCTATTTCAAGCGAGAGGGTGATTCGGGCATCGAACGTGCAAATCGCGGCTCAGGGCACCTTCACGCCGCGCCGCAGCATGTCTTCGACGTTGTCGCCAC
The DNA here is from genome assembly GCA_903909435.1 of uncultured Acidobacteriia bacterium. Classification (GTDB taxonomy): domain Bacteria; phylum Acidobacteriota; class Terriglobia; order Bryobacterales; family Bryobacteraceae; genus CAIVVT01. Next base: position 26,160 of record CAIVVT010000283.1, on the reverse strand, counting down.
CCGAGTTTCCCGCGGACCAGTCCACCGTCCTCTCGAAAGCGGTGTACCCGGTCGGGCGCATGAGCTTGAAGCTCAGCCGCAAGGCTCGGCCGCCGGGCGCTTTGAACGGCACCTCGATGTGGCGCGACGAGCCGATGTCGCCAAATGACCGCGAACCTCCGGCAATCAGATTGCGCAGGTCGTCGCGCACTTCCCAGACGGCCCGGTAGCCGTGCAGTGGATAGGAGGGCAAGTCGTTCTCGGCGCGCCGCGAGACGGTTGCCGACAGACCGGAGGGGGCGCCCTTGTCAAACAGGAATTTCAGCCGGACCTGGGCGGGCGAGTTCTCTTCCTTCCAAACATCGAACGACGCGTAGCGCTGCCGGTTTTCGTCCACCAGACCCGTCTCCACGATGCCCGCGGTCTCCCCGGGACGCAGATTGCGGTGCGACCGGTAGTCCTGGTAGCGCCACAGCAACGCGCCGCCGATGAAGTCGTATTGGCGGAAGGCTTCAAGATGTTCGTGGATCAGTTTGACGCGGAGGGCGTCGCCCGCAGCCTTGTCCTGGGCAAACAGCCCGGGTTCGCCAAACTCGCTGATCACGATCATCTTAGTCGGGTACTCCCGCCCGATGCGCTCCAGTGCGGGTTTCAGCAGCGCCGGGTCGCCATGAAACGTGCCGAAGTATTCGTTGACCATCACGAAATCGGCATAGGTCGCGGCGTTGGTCTTTGGATCCACGCCGAGCGGGATGCGATCGTCGGCGTATGAGACATAGCGGTCAGGGTCGAGCGCTTTCACCACGTCGTACATGGTCTTGAAATAGGCGACGCCGCCGGGCGTCTGCGTCGAACTCTCGTTGCACACGCTCCAAGCGAGAACAGACGGATGGTTCCAGTCGGACTCGATCATCTCAGTCATCATCTGTTTCGCTAGAGCGAGCACTTTCGGGTCGGTGAGTTGCTGCTCACTGAAGTGCCAGATGGGAATCTCGGGCATCAGGAGAATCCCGTTACGGTCACAGAAATCGAGGATGTAGGGGTGCTGCGGGTAATGCACGGGACGCGTGAGGGTGACCTGCAGCTCCTTCATTTCCGAGTAGTCATGCAGCATCGTCCCGCGCGTTTCGGCGAGACCTTCGTAGGGCGACTCGGCGTGCCGGGCCATACCGCTGAGCCGCACCCGCTCGCCGTTCAGATAGAGATGCCGGTCGCGCAGTTCGAGGACACGGAAGCCGTAGTTGTCGGTCAGCATATCCAGCGGCGAACCGGAGGCGTCGAGCAGCGTCGCCTCGACGCGATAGACCTCGGGGTGATCGAAGTGCCACAAACGGACAGTGTCTAACTTGGCCTCCACCTTCACGGAGGTCGTCCCCGGCCCGGCCGAGACTTCCTTGACGCCGAGCGGGATGCGCTGCTCGTTGTCAGGACTGATCAGATCGACCTTCAGCTTGAGCTTCGCCGCCTGCTTCGAGAAGTTATCGATGGCGATTTCGTCGGTGACCTGTGCCGGGACTGACTCGTCGGCAAGGTTGACCTTGCTGCGGACGTGCTGGCGGCGGATCAGGACCGGTTCGCCGGCGGTAATCCAGACGTCGCGGACCATGCCGCCGTAATGCCACCAGTCGTACCAGATGTTGCCGCCGTCTTTGAGGTCCATGGCGAAGCCGGGAATGGTCGCGAAGCCGGGTTCGTTGTTGATCTCGACGGCGATGACATTGGTCGCTTTCAAGAGGCGTGTGATGTCGCAGAACCAGGCGGTGTGGCCGCCTTCGTGCGAGCCCGCCTCGACGCCGTTGACCCACACGCGAGCCTTGTAAAACGTCCCGCCGAAATGGAGTTCGACGTGCTTAGAGGTGATGCCCGCAGGGAGCACGACCGTCCGGAAGTACCAGGATGTCCCCTCAAAAGCTTCGTAGCGCCCAATGTTCCAGGTGTGCGGGACGCTGACGGTATCCACGGCAATCGGGGCGGCCTGAGTCCAGCCATGCTTGCCCCCGGTCTTATCGGGATCGATCCTGAATTGCCAAGGGCCGTTCAGGTCGATGCGTTCCGAGGCAAAACCGAGCGAAGTGAGGGCGAACAATAAGGGAACAATCCGGCGAAGCTGAGGAGACATCACCCAACCAGCCTATAGCAACCAGCAGCGCGATCGGCGCAACAACGGGAGCCATCAGAACGGAGTTGACGCTAAAGATGCCTTGAAGAATGCGCGACTCTCTGCAATACTTTTCTAAACCCCTTTCGAGGGATTTGTTCGTCCCTGCCACGTTGCTCGTATTCAAGCGTTTCCCCGTAGTCAGACGCCCACAGGCGAAGTGTGCTCGGGCGAAGACTTGAGCGAGGAGAAGTAAGACAGTGCGTGAAAGAGGGATCGTGAAGTGGTTCAATTCAGCGAAGGGCTACGGCTTCATTCAGCGGCAAACTGGGGAGGACGTCTTCGTTCACCATTCAACAATTCAAATGACGGGTTACCGGGCGCTGCAGGAAGGCGCTGAGGTCGAGTTCGAAGTGAAGACCGGACCCAAAGGGTTGCAGGCCGAGAACGTAACACCTGTTTGAGAGTAACTGAGTCACTACCGCGACCGGGAGAGAGTGGCGTCTGTCGGCGGGCGTGACCGATATCTTCGTTCGCGGTTTTGCTCTGGACGGGTAACGTAGTCGAAGGAATAATTGCGCCGAGGACGAAATGCGGGAAGCAATCATGGCCGCTTCCCGCTGCGCGTGAGTTCCGCTATTTGCCAGGAACGGCCACTGGAGCCGTGCCGGTGGAGGGCTGGACGGGTTTGTTCAAGGGTGCGCCGGGGAATTCTTTCACCGGTTCCTTCAAGTTCGATGGCAGGATCGTGTGCCGCGAGTTGATGTCGAACAAGGTGAAGATCAGGAACACGGCGAGGAAGAACACTCCGCCGAGGAATACGATCGCGTCGAATTTGTCATGCCGGAGGTGCATGAAAAACAAGGCCACTAACGAGGCCTTAATGGTGGCGATAATCAGGGCGATTACCGTGTTGTAGGGGCCGAAGTCGACGCCTGCGGCGGTAACGGTAATCACGGTGAGTACCAGCAGAGCGGCGAGCACGGCGGCGTAAACCTTGGGGCCCGTGATGGGATGCTGATGTGCGGTGTGTTCCATGGTCGTAGCTTTCTCGGGTGAAGGGGCTCAGGAGATCAGGTACATGAGCGGGAAGAGGTAGATCCAAATCAGATCGACCAGATGCCAGTACAGGCCCACCAGATCCACAGGCCCGTAATAGCTCGCGCTGAAGTCACCCCGGATGGCGCGGATCAGCAGCCAGGTGATGGCGCACATGCCTCCGACGACGTGGAAGCCATGCAACCCCGTCATCATGAAATAGAAACTGAAGAACATGAACTGGCCGGGAACCGTGTCGCCCTGGTGGGTGTAGAAGTTCCCCGGGAGCAGGCCTTCCTCGAACTTGTGCTGATACTCAAAGAACTTCACACCCAGAAACGTTCCTGCACATAAGAGGGTCAGAACAAGGAACAGGATCAAGAGTCGCTTGCGCGAGGTTTGCGCGGCCCAGACGCCCATTACCATCGTGAAGCTGCTGACCAGCAGGACGATCGTGTTGAGCGCGCCCATCGTGCGGTTCAGATGGTGGTGCGCAGCCATGAAGGCTTCGGGGTGCTTGGCGCGCATAATGCCGTAGCCGACGAACAGGCCGCCGAACAGCAGGACTTCCGTAACCAGGAAGAGCCACATACCGAGCTTCGTCGCGTCGAACTGCTGCTGCATCCCAGTGAAATGGTGCTGCAGGAATGGCGGGTGTTCGTGTTCGGCTTGTACCGTCGTTGTTGCTTGACTCATCGTGAATCTCTCTCAGCGTTCATGCGGGTTTCGTCTGCGCCGCTCAACCAGTGTGAACCTCACTGCCAATGGGAGCGGGTACGGGGCGATAGTCGTAAGGACCGTGCAGCGGCACGGGCTGGCCTTCAAAATTGTGCGTGGTCGGGGGCGAACTGGTGGCCCATTCGAGCGTCTTGCCGCCCCAAGGATTGTCCACCATACCTTTGGGACGCCGGAACGAAGCCAGCAGGTTTGCGAGTGTGAGGAACAGACCGACTGCCAGGATCACGGCACCGATGGTCGAGGCGACATGCAGCGCCTGAAATTGCGGCAGGTAATTGAAGTAGCGGCGGGGCATCCCGCGGCTGCCCATAACGAATTGGGGCAGGAAGGTCGCGTTGAAGCCGATAAAGACCAGCACTGCGCCGATGCGGCCCAGCGACTCGTCGTACATTCGACCGAACATTTTGGGCCACCAATAGTGCAAGCCAGCCAGCAATGCGATCAGGTTCGATCCTGCCATCACGTAGTGGAAGTGAGCGACAACGAAGTACGTGTCGTGCAGGTGCACGTCGGTCGAGAGCGAAGCCAGGAACATTCCCGTCAGACCGCCAATGGTGAACAGCAGCAGGAACGAAATCGCATAGAGCATGGGAGTCTTCAGTTCAATCGAACCTTGCCACATGGTGGCGATCCAGTTGAAGACTTTGATGGCCGATGGGATCGCGATGAAGAAGGTCAGAAAAGAGAAAATCGCACCGGCGTAGACGCTCATGCCGGCGACGAACATATGGTGGGCCCAGACAAAGAAGCCGACCAGGGCGATGGCCACGGAGCTGAAGGCGATGGCCTTGTAACCGAAGATCGTCTTCTTCGAAAAGACCGGAATCACCTCGGACATGACGGCCATAGCGGGCAGGATCATGATGTAAACGGCGGGGTGGGAGTAGAACCAGAAGAAGTGCTGGAATAGCACCGGATCGCCGCCCAACTGGGCATCGAAGATACCGATGTGAAATAGCCGTTCCATGGCCAACAGCAGCAGCGTAATACCGAGCACGGGAGTGGCCAGAATCTGTATCAGCGCGGTGGAATACATGCCCCAGCAGAACAAAGGCATCTCGAACCAGCCCATGCCTGGAGCGCGCAACTTGTGGACGGTGGCAATGAAGTTGACGCCCGTGAAGATGGAAGAGAAGCCAAGTACAAAGGCAGCGAATACCATCAGCGTGACGCCGCCACCGGTAGTCGTGCTATAGGGCGTGTAGAAGGTCCAGCCGGTATCGACGCCGCCCATGAACAGCGTGCCCAGCGCCATCAGCGCGCCAATCCAATACAAGTACAGGCTCATCAAATTGATGCGCGGGAAGGCAACGTCTTTAGCGCCGAGCAGCAGCGGCAGCGCGAAGTTACCGAGCGAACCAGGGATGGCGGGGATGATCACCAGGAACACCATGATGGCGCCATGCAAGGTGAAGACGCGGTTGTACATTTCCGCGTCCATGATGGTCTTCGCAGGCGTCAGGTGCTCGATTCGGATCAGCATCGCGAACAGTCCGCCGACAATCATGAAGAACGTGATCGACCACAAATACATGATGCCGATCCGCTTGTGATCGACCGTGGTGAGCCAGCTCTTGATGCCTTTGGGATCGTCCAGGTAGTCGCCGTGAGCGTGGGCGGTAGCTCCCCCCGTGCCTGTCAAAGTATGTGCGTCTGCCATCGTCGTATGCCTCTCTCTGTCGCTGCCTTGCACTACTTCAAGGACTTTATGTACTCGATCACGCCGAGGATTTCACGTTCCCTCAATAACCCCTGGAAAGTCGGCATGATCGGCTCAAAACCCTGCACAACCACCGCTTGCGGATAGAGGATGGATTCGCGAATGTAATTCTCGTCGACGAGATGGCCCTTGCCATCCGTGCCCTGATGAACCTGGCCGAAGATGCCCTTCCAACTCGGCCCCTGCCCGCGCGTGCCGTCAACCGAATGGCAGGTCGCGCAGCCCTTGTTTTCGTATACCAGACGGCCTAGATCCTTGAGCGGCATCTGCCGCACCTGCTCATCGCCTTCGCGCAGGAAGGTCTCGTACTGCTCGTCCGTATCGACGTGAATCTTGGCCAACATGTCGGAGTGTCCTTTGCCGCAATACTCGGCACAGAAGACCTGCTGCACGCCTGGCTCGGTGGCGGTGAACCAAATCTCCGTGTAGCGGCCTGGCAATACGTCGCGCTTCAGGCGGAAGGTTGGCACAAAGAAGCTGTGGATCACGTCTTCAGAGTGCATGATGAGCTTGACCGGTTTATTGAGCGGCACATGCAGATCGTTCAAGGTGCGGGTGCCATCCGGATACTCAAATTGCCACACCCACTTTTTGGCGGTGACAACAATTTCGGTCGCATCGTTCGGGGCGACGGCGGCACTGATATAGCCCTTGAAGCCCCAGAAGAAGATCATCATCACGACCATCAGCGGGATGATGCTCCAGATCAATTCCAGCTTCGTGTTGTGAGTCGTGTGCGGCGTGACTTCGCCGGCCGAACGGCGCCGCCAGCGATGGGCCGCGTAGAAGATCAGAGCGCCGTTGAAGAAGAAGAAAAAGACCGTGAGGTAAATGATGAACATAAAGAGTCCATCCACCTCGCTCGCATGGGTCGCAGCCGCCTTGGGCAGCAAGAAGCTCTGGAGCCAATTCATTTCGCAGTCACCATTCCCCGATTCAAAGCCGCTTGAATCCGCTCGCGGCGCCACAACCGGTACAGGAAGAAACCCATCAACAGGATCGTCAGGACCCCGCCGGACTTCATGATGTTCTGGGCGAAGGGCACGTAGCCTCTCGCCAGCGGATCGTAGTGGTAGCAGAACAACAGGATCCGGTCCGTAACGCCAAACTTCTCCTGGGCCGCCTCCGTGAGGGCCAGTCGCACGTCGAGAGGTTTGAATTGCACGCCGTACAGATAGCGGCTCACCTTCCCTTCCGGAGTCAATATGAAGACTACGGCCGGATGTGCGAATTGCGCCGTCCCCTCATCGAACTTGTAGCCGAATCCCACCTGACGGGCGAGTGAGCGTACGTTGCCCCCGTTGTCAGCCAGGAAGTGCCAACCTGGCGCGGGACGCTCGAAGCTCTCCAGATAGGACGCCTTCTTGGAACGCGCCAACTCGAAATTCTCGGTGGGATCGATGCTCACGGTCACGATCTCGTACTGCTCGCCCGGAGTCCAATCGATCTTTCGCAAAGCCTGCACCTGGGCATTGAGTACGACGTTACACAGCATCTTGCAGGTGTAATAAACCAGGTTCAAAACCACCGGCCGGCCAGCGTGGAAATACTCCTTCAGAGCGTGCGGATAACCGTCCTCGGCGATGAAGGTGAGGTTCAGATCCACCTTCTGGTTCAGGTGTTCGATGACACCGACCGCTTCGAGTTCCTTCGGCGTGTGCTCCTCGGGGCTCAGCGCGGATACACGTCCAGCGAGCACTACGAGGGCCAGCGCGAGGTAACTACTGTTTCTGTGCAATCGCATTCTTTTTCGCCGGAGATCCACTCTGAGGCACTTCGGCAACAGGCGCCGCAGTACCGGTTCCATCAGGTTTCCAGGTCATCGCAGCCGCGCCGCCGGGCAACTCGACCTTCGCCGGATAGGCCTTGGTGTTCCAACCAATCTTGCCGGCTTTCGCCTCTTCTTCTACAAGCCGCAATGCGCGTTCGACGGGCAGGCGAACAATGCCCTTCTCTTTATTGATGTAGCCGTACTTATGAAGTTGCTCATCTTCGCGCTCGTGGATGGCAATTAGTTCCTTGCTCGCGACTGCCGAGAACTGTTCGTGCTCCACCTGTTCAAAAGTCACGGTGAAGAGGTAGTCGACCCCGACCACGAGACCGATCAGCACCAGAATCGACACGATCGAGACAATTGCTATCGTGCCCGACTTGGCGTCGCGACGGTCGAAATCGACGTTGTCCACAAAACGAACTTCTTGTTTGTCTGCCATTGTCTTCCCCTACGCGTTGTGGAACGCCAGACACTGCTTCAAGCGGGGATCGCCCACCGGCACCAGCGGTTTCTCCCGGAAGCTCGACCAGAAAACCAACCCCATGGTGGAGACGGTGGCCACCAGGCACACCGGGCTCAGCCAGCTCATCCCGAAACCGGACTTGTAAAACACGGGCATGACCTGCCAGTAGAGATCGGTGTAGTGCATCAGCAGCAGCCAGCCGGCGAAGAACGCGAGCGCGCCGCGGCTGCGCTTGACCGCCCTCGGCAGCATGGCGAATAGCGGAACGATGAAGTGGCCGGCGACCAACAGCAGTGCTACGTAGAGCCACGACCCAGTGAAGCGGTTCTTAAACCAGATGGTCTCTTCGGGCATGTTGGCATACCAGATCAGCATGTACTGCGAGAAGGAAACGTAAGCCCAAAAGACCATCAGCATGAATAGCCATTTCCCGAGATCGTGATAGTGTTCAGTGTTCACGGAATGGACCAGGTAACCGTTGGAACGTAGCCACAGACAAAGCACAATGATCACTGCCATGAAGGCCATCGCGCCGCCTGCTAGAAAGATGACTCCGAACATTGTCGAGTACCAACGCGGGTTGAGCGACATGATCCAGTCGAACCCGACAATTGAGCTGCCGACGAATAGCATCAGGACGCCGGGCGCGCTCCAGCGCTCGGCACTGAGGGTGAGCCGCACGGCGCCAGAGTCATCCTGTTTGCGGGACTTGGCGTAAAGCACCAGCGCCCATAGGCTGAGCAACCCTATGACGAGGAAGCCGCGAATTGTGAACCATTGCTCGTTCAGGTAGCCGATCTTGAGCTTCAATAACGGATCTTTCGCCGCCCCGGCACGCGACCATTCGTAAAGGTAATGCAGGCCGAGGGGCAGTGGCGCAAACAGGACTAAGAAAGCCGGCAAAGTACGCATCAGTGCTTCCATCAACCGCCGCACCGTCACGCTCCAGGCAGATCCGGTGAGGTGTTGGACCATCACGAAGAACGCGGCTCCGATGGCAATGCTGATTGAGAACAAGAACGCCACAAGGTATGACCAGAAAAAGTGCTCAGGGTCGGTGGCATAACCCGCGAGCGCGCCGATCCAACCGAGGACGGCGACGAACAAAATCGCATTACGGACGGCAGCCCAGGTCCTAAGCGGCACGAAGTACGCGTCGGTTTCTTGCGAATGAGTATGTGCCATGGGCTTACCTCAACCTCCCCTGCGATTCGACGGGAACCTCGTCCGCCTTACCGAGCCACGACCGCTGCAGAACTCGCACAAAGGCCACGATCGCCCAGCGGTCCTTTTCCGCAAGCTGGAAGCGGTAGCTGGGCATGGAACGGCGTCCGGCGGTCACTACGTGGAACAGTTCGCCGTCCACATAGTTCACGATTCGCTCGTCGTGCAAGTTGCCCGGAATCCAACCGGACTTGGCCGCCACGACTCCGCGGCCCGAGCCTGTCCGGTCGTGGCACGGGGCGCAATACACGTTGAATTTCGCTTGGCCGCGAAGAAGCAGCTCACGATCGATGGCTTCCGGATTCTTTGCCACGTAAGTGCCGTCCGCGGCGATGCCTGTGGAGTAAGGTACGTCCGCGTGATAAGTCTCCTGCGCCACCGTATGCGCCACGGGAAGCCGGCTGCCGCGCCCGTCGGCGAAGAACGAACTCGACGTTTCGAACTTCACCTTGTCTTGCTTCTTCATATCCGGGAAGACCCAGATCGGGGTCTCGCGCGACGGATAATTGGAGCACGCGGAGCTGAGCAAGCTGAGGGTGAGTACCCCCAGGACCGTCCAGGTTCGTGTGTTAACGATTCGCATATCGATTGACATCTCAGGCCTCGACCAATTCCGAGTGCCGGCTGCCGAGTGAGTCGAGCAGCGTCTTCAACTCTTCGCCTCGAAACTTAGGATCGGCAGCTTCGACGGCCAGCAGGAAGCGATCGTTGCTCGCTCCGCCCGCCCTGGAGAAATTGAAAAACGCGTGATAATACGTCGGCATGCGATTCAGATAGAACATCCCCAGCACGGCGGCGAATGCGGCGAGCAGCACCGTCAACTCGAACATGATCGGCACGGACGGTTCCAAGGCGAACAGGGGTTTACCAGCCACGTTCAGTTTGTAGTCTACGGCGCCGGTCCACCATTGCAGAGCGACCGCGCCGGCCAGGCCGACGACGGCGGCAGTGATCACAATGCGCCCGAGCGGGGAACGCGGTTCGCCGAGAGCCTCGTCGATGCCGTGGATCGGGAAGGGCGAATACGCTTCCATCTTCGTGAAGCCTGCTACGCGCAGCGTGCGAATAGCGCGCAGCAGTTCTTCGGGGGTATCGAAGTCGCCGACGACCCCGTAGTGCGGAGCTTCTTCGCGTGGTTTGAGGAATTCCGGAATTGGAAGGTTGTCGAGAAAGCTGGTTGCCATTAGTGGTTTCCCTTCCCCTCTTCGATCTGCTGATGCAGCACGCCCTTCACCTCGCTCATGGCGATGGCGGGAAGGAAGCGCAGGAACAGGAGAAACAGAGTCAGGAACATTCCGATCGTTCCGGCGAATGTGCCGATGTCTACCCAGGTCGGTTTAAAATAGCCCCACGAGGCTGGAAGGAAGTCGCGGTGCAGCGATGTGGCGATGATCACGAAGCGCTCAAACCACATGCCGATGTTGATGAAGATCGCGATGATGAACATCAACGCGGGAGTAGTGCGAAACTTCTTGAACCAGAACAACTGCGGGGAGACGACGTTGCAGGTGAGCATCGTCCAATACGCCCACCAGTATGGGCCGAACGCACGGTTGAGGAATGCGAAACGCTCGTACGCATTGCCGCTATACCAGGCGATGAAGAACTCGGTGCCGTAGGCGAAACCCACGATCATACCCGTGGCCAGCATCACCTTGCACATGTTCTCGAGGTGCTTGATCGTAATCAGGTTCTGCAGATTGTAGACCCAGCGCGCCACGGTCATCAGCGTCACCACCATGGCGAAGCCGGAGAAGATTGCGCCAGCCACAAAGTAGGGCGGGAAGATCGTGGTATGCCAGCCGGGAATCACGGACGTCGCGAAGTCGAACGACACGATGGAGTGTACCGAGAGCACCAGTGGCGTTGAGATGCCGGCCAGGATCAGGTACGCCAACTCGTAGTGCCGCCACTGGGAAGCCGAACCTCGCCAGCCCAGACTGAGTATCCCGAAAACGACTTTGCGGACTCTGTTCGTGGCCCTGTCACGCAAGGTCGCAAGATCGGGAATCAGACCGGTAAACCAGAACAGCAACGACACCGTGCCGTAGGTCGATACCGCGAATACGTCCCATTCCAGCGGGCTGCGGAAGTTCTGCCAAAGGTGCAGATACTCGTTCGGTGCGGGGAATAGCCAGTAGATCGCGCGCCACGGGCGGCCGGTGTGGAACAGCGGGTAGATGGCCGCGCAGGCCACCGCAAACAGCGTCATCGCCTCGGCTGCGCGGTTTATGGAAGTCCGCCATTTCTGCCTGAACAGGAACAGCACGGCGGAGATCAAAGTTCCCGCGTGGCCGATACCGATCCACCATACGAAATTCGTGATGTCCCAGCCCCAACCGACCGGGTTATTGTTGCCCCACACACCGATGCCGGTAACCACCAGATAGCCTAGGCAGCCAAACAGCATGACCGTCATGAGGCTGGAAATCGTGATCAGGTAGTACCACTGTTTCGGAGGCTTGTTCTCCGTGATGGCGCTGATCTTCTCGCTGACGTCCGCGTACGTCATGCCGCCCTGCACCAGGGTCGGGTTCAGCTCTATGCGGGGATCGATCGCTAGGTCTGCCATGAACTAGGCGTTCTCCTTCTCCAGTTCCGGATTGGGATTGCGCAGCCGGCCGAGATAGGTGGTGCGCGGACGGATGTTCAATTCCCCCAGCACCTCGTAGTTGCGAGGCTGTTGCTTCAGCTTCGCTACGCGGCTCTCGGGGTCATTGATGTTGCCGAATACGATTGCCTCGGCCGGACATACCTGTTGGCACGCGCTCTGGATCTCGCCATCGTGCAGCGTGCGGCGCCCGTCGGCATTGGCCGCAATCTTGTGCTCTTCAATCCGCTGCACACAGTAGGTGCACTTCTCCATGACGCCGCGCATACGTACGCTGACATCCGGGTTGAAGGCCAGCTTGCGCACTTCCGGAACGTCCTTGTTCCACGCGAGGAAATTGAAGCGGCGCACTTTGTAAGGGCAGTTGTTGAGGCAGTAGCGCGTTCCGACGCAGCGGTTGTACGCCATGTCGTTCAACCCCTCGGGGCTGTGATTCGTCGCGGCTACCGGGCAGACGGACTCGCACGGCGCGTTCTCGCACTGCTGGCAACCCATCGGCTGGGTGACCACCTGCGCTTCCTCGTCGGAGCCCGTGTAGTAGCGGTCCAGACGAATCCAGTGCATCTCCCGCCCGCGCTGGACCTGGTCCTTGCCGACCACCGGAATGTTGTTCTCCGACTGGCACGCGACCAGGCAGGCGTTGCAGCCGACACAGGCGTTCAGGTCGATCGCCATGCCCCACTGGTAGCCCTTGGAGTAATCCACGTACGGGAACATCGTCAGGCCGTTGGGGGATTCGGCCATCTCTTTGATCAGCCCGGGTTCCTTTTTGTATTCCTCCACCGAGGCCTCGCGAACGATCGGGCGGCCCTCCATGCGATGGTGTTCCTGAGTCGTCACGATCTCGTAAGTTTCGCCAGTCTTCTTCAACTCGACGCCGGATGCGCTGAAGAAACTGGTGGTAGTCCGTAGGGCTTCGACACGGTGGCCCACTCCCTGCCCGACTCGTCCGCAGGCGGCGCGCCCATAGCCGAGAAACAGCGAAATCGAATCGTCGGCGTGGCCCGGCTGAATCTGGACCGGGGTCTCAATCGAGCGGCCGTCCTTGGACAGCTTCACCAGATCGCCGTCCACCAAAGCAAGGGCCGCAGCGGTCTTCTTGCTGATGAGTGCGACGTTGTCCCACACGACCTTCGTTAGCGGGTGCGGAGCTTCCTGCATCCACGCGTTATTCGCGTAACGCCCATCGTACGGACCAGGGCTCGCGTAGAACGCCGCTTCCAGACCGGCTGGCGCTGGCTGCACCCGGCCGCTCACGGCGGTATAGACCTTCTTGGCGTCGACGGATACGGCCGCAGTCGCAACCTTGCTTCCACCGATCACGCCGTCGTACAGCGCCAGGTTCCAGATCTTCTCGCGCTCGGCCGGCGAGCCTTGAGAGGCGCAAGTAGCCCGCACGATCTCGTAGCCGCTGGCGGGCTCCCTGCCGGCCAGGATGGCCGCCACTTCCAACACGCTCTTGCCGCCGTACAGCGGTTCGATCATCGGCTGCTGGATGGACGCCGTGCCGTCGAGCGCCCGGGCATCGCCCCAGCTTTCAAGGAAATGGGATTGAGGCAAGCGCCATTCGGACGCCGCCCAACTCTCGTTTTCGTCTTCTGTCAGCGCGACCGTCACCGCGACCTTCTTCAAGGCCTCTGCGAACCCGACATCGGCTGGCAGCGAGTAAGCGGGGTTGCCCCCCAGCACCACGACGGTCTTGACTCGACCGGCGCTCAGATCGGTGGCCAACTGCTTCAACTGCTCCAGCGAATTCGCGCGTTCCCGCGGCGACTTTGTGAAAACGATCGTCTGGCCGATGTTGCCCAGCGCCGCATTGATGGCAAAGACAAGCGCATGGACGGCGGCAGATTGCCGTGGACCGGCTATGACGATCGACTTGCCTTTGTGGGCAGCCAGATCTTTGGCGAGTGCGGCGACGAACTTGTTCGATTTGTCCGAAGCGCCTCCGACCACTTTCAGTTCCGCGCCGGAGACGTTCAACTCCTTCGCCAACGCCAGCGCCAGAGCGCCGATGTCGCCGACCTTGACGCGCAAGCGATGGTCGGCCATGCTGCCCGTGATGGAGTAATTTGCTTCGGCCGAGTAAAGCCGGTTCAAGTCGTCGCCCGGCTTCTCCACCTTGCGGCGGCGGGAGTACTGTTTGACAGGCAGGATGCTCGACGAGTCGAGCCCCAGGAAGTCGCAGTCCAGCGAGAAAACCACGTCGGCCTTATCAAACAGGAAGTGCGGCTCGACGTCCTGGCCGCTTGCCATCGCAGCACCCTCGCGAACCGCATCCAGGTTGACCGATTCGTATTCGATCCATTGCGCTGCCGGGAACTTCTTGAGCAGATCGGCCTTCACAAGTTCGAGCGACGGCGACGCCACCTTCTCGCTGATGATGCGAAACGCCGCGCCATCGCCCAGCCGGTCGGCGGTGAAGTAGCCACGGGCAAAGGCCGCAAACTCGTCCCAGTTGCTGCGTCCGCCCCTGCGCATCACCTGCCGGGTGCGGTCAGGATCGTACAGGCCGAGGACCGAGGCCTGCAGGAATGCGTTCGTTGAACCCAGCGAATACGGGTGCTTGGGATTGCCCTCGATCTTCGTCGGACGCCCGTCGTTGCACTCCACGATCAGGCCAGTTGCGGAGCCGTTGAAGGCCGCGACGGTGGCGTAGTGCATCGGCTTGCCGTGGATGTAGCCCTCGGAAGCGCGCGAGAACGGCAGGATATTTTCGACGGGCCGGCGGCAGGCGGTCAAACCGGCCAGGCCGAAACTGGCGGCCATGAGTTTCAACAGCGAGCGGCGGCTCGCGCCGTCCACGGTAACGCCGTCGGCGACGCCGTCAGGGAATGCGCGCTGAGCCCATTGCTGGAACTCGGGAGTCTCGGCAACCTCATTGAGGCTGCGCCAATACTGCTTGCCTGTCGATTGCTTGCCCGTGATCCGGGTCGGGTTAATCTGAACGATTGAGTTCATTGCGTGCTGATCCGTTTCCTCGCCTCCGCCTCAGCGGTGGCACGCCGAACAGTTCTGCGGAGGGTTGATGTGTTTCGCGGCGATCAGTTGCCGGCCAAGTTCGGCGGGATCGCCTTCCGGCTTCCATCCCAGGCTCGTGACGTATTCCGCCGGACGGATGTTAGGTGCCGGGTTGCGATGGCAATCGAGGCAGAAGGCCATCGACATCGGCTGCAATTGCCGCACTTCCGCCATCTGGTCGACACGCCCATGGCAGTGGACACAAGAGACGCCCGCTGTCACGTGTGCCTGGTGGTTGAAGTAGACGTAGTCGGGCAGCCGGTGGACTTTGACCCACGGGATCGGGTTGCCGGTAGCGTAGCTTTCGCGCACCAGTTGCAGTTTCGGACTCTTCTCCCGGACCCGCGCATGACAGTTCATGCAAACCTCGGTGGGAGGAACGGCGGCGAAGCGCGACTTGTCCACGGTGTAGTGGCAGTACGTGCAATCGAGGCCGAGATTACCGGCGTGCAACTTGTGGCTGTAAGCTACCGGTTGAACCGGCATGTAGCCCGTGTCAACCTGCTGTGGATGAGCCAGGTAAAGCACTACGCCCAAAAGGGCGCCAGCAACAATCAACACAGTTCCCGCCGCAAGGCGCAGTCTGGTATCGAATCCCTTTGGAAAAATGGCGCTCATCCGATTATTCTTTTCGTGCGAAGCCTGGGCCCCTCTATTACGCTAGGACGGAAAGAGAATCTTTCAAAGAGTGAAAGAATCCTTAGCAAATTTCTATCACAGCAGTAGAATTTCCGCAATGGGAGAAAATATTCTTGTCTGACCGCAATTCCTTACTGGTTTCTGATGCAGGAGTTTCGCCGGTGGATGCTGCGAATTCAGGTCGTTCACCAGATTTCGCGGCGAGGCGCAGGCAGGGACTGGGGAGGCGGTTTGGCGACCTGCGGGTGCGCTACAAGTTCATGGTCCTCCACAACATTTTCTTTTTGCTACTAACCCTATCTGTTTACTTAACTTTAGCCCCATTTGTTGAGAATCGACTGCAGCAGGCGCAGGCCCGCGAAACCAGCTTGATCCTGGACAGTTTCCGCCGCATGACGCCTGAACACGGAGAGGAGTTACTGCGGGACTACGACCTGCGCACGGGTACCGCCGGCGAATTCGGACTGCCTACTGCCGCCCTTTCTGCATTCGGTGGAGATCCTGGAGCGATTTGGCGAGGGGATCTATCCAGCGAACATCTCTACAAAAGAGTTCCGGACAGCCAACGCTTTTATCGAATCACCATCCCCACGGCTTTTTATTCAGAACTGCTCGTATCCGTTAAAAAGGTCGTCTTATCTGTTTTAGCCGTCATATATATTCTCGCGGTAGTATTTTTGGAATTTGTAATTCTACCGGGCTACGTGTACCGGCCGATCCACGTGATGCTCGAAGCCGACGCCGCCTCACAAGCGGGAGACAGGGCGGACGAAATCGTCCCCGAGGAGCTGATTCCCAAGGACGAAATCGGCCAGATCATGCGCTCGCGCAACGACACGGTGCGCGAACTACGGGCGCGCGAGGACGACCTGGAACAAGCGGCAAAGGACCTCCAGGCCAAGAACGAACTGCTGGAAACGGCGAAGCGCAGCCTGGAGGCTCAGGACCGGCTGGTAAGCCTCGGCATGTTGAGCGCGAGTGTCGCCCACGAAATGAACACACCGCTCGCCGTGCTGCACGGCTCCATCGAAAAACTGCTTGAGAAAACTCAAGATTCGCACGCGCGAAGCCGCCTGGAGCGCATGCTGCGCGTCACGGAGCGACTGCGCCAGATCAGCGCTGGATTGCTTGACTTCGCTCGCGCGCGCCGTCACAACCAGGGGCCGGTCGAACTGCGCCCCATCATCGAAGAGGCCTGGCAGTTGGTCGCCATCGACGACAAATCGGCTGAAGTCGTATTCACGAATCAGGTGCTGGACGGCGTCCAGGTGCGCGGCAACGCTGGACAGCTCGTGCAGGTCTTCGTGAACCTGTTGCGGAATGCGTTGAACGCGGTGGGCCCGAACGGCGAGATCAGGGCCGGGAGCAGACCCCGAATCCTGGATGGCCGGCCTGCGTTGTCGATCTACGTAGAGGACAATGGACCGGGCATTGCCCCTGAGGTTCTGCCGGGAATCTTCGATGCTTTTGTCACCACGCGATTAGACGCGCGCGGAACGGGGCTGGGGCTGACGGTGGCCGAGGGCATTATTAACCAGCACGGCGGGGCCATTTCCGCCTGCAACCGGAGCGGCGGCGGTGCGCGTCTGGAGGTCGTGCTGCCCGCTGAAACGGGGCAACCGGCCGAACCGGGCGATGAATCCAAGGAATCGTGAAATCATTGGGTGAAGTCGAGGAGGAACGCATGGCCATGCCGAGCATCAACCGGGGAGACTTGCCGCCCGACGCGCAGCCCGCAGCGGAGGGACTCGTCGATGTAGCCGTGCTGGACGACGATGCCGACTTTCTGAGTTACATCGAGGACATCCTGCGGGACGAGGGGCAATACGCCATCCGTACGTTCAATTCCCCCGACGCACTGTTCAGTGAAGCGGAGTTGCGCCGGCCGGATATCGTGCTGCTGGACATGAAGATGGGCGAGGTTCGCGGAGACGCCGTGCTGGAGCAACTCCTGGCCCGCTTTCCCGGGTTGTGCGTGATCGTCGTGACCGGCTACCCCTCGCTCGAGGACATGCGCGCCACCTTCAAATTGAAGGTCTTCGACTACGTCGCCAAGCCGTTTTCGCTGGCGCAAATCCGGCAGGTGTTGGCCCACGCGGTTGAAACGTTCGGTCTCGGACGCGCACTCCAGAATCGTCTTCGGGATAAGCTCGGCCACCGCATCAGGCTGCTGCGCGCGGAGCGCGACTGGTCGCTCAAGGATTTGGCCCAGGCCGCCCGCTTGAGCGTCAGTCAGATCAGCTCCATCGAGCGAGGCGCCAATCTGCCGTCCATGGAAAGCCTGCTGGCGATTGCCAAGGCGTTCGACCGCAAGCCCAGCGACATCCTGGCGTCGATTGAATTCTGATACTCCGCATGGCCGATGGGATGCAAGCTGGCGGTCTATTTCCCGAGCCCTTCGAGCAACTCCCGGCTGAGCGGCCAACGGCCTCGCACCACTGTCTGCTCCACCCGAAAAGTGCCGCCTGCCAGCGCGGCGGCGGGGCTGGCGGGCTCCGGCGAGCGGCCGGAACGGGCTATAAGATCCTTCAATGCTGAGGTTGCGCCGGTCAGTCGGTCGGCAATTCCTTGGGCCTTGCCGCTCGTGGCACACGGCGCGGTCAGCGCGAGTTCCAGGCCATCGGAGTGAATCTCCAGGGTGAGCAGTGCTCGCTGTGCGCCCTGCAGCGACTCCAACACCAAGCTCAGTCCGGGGGGCAGGTCGGGCTCGGCGCGAAATGACGAGGCGGGCAAGCTGAGCCAGGCCGGGCCTCCTGGCGAGACGAAACCCGGTTGAGAAGCGTTCTCGCGGATAGCCGCAGCCCCCATCGGATCGGTGCCGGCCGACAGCGCCAGCAGACGCCCGCCCAGGGGTTGAAACGAGATTCGCCGCTCCGGCACGCTTCCGGCCAGCGAACAGAAGGAGCGCACGCACTGCCCGCCGTTGGCGCCAGCGTAGTCTTCCAGGCGCGCCTGGTCGAATCGACCTTTAAGTACGACTAACGCCGTTCCCCGCCTCCACTGAACCAGCGCCGCGTCAAGGTCGCGCCGGTAATCGAAGCCGGACGCCTCGACGAACCGGCGGTACTCGGGATCTTCCCCGCTCGGTTTGCCTGCAAGCTGCTCCAGGATCCCGGTATGCCTCAACAGCGCCACGTCGAGATACAGCGTCGGGCCCTCCCCGGGAGGCAGGCAGGCCAGCATGGCGCGCGGCGACGGGGATGGCCAGAAGTAAACGGCGCAGGCGCAAACGATGGCGGCCAACACGGCTCCGGCGGCGAAGAGCCGCCAGTGTTCAGTGAGTCTCACTCTTGCAGGTTACTGGAATCCGTGGGAAGCAACTCGAACCTGGCTGCTTCGATGGACTATGCGCTTGCGGCGTGGGCCGTCCGCGCCTCTTTCCACAGCGCAATGTACGGCTGCAGATCCTTCATCATGCTGTACCACAGCGCCGGGTCGAGCGACTGCGCGCCGTCGCTGATGGCCTTCGACGGGTTCGGGTGGATCTCGACGATCAGGCCCTCCGCGCCGATGGCGACGCCCGCGCGGGACAGGGCCGGCACCAGGCTGCGCTTGCCCGTAGCGTGGCTCGGGTCCAGGATCACCGGCAGGTGCGTCAACTCGTGCAGCACAGGTACAGCGCTGATGTCGCAGGTGTTGCGTGTCGCGGTCTCGAAGGTGCGGATACCACGCTCGCAGAGCATCACGTCGGGGTTGCCGTGAGCGACGATGTATTCCGCCGACATGAGAAGTTCTTTGATGGTGGAGCTGAGACCGCGCTTGAGCAATATCGGCTTACCGCAATGGCCCAAAGACTTTAGCAGTGCAAAGTTCTGCATATTCCGCGCGCCAACCTGCAGCACATCAGCGTATCCGGCGATCAGCGCGACGTCCGTATCGCTCATTACTTCGGTGACAATCGCCAGTCCGGTCTGCTCGCGAGCCTTGGCCAGCAACTTGAGCCCCTCTTCTTCCATGCCCTGGAAGTCGTAGGGAGAAGTCCGCGGCTTGAATGCGCCGCCTCGCAGGACCTTGGCCCCGCCTTTGGCCGCCAGTTCCGCGGATTCGAGGATCTGCTTTTCGCTCTCGACCGAACACGGACCGGCCATGACGATGAACTCGTCGCCGCCGACTTCGACACCCTGGCCTAGGCGGATCACGGTGTCTTCCGGCTTGAATTCGCGGCTCACGAACTTGTACGGAGCCGATATGCGAACCGCCTTCTCCACCTGCGCCATGGCTTCCAGCGACTCCAGGCAGGCGCTGGTGTCGCCTACACCGATCGCGCCGATCACCACGCGCTCCTCACCCTCAATCGCGTGGATCTTGTACCCAAACTCCTCTATGCGCTGAATCACCTCATTGATTTCATCCCTCGAGGCGTGGCGCTTCATTGAAATAATCATGCCTTTAGCCTAGCGCACGGCTCACACGCGGAGCAAGTGCTATAACTCCACAAACTATTCAAAGTAAACGGAAAACTACCACCACTTATGAATGGTGTACGAGAATCCACGAGCGTGGAACGGAGTCCAGCGCGCAGGCGCATGGCGGTTGCTGACCAGGGTCTCACGCGGTCAAGACCGGGTAGCAGGTGAACAACTGATCGGCCAGTTGCCAGTACGGTATATATTCGTGGCGCGGCGCGCCTTCGATGCTGAAATGCAGCGGAGCGCCCGGTTTGGGTTGCAGGCGCTTGACGATATCGGCGGGGCTGGCCGGGAGCGAAGTGTTGCCCTTTTCGTCGATTACGCCGGCTTCCTTGCCGACCAGAGCCAGCAGGATCGGACCGTACTCGATGGCGAATTGCTCGCGGCCGGACACCCGTTCGATGCCCGTGTATTGAGTCAGGCGAAAAGCCATCGGGAGCGTGAACCCAACCTTGTCGCCGTCCTTCCAGGTCCGGTCGAGGGTGACGAAACTACCGGGCTTGCCGGTGCCCGCGGCTGCGCCATTCACCATGACCGCCATCTCCGTGGCGGCCCAGTGGGGCACCCGCACACGGAGCTTCATGCGGGTAGGAGCCGCGGCGGTGAGGCGCAGTTCCACCTCCGGCTTGAAGGGGAACTCGCTCTTCAGCTGGAGTTTCAGCGGCTGCCCTGCGTGAGTCCAGTCGATGGTGGAGGACTCGAACAGGTTCACGTACAGCCCGTCGGGCGCGATGGAGTAGGCGAACTCCGGCATGGCGCCGAGGAAGCGCGTGCCCTGCCCTTCGCAGCAGGTGTTGATGTGGATGCCGGTTTTGAAGTCTTTCTTCCCCACTAGATTGGCGTGGTACATGATGCCCTCGGTGCCAACCTGATTGGCTAGGGCCGAGTTGTAGATCGCCTTCTCGATTTCGTTCACGTACTTCTCTTCCTCGGGGTAGAGGAAGTGGAAGCGCTGGCTGAGCAGCGCAAAGAAGACGCTGCCGCACAACTCGCCGGTCTCGGCATGCAGCTTGTACGAGCCGGGCGGATAGACGCCGAACTCGGTGATGGAGATGGTCCCACCGACGTGTTCCCACTTGTCGTGATATAGATCCCAACCGCCCAGGATCGCATCCAGGTAGCGCTGGTCACCGGTGGCGGTGTAGATGTCGAGATACGCCTCCAGATCGGTGATCAGGTAGCAGTGCGGACGGTCGTAGGGGTACTGCCAGATCGCGCGCTCCTCACGCTTGGCAAGTTGGTCTAGCCAGTAGTTCTCCTGGAAGTAGCGCTGGATCACATGGATGTCTTCGGGCTTGCCCATCGGCGTGTGCGCCATGCGGGTGTTGGCGATCATGCCCTGCACACCCTGGACCGCGCCGCGCAGCAACTCGGGCAGGTACTTACACTGGTCGAACCAATCGTAGTAGCCACGCAGGAGCTTGAAGGCGTCTGGGCGTCCGCCGTAGCCGGCTTCGATCAGACCGTGCGTGAGCCAGGCACGGGTGTAGGCGGCGCGCTCCGAATAGAAGATCGTGTCTTCCGGGTAGGCCATGATGTAGCCGTTGGGCTGGCGGCATTCCGCGATGCCATCGACCACCTGGTCCAGTCGCTTGCGCAACTCGGGATGCTCGGTCCAACGCACCGAATTGCCCGCGCCCATCAGAAAGCGGCCCGCGTTCGACCCGGCTAGATCGGTCTGCCAGAACTGGTCGGGCTTGCGCAGGCCGGGCGGGCTCGGCTTGCCCGCGCGGTCGCGAAACTCCTTGAGCAGTTCATCCACGCTGAACGAGCCGAGCAAGTATGCGATGTTGTTGTGGAAGGCGCTCGCCATGGGACCGCCGTCCAGCGAGACGCCCTCCAGCGGAGCATGGATCTTGTACGGCACCGGCTTCCACGCGCTCGCCGGGATGACGTTGCCCGGGTTGTCGGTGGTGTCGGTCTCCCCCTGCGGCCGGGGCGCCCGCGTGAGAGCTGTGACGCCCAGCAAGCCCTTCTCAGAGTCGGTAATGGGGCAGCCTTGCGCGACGTCTTTCCCTGCGGAAAGCACTTCGAGCTTTGCCAGGGCAAAGTAGTGCGCGTTCCACTTACGGGCACGCAGGCTGGTGGCCGTGAAGCGCACGTAGCGGCCGCGGGCCGAGCGGCGGAACTCCTGGATATGATCGACCGGATCGGGGTAGTCCGCCTGCGTCTGATCCACAATCGTCGTAGCCGTCTGGAAGCTGGCGTCGTCGGAGACCTCGATCTGGAAGCGAAGCGGAAAGCCCTCGCTTTTGAAGTGGTCGCCCGGCATGCCGAACTTCGGGTAGAGCTTGACTGCATCGATTTTGCGAGAGACGCCCAGATCGACCTGCACCCAACGCGTCGCACGCGGCAACAATGCGTCGAGAGAGGCATAGCCGTCGCCCGGAGGCCAGGCCATGCGTCCCGCGTCCAGCCCATTGGCATCAGCCCCCGGCACCGCGTTCCGGTTCCCGGAGCAGGCCGCCGCACCCAACGCAATCCCGGCCACGAACTCGCGTCTTCGAATGTTCATCGCACGGGAAGCATACCGGAGGCTCGACCCGCACGGCAAGCGTGCTCGCGTGGGGCGGCGATGCAGCGACGCACAGCGCAACAAACCGGAGCGGGCCCTGGAGGCCCCGCGCGGACCTGGAGGTCCGCCCCACCGTAGAGGTCAGAACAAGCGATCTTGTTTGCGCAGGGTGCCGACGCTGCCTATGTTGGCGATGACGAACGAGAACCGGTACTGGTTTTCGTTGCGTGTGCCGAAGGCCAGCCTGCGGACCTGCATATTGAACGCACAGCAGTCCGCGTTGTACGTGATCTGCGCATTGCCGTACTGCAGGGTCTGCGTCCGGTAATCGTAGATCGCCAGGAACGCGGCATTCCAGCCACGCTTGTTCTCCTTCCCGAATCCCAGCAACCCACGAAACTGATTCGAGGGCGCCGTCAACACGCTCTCCGGCGAAGGCTGTCCAATACAAGGGTTGCTAGGGTAGGTGGAAAGTGGACGCAGCGGCATACAGCCTACTTCTAGATGACCGATAGAGGCGAAAATGTTATCCCATCGCACGTCGGCAGTAAAGCTGCTGTCCACGATCAGCCTGCGGGTGGGATCGTAATCCGCCCTCCATTCAAACCCAAGGCGCGACAGGGGCTGGACGCGCAAAGTCGAGGTGATGGGAGACCAGCCGCGTGGTCGCTCAAGAAAGCTGTATGCGCTGAAGTCGGAGGTGCTGACGACAATGTTGCGTGTGCCGGCAATGACAGCGCCGCCGAAGCTGGGGTCGAAGTACTTCTCCTGGCCGATCTCCCAATTCAGCCAGTCGCGCACTTCACCACCTGCATTCTTGGTCCAAATGCGGTTCACGATGGCCGCGCTCAGTTGAGTGGTGTTTGCGACCAGGTCACCCTCGTCGAACAGGATGACCCGGTTGAAATCGTTCACGCCACTGATATTGCGGAACTGCAAACGCGGCTCAATGGAGTGCTTGAATTTCGATCCCATCCACTTGGGAGCCTGATAGATCCGGTACAGCGTCGGCAAGATGACGTCGAGATCGAATTCCCGGCTCGACCGCAAGTAGCTCCTCGCCACGACGTCCCGGCCCTGCAGGCTCTCCCCGTAGGAGGTCTCGCGGAAAGAGAACGAGGGCAGGATGTGGACGTTCTTCCAATCAAAGGCCGTCTGAACCCGGGGCTCCAAGTCGAGCCGCTCCACTTCCTGTTTGGTCTGAAACAACGGCTGATCGCGACGGACCAGACCCGCGCTTGCACCAAAGGAGAACCATATTGGTATCGGGCCTTCCAGAAGCTGAGTATTGCGCTCGTGTATGGCCGCCTCCGGCAGGTGCCGGATGTTGATCTTGTCACCCGTGGCGGCGCTGCGGAAGTTCTCCTGCTGCTCGTAGGAGACCGAAACGTCGTAGCTCTTCCAGTCCTTCGCGGCGTAGAGCACGCTGTTGACTTCGGAGAACACCGCCTCATTGAAGCTCTCGGTAAACGCGTTACGGAAGGTGAAATCGCTTAAGAGATTGACGACGCCGCGGGCATACCAACCAAAGGGCAATGCGTCGGCCTGCCCCCGGAAGCTGGCCAGGTAGCCGCCCTGTTTCAGCAGCGTGCCATTGTTCTGTGGCAGCCCGCGATCGTTCACCGCGTACAGATAGGCGTCGAAGCTTGAATCCGCGGTCGGCTTGCCGCTCAGATCCACGGTGTGGGCGAAGCCTCGGATGGTGTAGTACTGAGGGCGGTAGGTGATCTGGTAGCTGCGATTGATGGCCCAGAAATAGCCAGCTCCAATCATCTGGCCGCGCGTGCTGCTGTTGCCGATGTTGGGCGTGAGGAACCCGCTGCGGCGCGCCTCTTTCTCGAGCGACTTGTAAAACGCCGGCGCATAGAACAGCGGCACTCCGCGCAAGCGCATGATCGCCTTGTACGCGAGCGCATGGTCGTCGGGGATGATCACCATGCGGGGCGATGTCAGCGTCCACCATGACGTGCCCGGAGGGCAGTTAGTGAGCGTGCCCTGATAGAGCACATACCGATCCTTGATGCGCTCAGCCCATTCACCTTTGAAGCGCACGGGTTCGCTGGTGGTGAGGAATCCCGGGCGCGGATTCACGTGTCCGGGCGTGGAACCTGACACCGTGTAGAACGTCCCGGAATCGTTGTTCATGTCGTAGTCCGCACGGTCGGCGAACACCTCATCGCCGCGCTCGAAGTCGATGTAATGGACGTTGCCGCGGGCTTCGGCGAGCCCGGAATCCTGGTCATAGCGGATTTGATCGGCCTTTAGAATCGTATTCGTGGTTTCAACTTCCGCGTTGCCCCGCAGGATGATGAGATCACCGATCCGCTCCTGGCTCTCGTCGGATCTATAAAGCGTCTCACCTAACGGCGGAGCATTCTCCCGCTTCGCATGGGGCTTTACGACACGCGTTGGAGTCCGCTCTTCCTCCAGCGGCATCGGGATGTACATTCCACCCTGGTACACCTGGGCGCGCAATGGAGCCACAAGCCATGCAGCCCCCAAACATATACACCACAACTTGTAGTACGGGTTGCGCATTAGTCCGCAAGTTGCAGAAAAAGCTCGACAAAAACCATGACATTTTCTATGAAATATGTTACGAAGAGGGAGACGACAGACGCGTTTCGGCGGCAGGAAATCGCTCAAACCACAAACCTAGCATGATCCAAGAGAGAGCGGCAACAGCGATGGATTCAGGGAGGCAGACTCATGCAGTGTAACTCGTGCGGTGCGGCAAATGCCCCGGAAGCTGCGCGCTGCCAGCGGTGCCAGATCCGACTTGCGCCAGTGGCGCGATACAACCAGTCGTCAGCCGTCCCGCAACTGGACTTCGAACAGGCTGGAGAGAGCGCCTCCGCTCAATCAGAGCCCCTTCCTCACACCTTCGGAGTCATGACGAATCCGACTTCGAACCGGCTGGTGACGCCCATGCAACCCGATCTCTTCTCGCACGCGCCCCAGGGCAAGGTTGTCCGGATGCGGATGACCATCTCGAGTCCCGCCCAACAATCTGGGCAGCAGACCAACCAGTCACTGTCACCGGACGACCACGCCAGCGACCCACTGTATGCCAAGGATAAGCCCGCGCCGCGGCGCCCCCGGACCTCTGCGTCGCAGGCCGATCTCAATTTCGGCCCTCCGACACACCGGCCCTTCGCCAATGAACTGAAGCCCATGCAAGGGATTCCCGCCGCTCCGCTGATGGTACGGTTCTATTCGCTATTGATCGATGCACTGGTTGTCGGGGTCTTCAGTCTCATGTTCGCGCTCGCGGTCTTCGTTGCATTTCGCGCCTCCGGCGACCGGCTGAGCACCGGCGAGTTGCTCGGCATGCCATGGTATCTGCCGGCGATCGTGCCTGTACTGCTCAGCATCGCTTACAAGGCGCTATGGGCGGTGTTTGAGCACCCCACGATTGGGTTGCAGTGTTTTCAACTGGACGTGATCAGCATGGACGGGCATCGTCCCACCAGAGCTCAACGCATGGTCAGAGTATTTGCTGGCTGGCTGACGATCGGCGGCATAATAGGCGCGCTGTGGGCCGTTGTGAGCCAGGAACGGTACTCCATGCAGGACATGATTTCGCAGACCTTCCTGACGGTTCGCCCCGAGTAATCGGACAGTACCCTCAATCTCCCCAACCGCGCCGGCGCCGCGTTTGATCCGGCGCTGGTCTCGTATTTGGGAGTATTTTGCGACTGACCTCCGGCCAGCGCTCAATCCTCCAGCAGCTTAACCTCGCGCAATCGGGGATTCGCTTACGTGATACGAGGACTGTTCAGGCGACCGATTGGAGTGAACCCCTAAATTGAGACAGCATAAAAGGGGACAGTTCTCGGCGAATGGAGGACTCAGTGATGGCGGAGAGCAAGCAGCGACAGACGTACAGCCCGGAGTTCAAGACGGAGGCTGTAGCGCGGATGAGGGCGGG
>CAIVVT010000282.1 GCA_903909435.1 uncultured Acidobacteriia bacterium | reverse complement strand
TCAGAGCTTTGATCCAGGACCCGACGTATGCGGCATGGTTCGCGGGGTCGTGAGGCACGCCCACTTCGGCTGCGATAAACACGCTCGCCAGTTCGGCGCGAAGCTCTTCCTTGGCGTAGTTCAGATCGCCGAACCGATAGGACTCGGTCAGTGTCGGCCGATTCAGCCTGGATGGATGCCCGGTCCAGTGTGCGAGCTCGTGCAGTGCCGTTCCGTAGTAGCCGGGCGCATCCTTGAAGGCGTCTTTCGGAGGGAGGTGAATGCTGTCCGAGGATCGGCTATAGAAGGCGCGGTCACGCTGGTCGTGGGCGATCTTCGCGCCGGAGTCTGCCAGTATGCGTTCGCCGCTTTGAACAGCTTCGAAAGCGGACGGTTGCGGGCGCTCGTAAGCCGGCACCCCTTCGATCTGGTTCGCGTTGAAAACCGTGTAGACGCGGTGAATCAGGCGGCGCTGGCTCTCTTTGGCCGATTCGCCGTTTTCCCCTTTGCTGGGTTCCCCAGCCTTCTCCTCTGCCTTGGCGTTGACTTCCCAGAACTCGATGGACGTCCCCCTCTCGCCCTTGCGGACCTGCCATCCATTTTCGGCAGCCTGCTTGTACGTCATCCAGCGTGGGTCTTCATAGCCGCGCGAAAGACCGGTGGCCATGAGCTGGAGTGCGTTGCCGCCCCGATACGCCTTTTCGGTTGTCGGATTGAATGGCATGCCCGCCGACTCCCACGGTTTCTGCCAAGGCGCAACGCCTTCTTCGAGCATCTTGACGATCGAGTCCGTGACTTCCTGACGGTGGTCCCGCTTCGCCGGTGTGGCAGTATTTGACCGTTCGCGGGGACTCATCGGTGAAGACCCTCCTCCGCAGAGCGCGCGTCTGATTCAAATTCAGGCTCTGGCGTCTCACCCTCGAAGCCAGAACCATTGAGCGGGTCACCGCCGATTGTCTGAATCTCGGGTTCGGAATCTGTCGGGAGATACATCTGGGCTCCTTCGGGCGTCTATTGCGCCTACCCGGTAAGCCGCGAGATGGAAGGTGTGTGACAGGCTGAACTTGATACCGCGCCGTCAACTACATACTCGAGGATGGCGTCGGCTTCGGATCGCCGACCATTCGGCTGGAGCCGATGGCGTGGCACTTCTGCACATCGGGCGTTTTCTGTCAACTTGACCAAGCCGCCGTGGTTACTTCCGAGTGGTGCGTAATACGGTCGGAACTTCCAGATCAGGTTCCAGGCTGCAGGTGGAAAGCCGACATCGCGGAACTAAACCGGGAGGAAGTGAACTCACGCCGCGCAATCTGTCACGGAACTTCGATCAGTCTTCATCTTTCTAGAATCAGCGATGTACTGAACAGAATCGCGCAGTGTGCCATTGGTGTGCAGCACCTCAGCGCAGGTGCCTCTGGGGCACGAAGAGTAGGCCGGACAGCGAGCAGGCACGCGCTCCGAGAGCGTGGCCGGCGTGGCTGCGTCTTCCCCGCCAAGGTAGGAGGTCACCTCGCGGCAGTGACCGGTGTTGAAGCC
>CAIVVT010000281.1 GCA_903909435.1 uncultured Acidobacteriia bacterium | reverse complement strand
GCGCAACGTTGCGGGCCACTTCGAGGATGTCTCCGCGCAGAGCGGCGAGCCGTTCCGGACTTTGCAGGCGGCCCGGGGCGCGGCCTTCGGGGATCTCGACAACGACGGCCAGATGGACATCGTGGTGAATTGCCTGGACGGGAGTCCGAAACTGCTCCACAACGCGGGAAGCTCGAATCACTGGTTGACCGTCAACACGGTTGGCAGCGTCAGCAATCGCGATGGCATCGGAGCCCAAATCCATCTGGTGAGCGAGTCCGGGGCGAATCAGTACGCCGCAGTGACCACAGGCGGCAGCTACTTCTCCGCGAGCGATAAGCGCGTCCATTTCGGCCTGGGTGCGGACAAGACCGTCCGCTCGCTTGAGATCGCATGGCCCAGCGGAGCCGTACAGACCATCCACGCACCGCCGGTGGACCGTATCCTCACCGTGCGGGAACCGGCGAAAGGCGGGCGCTGACCGTGCGAATTGCCGTGTTACTGACCGCCGGCACCGTCGCCCTGACGGTACTGGCCTTCGTCCCGCTTCCGTCTTCCATCCGCTTCCAGAACATCGCTCAATCCGCCGGCGTTCGCTTCGTCACCGAGAACAGCCCGACCCCGGAGAAGCATCAGCCGGAAACGATGCCGGCCGGCGTGGCGCTATTCGACTACGACGGCGACGGCCGGCTGGATATCTACCTGGTGAACGGGGCCGGGATGCCGTCGCTCGAGAAGACCGGGCCGAAGTATTACAACCGCCTGTTCCACAACAACGGCGACGGGACGTTCACGGACGTGGCCGAACGGGCCGGCCTGCGCGGGACGGGGTACGGCATGGGCGCGGCCGTGGGCGACTACGACAACGACGGTTGGCCCGACCTGTTCGTGGCGGGCGTCAGCGGCAGCCAGCTGTTCCACAACAACCGCGACGGGACGTTCACCGAAGTCACGGCCAGGGCCGGGGTGGGCGGTGCGATGGTGGGCGACAGCAAGATGTGGGCGATCTCCGCCGGTTGGTTCGACTACAACAACGACGGACTGATCGACCTGTTCGTGTCCAACTACTGCCAGTGGGATCCCCGGCACGAGCCGGCCTGCATGGGGCTGAACGGCCGCGGGTACTGCCATCCGAAGGCGTTTGGACCGCTGCCGAATACGCTCTACCGCAACAACGGCGACGGAACCTTCACCGACGTTTCGGAGCAAACCGGGATCTCCGCCATCCAGGGGAAAGGCATGGGCGTGGCCTTCGCCGACTACGATGGCGACGGCTTCACGGATGTGTTCGTGGCCAATGACAACGCGCCCAACCTGCTGTTCCACAACCTGGGCGGCAAGCGGTTCGAGGAGGTTGGCTTCCAGGCGGGCGTCGCCTACAACGAGGACGGCAACGCGCTGGCGGGGATGGGTGCGGAGTTCCGTGACGTGAACAACGACGGACGGCCGGACATCTGGCACACCGCGATCGAGAACGAGACCTTTCCGCTGTTCCTGAACGGGATTGGCGGGCAATTCGTCAATGCCAGCCAGCCGAGCCGGATCGCCCAGATCACGCGTAAAATGTCCGGCTGGTCCAACGGCGTCGCCGATCTCGACAACGACGGCTGGAAGGACCTGTTCGTCGCGCGCGGCAACGTGATGGACAACATCGAGGACATCTCGCGCCACTTCACCTACGCCGAGCCAAACTCCGTCTTCAGGAATCTGGGCAACGGGCAATTTGAAGACGTCAGTGCGAAGGCCGGCGCCGACTTCCTGCTGCCCGCGCCCAACCGGGGACTGGCCTACGGAGACCTGGACAACGACGGCCGGATCGACCTGGTAATCACGGCACTGGGCCAACCGGTCAGAGTGCTGCGCAACGTCTCGGAGAACCACAACCACTGGATTCTGCTGAAGCTAGAGGGCACGAAGAGCAACCGGATGGGACTCGGCGCGCAGGTCCGCGTGACCACGGGCGACGGCCAGAAGCAGTACAACGAGGCGACCACCAGTACGGGTTACGCGGCCTCCAGCGACCCGAGAGTGCACTTCGGGCTAGGGGCGTTCAGCACGGTCCGGGAGATTGCGATTCGATGGCCCTCAGGCATCCGCCAGGTGCTTCAGAATGTGCCCGCCGACCGCATTGTGCCCATCCAGGAGCCGGCGCAGGACACGAAGTAAGCTACTTACGTTATCGATAATGCCATCAAAACCCACAACTTATACTGGTCCTATGGGAGCACCTCGTCCGTCCTGCTGGTTAGTGTTCCCGGTCCTGGCTGTGTGCCTGGCGCCCCTGGGCTGGGCCGGGCCGCTGCCCGACGCGTGCAAGCCGCCGGCCGGGGTGGCGAAAGGCCTGCAGAATGGACCCTCCGCCAAAGTCTACGACGCTGTTGGCGCATGGTTTGCGGACAGCGGCGACATGAAATGCGCCCTGCTGGCGTTCAAGGAGGCCGTGCGGTTGGAGCCCGGCTCCGTGGAAGCCCATTTCGACCTCGGTGTGGCGTACTTGCGCCTGAATGAATTCCCTGCCGCCGCTGGCGAATTCCGGACGGTGCTGAAGGCGAATCCCGGCATGGTGCTGGCCCGCGTCTCGCTGGGGTCAGCATTGTCGGATATGGGCAAGCCGGCAGAAGCGGAGGCGGAGTTCAGGGAGGCGCTGAAAACGGAGCCGAAGTCCGTGCCGGCGCTGGACCACCTGGCGCAACTGCTGGCCTCCCAGCGCCGCTACGACGCCGCGATCCGGTATTGGAACCAGGCGCTCGCGCTGCAGCCCGGAGCGCCGGATCTGCTGCTTTCCCTGGCTGCGACGATTTACGAGGGCGCGGGGGCTAAAGAGGCGGCGGGCGTCCTTGGGGCGCGAACGAACGGGACCAAAGAGGCCATCCGCATCCTGACGGAACTGACCCGCCGGAACCCCGACATGAAGGCGGCGCACTTCACCCTCGGCAACATCTTCGCCAGTGAGGCGCGCTTCCGGGAAGCGGCGGACGAGTACGCGCAGGTGGCCCGGCTCGACCCGAAGGACACCGTCGCGCTGCTGGCCAGTAGCAAGGCTCTGGCGACGGTCTCCGCGTTTCAAGAAGCGCTG
Organism: uncultured Acidobacteriia bacterium; assembly: GCA_903909435.1. Taxonomy (GTDB): domain Bacteria; phylum Acidobacteriota; class Terriglobia; order Bryobacterales; family Bryobacteraceae; genus CAIVVT01. Next base: position 15,086 of record CAIVVT010000281.1, on the reverse strand, counting down.
ACACCGGCTCAGGCGTACATCCAGTTGAAACCGGACGATCCGGAGGGCCACCTGCTACTGGGAGCCGTATACCGGGGGCTGGGAGACTATCCGAAGGCTGAAGTGGAACTGGCGCACGCGGTATCGGGCAAGCCGGACGACTTCCAGGCGCAGTACCAGCTCGGGTTCGTTCTGGCACGCAACCAGAAGCCGAAGGAGGCGTTGACGCACCTGGAGAAAGCGGTTGCCATCAACCCGCTGGATTCTTCGGCTCAATTCCAACTGGCGTCCGTGCTGCGGGCTTTGGGGGACACGGCGAGGGCGCGCGAGGTGGCGTCCAAGTTCAACGAAAGCAAGTCGGAAGAATTCAAGGTGAACCAGTTGGCCGCAAAGGGCATCCAAGCCAACGAGGCCCTGCAGGCCAACCAGCCGGAACGTGCGGCGGAATTCTACCGCCAGATGCTGGAGATCGAGCCGAAGAATGCCCGGACCGTTTACAACCTGGCGCTGGCGCTTGCCGCCGCGCACGATCCAAAGGGCGAACGGGAGATGCTGGAGAAGGCGGTCGAGATAGATCCTCAGATGGCACTCGCCCGGGCGGAGTTGGGCCTGCTGGACCTCTCGGCGGGGAATCTCAACGCAGCGCAGAAGCGGATCGAGGAAGCGCTGGCAATCGATCCGCAGCTGATTTCGGCGGAGGGCAACCTGGGATTGATCTTCGCCATGAAGGGCGACTACACGCGCGCCGAGAAGGTGTTTCGCCAAGCCATCGAGGACGACCCAAACTACACACAGGGATATCTGAACCTGGGACTGATCCTCGCCCAGCAGCAGCGTTTCCCCGAAGCCGAGGCACCGCTGGACAAGGCGCTGAAACTGGCACCCACGGATCTGCGCGTGCTCTCCGCCGCGGGCAAGGTGAAGGCGCGCCTGGGCAGGAGTGAAGAGGGCAATATGCTGCTGCGCAAGGTGGTCAGCCTGTCCCCGCAATCCGCCGCGGCGCACCTCGATCTGGCGATCGCCCTGGCCGACAGCTACGATCTGCCCGGCGCGCTGGCTGAGACCGCAGAAGCCGTACGGATCGCCCCGCAGTCTGCCGCCGCGCACTTCAATCATGGCCGGGTGCTGTACGACCTGGGACGCAGCACAGAGGCCCGTCCCGACCTCGAGAAGGCCCGCCAGCTTGCGCCACAGATGGTGGAGCCGAATTACACGCTGGCCGTGCTGGAGAAGCAGGCGGGCAATTACGCCGCAGCAATCCCGCTGCTGGAGACGGTGGTCAAGCTGCAACCCAAGTACTCGACGGCATGGCATCTGTTGGGGCAGAGTCTGCAACATGAGGGGCGGACACAGGAGGCCATCGCGGCTTGGAAACAGGCGATCGAGGCCGCTCCGGAAAACACGCAGGCGTTGTGGAGCCTGTCGCGGGCTCTGCGGGCAACCGATGTCACGGAGTCGGACCGGCTGATGAGCAAGTTCACGGCGGTGCAAAAGGAGCGCAGGATCGTCGATCAAGCCCAGACGCTGGCCAACGACGCCGTCGCTTCCATGCAAGCCCAGGAATGGCCCGAGGCGGTGCGGCAGTTTAAAGAGGCGATCACAGCCTGCGGCGAGTGCGGCGTGAAAGCGGAATTGCACAAGAAGCTGGGCCTGGTGCATTGCCACGCGGGCAACCTGGACGACGGTGAGAGGGAACTGCGACTGGCGCTCGCATTTCGTTCGGGCGACCCTGAAGTCGAGCGCGCCTTGGGCCTGATTGCCAAAGCGCGGAAGAAAAGCGGTGGAGTCCCGGCCGGCGCGAGGGCCCAGTAGGTGCGCCGGTTCCGATTTCGCAACGCAACTCTCGTGGTTGCGGCCAGCACCGCGGCGGTAGTGGGTCTCTCCATGATCCTGGGTAGCCCCGCGCTGTCGCAGATGGCCTCAACGGGCGCCACCGATCAACGCGTGCGGCCGCTGCCTCCCGGCATGAAGGCGCCGCTCGTCGATTTTCGAGACATCGCTCCCAACTCCGGTTTGAATGCGGTGGTGATCTCGGGCGAGCTGGACCAGACCTATGTGGTCGAGAACACGGGCACCGGCGTCGCCGTGCTGGACTACGACAACGATGGGCTGCCGGATATCTTCCTGGTCCAGGGGGACCGGCTGAAGCCCGGACCTGCCGTGTTGACCCCGCACCTCTATCACAACCTGGGCGGGCTGAAGTTCGAAGACGTGACGGAGAAGGCCGGCATCGGTCATACCGGGTGGGGCCAGGGCGCGTGCGCCGGCGACGTGGACAACGACGGCCACGTGGATCTGTTCATCGGCCAGTGGGGCCACAACGTGTTCCTGAAGAACCAGGGCAACGGGACTTTCAAGGACGAGACGAAGCAGCGCGGATTCGCCCGTCCGGAGTCGCGCTGGAGCACGGGATGCGCCTTCATCGACTACGACCGCGACGGGCATCTCGACCTGGTAGTGGCGAACTACATCGACTTCAACGCGCAGGAAACGCCGCGGCCTCGCGACAAGAGCGGGTGCAATTGGAAAGGCATTCCGGTGCCCTGCGGTCCGCGCGGTCTGAAGGGCGAATCGATGAGCCTGTATCACAACGACGGGCACGGCCATTTCACCGATGTGACCAGGCAAGCGGGTGTGGAAACGCCCCGCGAATACTATGGCTTCACCGTGCTTACCGGCGACTTCGACAACGACGGCTGGCCCGATTTCTTCGTGACCTGCGACTCGACGCCCAGCCTCTACTTCCATAACAAGAAAGACGGAACGTTCGAGGAGACGGGCATGTTGACGGCGCTGGCCGTGAATGAGGACGGGCGGGAGCAGGCGGGCATGGGGGCAACCGCCGCGGACTACGACGGCGACGGGTTCCTCGACATCTTCAAGACCAATTTCTCCAGCGATACGAATACGCTCTACCACAACCTCGGGGATGGCACTTTCGCGGACGTGACCAGCCAGGCGGGATTGGCGGTCCACACGCAGCCGGTGAAATGGGGCACGGCGTTTCTGGACTTCGACAACGACGGCTGGAAGGATCTGTTCGTCGCCTCCGGCCACGTCTATCCGTTCATCGGCAAGTACGGAACAGGCGAGCAATTCGAGCAACCCCGGCAGTTGTTCTGGAACCGGAGCGATGGGCAGTTCTTCGACATGTCCACGACCGGCGGGCCGGGCATCTCGGCGAAACACTCGTCACGGGGACTCGCGCTAGCGGACTTCGACAACGACGGCTCGATGGAAATCGTGGTGGTGAATCTATTTGAGACGCCCTCGCTGCTGAAGAACTTCGGCCCTCGCGGGAACTCGCTTTTGATTCGAGCCCTGACGGCAAGCGGGCGGGACGCCATCGGTGCACGCGTTACCGTAGCCGCCGGAGGACGCAAGCAGATCGACGAAGTGCGCAGCGGCGGCTTTCATATCTCGCAGGGCGACTTCCGCGTGCACTTCGGATTGGGCAAGGAGACGCAGGCCGACGTGACAATCCGCTGGCCGCAGGGGAAGGTCGATACCGTCCCGGGAGTCGCGGCAGGCCAGTGGCTCGTGGTGCAGGAGGGCAAGGGCATCATCGCTCGGCACGCATTCACCGCCAGTGTGGCAGCTGGTGAAGCGGCGACTCTGCCTAAGCCGCAAGCGCCTGACCTGAATTAAGCTCCCTGGCCCAAGGGTGAACGCGGGGCTCGGTCCACGGCCGAGCGGGCTCCGGCTCCTAACTGAGGTAGTTTCGGAGCGGGCGCTGGAGTGCCCACGCGGCTCTGGAGAGCCGCCCCACCCGGGCCGGTCACGAATGCAGGGCAGCCGAGGGAACAGGCGGTAACGCTGCGTGCCCCTGCTCGCCCAGGTGATTGCCATAGGTGAGCATGACGATTGCGCCGCACAGCACGACAAGTCCCGTGGCAACGAGCGCGCGAGTCCCGAGGCTCGAGCCCTTCCATTCCTTGAGCACTACGGCGAGTCCGTTGCTGAAGAGCACCAGCATGATCATGTGGATGGCCCAACTGGAGAACGCGTACTGGGTGCCGAGGCGCACGTGGCCGAGGTTATAGAAGAAGAACTGCCCGTACCACAGCGTTCCGGTGAGCAGGGCAAACAGGTAATTCCACTTCAGGCTCGATCCGCCCGAACCCGACGGCAGTGCCGTCAACTGGCCTAACGACTTGTTCTTCCTGGCGAGATACAGGCTGTACAGCAGCGCCGTCACGAAGGCTCCGCTGTTGGCGAAGATGTAAGACACGTTGCCTTTCCAGATGCCCGCGCCATAGTGTTCGGCCAGGTCGGCCACGGGAGCGGCCACTTCCAGGGCGAACCCGTAGACTGCGGACAAAACGCCGGCCAGAAGCGAAAGCAGAAGACCCTTGAGCAGCGAGAACTCGCCGCGCTTTTCGGGAGAGGCCGCGAGGCCCTTTTCCTTGAAGTGCCCGGCCACGCCGCAGATCGCGATGCCCGCGGCGCCCGCCATAACGCCCCCGATCACCCACTCCGAACCGGGCTTGGCGAGGATGGCGCCGAGTTGGCCGCGAACGAGCGGCGGAATCAAGGTGCCGAGCACGCTGGAGAGCCCCACCGCGATGGAATAGGTCAACGAGAACCCGATATAGCGAATGGAGATGTTGAACGATGTGCCTCCAATGCCGTAGGCGATCCCCATCAGAAAGCAGATCAGCATGCGGTCCGGCGGCGCTTCGGCGAGCACGCGTCCGAGATGCGGGATGGTGATCGCGGCTCCGATGATGGGCCACAGCAGCCAGCACCAGGCCGCCTGTACCATCCAGAAGATCTCCCAGGACCAGCGCTTTATATACTTCTGGGGCGCGTAGCAGTTGGCGGAGAGGAACGCGCCGGTTGCGTGGAAGGCAATGCCTTGCGGGAGGCTGGGTACAATCATGGTGGGGCGGGTGGAGAGTTGATCGGAGTCTGAACGTCTGCAGTCGTGCGAACTGAAGACACAACGCTATCAGAATCACCCGTGCCGCTCAACACTTGTTTCAGGCGAAGTTTTGTTTTGCCGTTGCAACTGATAGTCTCGCGGTGTGTGTCTACGGATTTCGCGGTCTTTGGCGGCTCTTCTTCGGAAGTTGGATGCCGCAACAGTCTGCCGCTGCTGGTCCGGGAGTACGGACGCTATCCGCTGAAATCGGCGAGTGGAACCTACCGGAATCTGACGAGGTGAAACGATGACAATGACGAGACGCACGGCGATGGGAATCGTCGCCGCCGCAGCTGCCGCCCGGGGTCAACAGGCAAAACCGGAGATTGCGCGCGGCCCCTTCCGGGCCGACGATCATTCGCTCGACAAGTACTCCTGCCCGGAGTGGTTCCGCGACGCGAAGTTCGGTCTATGGGCGCATTGGGGGCCCTCGTCCGCCATCGGCGCGGGCGATTGGTACGCCCGCAACATGTACATGCAGGGCAGCCGCCAGTACGAGTATCACCTGAAGACTTACGGCCATCCCTCGAAGTTCGGATACAAGGACACCATCCCGTTGTGGAAGGCCGAGCGCTTCGACCCCAAAGCCCTGGCGCGCCTGTACCGCGAGGCCGGCGCGAAGTACTTCGTCAGCATGGGCGTCCACTGCGACAACTTCGATCTTTGGAATTCCCGGGGGCGGCGCTGGAACTCGGTCAAGATGGGTCCCAAACGCGACATCGTCGGCGAGTGGGGCAAAGCCGCGCGCGCCGAGGGATTGCGCTTTGGAGTCAGCGAGCACGTGTGGGGGAGTTACAACTGGTGGGAGACCAACAAGGGCGCCGACAAGCAGGGCCCATACGCGGGAGTGCCTTATGACGGCAACGACCCAGCGAATCGCGATCTGTATTTCCCGCCCCACGGACTGGCCAAAGAAGCTTGGGCGGAGCAGGGCAACGAGTCGGAGGAGTGGAAGCGCGAGTGGTTCCTGCGAGCGCAGGACCTGATCGATCAACACCAGCCCGATCTGTACTACGAGGATGGCGGCATCCCCTTCGGCAGTTGGGGGCGCAGCCTGGTGGCCCATTATTACAACCAGAGTTTGCGCCGGCACCCAGGCAAAGTGGATGTGGTCTACACCGGCAAACGCCGCAGCGAGTGCCTGTCAGGCACATGCGTGCTCGACGTCGAGCGCGGCGTAGTGGACGAGATCGAGCCACAGCCGTTCCAGACCGACACCTGCATCGGCGACTGGCACTACGATCGCGATACGGTCTACAAGCGGCCGAAGACGGTGATCGATCTGCTGGTGGACATCGTCAGCCGCAACGGGAATTTGCTGCTCAACATTCCGCTGCCGGCCAGCGGCATGCCCGACGATAAGGAGTTGCAGATCGTAGCGTCCATCACGGCGTGGATGAAGGTAAATTCCGAAGGGATCTATGCGACGCGGCCGTGGAAGATCTTCGGCGAAGGTCCGGGCATTCGCAAGAGCGCGGCGGGCGAGGGCATGAACGGCACGCCAGAACACTTCAACGAGAGTAAGCGCGTCGATCTGAAGGGCGATGACATCCGGTTCACCACCAAGGGCGGCGCACTCTACGCCTTCGCCATGGGCCCGAACCCGCGCGAGACCTGGATCAAAGCTCTGGCGCCTTCGCGCCGTTTGGAGCAGCGCAAGGTCGCGCGCGTCGAGTTACTCGGCGGCTCCCACGACCCGCTGAAGTGGAAGCTCGCGGACGACGGGCTACACATCGAGTCGCCGCAGAACTGGCCGAGCGAGCACGCCGTGGGATTCAGGATTCTGTTCAGCTGAGCGGGCAACGATTCACGGTTCGACGAATGGATGGCCGGAGGGCATTCCCTTGCGGCCATGAGGCAGGCGGCTGCGTGTAGCATGGTGGAGCCGGATACGATACGAGAAGGTCTCCCATCGCCATGAACCAGCCAATTGCACGCTTCCTTGCCGCAGCCGCGCTGTGTGCCTGCACTGCACTTCCAACTGAGGCACAGAACACCTCCCGTGTTCTGCGTACGCCCGAGTATCGCGCCCTGCAGCAGAAACTGTGCACTGGCTGGAACACGTGGAGCGCGAACAGCGTGCTGTCGCACGTGTACTTGCCGGATGGGTTTGCGCTGACGTTGGGGCTGAAGAGCGCCGGTATGGGCCACGCGTACCAGAACACGTTCTTCCAGGCTAACGAGACCGTGAGGCGTTCGGAGAAGATCCGGCTGGGCCCACACGCCGACGACGGATCTTTCACCGAGTTGACGCTGGAGATGAACACCAGCGGTCCCGAGTCGAAGAACGTCGCGCTGGTGCAGAGCGCTTCAGAAAACGGTGAGGAATACATTCTGATCAGCGTGCAGAAGCGGGCGCCCTTGCGGCCGGAGCACCTGATCGTGGAGACGGGCTACTACTGGAACCGGCCTGGGACGGTGAGGCGCGAGGGCGCCGTTCTCAAAGCTCAATCGAGCCGCGCAGGCGGGCGGACGTTTGAGATCAGAACCACGGCAGCAGAGGTGAACGACCCGTTCATCACCACGAACGCACCGTACCTGTCGGTCGCTTTCGAGGGTCAATTCGCCGTGTACACGGGCGCTCAGAAGACACTGGAGCAGGTGGCCGAAATCGTGAAGTCGCACCGCGCTGCGCAGATGAAGAGGCTGAACGACTTCGGCGAGGCGCGCGAAGTCTTCACGGCGATGCAGACGATTCTGGGCTGGAATCTGACCTACGATCCTGAAAACGATCGGGCGATCGCGCCGGTGAGCCGCCTGTGGAGCCAGAATTGGGGCGGCTACGTACTGTTCGATTGGGACACATACTTCGCCTCGTTCATGTATGGCCTGTACAACAAAGACCTGGCCTTTGCGAACGCTGTGGAGGTCACCAAGGGCATCACCAGGCGAGGCTTCATTCCGAACTCGGCTTCAGCCTACGACATTCAAAGCGACGATCGTTCGCAACCTCCGGTCGGCAGTCTGATGGTGCTGGAAATCTACAAGCGCCACAAAGAGGCGTGGTTCCTGGCCGAGGTGTACAACGAACTGCTGCGCTGGAATCGTTGGTGGCCCGGAGCGCGCGACGTCAAAGGGCTGCTCGCGTGGGGTTCGGACAACCAGCCTCAACTCGTGGACGGAACCTTCCACAATTTCCAGGCGGCGCTCTACGAATCGGGGTTGGACAATTCGCCGATGTACGACGGAGTTCCATTCAATCCGCAGACCAACAAACTGGAAATGGCCGACGTAGGTCTGACCTCGCTGTACGTGGCCGATTGCCGGGCACTGGCCGAAATCGCAGGCGCGCTGGGCAAGAGTGCGGACCAGCAGGAATTGCTCGCGCGCGGTGATAAGTACGCCTCCGCATTGGGGACGTTGTGGGACGAGAAAGCCGGGATGTATCTGAATCAGCGCACCGACACAGGCGAGAAATCAGCGCGGCTTTCGCCGACCAATTTCTATCCGCTGATTGCCAAAGTCCCCACTCCGGCGCAGGCCGCGCGAATGGTGACTGAGCACTACTTCAATCCCGGGGAGTTTCACGGCGAGTGGGTGATGCCCTCGATCGCGCGCAACGTGCCGGGCTTCAAGGACCAGGAGTACTGGCGCGGACGGATCTGGGGACCGATGAACTTCCTGGTTTACCTGGGGCTGCGGAACTACGAGCTTGGGCGGACGCGCAAGGATCTGGCAGAGCGTTCGAACAAGCTGCTGATGAAGTCCTGGCAAAGCGACCGTTCGATCTTCGAAAACTACAACTCGATCACGGGCGTGGGGACGGACGTGCGCAGCAGCGATGCCTATTACCATTGGGGTGCCCTGCTGGGCGTCATCGGCTTGATGGAACAGGGCTACTAGCCCACCCGCTCGCAGGGGCTCAGTCGAGGATTACATGTGGCCGCGCCGTGGCAGGTCTGCGTGTTGACCCCGAAGACCGGCGCGGCTTCCCACGAATGGGCAGGGTCACGCTCAAACCAATCGTCGGCGAGGTGTCCGTTGCGGGCAGTCATGCCGCGTGATAGCTTCAGATTCAGACGTAAACGTCTAGAAATCGAGGGCATTTCGGATGAACCGCAACGCACCTATTTTCAGTTGTCTCGTGCTCGCCCTGGCCACCTTGGGCGGTTGCTCCAGCGATCAGCCGGCTGGTGAGGCCAAGAAAGCCGGGCCGCCGCCGGACAAGCTCCAAGGCAGGGTCGAGGTAGTCATCGACATGCCCGGGACGGGCGATGGCGCCCTGAACTCGGGCGGACCTTCCTTGTACCTCTATGAGGGCAAGCGCCGCTTCCGCTTGTTCCCCAGGAAGACCGCCAATCTTGTGAATGGCAACGAGTACATTGTCGAAGGCCTCAATGCGCAGAAGGTCATCGACGAAATCGGCGACCCCTCCCAAGGCAAGAACGGCTATCCTCTCCGGACAAGCTGCGAGAAGGCGGTCAAGATGGCGTGGAGTGGCATGCCCTTCGATGAAGTCGATGTGAAGGCTTCGGTGCTGCGAACGAGAATGGCGCGCTATCCCGCCCGGCCGATTATTCTAGTCACGAAGATCACGGCGGTTCCAGCGGATCAGAAGAAAGCCGCCGACGAAGAGAAGGATCTCCCCACTGTCTCTGTTCCGGCCGATAAACAAAAGGCGCTTTTGATTTCTGGATCCTCCGTTCTACCCGCGCCCCTCTGGGAGCCCACGGCGACGACGGTTCGCTGCAAAGTCATCATCAACTCGGAAGGGAAAATCAACGAGTTGGAGACCGGCGCACAACTCTGCGAAGCTGTGCAGTGGTCTCAGTATCTTTACAAGCCGCCGGTTCAGGGCGGACACCCCGTCAACGTAAGGACCGAAGTCGAAGTGCGTTTCGAGCCGCGTAAGTAGTGCGGTGGCGCGTCTCAAGCCGGTTGCCGCATCCGGGTTGGACCGCTGCTGAATCCACCGTGGTCTTGAGAGTTCGCTGGAACTAGTGGCCCATCCGGCCAGTCGCGCGGCACAGTGCACGACTGGCCGGATGCTTGAAAGCTTGGGAGTGGGCCCTGCCGTCGTGGAGCCCTGAGATCTCTGGAGCTAGTTGAACGTCCTCCCGGCTGACCGTCCCAAGCGGGCACAGCGGGATGATCTTTGATGCGGCATTCGTCGTATTACGCTGCCCATCCAGCCACATTTGCGCGGCAACCGCAGCGCCTCGTCCGCGCCCGCACACGCCCGGAGGATAAGATGGTGTGGACTCCCAGCGCAGAGCGGAAACCCTGAGTGAAATCCCCTGACCTACCCCCCTCGGTAACGCCTCCGGCATCGCGGCTGCCTAAGTCGACCCCTTTTGAGCACTCGCCTGATGGGACAGTGACGAACCCCGGGCGTACGCGAATCACCCAGGCGGTCAACTACATCTACTTTTTCACGATGGCGGCACTGCTGGTACCGATCATTCGTTCCTGGCTCGCCGGCTGGCCCCTGGTAGCGGGAATCCTGAGCGCCGCGGCCGCAGTGGCCACAGTTGCGTTCATTTTGAACCGGCGGGGCTCCCCGCAGAAGGCGGCGGCCGTTCTGGTGCACTCGGCGTTGGTTGGGGCCATGACACTGATGTGGATTACCAAGGAAGGGCTCCATGACGAAGCGCTCTTCCTCGTTCCCACCGCGCTGATATTTGCCGCACTCCTGTTGAGTTGGCGTCAATACTGCGCAGTTTCGGTGTTGGCGATTCTCGCCGTGAGTATTGTCGGTCTGGCGGAGATGCGAGGGCTAACCGCCAGCCACCGCCCACCAGACAACAACTTCGATTGGCTGCTCAACGTCGATTTGATTCTGCTGGTGACGGCGATGGCGGCAGGTCTGATGGCCTGGTACTTACGGGCCTACGCCGATGAGGCTCGTCTGCGTGCGGCAGAGCTACGGGAGAGCGAGTCGCGTTATCGCGAGTTGGTGGACAACGCTCCGATCGGGATCTATCGCACGACGGTGGATGGCCGGCTGGAGCTGGTCAACGCGACGCTCTTGAAGATGCTGGGCTTCGATTCGATTGAAGATCTCGCGAATCGCGATCTGGAGCGCGGCGACTATGAGCCTTCGTATGACAGGGCCTGGTTCAAGCAGATCATCGAGGAGCGTGGCGAGATCCGCGGACACGAGGACCGCTGGACGCGCCGGGATGGTACGCACATCGACGTTCGGGAGAGTGCGAAGGGGGTGCGCGGACCGGATGGCGGGATCCGCTGCTACGACGGCGTGGTAGAGGATATCAGCGAACGAAAGCGCGCTGAAGACGCTCTGCGGCGTGAGCAGGCGTTCATCGAACGCGTGATCGACGCCATCCCCGGCATCTTCTTCGTGCTCGACGAGCAGCTGCATTACGTGCGTTGGAACAAGGTGCACGAGGTTCTGTTCGGACTGCCGCAAGGGCAGATTCGGGAGACGGATGCGCTCACTCGAATCCACCCGGATGACCGTGCCCGGGTGGCCGCTGCAATCGCCCGGATCTTCTCGACCGGCGCCGCGGAAGTCGAGGCCCGCGGATTGGTCGGAGAGGGCCCCGAGACGCGTCATTTCTTCATGACCGGACGGAGCATCCAGATCGACGGCGCTCCTTACATCATCGGCTTCGGCATCGACACTACCGCGCGCCATGAGTTGGAAGCGGCCAGAGCCCAACTGGAGGAGCAACTGCTTCAGGCGCAGCGGCTCGAGAGCCTCGGCCGTCTTGCCGGCGGTGTGGCCCACGATTTCAATAACCTGCTCACCGTCATCAATGGCTACAGCGACCTGCTCTTGATGCGTCTGGGGCCGGAGAGTGAGGCGATGCGCCGCCACCTCACCGTGATCCGCCAGACCGGCGAGCGCGCCACGGCATTGACGCAACAGCTCCTGGCTTTTGGCCGCCGGCAAGTCACTCGACTGGAGCCTGTCGATATCGATGCCGTTGCCGCCGAAGTAGTCGAGTTGAATCGCCGGGTGATCGGCGCATCCATCGAATTCGACGCCGAACTGGGCGCGGGCTCGCACCCGATTCTCGCCGACTCATCGCAAGTTCACCAGGTGCTCATGAACCTCGTGATCAACGCCCGCGACGCTATGCCCGCGGGGGGCAGGCTGCTGATTCAGACCCGTGCCGTGGCAGTCTCGCCCGAACGCGCCGCGCAGTTGGACCTCCCCGCGGGCGACTATGTGCGGATCACCGTGGCTGACACTGGTTGTGGCATGGACGAACACGTGCGTACGCACTTGTTTGAGCCGTTCTTCACCACGAAACCTGTCGGGAAGGGAACCGGTCTTGGCCTCAGCACCGTTTACGGCATCGTCCGCTCCTGCAACGGTGCAATCCGCGTCGAGAGCCTTCCTGGCAGTGGCTCGACTTTTGAGATTCACCTGCCGTGCTTCAGCGGCGTAAGGCCGGAGGTCGAATCCAGGCCTGATTCGGGCGGAGTCAGGCTCGCCGCGAGCACGGTCCTCGTGGTTGAAGACGAACCGGCCGTGAGACAGTTCGCCGTCGAGGTGCTCACGGGCTGCGGCTACCAGGTTCTGCACGCGGCTAGCGCCGAAGAGGCGCTGCGGATCGGGACCCGCTATGCCCTCCCCATCAACCTCCTGCTCACCGACATGGTCATGCCTGGCATCAACGGCCGGGAACTCGCCAGGCAAATGATGGCGATTCACCCGGAATCCCGCGTTCTGCTGGTCTCCGGTCACTCTGAGATCCTGGCGGGTGAGGGCGGCATGCTCGAGGCGGGCAGCCACTATCTGCAGAAGCCGTACAGCCCGCGGCAACTCACAGCCACCGTGGAGCGGATTCTCTCGGCGGAGGGCTAGCCGGACGCGAAGTCAGAGGCGTCGGTGTTGTAAGCCCGCGGCAGCCGGCGCGGCAAACAAGCGCTGTCACGCGTCGAGCGAGCCTCGAAGTCGCTGGGCGTTGCCGCCGCTGACCGGGTGCTCCACGGGCGATCCTTCCAGGACCAGCGTGAGGAGTTCGGTGCTCGGGTTGTAGTCTGGAACAAAACTCTTGATCAGTAGAATCAGCCGCCCTAGTTCGCCTCCCAGGCAGGCCTCTTCCAGCTTGTTGATCAGAGCGCCGATCTCTTCGGTGTCGTGACGTCTTCCTGCGAAAACAGCTATTTTTTCGTGAACAGTCGGCAGTGTCTCTTCATTCGTGAGATGCAATTCCTCGAAGAGTTTCTCGCCGGGACGGATGCCTGTGTACTTGATTTCGATGTCCTGCCCCGGGCGGAGCCCCGACAGCAGAATCAGATTCCGGGCTAGGTCTGCGATCCTAACAGGCTCGCCCATGTCGAGGACGAAGATCTCTCCACCGGAACCCAGCGTTGAAGCCTGGAGCACTAACTGCGACGCTTCTGGAATCGTCATGAAGTAGCGCTTCATCTCCGGGTCCGTTACCGTCACGGGGCCGCCCGCGGCGATTTGCGCTTTGAAGATTGGGATGACACTGCCGTTGCTTCCCAGCACGTTCCCAAATCTCACGGACACGAACTTGGTTCCGTCGGCCCGCATGGAGCGGACCACGAGTTCGGCCAGGCGCTTTGTGGCTCCCATGATGTTGGTTGGGCAAACCGCCTTGTCCGAGGAGATCATGACGAAATCCCTGACCCGGAAATCCGCGCACGTCTGCGCCAGAGTGAAAGTCCCGAAGACGTTGTTCTCGATGGCCTCGAAGGGATTGCACTCCATCATGGGCACATGTTTATATGCTGCGGCGTGAAACACCATGGCTGGCCTGCAATCGGCGAACACCGCCTCCAGCCGCCGGCGGTTCTGAATACTGCCAATCCTGGGTTGGAAGCTGACTCCCGGAAATTGGGTTTTCATTTCCTGCTCTAAGAAGAACAGTGGAGTTTCAGCGGCGTCGTATCCCACCAGCACCGATGGCGAAAAGCGAGCTATCTGCCGGCAAAGTTCAGACCCGATGGAGCCTGCTGCCCCTGTCACCAGCACCACTTGACCCGTGATCTTCGCTCGAATAGGCTCGATCTCCAACCGTACGGGCTTACGTCCCAGCAGGTCTTCAACCGACACGGGGCGAATCTGGCTCAACAACCCGTTTCCTTCGATGAAATCCCCCATCGCCGGCATGGTCTTGTAGGTGACCTTCGCTTCGCTGCATAGGTTGAGGATCTGAGTCATCTGAGAACCGCTGGCGGACGGGATTGCGATGAAGACCGTCTCCACGTCGAACCGCTCGACGAGGTGTGCCAGGTCTGCTCCTTGCCCCAAAACGCGCAACCCGTCGATGCTGGCGTTGCGCTTGGTTGGATCGTCGTCCACAAACCCGACCACATGGTAAGACATCGCCGGGTTCTTCCGGAACTCCCGGGCCAGCATCACACCCCCATCGCCTGCGCCGTACACCAATGCCTTCACTTTCCCCTGCTTGGACTGGCGTGCGTTGAGCAGATCTACTGCGATCTTCGTCAGCATCCGGGCAATTGCAGTCAGGCCAAAGCAGAGGATGAAATCGAGAATCAGGACCGAACGGGGGAACCCGCCGGGACCGGCGAACCAGATCAGGATACCGCCGCAAACGGAGCCGGCCAGATTGGCATACAGCAGCCGCAGTAAGTCATAAGTTGACACGTAGCGCCACCACATGCGGTGGAGTCCCATATACGTGAATGCGGCTAGTTTCACCCCGGCGTAGACGGCACTGGCGAAGGCGACGCGCTTCCAGTAGCCATGCGGAATGCTGAGATCGAACCGCAGCAGAAACGCCAGCAGCGTAGACGTAAGAAAGGCGCCTAAGAGAATGCACGCACCGGCGAATCGCGGAAAGCGTGTCAGGCTATGTGCGACGTTCATGAGTACTCCATTAACCTTGCGAACTTGAGCCGCGGTGCAGGTGGGCCTGCTCCTCCGGCCCGGGCGCAGCCTTAGGCTGCCGCCTTGCTAGCTGATACCTGCGTAGTAGATTGACACTCGGTACAGGGTACGGAGGTGGGGCAGGATGGTATCCCAATGTCACTTAGTTTTCCCTGCTTGTCTGCTCGGGAACTTGGAGCCGCTGCCCCATACTTCGCGTGGATGGGATCGGCGTTTGGTGCGTTTGGGGAGTTTGCAGCGGGCCAACAGATCCAGGATCCGTTCGAGTTCCCGTTGCTGTTGCCGGGCTGTCGCAGCGGCCAAAATTTTGGGATAGCCATCCAGCACAATGTTGCAGGCATAGGTAAAGCTCAGCTCTCTCGGATCAAGCTTGGCGCGCTGCGCGGC
>CAIVVT010000280.1 GCA_903909435.1 uncultured Acidobacteriia bacterium | reverse complement strand
CTATACAGGGTAATACAAAAACAAATGGCAGCACAACCATCCAACCCACGAACCTGAAAGGACTTATGCGATGAGGAAAGGGCGCGCTACGCCAGCTCGCAGTAAACTCCCGCTAGGGGGTTCAACCCTTCCACCATGAATCTCCGTCCAAGTACAACCGCCTCCCGTGATGGGTATAGTCATATTGGTGCTATTTCGAAAAAGCATTTTATATGAGCGCGTAAGCATCAGATTACTTGACGCCGAAAAGATCTTCTTGTAACCTGAAAGTGGATGATGAATCCAATGGAGGTTAAGAATTCAATGTTGAGCTTGATTAATCGTCGCGAAATTCCCGGATTCGAGAACCTGCCCAATACATTCAATCTGTTGGACCAGGTGCTGGATCGATTCGCCAACCAACCAGTCGGTGCGCGTCCCTGGGGACCCGCCGTCGACATCGTGGAAAACGACAAGGAGTTGCTGTTGTCCGCGGACCTGCCCGGCGTCAAACTGGAGGACGTCGAAGTCAAAATCGAGGATGGAACTCTGACTCTCTCCGGTAGCCGCAAATTCGAAAACGAGGACAACAAGAACGGCTACCACCGGATCGAACGGAGCTACGGTGCGTTCCATCGCGCGTTCTCGCTGCCCGACAGCGTCGATGCTATAAAGGTGGCGGCCGCCTTTGACAACGGCGTGCTGAAGGTGACCCTTCCCAAGAAGGAACTCGCTCAGCCCAGGACGGTTAAGGTCGAAATCGGAAAGACCAAGTGACGCGCCCGCTGCAGACCAAAGCAACGAGCAATTCACTGATTCCATGACCCGGGAAGGCCCGGTGCAACAGCCGGGCCTTACCGCGTCTTGGGTGGCTCAATTCCATCCGGGCAGGCTTCAGGACCGTTCGCTGTCCTCAGCCATCTCTTCGACCACAACGGTTTGACCGGAAAAGTCGAGACTAATACACTATCAAGAGAGTCTTAACCCGTCTGGCTGCGCAGGATCTCCCCTTTTCCCGTTGTCTTGCCCCCAGCAGCTGGGATCCCACTCGCAGCAACGGAGGATCAAATTGCCAGAAGCAAGCCGCCACATTTTCACATCCGAGTCGGTGACCGAGGGTCACCCCGATAAAGTCTGCGACCAAGTTAGCGATGCCGTTCTGGATGCCGCACTGGCCCAGGATGCGACCAGCCGCGTCGCCTGCGAAACCCTAGTCACGACCGACATTTGTGTCATCGCCGGAGAAATTACGACCGAGGCGAAGATCAATTACGAAGACGTCGCACGACAGGCCGTCAAGGACATCGGCTACGACGATCCGGCAATTGGTTTCGATTACAGAACTTTCAAGTTCTGCAACTTCGTTCACACTCAATCGCGCGATATCGCCATGGGCGTGGACACTGGCGGCGCTGGCGACCAGGGTCTCATGTTCGGTTACGCCTGCGACGAGACGCCCGAGTTGATGCCGCTGCCCATTATGCTGGCCCATCAATTGACTCGTAAGCTCAGCGACGTTCGGCGCTCCGGTGAACTGAGGTTCCTCCGTCCGGATGGCAAGAGCCAGGTTTCGGTTGAGTACCTGAATGGCAGTCCCGCTCGAATCGACGCCGTGGTCGTGTCCACTCAGCATGCGGAGATGGACATCGACGAACTTCGCGAGCAGGTCAAGGCCGCGATCATCGACCCGGTCGTGCCCGCTTCGATGATCGACGCCAGCACGAAGTTCCACATCAATCCTACCGGCCGCTTCGTCATCGGCGGACCTCACGGGGATAGCGGAGTGACTGGCCGCAAGATCATCGTGGATACATACGGCGGCATGGGTCGTCACGGCGGCGGCGCGTTCTCGGGCAAGGATCCTACGAAAGTGGATCGCTCGGCGTGCTACATGGCTCGCTACATCGCCAAGAACATTGTGGCTGCCGGGTTGGCGACGCGCTGCGAAGTCCAACTGGCTTACGCAATCGGCGTGGCCGAGCCGGTTTCCGTCCTGGTTAACACCTTCGGAACCAGCGTCGTGGATGAGGAGCGGATTGTAGAACTCGTCCGCGCCCACTTCCCGTTGACGCCCAAGGGTATGATCGACCACCTCCAATTGCGGCGTCCGATCTACCGTCTGACTGCCGCTTTCGGTCACTTTGGCCGCACTGAAGACAGTTTCAGCTGGGAGAAGTCGGACAAAGCGGAATTGCTTCGCGACGACGCGCGGCTGGCAACTTCAGTTCGCAACTAGCCGCCCTTCTTCCTGGCCGCGATTGGACGGTATGGCATGCCCGCGCGCGACCCAACACAAGGGCTGTCGATTGCCCGAATGTGTCCGCGCGATTACATGCCTCGTCGCGAACCATGCGAAACTAGACAAGAGGGGTGCCGGTCCCAGGCGCCTGAGGTGGGGGCTGCGGAGCCGACGTTCGCGGCGGCAGTTTCCTGCCGGAGTTTCCGGTCCCAGGTCATCGTTCGTCTCAATGGGATTTCATCCGGCGGCGTTGAAAACCCCGCCGCATGCCACCATTCCCGAAGTTGAGTTCGTAACGCGACGCGCCCACTGGCTCGTCCGTTCGCGCGTGTGGCATTCAGGCGCGCAAGTTGTGGAGGTATTGGATTGGCACTGATAGAAGGGTGTAAGCACTCGCTCGACATCGTGATTCCCGCGGAGGCGTTCACCGCGGCAACCGCGGCGGCGACGGCCAAGGTCCGGGGGAAGGCGCACTTGAAGGGGTTTCGTCCGGGAAAGGCGCCGGAAGCTATCATCCGCCAGTATTACTCGGGCGAGATCCGTCAAGAAGCTCTGGACAAGCTGATTCCCGAATACCTGAAGAAAGAGTACGACAGTCAGAACCTGCAGGTTGTCAGTCGTCCAGATATTAGGGAACTGCAGTACCTCGATTCGGGCGGCGTCAGTTTCAAGGCGGAACTCGAGGTTGCACCCGAGTTCGAGTTGGGAAACTACCGGGGAATCGAAGTTCCCTACGCCGAGCCGCAGGTAGCGGACAGCGACGTGGATGAACGCATTGAAAGCGTTCGCGAATCGCGCGCACAGTACGTCAACGTGGATCCGCGGCCCGGGGAGGACGGCGATCACTGCATTGTGGACCTGCATCCAATCGCCGGGCTCGATGATGAGGCGATGCACCAGCACGACATCAACATCGAAATCGGAGGCAAGGACACGTTCCCCGAGTTCACGGAAGCCCTGCGCGGCGCGCAGCCGGGTGAATCCCGCGAAGCCGAGATCGCATATCCCGAGAACTACGCCGCGGAGAAACTCGCCGGGAAAACCGTCCGGTTCAAGATCGATCTGAAGCAGATCCGGCTGAAGGAACTCCCGGAACTCAACGACGAATTCGCCAAGGACCTGGGCGATTTCCAGAACCTGGAAGAGTTGCGCAACGAAGTCCGCAAGACGATCTTCCGCGAGCGTGAGAACTCGGCTCAAAATGAGGCCAAGAATGCGATCGTCGAAAAGCTGGTTGACGCGCACCCGTTTGCCGTTCCCGAAGTCTTCGTAGACCAGCAGGTCCAGGTCATCGTCGAAAGCCAGTTGCGGTCGCTTTCGTCGCAAGGCGTAGACGTTGGCAAACTCAAGTTGGATTGGAGTGAACTCCGTAAAGGGCAGGCCGAGCGCGCGACACGCGACGTCCGCGCCAGCCTGATACTCGAGAAGGTTTCCTCCGCTGAATCCATCTTCACCACGCAAGAGGAAGTGGACGCCGAGTTGTCCCGTGTCTCCCGGCAACAGCGCGAACCGATCGCCGCAGTGCGCATGAAATTCGAGAAGGACGGTACCCTGGGACGGATTGCTTCCAGGATCAGGACTGAGAAGACCCTCGGATTCCTCTTCGAGCAGGCCGTCAAGACCACTCCGCCGACAGCCGAATGAGAAACCGTCCGACAAGATCAACAGCGACTGGCCTGACCGGGTGGCTGACAAACCAACCTGGGCAGGTGCTGATTGCCCACAGCCTCAATTCAGTAGATAATGGGGGCACGCTTGGGACAGCGACGGCCGCTGCCAGTTTTCCGAGCATTTCGGGAGTCCATCCGTGAAGCGAACCGGTAGCGACGAAACCCTCCGCTGTTCTTTTTGCCACAAGGCCCAGGACGTTGTCGGCAAGCTCATCTCCTCTCCGAGCGAGTACCCGCGCGCATTTATTTGCGATGAGTGCATCGCCGTCTGCAATTCCATTCTTGAAGACGATCGCGCCGAGCGCAGCGGTGCCGGACTGACCAAACTGCCGAAGCCGCTTGAGTTGAAAGAGTACCTGGAACAGTACGTCATCGGTCAGGAGTCGGTTAAGAAGAAGCTGGCCGTCGCGGTTTACAACCACTACAAGCGGATTCAGATGAACCGCCAGCGGACCGGCGACGTTGAAGTGGCCAAGTCGAATATTCTGCTGATCGGCCCGACCGGAACGGGCAAGACGCTGCTAGCGCAAACGCTCGCACGAATCCTCGATGTGCCCTTCGCCATTGTCGACGCAACCACCTTGACCGAAGCGGGCTACGTCGGCGAGGACGTGGAAAACATCATTCTCCGACTGCTGCAGAACTCCGACTGGGATGTCCAGCGGTGTCAGACCGGTATCATCTATATCGACGAAATAGACAAGATCAGCCGCAAGGATGAGAACCCGTCAATTACCCGCGACGTCTCCGGCGAGGGCGTGCAACAGGCGCTGCTGAAGATCCTGGAAGGAACGGTAGCGAACGTTCCACCACAGGGCGGCCGTAAGCACCCGCATCAGGAGTTCACTCCGGTAGACACGACAAACATACTCTTCATATGCGGCGGCGCCTTTGTAGGACTTGAAAAGGTCATCGCCAGGCGGGTTGGAAAGAAGACGCTCGGATTCAAGGGCGGGGAAGATAAGAAGGGCGGAGTGCCCTCGCGGTCTTCTCAAAATCGAGATATTTCACTCCTGCAGCAAGTGCAGCCGGAAGATTTAATTCACTACGGATTCATCCCCGAGTTTATAGGTCGCATGCCGGTAGCGGCGGTGTTGGAGGACTTGGACCAAGCTGCGCTGATGCAAATCCTGACTCGCCCGCGGAATGCGATCATGAAGCAGTATCAGAAACTCTTTGAGTTCGAAAATGTTAAACTGAAATTCACGGATGAGGCGCTGGAGAGTATTGCCGACATGGCGCTCCAGCGAAAAGTCGGAGCACGCGGCCTTCGGATGATACTGGAAGAGCTGATGCTAGACCTCATGTACTACCTTCCTTCGAACAAGAAAATTCGCGAATTCATAGTGACGAAGGAAATGGTGGTTACTCAAAAGATCAATTGGGCGCTCCTCGAAAAAGCGGGCTAAGAAATTCCCTGCCGTAATATCCACCCCGCCGGTTCCCGGAATCTGAGTGTCCTCCCCGATCTTGCTTGAACGGCTTGATTGCTAGATCTTTCGCTTGAATACTTCCCGATAACAACGACATCCAAAAGGCGACAGCGATGAGCAGCGCGAGAGAAAAGACCGAGAGCCGACGGCTCCCCATGATGCCGATCCGGGACGTGGTCATATTCCCGCACATGATGACCCCGTTCGTGGTTGGGCGGGAGTCCAGTGTGCGCGCGTTGGAAGAGGCGCTGGCCACGGACAAGAAGATCTTCCTTGCCACTCAGCACGATGCCTCGGTGGACGAGCCGCGCCCGGAAGACATTTTCCAGGTCGGAACCATCGCCAACATCGTCCAGAACGTTCGCATGCCCGATGGCAATATCAAAGTGCTCGTCGAGGGCGTCGAGCGGGGCAAGGTGGTTTCGGTGGCCGAAGAAGACGGTTTCTTCCGCGCCACGGTGCGTGTGTTTCCATCGCGCGTCGAAGCCGGTCCGGTGCTCGATGCCTTGGTCCAGCGGGTGACCTCGCTATTCGAGCAGTACGTCAAGCTCAGCCAAAATGTGAACTACGAGACGATGATCTCGGCAGTACGACAGGACGAGCCCGGCAAACTCGCCGACACCATCGGCTCGAATCTGCAATTGACCATCGAGGAGAAGCAGGAGATTCTGGAGATCTTCGACCCCCTCGACCGGCTGACGCGCGTGGGCGACATGCTCGACATCGAGATCGAGAAGTTGAACGTCGACCGCACCATTCAGGGTCGCGTAAAGCGGCAGATGGAACGCGCTCAAAAAGAGTATTACCTCAACGAAAAAATCAAGGCGATCCAGAAGGAACTCGGGCGCGGCGAGAAATCGGAAGTCGACGAACTCAAGAAGAAGATAGAAGCCGCGGGGATGACCGCCGATGCGAAGGAAAAGGCCATGGCCGAACTTCGCCGGCTGGAAAACATGCCGCCGATGTCAGCCGAAAGCACGGTTTCGCGCAATTACCTGGACTGGATGCTGGCGGTTCCGTGGAAGAAGAAGACTAAGGAAATTCGCGATCTTCGCTACGCGGAAGAAATCCTGAACTCCGACCATTACGGCCTGGAGAAGATCAAGGAACGAATTCTCGAATTCCTGGCGGTGCGGCGCCTGGTGAAGAACCCCAAGGGCTCGATACTGTGCTTCGTGGGCCCTCCGGGCGTGGGTAAGACTTCGCTCGGAATGTCGATTGCGAAGGCCACCGGCCGTCAATTCGTGCGGCTCTCATTGGGCGGAGTTAGGGATGAGGCCGAAGTTCGCGGCCATCGGCGCACCTACATCGGCGCGCTGCCGGGTCAGGTTTTGCAGATGATGAAGAAGGCCGGTACCCGAAACCCGGTCTTCATGCTCGACGAAGTGGACAAAATGTCTACGGATTTCAGTGGAGATCCGTCGGCGGCGTTGCTCGAAGTGCTTGATCCGGAACAGAATTTCATGTTCATGGATCACTACCTGGACGTAGAATATGACCTTAGCGAAGTATTCTTCATAGCCACTGCCAACGTCATCCACACGGTGCCCCCGGCTCTGCAGGACCGAATGGAAGTGATTCGCCTGTCTGGCTACACCGAAGCGGAGAAGCTGGAAATCGCTCGCCGGTTCCTCGTTCCCAAGCAGATGAAAGCCTGCGGTTTGGACGGCGAGAACGTCAAGTTTGAGGACGGGGG
Source organism: uncultured Acidobacteriia bacterium (assembly GCA_903909435.1). Taxonomy (GTDB): domain Bacteria; phylum Acidobacteriota; class Terriglobia; order Bryobacterales; family Bryobacteraceae; genus CAIVVT01. The sequence goes on along the minus strand of CAIVVT010000280.1, from coordinate 28,474 downwards.
GCTGCTTTCGCTGATTCAGAATTTCACGCGGGAGGCTGGTGTACGCAACCTGGAACGCGAAATCGGAAACGTCTGCCGCAAGGTGACCCGTCGAATGGTTAACGCCCAATCCGAGGGCGACCCGAAGTCGGCGGTGGCTGACGGCGGCGCGGAGCACAGCGTTGTGGAGACTCCTTCTGCACGCGAACCGCTGCCTGTGGTGGTGGTTGACGCGGCGAAGGTAACTGAATTCCTGGGGCCAGATCGGTTCCGCGACCTGGACATGACTCGAAAGGCAGAAATCGGCGTGACCGTCGGTTTGGCCTGGACCGAGGTCGGCGGCCAGGTGCTGACGACCGAAGCGACCATCATGGAAGGCCGTGGGCGGTTAATGACCACCGGCAAACTCGGCGACGTGATGCAGGAATCGGCGCAGGCGGCCATGAGCTTTATCCGCTCGCGCGCGGCCTTATTGGGGTTGCCGAAGGATTTCTACCGGCACCTCGATATTCACGTCCACGTGCCTGAGGGGGCAATCCCGAAGGACGGCCCTTCGGCTGGCATCACCATCGCGACCACGATCGCAAGCGCGCTAACGCGGATTCCGGTGCGGGGCGACGTTGCGATGACGGGCGAAATTACGCTGCGCGGCCGGGTATTGCCGATTGGCGGGGTCAAGGAGAAGTTGCTCGCCGCTCACCGTCACGGGATGAGCGAAGTGATCCTTTCGCGCGACAACGAAAAGGACTTGACCGACGTGCCCGCCAATATTTTGAAGGATATGAAGGTAAGTTTCGTGGACTCCATGGACGAGGTACTGCGGATCGCTTTAGCCGGCGATCTCGATGCACTCTCGGCGCAGGCTGCGGTACAGGCCCCAATTGAAGTGGCCTCCGGAATCGCGGCAGATGAGAGCCGCGCACAATGATTTTGAGTAGTGAGAAGAGCTGAAGTTGGAGACACCGGCTGAATTCATGCTGAGCGCGGTGCGGCCCGAGCATTTCCCCTCGGAGACGCTTCCGGAGGTCGCGTTCCTCGGCAGGAGTAACTGCGGTAAGTCGACTTTGCTGAACTGTGTAACGGGCCAAAAAGGCCTCGCTTTCAGTTCTTCCACGCCCGGGCGGACCCAGGCGGTGAACTTCTTCCGAGTTGAGGGAAGGCTCATCTTCGTAGATCTTCCCGGATACGGACATGCGAAGGCGCCTAAACACGTGACGCGCCAGTGGAGTGAAGTGATCGACGCGTACCTGCTTGAAAGGAAGAGCCTCCAGTTGTGCTGCTTCCTGCTCGACGCGCGCCGAGGCTGGATGGACGCCGATCTCCAGCTCAAGGAATGGCTTGAGTTTCACAAGCGAAGCTACGTTGTTGTAGCGACCAAGGTGGATAAGCTCAATCAAAAGGAAAGATATGCGAGCCAGAAAGCCATTCGCGAACACTATGCGGAAGGCGAGTTGATCTGGTTCTCGGCCGTGAACGGCCAAGGAGTGAAGGAACTTTGGCAAGCGATCTCGAAAACAATGGTCAATTGACCCCCGAACCTGAAGCTGGCGGCGAGGCCGCTCCGGCGCAGGCTCCCGCGCAGACACAGGTTGTGGCCGCCGAGCCGGCTCCCCGCGAATCGCAGGGGGGCAACAATCGCCGCCGGTCTAACCATCAGCAGGGCGACCGCGGGGATCGTGGAGAGCGAGGCGGAGACCGGCAGGAGCGCAGTAACGACCGATCGGAGGTTCGCCTGCAAGCCGGACCGATTGCTGCGTCCGCGACCGAACCAGCCAGTGGAGCCGCTCCTGCCGCTGGCTCCGCCACCACCGAATCGCCGCGGACTGACGTTCGTCAGGAACCCGTCGGTGCCCTCAACAAACGCGGCAACCTGGATCTCTCCGAGCTGAAGGAGATGAACATCACTCAGCTCAACAAGATCGCCCGCGATTCCGAGATTCAAGGCGTCGCCGGTTTGCGCAAGCAGGAGTTGATCTTCAAGATCCTGCAGTCGCAGGCCGAGAAGGCGGGGCTGATCTTCTCCGAAGGCGTGCTCGAGTGCCTTCCCGACGGGTTCGGTTTCCTGCGTGCTCCCGAGTATAACTACCTGCCCGGCCCCGACGACGTGTATGTCTCGCCCTCCCAGATTCGGCGCTTCGACCTGCGCACCGGCGACACCGTCAGCGGGCAGATCCGTCCCCCGAAAGAAGGCGAACGTTACTTCGCCCTGATCAAGGTGGATGCGATCAACTTCGAACCACCGGAGCAGGCGCGTAATAAGATCTTCTTCGACAATCTGACACCGCTCTACCCGAACGAGCGGATCAAGCTCGAGACGACCAAGGACAATCTCTCGGGCCGCATCATGGACATGCTGACCCCGCTTGGCAAAGGTCAACGCGGTCTGATCGTGGCTGCGCCGCGTACCGGCAAAACCATGATGCTGCAGTCGCTCGCGGCATCGATTGCCGTCAACCACCCCGAGATCGTTTTGATCGTGCTGCTGATCGACGAACGTCCCGAAGAAGTCACCGACATGCAGCGCTCGGTCAAGGGCGAGGTCATCAGTTCGACTTTCGACGAACCGGCTTCGCGCCACGTACAGGTCGCCGAGATGGTGATCGAAAAAGCCAAGCGACTGGTCGAGCACAAGCGCGACGTCGTGATCCTGCTGGACTCCATCACGCGTCTTGCACGCGCCTATAACACAGTGGTTCCGCCCTCGGGCAAAGTGCTCTCCGGCGGCGTGGACTCGAACGCGCTGCAGCGCCCGAAGCGCTTCTTCGGCGCGGCGCGCAATATCGAGGAAGGCGGCTCGCTGACCATCGTGGCGACGGCGCTGATCGATACCGGGTCCCGCATGGACGACGTCATTTTCGAAGAGTTCAAGGGCACCGGCAACATGGAAATCCATCTCGACCGGAAGCTTGTGGACAAGCGTACCTTCCCGGCCATCGACATCAACAAGAGCGGCACGCGCAAGGATGAACTGCTGATCCCGCGCGACGAACTGAACCGCATTTGGGTACTGCGCAAAGTGTTGGCGCCATTGTCGCCGGTGGAGAGCGTCGAACTGCTGCTCGACAAACTGGCCAAGACTCGCGCCAACGCCGAGTTCCTGGCGTCCATGAGTTCGTAGAACAGGTCCCGGTTTGTTTGGGTGGTCGTCAGAAGATTCAGGCCGACGGGGGCGTCGGCCCTATTTCGGAAGACACTACGGCTGCTCGTGGTTTTGAATTCGAGAGATTCATGGCGGGGTTCGGCTTCGCGACTTCTCCCGAGTCGCTTGCGTTGCCCCACTTTTTTAGGACCGAGTAACCAGATCGCGTATACGGACCTGGCCGCCTGCCGGCGCGCCCGCTTTCTAAGGGGCAGTGAAGACCGGCATATTTGCTTCGCTTGGGTCGTCTGGACCGGTACACCGGCTTCGCCCGTAAAAGGATCGAGCGAGGCGGACTGTTAAGCTCATCCGGGGTCCCATCCTAGGGGGCCAAACCCACCCGACGAATCGGGCAAGCCTAGAAAGCCGGAAGGCCACTACTTGTGGCAGTTCAGCCACCTGAGCGCGGGTCAAACGTTGCTGGCCAGCAGAGAAGATCAACCCGAGACCAATGAACACCACGATGTAAGCGCCCTGTGCGGTTGTTTGCTGCAAGTGATTAAAAACTAAACGGAAGATATTGTTGAAAACGGCGTGACCGCCTGAGGGCATGGGCGAGGAATCGCTCGCTCCGAGTGCCGAGCTTCAGATCGGCTGGCTACAGAAAGAGCCCATTTGGATGTCAGCGTTGCCAGTCGCACCTGACTCCTGCCTGCTAAGTTGGTGACAGGCGCTGGAGCCGTTCGGTTCTTACCCATGGGTCGAATTCGCGTACTCTCCGATCAGGTTGCCAACAAGATCGCCGCCGGCGAGGTGGTGGAGCGTCCTGCGTCCGTCATCAAGGAACTGCTGGAGAACTCGATAGACGCGGGCGGAACCGACATCCGTATCGAAGTTGAAGCGGGAGGGCGCAGGCTGCTGCGAATTGCCGACAACGGCTGCGGCATGATCCGGGACGATGCCCTGCTGGCATTCGAGCGGCACGCCACCTCTAAGCTCTCCTCAGTGGACGACCTGAACGCGATAGCGACGCTGGGATTCCGCGGTGAGGCGCTGCCTTCGATCGCCTCGGTTTCGAGGCTCGTGCTGGAGACGCGCGAAGAACACGAATCGGTTGGAACGCGGGTCGAGATCGCAGGCGGAAAGCTGCTGGATTGCACAGAGATGGCTTTCCCGGGTGGAACGACCATCACGGTCCGGGATCTGTTCTTCAACGTTCCGGCCCGCAAGAAGTTCCTGCGCAGCGAACAGACCGAGTTGACCCACATCGCTTCGCTAGTGACGCACTACAGCCTGGCGCACTGCGACAAGGCGTTCACGCTGACCCACGGCGGGAAAGAACTTCTAGCCGTAACGCCGGTGATGCACCTGCATGACCGGGTCTTCCAGATCTTCGGAGGCGACACGCTCGAAGATTTGATCGACCTTGGATCGCACAAAACGATGCTGACGGCGGAACCCGAACCGACCCCGTTCCGCATCAGTGGCTACGTCTCGCGGCCGCAAGTCCAGAAGAACAACCGCAACTCGATCTTCCTGTTCGTCAATGGACGGCTGATCCGCGACCGGATGTTGATTCACGCCATCTCGGCGGCGTACTACAACCTGATCCCGCCGGCGTGCTATCCGTTTGCGCTGCTTTTCATCGATTGCGACCCGGCGCAGGTAGACGTCAACGTCCATCCTTCCAAGACGGAGGTCCGGTTCCGTCACGGGACCTTTGTGCATGACCTGGTGCGCGATACTTTGCGGGAGACGCTGATCGCCGCGCGCCCCGCGCCGAGCGCGCCCATGCCCGTGAGCCCGCTATTCGTAGCGCCCGGACTGCACGCGCAACCCGTCGCCGAATTGCCGTATTCGGAGTTCACCCAGGCGCTGGAGGACATGCGCTTCGACGAGGCGCGCAACGTACTGCCGGGCGCTCCGCCAATGGCTGTAGAGGGATTTGGCAGGCAGTCGTTTCCCGACGCCAACGATCCCGGGGGCCCTGGCTTGGGTTACTCCCGGGCGCAAGAGTACTCGCTGAGGCCACCGCCGGGGGCTGCAACGCGCTTTGATTTTCAAGGTGCTCCGCTTACGTTCGACCGGGGAGAGGGAATCTCGCCGGCCTCGTCCGATCCGCTGCGGTTGAAAGTGCCCGACACGCACGCCGGCTTTCCTCCGGGATTGAGCCTCGAAGCCTCGCAGTCCATGGCCAACATCGCCGAGTTGCGTGTGCTGGGTCAAATCTACGACAGTTTCATCCTGGCCGCAGGGCCGGACGGGCTGTGGATTTTCGACCAACACGTAGTGCACGAGCGAATCCTCTTCGAGCGAAATCTGGCGCGCCAGGCGGCGGGCCGGGTGGAGCAACAGCGGCTGTTGATGCCAATCGTCCTTACGCTGACCCCCGCTCAGCAAGTGGAGTACGATCGGCTCGCGGCCGACCTGGCGGCGGCGGGATTCGAGACCGAGCCGTTCGGCAACCGGACTATCGCGGTGAAGGCAGTGCCCGCGGACATCGAGCAGCCCGCCGTCGAAAGCGCGATCTACGAGATCCTGGAAATCGCCGAGAGTGAGATGCGGCGCGTCTCTGTCGACGATATTCGCAGGGGCATTGCAGCCTCCCTGGCGTGCCGCGCCGCGATCAAGATCAACACGCGACTGGACGCGAGCAAGATGGAGCACCTCTTGCGGGAACTCTCCCGCACGGCCTGCCCAATGTCGTGCCCGCACGGGCGGCCGGTGGCCTTGCGCTATTCCACGCGGGACATTTTGCGGAGTTTTCACCGCATCTGACGGCGGTTGGCCGCCCCAGGACGGCCACGAATGGCTACGGGGTGCGGAGGTTGTGGGCGTGTATCGAGAAGCGGCCCGATCCCGTTCTACCGGCGGAATCGGTCACGGTCACCGTGAACGGGCGGCCGCTCCAATCCGCCAGACTGCCCGAGAGGGTACAGGCCACGGGATCGAGGCGCAGACCGGTTGGCAAGCCGCCAGTGGTCACCGCGCAGGTGAAAGGCGGCAACCCTCCGCTGAAGTCGATCGCGGCGCTATAGCTCGCGCCATGAACGGCTCCGGGAAGTGCCGCAGTGGTGATCACCGGTTTCGTCGCTCCGGAATCCGCGCTGACCTGCAGGGCCGACTCATCCACGTAATCGAAATCGTTGAGGCAGAAACCCGGGCCGGCATCGCAGGCGAGGTCGGGATCCACAAAGTCGATCACCGTACCTTTGGGAACCGCGGCGAGCAGTGGTTGGCTCAACTCGATGGCGCCGCCGTGAAGAGCCGCCAAGTATGGGTGAGCACTGGTGGAGCCCTGCACTCCTATGCCCGGGCAAGCGGCGTGGCACTGGACCCACATGCCCACCCGAACACCGGCCAAACTGGCGAAAGGCAGGATTTGCCCGGAAGCCGTATCCGCCGACGTCGGGAGCGAGGCGGCGACAACGGGGCTCGCGAACAGATTCGTCAGGTCGTCGTTGTCCCAGCGAGCGTCGGGCACACCCGTGACAAACCCGGAACCGCCGTTATCGGCGATGAAGGCTCCGTAGCGCTGCAGCGCCACGGCGATGACGCGATTGGCCGGGGATAGACGCGAGATTCGGGAGTTTACGCTGACGCTGTTTCTAAGCCGCAGGCGAGCGCCCATGGGCGGCTGCTGTTGCCCCGTCAATCTCGAAGCCCGGTGGCGGCCGGGCCAGAGATACGAGGCGAGCGACGTCTTCATCGTCATCCGCACCGCGTGGGCGATCTCGCCATTCTGAACTTCGTCGAAAGCAACCAACCCCGGAACTACGGGCAGGCCCGCCGCATCAGTGGAGGTCCAGCCATCCCGTCGCAAAGCATTGCTCTTCAGGTCGAACAGGGCGGAGGAAGTCGCGGTCCACGCCGGGAGACGGCCCTGGTAGAGTTCGTACAAAACGCAAGCTGAGCTGTCGAGCACGAGCACGTGCCGGTCGGAGTCCGGGGATGAGGTATCAGTGCCTTCAATCGGAGCATCGGCCGGGATCGGAACGGCCTTGGGACCCGTCGTATTGCCGCCAAAGTCACTTTCGCTGGCGTAGCCATCGATAGTAACAGTCGTCGGTACCTGGCTGGACCCTACGATTGTGAACGGGATGCCGTAGCTCAGACCGAAATCGGGGTGGAAACGCGAGTTGTGATAGGTCGAGTTCCAAAGCCGATTGAGCGGATGCACGGGCAGTCCGTCGATACGCTGCCGCCATACGTTGTCCGCCGGAAAGTAGGTGCAGCCGTTGAGGTGCTGGTTGCCGGAGATGGGGAGGCTCAACACGGCGGTGTCGGACTGTTTTGCGGCATCGGTCGCCTGAATCGTGACTGTGTAGACGCCCGACCCCTTGGGGGTGCCTTCGATGACGCCTGTCGCCGGATTGAGGGCTGTCCCCTCGGGCAGGGTGGCTGCCGTATCGGCCGCTACAGCCCAGGTGTAGGGGGCGGTCCCACCAGTAGCGGTCAGGGTTGCGCTATAGCGTTCGTACTGGGTGCCGGAAAGGCCTGCCGGAGCGATTATCTTCAACGTTTGCCCCGCTGCCGCCAGCGCCAGCAGAAGCCATAGCGAAGTCAACCGGATGATCTCGCGTCGTTCAGTCATGAGGATCTCGCTTGAATTCCTCCGCGCAATGGAGAATCGTGCTCCTGTCTGTCGAGGGCGGGCGGCCTGGCCGGCAATTGCGCGGTTGCCGGTTTGTAGAGCCGCACTCCGCAGCCAGTACCTAATCAGAATACCCCCACCTGCCGGCATTCGGTCAGGGGGATTCCTACTCGCAATTCCCATCGAAGTTGAAGTTTGATCTCAACAAGTGTAACCCCGAGCCCTCGATGGTAACCTTGAAATCCATAGATACGAGTTACTGCGGCGCGCGCCTCCGAGGGGGATGGCTTTGGCGCCGCGAAGGGAAAGGTGCAAGTGAAAATCAGACAGACTGTTCATGCCGTCGCCATGACGGCGCTCATCGCGGGTTGGACCGCTCAGGGCGCGAGCGCACAAACGCCTGCGCCTGCAGCGGGAGCGGCTCCACCGAAACTCGCGGAAGAAGCGTTCAAGAATATCCAGTCGCTCAAGGGAACGCCGGCTGACCAGTTGATCCCGGCCATGCAGTTCATTTCAGCTTCGCTCGGGGTCGAGTGCGATTTCTGCCATGTCCAAGGGAAAATGGACGTGGACGACAAGAAGGAAAAGAAGGCGGCGCGCGATATGATCGCGATGACGAACGCCATCAATGCAGGCCATTTCAAGGGCCACCGCGAGATCACCTGCAACTCCTGCCACAACGGCCGGATGCACCCGCTGGGCATTCCGCCCGTTGCCCAGACAGACGTCGCGCAAGAACATGGGCGCCACGACGCGCCGCCGCCGGCCTCCACAGTCAGCGCGGGAGATGTCCTCGACAAGTATGTGGCGGCGCTGGGCGGAACTGAAGCCATTCAGAAGGTGAACAGCCGAGTGCAGAAAGGCAACCTGCTGGCGGGCGGGCATGAGACGCCAATCGAAGTGCTCTCGAAAGCACCCTATAAACGGGTCTCGGTGAGCCACACTCCAAGTGGGGACAACGTCACGGCTTTCGACGGAGTAACTGGCTGGATGGGCAGCCCGGGGCGCCCTCCACGCGACATGTCGGCGTCAGAATCCGAAGCCGCGAAACTCGATGCCGACCTGCAGTTCGCACTCCACCTGAAGTCGGCCTTCCCGCAGATTCGCGTTGGCCGCCCGGAGAAGATCGGCGACGCGCAGTGCGTAGCGCTGATCGGTGTCCGCCCGGATCAACCGCCTGTGCGGCTCTGGTTTGACGAGCAGACCGGGTTGCTGGTGCGCATGGTGCGGTACAGCGAAACGCCGCTGGGGCGCAACCCGACGCAATTGGACTTCGCCGACTACAAGGACGTTGATGGGGTGAAGATCCCGCTGCGGTGGACCATCGCCAGGCCCAACGGACGATTCACGATCCAGGTGACGGACGTGCAGCAGAACGTGCCCGTCGACGACGCCAGATTCACGAAGCCGGAAGCGGCAGCGAAATAGTGCTTACGGAAGTGATGGCGGAGAGGGAGGGATTCGAACCCTCGATACAGTTTCCCGTATACACGCTTTCCAAGCGTGCGCCTTCAACCACTCGGCCACCTCTCCAATTTGGTGTGGAAAACGCTTCGGGACGCAAGTCCCGAAGCGCATTGCGAGCGGGTTCAATTGCAGTGTAACATGCCCCTCCGGCCGAACCGTCCGCAGCAACTGCGCGTATCAGTGTCTGTTCTCCTCAGGGAGCCCGAATTGCCCCGTTGGACCTCCGCTTTGTGCAGCCGGATCAGTGCCCGTAGATGCCAGAGAATCCCTATGCTTAAATTAAGATAACTGCATGTCAGATCATGGCTTCCGCGCACGGCGCGACTGGGCGGCGCTGAAACGGAGAATACGCGAAATCGGGATGCTCGCCTGGGGTGCCGTGGACACGGGCCACCCGATCATGGCGCACATCATCCCGATTCGCCGCTGTAACCTGTCCTGTACTTATTGCAACGAATACGACGATGTCTCCAAGCCAGTCGATACCGAGACCATGCTGGAGCGCGTGGACGACCTCGGTCGGCTGGGCACCGCCATCATCACGATCAGCGGCGGAGAGCCGCTGCTGCACCCCGAACTCGACCAGATCATCCGCCGCATCCGCAGTCACGGCGCGGTTGCCGGGCTGATCACGAACGGGTACCTGCTGACCGCCGATCGCGTGGAACGATTGAATCGCGCCGGTCTCGACCACATGCAGATCTCGATCGACAACGTCCTGCCGGACGAAGTCTCGAAGAAGAGCTTGAAGGTGCTCGATCGGAAGCTGCAACTGCTCTCCAACCACGCGCTGTTCCACGTGAACATCAATTCCGTGGTCGGCGGCGGCGTGAAGTTCCCGGACGACGCACTGGTGATCGCCAAACGCGCGATCGAACTCGGCTTCTCTTCCACCATCGGCATCATTCACGACGGCACCGGTCAGCTGAAACCGCTCTCGGTGCATGAGCGCGAGGTGTATCTGGCCGTGAAGGGGCTGGAAAAGCGGAATTTCTCCCAACTCAGCTTCTTCCAGGAGTCGATCGTCAACGGCCGGCCGAACCAGTGGCGCTGCCGCGCGGGGGCTCGCTATGTCTACATTTGCGAGGACGGCCTGGTACACTACTGCTCGCAGCAGCGCGGCTACCCGGGCACTCCGCTGGCTGAGTACGGCGCCGCCGATATGCGGCGTGAGTACAACACCGAGAAGGCCTGTGCGCCGCACTGCACAGTCTCCTGCGTCCATTACGTCTCCTACTTCGACTCCTGGCGAAAGCCGCAGACTCAGCCGGACATGCGGCCTTTCGATTCACGCCCGAGCAACCCGCTGGTGCGCATCGAATCGGTCTCCCGTTAGCCGTGATGCTCCACGAGAGCTTTCCTGAGATTCGAATCGAGCCCGCGCCGGAGCGCGGATTGCTGCTTTATGACGGCGAATGCGGGCTCTGTTCCCGTTCGGTTCGTTTGCTCGAGCGGTTCGCCCGCCATCCGTTTGACAAGCGCCCCTCGCGAGAGGTTCTCGTCTCCTTGCCGGAGGAAATCGCCCGCACGGTCTCCGGCCAGATGTTGTGGCTTGCTCCGGACGGGACCGTCTGGGGCGGCAGCCAGGCCCTGCTGTACGCGCTGCAAGCCACTGGTTGGACCTGGATCGCCTGCCTGCTGGGTAATCCCCTGGTGCGGCCCTTTACGCGCGTCGGGTACGGCATCGTAGCGCGATTCCGCCACCGATTAGGTGTACCGGCCTGCGAATTGCCGCCGTCCGCCGGGGGATGAACCTGTAACACGACATGCAGGGCAAACGGACGCTTTCATGGCAGCGCCACCCGGGATTAGCCCCGCAATTCCGCCACAACCTCACGGGCGACCCGGCGCGCTTCCGCTACCTGATCCCGCCCAAAACTGATGGCCCCGACGCGCGGATGGCCTCCACCGCCGTAGCGCTCGCAAATGGTCGCGAGGTTATGCTCGGGCGGCGCCGGCGACCAGGGGTTAGATCCGACCGATACCTTCGTCCGGAAACTCGCCAGGCTGACCGATACGGTGTAGGTTGCCTGTGGGAACAGGGAGTAAGGCACAAACTTGTTGTACCCCTCCATGTCGAGATCGGCGACATCGAAGAAGATCACTCCAGCCTTGCATTCCCCCACGCTGCGGATCACGTCGATCGATCTCAGGTGCCGCTCATACAGGGGACGGAATTCGGCCAGGATCGCGGGGTCCTCCATGATGGCCGCAAGAGATTGCCGCTGCATCATACGGATGATCTTCTGGACGGTCTGCGAGCCCTTTGAGGCCTCGATGACCAAAGTCAGCTTCATCGCTGGCGCCGCCATAGCCACGGCTTCTTCCGCGCTGGCGTACAGGGCTCCGTCTATGATATCCGCCCAGTAGATCAGGTCCTCCAGGTCAGGCGCCTCGTAGCCGTAAACCTCCCGAGCGATTCTTGCGATGAAGGTCGTGCAGGCGCGCGAGGCCGGGTCGAAATAGAACCGCTTCGTGCCCTTGTGCCGCTGGTAATCCGCGGCATCTTCCAGGCTCAGAAATGCGCTCTGATGGTGGTCGAACCACCACGTCACTTTCGGGCTGTTGGAATACTTGAAATCGACAATCGCGTTCTCATCCCCGTCGAACAATCCCTCCTCAAACAACTGGTCCGGTTTGTGCGCCATGCCCGTGTAAAGGAGCTCCGCGCCTGCATCGAATTTCTCCGTATAGAACCGGCTGAAAAAAGCGGCTGAGGCCGCTCCGTCGAAGCAGTGGTCATGGTAAAGAATTCGAACCTTCATCTAATTAGCCAGTAAGCTCCTCCGACGCGCATAGAGAAACTTCACAGGATGACTGATTGGATGGCCCCAACGCAAGCGCGGTCTGCTTTCGATCCGAACCGGGTTCTCTGTGGGCTCCACCGGGATGCCACAAATGCGCCAGGCCGTATGAGTTCCAGGGACCACAAAATCGTGCGGTTGGCCGGGGATCGAGGTTGGGAACCCCCGATTGGCGCTGGACGCCGACCCACTTTGGCGGCCCCATCGGCATTCAGGAACGGAGATTTCAGGCTGGTTTCAGGACGGTGCACACCGAGGCGCAGACCGGGCCGCCGATGTTGAACGTGGCCGCGGCGCGCGCATTTTTCACCTGCAAGGCCGCGGGCGCTTTGCCCAGCAGTTGCAGCGCGCACCAGCCGATCATGGCAATGCCCGTTGCTCCCACCGGGTGGCCCTTAGCGATCAGCCCGCCGGAGGTGTTGATGCCACACGCGCCGTCGGCGCGCGCATTGCCGTCCACCCAATACTGCGCACCTCTGCCTTCGCCAGCCTTTCCGATGACCTCGGTGCCCAATGCGCCCATCACCGTGAAGCAGTCGTGGATTTCCGCCACGTTCACGTCCGCTGGCGTGAGTTCAGCCATACGGTAGGCATTGGCCATGGCTCGCCGAGCTCCAACTGGGCGCAAGACGTCCCGGTTGGCACAAGCCAGCGGATCGGTCGCCTGTGCGTAGCCGGCGATCTCGACGCAATCCTGTTTGGCGACGCCCAGTTTCGCCAGTCCCTCCTCCGTTGCCAGAATCAACGCGGCGTAGCCGTCCGTGATTTGCGAGCAGTCGTAGGTTTTCAGGGGCAGCCCGTCGACGACGTAGCGATTGATGCCCTCGATGCGCAAGGCGTCATCCACAGTGATCGACACCTTTTGCATCTGTGCCCAAGGGTTCGAGCGGGCGTTCGAGTACTCCTGCACGGCGACGTGTGCGAGATCACGCTCCGTCACTCCGTGCTCGGCCATGTAGGCCTGCATGATTTCGGCAAAGATGTGCGGGAAAACGAAAGTCTTGCCGGCGCGCTCGTCCGGATAGGAGAAGTAACCGAGAACCGTGCCGATCAGCTTGCCATCCATCTTCCCATCGGCGTCGCGCATCTTCTCATAGCCGACGGCAATGCCGGTGTCGCCCAGCCCCAGTTGAAGTTTGTAGATCACGCTCAGCACGGCCTGACCACCAGAGGCACAGGCATTCTCGACCGCCTCGATCGGCTTGCCGGCCATCCCCGGAGTCATGGCGAGCAGTCCGGCGAGCAGACCCTGCTGATTCAATGAGAAATTGCAAGCTGCGCCGATGGACCCAACATCCAGCGCTGCGGAGTCGGCGCCAATCTCCCGGCACGCACCCATTACGGCGGATTCAATGATTTGGGGGACACTGGCACCCATCAGCTTCCCGAACTTCGACTGATGATAGGCGGCGATGTATATTCGTTTCACTCGAGCTCCTGTCAGATTGTCCCCGTCACGGCGCCGCCGTCCACTGAGAGTACCGTCCCGGTGACGAAGGATGCCGCATCCGAGGCCAGCCACACGTAAGCGTTGGCGATATCGGCGGGCTCGCCCAGACGTCCCAGCGGCGTGCCCGCCTTCATGCGGTCCAGGACCTTGCCGGGCATCTGCTGGAGCATCGCGGTGGCAATAAAGCCCGGGGCAACCGCGTTCACCCGGATTCCGTAGCGCCCCAGCTCACGTGCCCAGACCTTGGTCATTCCGATCACGCCAGATTTCGCGGCCACGTAATTCGTCTGTCCGAAATTGCCGTATAGCCCCACTACGGAAGAGGCGTTCAGGATCACGCCACCGCCGCCGGAGATCATGATCGGCGCCACGGCGCGCGTGCAGACGAAGACCCCTTTCAGGTTGACTTCGATCACCGTGTCGAACTGCTCGTCGCTCATCAGGACAGGCGGGAGGCCTTCCTTGCACTTCACTAGCATGCCATCGCGCAGGATGCCTGCGTTATTGATCAGAACGCGGATCGAGCCCCAGCGGGCGACGACCTCCGCGGCTGCCCCCTCCACCGAGGCGCGGATGGAGACATCGACCTTCCGGAAGTGCGCCTCCCCGCCGGCGGCAGTTAGCTCCGCCAGCAGTTCAGCCTCGCCATCGGCGTTCACGTCCCATGCCGAGACCCGTGCGCCTTCACGGGCAAACTTGAGCGCGGTCGCACGGCCGATCCCCGTGGCCGCGCCAGTCACCACGACGACTTTCCCACTCAACCCGGTTTCGATCATGGCAGGCGCACCTCAGTGACAGCCTCGCAGAAAATGCAGGTCTGCGCGAGACCCCTGCGTACTCTCGGCGATTGAGTACGACAGCCGCAGCAGGTACTTTGCGAGGAACCTTGGTACTATTACGATTACTTGATTATCCTGTAATGGACCCCGTTGCAGTATGCTAGGGCTGAATCGAAGGATCCTGATCGAACGATATGCCTGGACAGTTCGCTGAGCGGTCATGAAGGTATTAATAGCCGACGACAGCCCGACCATGCTTCGTCTGCTCGAATCTACCTTGAAAAATTGGGGTTATGAGGTCGTGGAGGCCCACGATGGCGAGCAGGCGTTCCAGATTCTGAGCGCCGAGGACCCGCCCCCGATCGCTATCCTGGATTGGGTGATGCCCAGGATCACTGGTCCCGAACTTTGCCGCCGCGTGCGCAGCCGCAAAAGCCGGGCTTATACTTACATCCTTCTGCTGAGCTCGAAAGCACAACGCCAGGACCTGATCGAAGGTATGGGCGCGGGTGCGGACGACTATATCATCAAGCCATTCGACAATCCGGAACTAGAGGTCCGCCTACGCGCCGGGCGTCGCATCGTCGACCTCCAGACGGAACTGATGCAGATGCAGGATGCGTTGCGGGAACAGGCTACGCGCGATTCGCTCACGCACTGCTGGAACCGCTTTTGCCTGTTCGATATTCTGGCTGGCGAGATCAGTCGCTGCTGCCGGGGGAAGAAGACGCTGGGCGTGATCATGCTTGATCTGGACCGCTTCAAGCGGGTCAACGACACTCACGGCCACGTTTGTGGAGACGAGGTTCTGAAGCAACTGGTAAAGCGTGTCGAGCTTGTCATACGCCCGTATGACACAGTCGGCCGGTACGGAGGCGAGGAATTCATCTGCGTCTTTCCCGGCTGCGGTGAGCAGGAACTGAGACGCAACGCCGAACGGATTCGCGCAGAGGTTGAGGCCCGTCCCGTCGAGTGGATGGGACAACAAGTGCGGATCACCAGCAGTTTTGGCGCAGTGGCCGGAGTCCCGACACCTGGCATGACGCCCGATCAGTTGATTCGCACTGCCGACGAGGCCCTTTACAGGGCCAAGCGCGAAGGTCGCAACCGGGTTTCGTTCACAGCCTACGGCGACCCGGAGTAGCTCCGAACCGTAGTTCGCCGACCCCGGGGGACAATGGCAGCATGGACCGCTCTCTCGATCTTGGAAACCTCCTGACGGAGCAGGTAAACCCCAACTCCGTGGGCCTGGACGGCCTGTCCACTGAAGAAATGCTGACTGTCTTCCATCGCGAGGACCGCCTTGCCGTCGAGGCCGTGGAACAGGAACTTCCGCGCATTGCCGCCGCGGTGGACGCCATCGCCGCGTGCCTGCTTGCGGGCGGACGGCTGTTTTACACCGGTGCGGGGACCAGCGGGCGCCTGGGGGTCCTCGATGCGAGTGAATGCCCGCCCACGTTCAGCGTCCCTCCCAGTCTGGTTACGGGCATCATCGCCGGGGGAGACACGGCTTTGAGGAACTCCGTCGAAGCCACGGAGGACTCACCCGAAGCGGGTGCGGCCGACTTACTGGCCCGAGGGTTCTGCGTTAAGGACGCGCTTGTCGGCATCGCGGCGAGCGGCCGTACGCCCTACGTTCTCGGGGCGCTGGAGGCTGCTCATTCGCTTCGCGCGCTGACCGCGTGCATCGTTTGTTCACCCTATTCGCCGATAGCCGCCCGTGTGCAGTTTCCCATTGAGGTCCTGACCGGTCCCGAGGTGATCGCGGGCTCTACCCGGCTTAAGGCGGGCACGGCTACAAAACTCGTGCTGAACATGCTTTCCAGCGGCGTCATGATACGCCTGGGTTGCGTCTACTCGAACCTGATGGTGAACGTTCAGCCCACCAATGCCAAGCTGGTCGATCGGGCCGAGCGCATTGTTACGGTTGTGACCGGCCTGCCGAGAGCGGCAGCGACGCAACTCCTCCAAGGCTCTGGCGGCAGTGTCCGAACGGCGATCGTCATGGGTAAACTGGGGATCTCCCGTGAGCAAGCTGAAGCCCGGTTGTCGGCCTGCGCGGGACGCGTGCGGGACGCACTGGCGCACGCCGGGCAATAAAGCGCACGAAACACGTTGATTGGCCGCGTCCGATACAGGCAACCGAGAGGGAGGTTTCCGTGCAACATGCACCCGGGTTTCTGGCTTTGGTGAACGACGCCAAGTCGCGGATTGAAGAACTCGACCTGAACGGCTACCGCCAGTTGCTGGCTGCGGGCACGCCCCACGTGTTGATCGACACACGGGAAGAGAGCGAATGGGCGGCCGGCCACGCCGCCGGGGCGATCCATCTGGGGAAAGGCGTCATCGAACGCGATATCGAGGCCCATATCCCGGACAAGAGCGCGAAACTGGTGCTCTATTGCGGCGGCGGGTTTCGCAGCGCCCTGGCCGCAGACAACTTGAAGAAGATGGGGTACGAGCATCCGATCTCGCTGGATGGTGGCTGGAAGGCCTGGTCCGCTCAGGGGATGCCCGTGGAGAAGTGAGCGAACCGCGGAACCCGGGCATAGCTGAATTTCACGATGAACAAACGACGTCCATACAGGCTCGCCCAAGCCCTGGCGACAGGATTGGCCATGTCATGCGCATTGCTGGCGGGTGACGCGTTCCCCGGAAAGCAATCGGAGTGGAAGGGCCACCCTCGTTTCGACTTTGAATTGGCTGGCCGCACGGTGACCGTAGTGACGCCCGATAAGACCGCCGCCGACCGTCCGTGGTTGTGGCGCGGCGAGTTTTTCGGAGCGTTCGCGACCGTCGATGAGGCGCTGCTAAACCGCGGGTGGCACGTCGTCTACATGGATTGCTCCAACACCTTTGGCAGCCCGGACACTATGCGGCGCTGGGCGGAACTGTATAAGTTCCTGGTGCACCAATACGCGTTCTCACGCCGCCCCGTCCTGCTGGGAATGAGTCGCGGCGGGCTTTACGTCTACAACTGGGCGGCGGCCCACCCGAAGCTGGTGGGCCTGATCTACGGGGATGCCCCCGTGTGTGACGTGAAGAGTTGGCCCGGCGGCAAGGGGAGAGGGAAAGGCAGCCCGGCCGATTGGGATTTGTTCAAGCAGGTTTATGGCCTGAACGAAGCCGCGGCGCTCGGGTGGAAACTGAATCCGATCGACATCCTTGCTCCGGTCGCACGCGCGCATATTCCGGTGATTCACGTGGTTGGCGACGCCGATGAGATCGTGCCCTACGCGGAAAACACCGTGTTGCTGAAGGAGCGCTACGAGGCGCTCGGCGGGCATGTAGAACTGATCGTGAAGCCTGGCGGCGGCCATCACCCGCACTCACTGGAGGATCCGGCGCCGATTGTCGATTACATCCTGAAAAACCGCTTGAAGAAGTGACCTCTGGCCACCTCGCCGCTCCAGGGCCAGGCGGGCGCGAACGCCAACTGCCTCTACGGCAGTCCAATTTCGCGCAGAAAACGGGCCGCTTCTTCGGGAGGGGTCGGATTGATGTAGAATCCAGTGCCCCACTCGAAGCCGGCCACGCGCGTCAGCTTCGGAATGATCTGGATGTGCCAATGGGTGTGGTCGTAGGGCGCGTCCTGCACCGGTGCGGTGCTGAGGATCATGTTGAAGGGCGGTGATTCAAGAGCCTTCTCCATTTTGCGCATCAGCACGCGCGTGACCCACGCAAGGTTGCGCACCGCACTTGTCTCAATCGTCTCGAAGTGTGAGGCGTGGCGGCGCGGCATGATCCAGACCTCGAACGGGAAGCGCGAAGCGTAGGGGCAGATCACCGTGAACTGATCGGTTTCGAGCACTACCCGCTGCTGCGATTGCGACTCGTGCTGGATGATGTCGCAGTAAATGCAGCGCTCGCGGTAGTCGAAATGGCGCTTGGCTCCGTCCATTTCTTCGATCACGCGTTTGGGTACCACGGGCAACGCGATCAATTGCGAGTGCGGGTGTTCCAGCGTAGCGCCGGCGTTTTCGCCGTAGTTTTTGAAGATGAGGATGTACCGCAAACGCCGGTCCTTCTTCAGGTCCAGCATGCGGTCGCGGAAGGCGAAGTAGGTGTCTTCGTATTCTTTCTCGGTGAGCGCGCCGGGCGAGGCTTTGTGGTTGGTGGACTCGATGATGACTTCGTGGGCGCCGATGCCGTTCATGCGGTCGTAAAGCCCTTCGCCCTGGCGGTCGAGCGAGCCTTCCACGCGCAAGGCGGGGAACTTGTTCGGAACCACGCGCAGGTGCCAGCCCTCATGGTTGGATGCGCCTCCGGTACGGTAGGCCAGCACCTCCGGCGGCGTCTTCGATTCGTTGCCAACACAAAACGGGCACAGCCGCCCGTTCTTCGGGACCACGCTCTCGCGGGTGAAGTCGTCGGGCCGGCGGGCGCGGTCTGTAGCAATGATGACCCAACGGCCGGTGATCGGGTCCTTGCGAAGATCTGGCAACGGAGGCTCCAATGCCTGGAACAGGCAAGACACTAGAATATCGAATTCCCGGACCGATTCATCAGCACTGCCGTACTAGCCCGTGCGGCCCTCAGTGCTTGAAACTCCACGCATCGGGGAAATGCTCGATCAACGGCGGCTGGGAGAAGACTACGGTGACCAGGTCGAAGCGGATGCTGGTCGCTTCGGCCTCGGCACAGCGCGCCCAGGCTCTCGCGGCGCGGCGCTGCGCGACGATCTTCAAGTCGTCCATCGCCCTTTCGGGGGATCCGTGCTCTGTGTCGGCGCGGGACTTCACTTCCACGAAAACCGTTTGACCGTCCAGTTGAGCGACGATATCCACTTCCGCCAGATGTGGCCCGGTCCAATTGCGCGCGAGGATGCGGAAGCCCTTGGTTTGCAGATAGCGGTGGGCGAGATCCTCGCCCCGGCGACCTAGAGCATGCGCACTCTGCCTGCGGCCGCGCAGTGCGGCGTGGCGCAGCGAATCCACGAATGAAAGCAGTCCTGGGAGCAGCCGGCGCATCACTCGGGCGTTTTCAGGACTTCGAACTCGAACGTGATCACTTTGCCGCGCACCACGTAGCAGAGGTAGTACTCCCAAAACCGGCGGAAGCGCGGGAAGGCGTTCACGAGCAACTCAAAGCCCAGATACCTCCACAGAGCCAGTAGTTTCACGCGCACTTTCCTCTCGCGGAATCTGGCCTGCGAATAATAGCCGAAGCCCGCGTCATCCTGGCCGAAGTAGCGGAACGAAAACGAATTCAGGTGCCAGCGGTGAGTCGGGTCGCAGAACGAGGAGAAATCCGTGTAATGCGGCGTTTCCATCAGCACCGTGCCCCCATTCCGCACCAACCGGTGGAACTCCTCCATCGTGCGGATCACATCCGCGACGTGCTCGATGACGTGGATGGCGCGCAGTTGGTCGAACGAGTTGTCCCGAAAGGGGTACGGGAAATGGTCGAGATCGCACAACACGTCCGCCTTCGTGCGCGGGTTGTTGTCTATGCCAATGGCTCCTGCGAACTTGTTAATGCCGCAGCCGACGTCAAGAATGCGCGGAGTCATGATCGGTGGAGTTGCCACCAGACCAGTGTAGCGGTGGAGCAGATACACCCCGCTGCACAGGCAATCAATTCGCCTCTGAAGAGGCTGGACTCCCGCGACTTCAGCGCGGCGCGAAAGTCGCCACCGTCTTGCGGAACTTGCTAAACAGCCGCCAGGACGCAGGCAAAACCGTAAGAACTTACGGTTTATCGTCTGTAAGTCATTGATTCCAGGTATAAAACCGTAACTTCCTTACGGTTTGTGTTTTTGCGCACTTGCGCATTCGCCGATCCGGATAGCATCCGAATCCGTTCCATCGCGGATGGTAAAACGAGCAATTGCAGCGTGCATGTGTGATTTTAGTCGTGGGAACCCCCTGGAACCCTGGCACGTCGGTGAGATCGTGGCGGCGGGAGAAGATCCACTCCCGGCTGTCGAAAAAATCGAGAATACACCGTCCTTTGAGATAGCCTATTGAATCAGTTGAGGTGAAGCTTGACCTGCATCGGGCGGGCGTCACTTCAAAAATCGGAGGGTGCGCGCCGGTTGGGGCGGCGCACCGGCCGCGCAATGCCGTGAGACCGGCATGCGCGCATGAGCGAGGAAATCAATTCGAACTATGCGAGTCATCACCACCGTCCTCCTGCTGCTTGGCTGTGCGCTGAGCGCGGGGGCACAGCAGACTGTGCGCTACATCGTCCAACTGACACATCCTCCCGTTCTCGCTTCGCCCGGAGATAAGTCCGCGCTGAGCCGGATCGAACGGGAGCACTCGGATTTTGAGGCGCGGGCGACCGCCGCCGGGTACACGGTGGTGCGCCGCCTGACTACGGTTGCCAACGTCGTCATCGTCGAAGGCCCTACGGGCGGAGCGGACGCGCTGCGTGGCATGTCCGGTGTGAAGCGGGCCTTTGCCGAGCGCCGCTTTCAGCAGCATTTCGACGCCTCGATCCCGCTGCATCAGATCGACTCGGCTTGGAGCGCCATCCCCGGCGCAACCTACAACGCGAGCGATCCGGCAGCCTGGAACACGGCCGGCCAGGGGGTCAAGATCGGGATGGTCGATACGGGCATCGACATTACGCACCCGTCGTTTAAGGCGCCCAACATGACTGCGCCCAGCGGGTTCCCCAAGTGGAGCACGAACGTCGCCGGCAACCAGGCCTTCACCAACGGCAAGGTCATCGTGGCGCGGAGCTACGGCGGCTGGACGGTGCAGGACGTGGATGGCCACGGCACGGCGGTGGCATCGGTTGCGGCCGGCGTACCGCTTTCCTCCAGTAACGGTCCCGCCGGAGCGACGCTCAGCGGGGTTGCTCCCGCGGCCTGGATTGGGGTCTATGACGTGGATTCCTCGCACATCGGCTCCTATTCTGACTCCGACATCCTGACGGCGCTGGACGACTGCGCGTCCGATGGCATGGACGTGATCAGTATGAGCTTCGGCGCGCCAGACTATGGCGGTTCGCTCGATCCGCAGAATCAGCTCTACCTGGAAGTGTTCGCCACGCTGCGCGCGAGTAACGTGGTATTGGTAGCCTCGGCGGGCAATGACGGCTCTGAGGTCTACACCATGTCTTCTCCGGCCGTCGATGCCGGAGTGATCGCGGCAGGCGCGCAAATAAACAGTACTGTCGATACCAGCCCCACGGTCACCGCATCCGACGGGACGGACATGCAGGCCGCGGCGGCCGACAACAACACCGGCGTCAGCCAGCCACTCACCGGCCAATTGGTCAACATCACTCAGTGGGACTCCACGGGGCAGGGTTGCACGGGAAGTTCCTGGCCTAAGGCGGGCCTAGCCACGGGCAAGATCGTGCTGATTCAGAGAGGCAACTGTTACTTCACCGACAAGGTGCAAAACGCCCAGGCCTCTGGTGCGCTCGGCGTGATCGTCTACAATCAGGCGGCGCCCACCGATGGGTCCAACAAAGACTCACTGGTCAACATGGACCTCTATTCCACGACCTCGCCCGCAACCGTCGCGAACGTACCCGCCCTATTTGTCGGTTACACCGATGGGCAGAGCCTGATTTCGAGCATCGCCTCCGCAGGCGGTTCTTATACCGTCACTTTGTCGTTGGGGTTGGGCCCTGGCGACCCGCACCAGATTGCCAGCTTCAGCAGCCGAGGCCCGGTCGCCGACCTCACCATCAAGCCCGATCTGGTTGCCGCCGGCCGATCTGTGATTACCGCCTGGTGCACCGATACGACCCTGGATTCGACCAGCGGCAACAACCAATGCGACCCATTCGGCTTCCAGTTGATGAACGGAACCAGTTTCTCGGCGCCGCTCACGGCGGGAGCCGCCGCCCTGGTCAAGTCGGCGCGCCCGGGCCTCACGGGTGACGATTACCGCTCGCTGATCGTCAACGGCGCGTCGCGAATGGAGGACGGCAACGGCAATATCTGGCCGCTGATGTCGGCCGGCGCCGGTTCGCTGGACGTCCTGCAAGCCGTCAAGTCCACGGTCACCGCCAACCCCGTTTCGCTGAGCTTCGGAGCAACGGGCTCCAGCATCGCGAACAGTCAGCAACTGACCTTGAAGAACGTCGGCACAACCACGAAGACATACAATCTGAGCTTCGAAGGGTTGTCGCCCGTGGTGTTCTCCGGCTCGCCCGTGACCCTGGGCAACGGCGCCACGGTTTATATGCCCTTCCCGAACCTGGTGCTGGGAAATTACCTTGCATTGAGCAGCCAGGCACCCGTGCTGCGGACCCGTTCGGTGACGCTGGCCGCGGGCGCCGCAGCAACCGTTAGCGTGCAAGCGCCTCCCGTCCGGGCGACGCCCGGCACCTATCAGGGCTTCATCAACGTGACAGCCAGCGGAGCGAGCGCTCCGGAAGCACGGATTCCCTGGTGGTTTGCGGTGACATCCGCCCCCAATACAATTGCTCTCGACAGCAGCCCGCTTTACCTGTATTACAACTCCAGCACAAGGCGGAATGAAGGCACCATCGCGGTGCGGTTTGTGGACAACACAGGTGTCATGCTGCCTCCTCCGGGTAACATCAGCGTGTCCTACGTGAGCGGCTCGGCAGTGGCTTCCACGGCCTACCAAGCCACGTCGCAACTCACCTGTTCCAATCCCTGCACAACAGTGGCGTTCCCGAACGTCTGGCTGATCGACGTCTATACTTCGGGGAGCGCACAAAGCGGGGACACCTCGGCATTCCGCATTACTTCCGGGAGCGTAACCCGCGACTTCAGCGCGATTGTTTACTGATTGCCTGGCTTTCAGCTTTTGCACGGCGGCTTGCGAAAACTTCCGCGGTTGCTTTGTGTCGGCCGGTTTCAACGATGTTTGGATGCCCCTGGAAGCGGGCGGCATGGACTAAAAGAAGGCAGATTCGAATGAAGAAGATCACAAATTGGTTGTTTTTTGGGGCACTGGCTGCCAGCCTGCCCGTGATGGGCCAGGATTATCTGATCCCAGTAGGGAGCACCAATGGCGCCACCTGCGGCTCACCGCCTTTCCTGATCGTCACTCAAGGTGCGAGCTCCGTCAGTTGCGGGCGGGCCGGGTACTTTCACTGGTTCGCTGCCGGCGGGGGCTGGTCCACCGCGTTGTCGCTGAGCAACCCGACCAGCTCCGACATGGCGGTCCAAATCGGTCTGCTCGGCGCTGATGGTGTGACCGCCAATGCGTTAACGCTGGTGCGCAACGGCACGGCGCTAGGCGTCCAGAGCAGCGACTCGCAATTGTTGCCGAAGCATGGGACGCTGCGCTACGAACTGCCCAGCACCGGCGCGGCTACGCAGACGAATGGGCAGATTGTGCTCCAAGTTCTCGCCAAAGATGCCGCGTCACTGCAATCGGTAGCGGCCACCGAGGACTACAGCTACACGAGTTCAGCCGGGGTCATCTATTCGACGGTCACATTGCCCATCGCCTGGGTGGATCAGGCGCAGGCAACCTACTCGGCCACGTTCGAAGAAACCTCCGTGGATGGCAGTCTGGGGGCATTCGCAATTAAGGATCAGTCCGGCTCGTCGTCCGGCCAAACGGTGGACGTGCAGGCGTTCGACGTCAATGGCAACGTGCTGGGCGACCAGAAAGTAACGCTGACGGCGGGCCAGGTGGTGGCCAAGACATCCGATGCGCTGTTTGGAGCGAGCACGTTCGCTTCCCTCGCGGCGCCTCACATTGCCCGGGTGCAGTTCACCGGCCTGGGCGCAATCAATGTACTCGTCCTACAGGTGCGCGGGCAGAGCCTGTCTTCGATACCGACGACCGCCGTCGCAGCGCCGTAAGCCCGAATACCGCCACTCCCTCACCGACTGAGGGAGTGGCGGAAGTTATGAGTTCGAATCGAGCACCGTCCCACCCGCAGGCGCCGGGCGATCAGACGGCAGTGCGGCGGACGGGGACTTTCTTTACGGGCAGCTCATCGGTGTGCATGACGCCGAGAAAGCCCTCCAGTCGCCGGGACAGGCCCTCGTCGATGGGCTTGAGCGCTTTGACTTCGTTCATCGCTCCCTCGCGATCGCCCGAGAGTGCCAGTCCGATGCCGAGATCGTAGTGGGCGGCGGCAAACCCGGGGTGCAGTTCGATGGCCTTGCGGAAGCAGCGCGTCTTCTCTCGTGAGTGCCCGGTCTTGCCTTCGGCGAATGCGAGGTGGTACCAACTGCGGGCGTTCGCCGGTTCGGCCTCGCGCGCTTTGCGCCAGTAAAAAGCCGCACCTTCGTAGTCGGCTGCCCACATGTAAGCGAGCGCTTTTGAATAGATCTCGTCAGCCGCGGGCTTGCGGCTCTGGTCCCAGGCGGCGAGTGGGACGGGCGGAGTCGGGGTCAGCCCCGCTGACAGCCGCTCCAGCGGAATCGCGAAAGTGATCGGCTGGCCATTCACCGACCGCACGGAATGCCATCCGGCCAGGAAGCCATGCTCGTTGTACAGCGGCCCGCTGACCTCGCCAACACCGGAGCAACTGAGCCGTGCCACCATGCCAAAACCGCCGGAATCACGGTACTCTCCGACCGCTGCGGAATGGCCGCCGCTGGTCACGCCCGTGGCTGGCTGGGATGCGTTACTCGGGCCAACCGGGGCCTGGCGGCCGATGAATAGCTCGACCACACCCGAGTCGCGGTCGTCGGCCGTGACGGAGAGCACCGGGTGCATCACACCCTGGTCGTCCAACAGAACCGCCGACGCCGCACCGTAAAGCGCCTCGCGCGACGCCCACGACTTGCCCTCCGGCCGCACGACCACCGGGGCCTGCCGCAGCAGTTTGCCGGCGCCGTCGTGCACCAGCAACAGGGGCTCCGCGAAAAGCGGAACCAGACACACTACCGCCATGCCGAAACACTTCATTCCGTTGATGGGACGACAGTTTCGCATCGGTGGTTTCGCCCGATTTTGTACGATGGATAGATCAGGGCGCAATGGATTTCAGCAGTTTAGATTTGAAAAAGACGGTCAATTTGCCTTCGACCGCATTCCCGATGAAGGCAAACCTGCCCACAACCGAGCCGAAATGGCTCGAAAAGTGGGTTGAAACGGGCCTGTATGCCCAGATTCGGGCCAGCCGCGCGGGGCGTCCGATGTACGTGCTGCATGACGGCCCGCCGTATGCAAACGGCAACATCCACTTGGGTCACGCGTTCAACAAGATCCTGAAAGATTTCATCATCAAGTCGAAGACCATGGCGGGCTTCGACTCGCCCTACGTCCCCGGCTGGGATTGCCATGGCCTGCCGATCGAGATCAAAGTCGACAGCCAACTGGGCTCGAAAAAGTCCTCTATGAGCGTGGCCGAGATCCGCGCCGAGTGCCGCAAGTACGCCCAGAAATACGTAGATCTGCAAAGTAAGTCCTTCCAACGGCTGGGCGTCTTAGGCCGGTGGGAGAAGCCGTACCTGACGATGAGCGCCGAGTATGAGGCCGTCACGGCGGGCGCGTTCGTCGATTTCTTGAGCCAGGGCTCGGTCTACAAAGGGCTGAAGCCCGTCAACTGGTGCATCCATTGCCGCACGGCGCTGGCCGAGGCGGAAGTCGAGTATGAGAACCATACCAGCCCGTCGATCTGGGTGCGCTTCAAATTGACCAGCGACCCGGCGAGAATCCACCCGGCGCTGGCGGGTCGCGCTGTGTGCGGCTTGATCTGGACCACAACGCCCTGGACGATACCGGCCAACGTCGGAATCGCGTTCCACCCCAAATTCGAGTACGTCGCGGTGGATGTCGAAGGCGACGTATACATCGTGGCCGCAGGTCTGCTAGACGCGACCGTCGCCAACTGCGGCTGGACCGGCAAGTCGGTGGTCGAGGTCGCCCGCTTCGAAGGCGCGGTGCTTGACCGCTCCGTGTTCCGCCATCCCTTCCTGGAGCGCGATTCGCTCGCCATCGTGGAAGACTACGTGACCCTGGAGCAGGGCACCGGCGCGGTCCACACCGCCCCGGGCCACGGCCAGGAAGACTACGTCGCGGGCATGCAGTACGGTCTCCCGATCTTCTGCCCGATCGATGCGCGCGGCCGGTTCTTCCACGCCGAGGGCGCGGCGGGCACGCTGCCCGAGGAATTGATCGGCAAGACGGTGTGGGAAGGCAACCCAATCGTCACGCGGATTCTCGCCGAGAACGCCGCGCTGCTGGGCGAAAAGAAGATCGAGCACAGCTATCCGCATTGCTGGCGCTGCCACCACCCGACCATCTTCCGGGCCACCGAGCAGTGGTTCATCGGCATGGAGCTGAATGACCTGCGGGCCAAGGCGCTGGAAGCCGTCAAGCACGTCGCATGGCACCCCGAGTGGGGTCAGGAACGCATCTCAAACATGTTCGCCTCGCGCCCGGACTGGTGCATCTCGCGGCAACGCGTGTGGGGCGTCCCGATCACGGTTTTCTACTGTGAGCAGTGCGGCGAAACGTTGACCGACCGCAAGTACCTCGACCCGATCGTACGCCAGTTCGCAGAGCATACCGCCGACGTCTGGTATACGAAAACGTCCGCGGAACTGCTGGGTCCGGACGTCGCCTGCCCGAAATGCGGCGGGCGCGAATTTCGCAAGGAAAACGACATTCTGGACGTCTGGTTCGACTCCGGTTCGAGCCACTTGTCCGTGCTCACGGAAGCGAACGGGCTGCCCTGGCCCGCGGATATGTACCTGGAGGGAGGCGACCAGTATCGCGGCTGGTTCCACTCGTCACTGCTGGTCGGAGTCGGCCTGCGCGGCAGCGCGCCTTACAAAGAGTGCGCTACCAACGGCTGGGCGCTGGACGGCGAGGGCCGGGCTATGTCCAAGTCGGTCGGCAACGTGATCGCGCCGGAGGATCTGATCAAGAAGTTCGGCGCGGACGTTCTGCGGCTGTGGGTGGCGTCGGTGGAATACACCGAAGACGTGCGGCTCTCGCAGGTGATTCTCGATCGGTTGACCGACGCCTATCGCAAGTTCAGAAACACGTTTCGCTACGCGTTGGGCAATCTGCACGACTTCGACCCCGTCGCCGATGCGCTGCCCGCCAGCGAACTGCTGGAGATCGACCGTTGGATGCTGTATCGCGCCGCCGACCTGGTGGAACGCTGCCTGGCGCATTACAACGAGTACTTCTTCCACAGGGCCTATCAGGCGCTGTACAGCTTCGCCACGGAGCTCAGCTCGGTGTACTTTGACGTTTTGAAAGACCGGCTGTACACCTCAGCGCCGAACTCAAGGGCGCGGCGGAGCGCACAAACCGCTCTGCACCGCATTCATTGCGCGTTCGTGCGGCTGGCCGCGCCAGTACTGGCGTTCACGACCGAAGAAGTCTGGGCGGAGACGCGCCGGCCGGCCGGTTCGCCCGAGAGCATTCACATCGCCGAGTTCCCGCAGCCCGCGGAACTGACGGCGGGCCTGAGTGGCGATGGTTCCGAGCTCTCGCAGACCTGGGATCAGTTGCTGCTGATCCGCAACGAGGTGCTGAAGAGCTTGGAAGAAGCGCGAAACCTGAAGCAGATCGGTGCGCCGCTTGAAGCAAAGGTGCTGCTGGAGTCGTCGGGCGAACAGCTTGCCTTGCTGCAGCGCTACGAGTCTGGGTTGCCCGCGCTGTTCATCACATCCGAAGTCGAGCTAAAGCCGGCCGATGGCCCGTTGCGGGTCACCGTGTTACGAGCCACGGGTGTCAAGTGCGAGCGCTGCTGGAAGTACACGCACGACGTCGGCTCGGATGCGGAACTGCCCGGTGTTTGCTCCCCGTGCGCGGAAGCCGTACGCGAGATTATGGCCAGCCGGCAAGGAGCCTGATTCCAGTTGCGCTATTGGCCCTACGCTGTGTCGGCGCTGATCGTCCTGCTGGACCGGACTACGAAGCACATCATCGAAACGACCTTCTCGACCTGGGACACGGTCAAGGTGATTCCGGGTCTATTTGAGATCGTCTCGGCGCGCAACACCGGGATGGCGTTCAGTCTATTTGACAACTCCGCGGCGGGCCGCACCAGCCCGCTGCTGGTGGCGTTTACGGTCGCCGTCATGGGGGTTGTCGCGTACCTGCTGTGGCAGTCGATCCGGACCGGGAAGGCCGGCTCCGATCAGGGCCACTGGAGTTTCCGCCTGGCGTTGGGGTTGATCCTGGGTGGCGCTGCCGGCAATTTTTACGACCGCTTGATCTTCGGCAGTGTGACCGACTTCCTCGACTTCTATTGGGGTCCGGCGCACTTCCCGGTGTTCAACCTGGCGGATTCGGCCATCACCTGCGGCGCCATCATATTGATGCTGAATCTCTGGTTGGTGCAACCGCGGAGCGAATCGAAGCCCCGATCATAGGCCACAGGCTACAACTGCAGGCGGACCCGGAGCCGCGTCAAAAGACCTGAGAGGCTCAGGATGGCGAGCGTGAAGATGGCGGATCG
>CAIVVT010000279.1 GCA_903909435.1 uncultured Acidobacteriia bacterium | reverse complement strand
GCGCGGCAGTTTCGTCGTCAATCGCATCCTGCTTGCGCGTCCGGCCCGTCGACTTGCTGTAGCGCCGGCCGTCGAGAACGAAGTTGTAATACCAGATCGAGCCGATCTTGAAAACACTCATTGCGGCCCTACCTTACCTTCATGTGCGCGGATTGTTCCACTGGGAAAACCGCGCGCGTTTCCCTCCGATTTCGGGCTGCAGCGCGAGGCCCGTAGTACCCCCAAAATGCGCCGTTCCCGTCGCTGCCCGCCCTACTCAAATCCGAATGGCTTTCGCGCTCTCGGGCGCGCAGATATATACCGTCTCCCGCGCCCTGGTCAGCCCGACATAGAACAGCCGGACCACGGAGTCCTTGGTGGGACCGTCGCGACGGTACGCCGCATCGCCCGCTGCGCTCAAGTCCGGCACCAGGAACACGGCGTCGGCCTCGCCGCCCTTGACTGAGTGGATCGTTCCGACGGTCACCTGGGGCTCTTCTGCCAGCGCCTGTGGCCCCCGCGCCTTGGCGATAGAGAGCGGATAGCGCAGGTGGTCTCCATGGGAGGGGGCCACCCGCTGCCGCCACCAGTCAATGAGTTGCATGTAGTCGCCTTCGAAGGCATCGAGCAGCGAGTCGAGCGCAGAACGCTCGAAAATCCGGTCGAGGTCCGCAATCGACGCAACCAGGTGCTCTTCCGTCGCAGAGATCTGCTTCTTTGCTCCGTGCTTCAATACGCCCTGTGACGATAGCCACTGGCACCAGAGATTCACGTCGCCGAAGGTCCATTGCCGGGCCGCTGCGCCCATCGCGGGATGAGCCGCCAGGAGCGCAAGCAGACGATTGACGGATGAGCCGGGCTGCTTATTCGCCAGCGGATTCCAGGCGCCGTTCGATCGCCGGTATGGGTTGCCGAACGGGATTCCGGCCTTGCGCAAGACCGCGATGTACGGTGCGAGCATGTAGGAGCACGGTGCCAGGAACATCACGGTCTGGCCCCGTTTGATGTGTTCCTCCGTGGTCTTCAGGATGAAGTAGTCGGGCGAGGACCAGCCGTTGCCGCTCAAGCGCTGCACGCTGCCGTCGAAGTCGCGCGGGAAGTATTCTTTCTTCTGACGCCGGCCGACCGTGCGAATCAGACTGTCCGCCAAGGCATGCACGGCGCGCGGCACACGGTAGCTCTGCTTGAGCACGATTACGTTGGCCTCTGGGATCGGCGGGTCGAGGACTGCCTCGGGCGTGGCGCCGGTCCAGGAATAGATCGTCTGGTCGTCGTCGGCGGTCAAAATGAAATAGTTTGCGTGCTCACCCCAACGGCGAATCAGCGTCAACTGCATCCGGTTGAGGTCCTGAGCCTCATCGGCGAAGATCACGTCCGGGTTTCCCGGCGCAGTCCACGTGTCGGTCATCGCCTTGTCGATCAGGTCGGTGAAATCGAGCAGCCCGCAGGACTCTTTGTAAACGGTCCATTTCGCGGCGAATTCCCGTAGCGCCATCGGCCACCCAGCGGGCGGCATCAGCATGCCTCGGAACCGGTTGAGCTGCTGCAGCCAGGCGTCGCCATCCTTCTCCGTGGAGGAGGGCTCGTCCCCCACAATCGACTCTTCGCCATCGAGCTTGGACTGCTTCTTCGCGGCGGTGATCCGCAGGCTAGGGTTATCCCGGTTCCATTCCTCAACGTTGGCCTCGGCGATCTCGGGGCCGCCCAGGGCATGCCAGCAGTGTGAGTGCAGGGTTCCTATGCGGTCCGGCACGATCTTCATGTCGCGGCCGGCGAGTTCCGCGGCGGCCGCCTTGGAGAAGCTCGTCACCAGGACGGCATTCTCCCCAAAGCGGCTGGCGGCACGGGCCACCTGGCGCGAAAGGTTCGTTGTCTTTCCCGTCCCCGGGGGGCCGAAGATTCGGTACTCGCGGACTTCGGCGTCGGCGCGTTCGGCGTGTTCCTGGATCTGGTCCGGCTGCAGCATGGCGTGTCAAACGCCACGAAGCTCGATGCCTGCAGTGACTACCAACGCGCCGGGCAAGTAGCGCCGGTAGCGTTCCACCAGGATCCACAGGTATTTGCCCTGGCGACCGGAGATCCTGACCCACGGGTGGACCTTGAGCTCCCAGACAAGGTCATCCACGAACCTCCGGGCGCGCGAGTCTTCGCCCATAAACAGACCAGCGAGCGCCAGCACGGCTTCTGTCTCGTTGTCCGTCATGGCTGCAAACCCATAGCCGGTGCTGCACTCCCGTAGCTCATGAATCAATCCGCGCTTTCTGTTTCCCGCTTGAACATCTCAATCTGCCTGCGATCCACTTTCCGAACCTCACTGCCGCCCACCGGCCGCAGCCCAAGCTGGCGGCGTGCTTCGTCGCACCAGACCTTGTCCGGCCAGTCCCGGCAGGGGTGGCCCATGGCGCGCCAGCGGGCGCGCAGGGCGGCACGAATGGCTTTCCTCACGGAGGCGTCGTAGGGCGGCTGCGCCTGCTTCCCAACCAGCCCCTCGATCTCCTGGCGGATGATCGGAGCCCAGGTGTTCCGCCAGGTGCGGTAGTACTTGCCCCGGTCCGATTGCGCATACGGCATCAGGCCGCGTCTTCCAAGTACGCGCCGGCCAGCTTGCGCAGTCTGGCGATCACCTTGGCGTAGCGGCGCTTCTCTACGGTGGCTTGCGCCTGAGCACGCAGCAATGCGCTGTATACGGTGTTGCGGGCGAGTTCCAGCCGTGCAGACCGGTTGCGCTCACGGTGCACGTCCCGAAGCGTGGCATTGTGCAAGTGCTCAGCTGTTCTCGACTGGAGTTGCGCGCGCTCAAGGCGCTGCTCGAGGCGCTCCGCATACTCCGCCTGCTTTCTCGTCATGCCTGCCATCGCCGCATAACGGGGCACCAGATGCCGCAGGCAATCCTCTGCCGTGGCGTGCGCGTCGAAACCTTGAAGCGTCAACCCACATCTATCGCAAGTAATCATGCCGATGTCACCGCCTTTTCTTCCTGCAGGTGCGTGGTGTATTGCGCCGGCGAAAAGTCCTCAACCGGCAACACCCAGCGGCTCTGTTCGCGGAACTTGCCATATGCCCGCACGCACTGGCATCCGATCGAGGCGAGCATCGACGCGACCGCCTTCACGCTAAGGTTCTGGTTCTGCACTTTGGTGAGGTAGACCTGGAAATCACTCGAGCAAATCGCAATCTGACCGGGATGGGAATTCAGGACTGTCGGCTTTCGAATAGTCTGGATCGTTTGCGCTTCGATCGATTGAATGAACGCCGTTTCACTCAGGTAGCTGTCCAGGTACAGGCGCGTGGATCCCTTCAAGCTGGCCTCTTCGCCGCCCTCCTGGATGGTCAGTGCCTGGAGCATCTTTTGCGCAACGGTATCCCAGTCCTTCGCCTTGACTTTGTTGGTCAGTTTCTCGGTTTGCGCAGCGATCGCCGTTCGCAGCGAGCCCTGTTCCAGAATCTTCGCTACGCTCGACAGCTCCACCGTAGCGTCGTCAAGTTCAATCTGATAGCTGGGTTCCCTGCCGGTGATCTTGAGCATGCGCAGGATCCGGATGCCTAGGATCTCGGACAGCGTCTCGCACAGGATCGCCTTCACGCGCGCCGGGTCAGCAGGCGGTAGCTGTGCCGCACCCCGAGGCTCAGGACGCAGCTGTGGCGA
Organism: uncultured Acidobacteriia bacterium; assembly: GCA_903909435.1. Classification (GTDB taxonomy): domain Bacteria; phylum Acidobacteriota; class Terriglobia; order Bryobacterales; family Bryobacteraceae; genus CAIVVT01. The sequence goes on along the minus strand of CAIVVT010000279.1, from coordinate 2,973 downwards.
ACGGCTGGCTAGAGATTGGCGACACTCTGCCGCACCGTCAGTTGACTCGGCACCGGGCACTCCGGGAATACTCGGCAAGGGCACTGGCGCCCCACTGGCGCCTTGGAAAGCTCTCGCAATCGTCCTGTGGAAGTAGTCCGGGTTGGCGCGCTGCTTCTGGCGATGCAGGTATCTGTGCGCAATGATCAGGTCCACGATGGCCTGCTCCTTTAATCCCACTTCCACGCAGAACATCGCGAGGGCCATGTCGTAGCCGCTCTGGCTCTGGTCCTTCAGGTCATGCCGCTGCCGCAGCCACGTATTGCGGAAGCGCATGTCAATTCTGCAAAACTCGTCGATTTGATCCGCGGGGAATTGCACACTCGGGTCGATCTTCAGCGCTACGTCGCTGAAACGGGCGGCCCATTCCAGGGCTGCGCGCTTGGCCGCGTCTGCATCTGGAATCCCAAAGCTATCCAGGATTTCATCAATGTCGTTCGGATCGTAACGGATCTCCGGATGCCATTCCGTCACCACCACATCCTTGGGGTTATCCGGATCCTTATGGTTCTGCGTCCCTGGAATCCGCAGGACGCGGGCCACATCGGCGAGCCGGTCGAAGCCCCAACCGCGAATGGCGGCATTCTGCCGCAACATCGACTGCCAGCGCGCCGCCAGCGCTGCGGCACGGTCCCGATCTTCCTGCGTCTCCAGGATCCACGGCTCTTTGAACACCCACCAGACGTGCAGGCCGTTGCCAGTGTGGATGATGATGGTCGGCGCAACGCCGGCCGGGAGAATCTGAAGCCCGTCTGCTGCAGAGGGCGGGAGTTTCTCTTTCTGATGCGCAATGCTCTTCAGGTCGATATCGGCCCACATGCCGCTGATGCTGGTCACCTCCTCGTTGGTGCCGCGGTGATTGGGTCCGAGGTCCCTCCCGCGCAGGCCGACTCCGACGTAAATATCGGAGGACTGTTGTAGGCCCTCCACAATCCGTGTGGCTTGCGCAACGTCGGCGCACCAATAGGAGCGCCGGTCGGGAAGCGTCCAGATGAGGATTAGTTGACCCTCGGGCTTCGCTCCCCACAGGACTTCGAGGAAGTCTCCGGCGGTCACTGGGCATGCCCCCAGGAGGTGATCTCGCGGAACCTGTCCATGAACAAGCGCCGCGCCGTCTGCCAGTCCACCGGCTCGATCCGCTGCGCCGCCGCTCGCGCGCCAACGGCGCACTGCGCCGCGTCGCCGCTATACCCGCGCAGGTCCCGGAATTCCGTGGCCAGGGCGATCCTATCCGCATCCTTCACGCTGGCGGGCATATCGCCGCGAACTTGGAACCGAATCAAAACCGCTCGCATGAGCGCGGTCTCGATCATCCGATAGCCCGTCATCAGCGGAGTCCGTTTGACCGGCGCCACGATGTCGCAGAGGTAAGCCTCGCTGGCATCATGCAGCAGCCCCCACATCGCGTCCTCGGGCGGGACCAATCGGCTCACCATGATGGAGTGCTGGGCCACGGAATAGAACTCCTGAATCTGGCCGGCGAATCTGCACTGCAACGCGAGTCCGTGGGCTATATCGAGAATGTGGATGAAATCGGGCACCGGCGCCAGGAGGTCGAGCGGCTGGTTGCTGACGGTGTTGATCGTAGTGCTGGACATAAAAAAGACACTCCTTAGTCGATGAATCCGGGTAGCATTCCAGCAGTCCCCGTGCGGGAGAACCGCCGTTGGCTCTCCGCCTGTTCTTTGTCGGCCGACGGCTCGATCGGTGCGGGGCCTTCCTCTGCTTTGGGTGCGCGCACCCGGTCGAGCGGGCACTTGGTCAGGTAGGTCTCGCGCGACACATACTCGCCCAGCCAGTCGGCCCAGTAGCCGAGCACCAGACCATCCGGCATCGGTGCGTCCAGGGGAACCCGGTCGAAGATGCTGAGCTGCGGGTCGTCGTTCCTCTGTTGCGCTTCCTGACTTTCGCGCGATTCGCGCAGGGCTTCGCGGGAGTAGATGGGCGTACTCATTCCGTGAGTCCCAAGATCGCCAAGGCTTCTCTCACGCTTGTTGCGCACCCGGAGAGCGCGCCAGAATCCCGCCAATTGACCAGGCGTGCTGCCTGGAGGTCTGTCGGAAACTGACCGGGCCGCTTCACTTCAATCTCGAAGTGCCGCCCACGCAGGGAGCCATAGAGGTCCGCATCTCCTGCAAAGCAAAATGCCGTGCCGTGCCGCTTTCGAACTACGCAGCGCTGCTCCTGCCGAAGGCGTTTCATGATCGAGTCGACGATCTGGGACTCGCGCGCCGCGTTGCTTTCCGCCCCGCGTTTCATTGCGCGCCGCCTGGATCAAGTTCGTAGTAATCGATTTCTTGTTTTTGACTCATGGCAATCACCGGGAAAAATACGCGGCGGCGAGAAAGGAACAACGAAGAAACGCCGCCGCGCGTGGAAGTGACGAACCGGACCGAACTCGCGCCGTTACCGCTGGACCAGGCCCGTGGCAAAAGCGAGGAGGATCTCAGGCCCCGCTTATGCTTCCTGGGCCGCGGAGTCCCTGGCGGTCTCGGTGTCCGCGCCCATGGCTTGCAGCATCGGAGCCACCATGTCGTGGTACTGGAGCGACTTGGTCAGTTCGCCGGGAGTCAGCCGGCGCACGTATGTGAACGTCGCCACGGCGTAGGGCTTGTTGGCCGGGTTGATGCGCTTCTCCAGCCCGATGCGGGTGAGCGCCGCGAAGTAGGGCACCTTGTTGCAGGTCAGGCTGACCATGTATTGCCGGACATGCTTCAAGCTCGTGGGCGGCAAGCCAATCACCTCGGGCAACAAGCTGTCACCGCGGAGGAAGAAGAGCTGCTTCACTTCCTTGCAGGCCTGGCCAGCGGCCTTGCCGCCTTTGTCGCTCCCGTACTTGGCGAGCGGGCAGGCCAGCTTGGAATCTTCATGCGAGCAGAAGCCGCCCGGCCGACCAATCCCGATGAGGGCATCGGTTGAGGAGCAATCCGGCGG
>CAIVVT010000278.1 GCA_903909435.1 uncultured Acidobacteriia bacterium | reverse complement strand
GGCCTGATTTCTATCGTGAGTGAATATATCCCGGTGGTTGTGGTGCAGGGCTGTCACCAGGTGGAGGCAATCGGAAGACCGGAGAAAAATGGTCTCCGAGAGCGATGAGTAGACCGACGCGGCCGCCTGGGTGATCGCCGATTCCAACGGGAGCCAGTCCCAGAAGCCCCCGATGTCATCCGCCGAAAACTGGCTGACCACCGCGCTGAAATCCTGCCGGCTCCACTTTCCTTCGCGGAGTCGCCGGTGAAAGGCCGCCATCAACTCCGTCCGGGCCAGTTCTGAAAGCTGAACAGAATCTTCCGTTTCGAGCCGCTGCCGGACTGCCAAGGATTCAGGTTCCGGGACGTAGAGCTTCGCAAGTGTCGATGTGTCGCAGAAGATCATCGTTCGCCGCGGATCGCATCGAGGTCGTCCTGGAGATCGTTACCCGGGGTGCGCGCCATCATGGCGGCAAACTCAGGCAATAGGACACGGATCCGTCGACGCGGTCGAAGCAGGGATGGATTCGCGATCACGGCTACAGGCTCACCGCGATCGGTGACCATGGTCGGTGTCTTGGAAGCACCCGCGCGGCGGACGTGCGCCCCAGTGGTGGCATGAAGTTCCTTAATGGTAATAGAGGGCACCGTATAACTGTGATACCTTTGGTGTTTTGTTCAAGTGTAACTGTGACACTATGAGTTTAGGTTCCAATCTGCCGGTAAGCGGCGCGGAGAGCGCCCGCAAGGTGGTCGATCCCAAGCTGCCGGCTCGGCGGATGTGAGCGGGGACGGGGATCCGACCAGGGGTCATGCACCCGGTCGGTGGACTCTTCGAACCGAGCCACAGTCCACTTATTGCCAATTCTCAACGCTCAGGCCCGGCACTCGCGCGAATTCCCCGGTGTTGTTCGTCACGAGCACGGCTCCGAGACGCAGTGCCTGGGCGGCTAGCATCAGGTCATAGGGCCCGATGGGCTGGGCGTTTGGCTTGAGGCGGGCGAGATGGGCGCGAACAAAGCCATAGAACACCGCGTCGGCGCACGTGTAATCCGCCTCGTCCGCAATCAGCTTCCTCAGCGAGCGCACCCGCTCGCGCAACGTTGGGATGTCCGGGCATTTCGCCGCGCCGTATTCCAGCTCCGACAGGACCACCGACGAGAGCCGGCAGAACCGCAGGTTCGTCTCAAGTTTCTCCCTTACGCCCCCGTCAATGCCGCGAAGAAACCGCGAGAACACGTTTGTATCCGGCAGGTAGATCACGAAGCCGGCAAATCGAGCGGTTCGATATCCGGAAAGTCGGGGCAGGAGCCGTAGAGCTTCGAAAGCGCCCTCACCCGTTGCGCTTCAGCCTTGGGATCAAGGATCAGCAGGCCACGGCCTGTTTTCTCGATCTGCACCGTCGTGGCCCGCAGCCGAAGGATTTTTGGCAGCCGTATCGCCTGCGAATTACCGGATTTGAAAACCTTGGCGGTGATGGTTAGCATGTGCATACGGTGTATATACAGTCGCGTTTGTCAATTTTTGGATCAGGCGGAAAAGAGGGTATTTCCAGCTTGGGTTCCGTCGGGTTCCCTTGGGTGTATGATAGCAAGGGCAAGCACGGCCACCGGCTTTGACCACCACGCTTGGCAATGTACGGGGTCGCGCCGCCGGTCGTTGACAGCGTAGAGATTCGAAAAGACGTTGGGCGGGGGTT
>CAIVVT010000277.1 GCA_903909435.1 uncultured Acidobacteriia bacterium | reverse complement strand
TGCCGGGCGACAACGTGACGATTACGGTGGAGCTGATTACCCCGGTCGCGATGGACAAGGGCCTGCGGTTCGCCATCCGTGAGGGTGGCCGCACAGTGGGCGCCGGCACGGTTACGGAAGTGCTTTCGTAGCCTGGACGGGATGATTCGGGTCGCAGGCAGAACGAATGCGATCGTTCGGTAGTCACGAGCACCATGCTAGGGGTTGGAGCCCGTGTGCGGTGGAATGACGAGTTAGGGCTCCGGCGTAAGTTACGCTAAGATAGACTTGGAGTCTCCGGACAGGGGGTTAGGTTAAGGGTAGACCTGCGGTCTCCAAAACCGCTAGTGGGGGTTCGAATCCCTCACCCCCTGCCAACTGATTTCGAATAGGTGCAAGGACGATGGCTACACAGACCACAAACGCGGTTCAGCCTCTGGGCCAGTTCGGTAACTGGCTAAAGGGCGTTCGAGAGTACATTGACGAGTTGAAGGCTGAAATGCGCCGCGTGACTTGGCCCTCCCGGGCCCAGGTGCAGGCTACAACGGCCGTGGTCATAATCAGCGTTTTCCTGTTCGCCGCGTACTTTGCGCTGGTGGACGCGCTGCTTGGCAACAGCATCAATGTTGTTTTTCACAAGCTGGCGACAAGGTAAGAGCCGTCGCCCGGCAAACTGCCGGGCATGGCTTGGTGAGGACTCAGGTACGCGATGTCCGAGATAGACTTCAGCAACGAAGATCAGCTAGACGGCCAGTCGGCCCCCGAAGCTCCAGCAGCGAGTGAAGTGGAGACCGAAGCGGTTGTTGAGGCTGTCGAAGCGGCCGCGCCGGAAGGCCCGGCCATGAACTGGTACATCATCCACACGTATTCAGGCTTTGAGAACAAGGTAGCTGAGTCGCTGAAAGCGCGTGCTTCGGCCTACGGGTTCATGGACAAGGTGGGCCAGGTGCTCATTCCGACCGAAGAGGTCGTGGAGTTGAGAAACGGTAAGAAAGTCACCAGCAAGCGCCTGCTGTACCCCGGTTATGTGATGGTACAGATCGCTATGGACGACGAACTCTGGCATCAGGTGAAGAACACGCCGAGGGTGACGGGATTTGTGGGCGGCGGGAATACCCCGGTACCTTTAAGCGCGGACGAGGTTAATTCCATCCTTTACCGTCAGGCGAGTTCGGCTGAACGTCCGAGGCCGAAGTTGACGTTCGAGAAGAATGAGACTGTGGGCATCGTCGACGGGCCCTTCACGAACTTCTCCGGCAAGGTAGACGAGATCAATTCCGAGCGGAACACATTGCGGGTGATGGTGACGATTTTTGGACGTTCAACACCGGTGGAACTGGATTTCCTGCAGGTGGAGAAATCTGTCTAAGAGTACCCGCGAACGGCTGAACAGGATTTGGAAGCGGAAGGCATAGAAGCATGGCAAAGAAGGTAAACGCAGTTGTAAAACTGCAAATTCCGGCGGGGAAGGCAACTCCAGCACCCCCGGTGGGTACGGCGCTCGGCCCCCAGGGCGTCAATATTATGGAGTTCTGCAAGGCGTTCAACGCCAAGACCTCCGGCAAGGACCAGGAAGGTCTGATTATCCCTGTGGTGATCACGATCTACAATGACAGGTCTTTCACGTTCATCACTAAAACGCCGCCCGTCGCGATCCTTGTGAAGAAAGCGCTGAGCCTTGCCAAGGGCAGCGCAGAACCCAACAAAACGAAAGTTGGTAAGATCTCGCAAGAGCAGATCGATGAAATAGCCAAGATCAAGATGCCGGATTTGAATTCGTTCGACATTGAAGGCGTAAAGGCCCAGGTTCGCGGTGCTTGCCGCAGCATGGGTGTCGAAGTCATCAAGTAGCAGTAAACAGGCGTTTGGCGAGTGATTGCCGAACCAGTCGGAACGGGACGAGGCTTGTTTTGCCTCGCTCGCTAAGAAGTGTTATTGTAGAAGTTCAGGTCTTTAAGAACCTCGCATTGGGAGGCTTCTGGGCTTCCGAGCGTCGCGAAAGCGATTTTTGGAACGTGCCGGGGCCGTTAGGACCAGTCGATATGGCAAGAAAACCAGGCAAAAAGTACGCAGCAGCATCGTCTCAGGTTGAGGCGAAGCCTTACACTCTCGAAGAAGCAGTTCCGCTCGTCCAGAGGATCAAGTTCACGAAATTCGATGAGACGGTCGAGGTGCATATGCGCCTGGGCGTTGATCCGAAGCACGCAGACCAGATGGTGCGCGGCACCGTCGTACTGCCGAACGGACTTGGTAAGACGAAGCGTGTGCTGGTCATCGCCTCCGGCGACAAAATCCGCGAAGCCTTAGAGGCGGGCGCGGATTTTGCCGGTGGCGAGGAAATGGTGGCGAAGATCCAGCAGGAAAATTGGCTGGATTACGAAGCGGTGGTCGCGACACCGGACATGATGCGTGCGTTGGCCAGGCTCGGCAAGATTCTCGGCCCCCGCGGATTGATGCCGAACCCGAAGACCGGCACAGTGACGGTCGATGTGGCGAAGGCCGTTCAGGAAGTCAAGGCTGGCAAAGTCGAGTTCCGCGTCGATAAAACGGGCGTAATTCACGCTCCGGTCGGCAAGGTTGGATTTTCCACGCCGAAGCTGCTGGAAAACGCGAGTGTGCTCATCCAGGCCGTTGTGAAAGCCAAGCCGGCGGCAGCCAAAGGCAAGTACGTGAAGAGTGTCACGCTGTGCTCGACGATGGGGCCGGGCATCCATTTGGATGTTACGTCCTTCAATTTGCGGGCAGTAGTTTAGCGGCGGCAGGCTTTTCGCATAAGAACCCGCAGTCAGGATAAGGACGATGAAAGACAGAAAGCGCAAGCAAGAAGATCTGGAAGCGCTGCGTAAGGCCTTGCAGGAATCGGCGAATGTGTTTGTGACCGGTTTCAATAAGCTGACCGTTGCGCAGGATTACGAATTGCGCAGGACGGTGCGTCACGCCGGTGGAATGTACCATGTGGTCAAGAACACGCTTGCTGAAAAGGCCTCGGCGGGAACTCCTTCGGAAGCTCCGCTGCAGGGCTTGAAGGGTATGTCGGCGGTGGCTTACACCCAAGGCGATCCTGTGGCTTTGTGCAAGGCGCTGACGGCGTACGCCAAGACCAATGCAACATTCGTGTTCAAGGCTGGCATCGTGGAGGGTCGGGTCATCAATTTGGCCGACATCCAGGATCTTGCGAACATGCCGCCCAAGGAACAGATTTACGCCAAGTTGCTGTACCTGATCAATGCACCGGCACAGCGATTGGTGAGCGCAATTAGCGGCGTGGGCCGTAACGTAGCCGTGGTCCTTGACCAGGGCGTGAAAGAAAACAAGTTCTCCTCCTAGGTGGACCCAGGCTTGGAACCGCCTCGACCCGGGAGCGAAATAAGCACGATTTTTAGATAGGGAGTACGGACAACGATGGCTGACATCAATGCGATTGCTGATCAAATCCAGGGCTTAACTCTCCTGGAGGCCTCTCAGCTGGTGAAGCTGCTTGAGGAAAAACTTGGCGTTAGCGCCGCCGCTGCTTCAATAGCTGTAGCTGCGCCGGCCGGCGGTGGCGCAGCGGCCGCTGCTGTGGTCGAGGAACAGACCGAATTCACGGTGATCCTGACTTCATTCGGTGCGAATAAGATCAACGTGATCAAGGCCGTGCGTGAAGTCACCAGCCTGGGGCTGAAAGAGGCCAAGGACTTGGTCGAGGCTGCTCCGAAGCCGATCAAAGAAGGCATCACCAAGGAAGAAGCTGAGACGATCAAGAAGAAGTTCGTCGACGCCGGAGCCACGGTCGACGTTAAGTAGACTCGCTGGTATGGTGTTGCAGTAGGCGGTCCTCGCGCGCTGGTCTATCCTGAGGAATGAGCGGCGAGTAATAGAGAATTGAGCAGGGCGAGCCGGAGCGGCCGGGACGATGTCCCGGCTCAGCTTTCGGTTTGCCCTGTGAAACGTTACTTTGACTGACTTGTACTCTGTTTGTTAGACTGAAACAATCGAGTTTGGATTGTGGGCTGAGGATTGTTGCCTCTGTGCGACTGAAGAAATTGCCGGAGTACTCCTTCAGTGCGCGTTGTGTGCCGGGTGTGCTAACCCCCGTCCTGGCGACAAGTCTAAACATCTCAACCTCAGGCGCTCTCCGAATTCAGCCCTTGGTGTCAGACGTTCCTGCGCCGGGCCTCCCCAAAGAAACTAGTAGCTGTAGACGCGGCAATGGCTCCGCCGTGCCGGGCATCGTGGCCTGGTAGTTGGAGTCGGAAAGCGGGAAGGTTCCCGCCCGTGCGTTCCGGACGTACGGTCGAAACTTCCTGAAGGAGCGGTGAATGGCCACTGGGTCGACTTTCTACCTCAAAGATCGCGTTGATTTCTCCAGAATCAAAACGTCAGTTCCCATCCCCAACCTGATTGAGTTGCAGAAGAGCAGCTACGAGCGCTTCTTGCAGATGGATCTCCTGCCAGACGAGCGGGACGATATCGGTCTGCAAAGCGTGTTTCGCAGCGTGTTCCCGATCAGCGATTTCCGTGGTTTGAGCGAGTTGGAGTTCGTCGATTACTCGATCGGCAATTGGGAGTGCAAATGCGGTGCCTTGAAGGGGCTGAACCACTTGCGCACCGTCTGCCGAAATCCTGTTTGCGGCGCAACCATTAGAACGGATCCGTTCCATCAAGGCGACGTGTTGTGCGACAAGTGCGGCACCTTCAACAAGAACGTCGTGACGTTCTGCAATCGCTGCGGCGATCCTGTCGGTCTGCAGTTGAAATACGACCAGGCGGAGTGCGAAGAGCGTGGGATGACCTATGCGGCCCCGCTCAAGGTCACCATCCGCTTGAAAATGTTCGACAAGGATGAAGCTGGCAACCGCACCGTGCGTGAATTCAAGGAGCAGGAGGTCTTCTTCGGCGAAATCCCGCTGATGTCGGCCAACGGCACCTTCATTATCAACGGCACCGAGCGCGTCATCGTCAGTCAGTTGCACCGCTCCCCGGGCGTATTCTTCGAACGCATCGCGGCGCAGAGCTATTACCTCGGCAAGATCATCCCGTACCGCGGTAGTTGGGTGGAGTTCGAATACGACTCAAAGAACCTGCTGCACGTTCGCATCGATCGCAAGCGCAAGTTCCTCGGTTCGGTGTTCCTTCGGGCGCTGGGACTGAAGTCCGATTCGGACATCTTGCGTGCCTTCTACCGCATCACCGAACTACGTCTGAAGGACAAAGAGATTCTCTGGAAGACGGATGACAACCTGATCGGTTTGAAGTTGCAGGGTGCCATCAACTCGAAGTCCGGTGACGCGATTTATTCTGGCAAGGGCAAGGTTCGCGAGAGCACTGTCAAGGAACTACTCAAAGCCGGAATTGATGAAGTGAAGGTGACCGTCGCCGATATCGAGGGCGCCTGGGTCGCTCAGGACGTCATCGATCACGAGACTGGTGAAGTCCTCGCCGAGTCGAATCAGGAACTGACGGCATCCATTCTTTCCAAGGTCATGGACGCCGGGATCGCGACCATCGAAGTCTTCTTCCCGGACCGGGATGAAGTTGGGAACGTCATCTCGCTGACTTTGAAGAAGGATCCGGTCAAAGCGCAGAACGAGGCGTTGATCGACATCTACCGCAAACTGCGGCCGGGCGATCCGCCGACCCTGGACACTGCTACCCAGTTGTTCCAAGGTATGTTCTTCGATGCGCGAAAATACGACCTTTCGCGTGTCGGCCGCATGAAGTTCAACATTAAGCTCTACGACCGCGCCGACTACGCGCCGGAAGAGTTTTTGAATGACCTAGAATCCAAGAGCCGCAATCCTCTCGACCGAAGGACGCTCGATCAGAAGGATTTCATCGACACCATCAAGTACTTACTGAAGTTGCGCAAGGGCTTCGGGCAGGTGGATGACATCGATCACTTGGGAAACCGCCGCGTCCGCGCGGTGGGCGAACTGCTCGAAAACCAGTTCCGCATCGGGCTGGTCCGCATGGAGCGCGCGATCAAGGAAAAGATGGCCGTCTACCAGGAAATGTCTACGGCCATGCCGCACGACCTGGTGAATGCCAAGCCGGTGATGGCGGCGATCCGCGAGTTCTTCGGATCGAGCCAGCTTTCGCAGTTCATGGATCAGACCAACCCGCTTTCGGAAATCACCCACAAGCGTCGTTTGTCGGCCCTTGGACCAGGCGGTTTGAGTCGCGAACGCGCCGGCTTTGAAGTTCGCGACGTGCACTCCACGCACTACGGCCGCATCTGCCCTATTGAAACGCCGGAAGGTCCGAACATCGGGCTGATTTCCTCTCTGGCCTGCTTTGCGCGTATCAATGCCTACGGCTTCATTGAGAGTCCGTATCGACGCGTGCTCGATGGCGTCGTGCAGGATGACGTCCGCATCATTAACCCGGGTTCGACCTCACTAAAGGTAGGTCAGGTAATGACCCGCAAGGACATGGACAAGCTGCTTAAGAGCCTGGCCCCTGACGTGATGCTGCCCGAGTACGAAGCCCACAGCGACTACCTGTCGGCCTGGGACGAAGACAAGTATCTTGTCGCTCAGGCAAACGTAAAGCTCGATGCGGACGGCCGGATCGTGGATGATCTGGTGAACGCCCGCAAGTCCGGCAACTACACTTTGACCCACCGCGGCGAAGTTCAGTATATGGACGTCAGCCCGAAGCAGTTGGTGTCGGTGGCGGCGAGTTTGATCCCGTTCCTCGAGAACGACGACGCCAACCGCGCGTTGATGGGTTCGAACATGCAACGGCAGGCCGTACCGCTGCTGCGCGCCGATTCGCCGATTGTCGGTACCGGGATGGAGAAGGTGACCGCGCGCGATTCCGGCGCGACCATCATCTGCAAGCGCGCCGGAGTGGTGGATTCGGTTGACTCCGAGCGCATCATCGTCCGAGTGGAAGGCAATATCCACGAAGGCCAGATGTCCCGCGAGGTTGGCGCCGACATCTATCCACTGACCAAGTTCAAGCGCTCGAATCAAAACACCTGCATCAACCAGAAGCCGATCGTTGAGCAGGGGCAGCGCGTCAAGAAGGGTGCGGTGCTGGCCGACGGCCCATGCACCGATCTGGGCGAGTTGGCACTAGGCCGCAACGTTCTGGTGGCCTTCATGCCTTGGCGCGGCTACAACTTCGAAGACGCGATCATCGTCAGCGAGAAGTTGATCAAGGAAGATTACTACACCTCGATCCACATCGAGGAGTTTGAAATCGAAGCACGCGATACCAAGCTGGGGCCGGAAGAAATCACGCGCGACATTCCCAACATCAGCGAGGCGTTCCTCAGGAACCTCGACGAGAGCGGCATTATCCGCATCGGCGCCAAGGTCAAACCAGGCGACATCCTAGTGGGCAAGGTCACGCCCAAGGGCGAGACGCAGCTCACTCCGGAAGAGAAGCTCCTGCGGGCCATCTTCGGCGAGAAAGCCGGCGACGTGAAGGACGCGTCGCTCTACTGCCCGCCCGGCATTGAGGGCGTGGTGGTTGACGCGAAGGTCTTCTCCCGCAAGGGCGCGGATCTCGACATGCGCTCTAGGGCAATCCTGGAATCTCAGATCGACAAGTTGCACCGCAACCTCGACGACGAGAAGCGCATTCTGCAGGACGAGCGCGCCAAGCGCTTGGCCAATTTGCTTGACGGCAAGGAATTGGTCGCCGACCTGCACGATGAAAAGACCAATAAGAAGCTGCTGGCTAAGTCCACGCCGCTAACCCGCGACATTCTCGAAAAGATGAAGGCCCGCGACCTGAAGCGTATGAAGCTCTCCAGCCGCGACGTGCGTCTTAACGAGGCCATCGACGAGATCGAGGAGCTGACTTCACGGCAGATCCAGGTTCTCGAAAAGATCACCGAAGAGAAGACGGCCAAGCTCAAAAAGGGCGACGAGCTGCCTCCCGGCGTGATCAAGATGGTGAAGATCTATATCGCCATGCGCCGCAAGTTGTCGGTAGGCGACAAGATGGCCGGCCGCCACGGCAATAAGGGCGTCATCTCGCGGATCGTTCCGCAGGAAGACATGCCCTACCTGGCCAACGGCACGCCGGTGGAGATCATCCTCAATCCGCTGGGCGTTCCTTCGCGTATGAACGTCGGCCAGATTCTCGAGACGCACCTCGGGTGGGCCGGCTTCAAGTTGGGCAAAAAGTATGCGACGCCGGTTTTCGACGGAGCCACCGAGGCGGACATTAAGGGCGAGCTGGCTACGGCTGAATTGCCCTCATCCGGCAAGGTCACTCTCTTCGATGGCATGACCGGGCTTCCGTTTGAGCAGCCGGTGACGGTGGGTTTCATCTACATGTTGAAGCTCTCGCACCTCGTTGACGACAAGATCCACGCACGCTCCATCGGACCGTATTCGTTGATCACGCAGCAGCCCCTGGGTGGCAAAGCCCAGTTCGGCGGCCAGCGCTTCGGCGAAATGGAAGTCTGGGCGCTGGAAGCTTACGGCGCGGCTTACGTGCTGCAGGAGCTTCTGACCGCCAAGTCCGACGACGTCTTCGGACGCGCCAAGATTTATGAGGCGATCGTCAAGGGCGAGGCAGCGGCCGAGCCTGGCGTACCTGAGTCGTTTAACGTGCTCATCCGCGAGTTGCAGTCTTTGTGCCTCGATGTTGAGTTGATGAAGAAGCCGAAAGATGTGCCTGATTTGGCACACGCGGCCGACTAAGGATCCGGAACGAACAGGAGGCAAACGTGTACAGACCTAACCCGTACGATCGTGGAACCCTGAGCGCGGACTTCGATTCCATCCGTATCAGCTTGGCTTCTCCTGAGAAGATCCGAAGCTGGTCCCATGGTGAAGTCACCAAGCCGGAGACCATTAACTACCGAACTTTCAAACCCGAGCGCGATGGACTTTTCTGCGCTCGCATTTTCGGACCTACTGCTGATTGGGAGTGTTTGTGCGGCAAGTATAAGCGCATGAAGCACCGCGGCGTGATTTGCGACAAATGCGGCGTCGAGGTCACACTGTCGCGCGTCCGACGTGAACGGCTGGGCCACATCGAACTGGCCAGCCCGTGCTCCCACGTGTGGTTCTTCAAAGGGCTGCCCAGCCGCATCGGCTATCTGCTAGACATCACGCTACGCGACCTCGAGCGCGTGTTGTATTTCGAAGCCTTTGTAGTGGTAACTCCCGGCGAGGGCACCAACCTCAGCAAGGCCGAGATTCTGACCGACGAACGCAAACGCCAACTCGATGTCGAGTTTCCCGGCAAGTTCGTTGCGATGATGGGCGCCGAGGGCATCAAGGAACTGCTCAAGCAAGTTGACGTGGAGTTCCTCTCGGTGGACATCCGCGAAAAGATGAAGACTGAGCAGTCGCAGCAGAAGAAGCTCAAATACGCCAAGCGGCTGCGAGTGGTCGAGAGCTTCCGCAAGTCCGGTAACAAGCCGGAGTGGATGATTCTCGACGTGCTCCCGGTGATTCCTCCTGAGTTGCGTCCGCTCGTCCCGCTTGATGGCGGACGCTTCGCAACCTCGGATTTGAACGACCTGTACCGTCGCGTCATCAACCGCAATAACCGGTTGAAGAAGCTGATGGAACTGCATGCCCCCGACGTCATCGTGCGCAACGAGAAGCGCATGTTGCAGGAGGCCGTGGACGCTCTGTTTGACAACGGCCGCCGTGGCCGTGTGCTGCGCGGGGCCAACAACCGCCCGCTCAAGTCGCTCTCCGACGCCCTCAAGGGCAAACAGGGCCGCTTCCGCCAGAACCTGCTGGGCAAGCGCGTCGATTACTCCGGCCGTTCGGTCATCGTAGTCGGCCCCGAACTGAAATTGCATCAGGCGGGACTGCCCAAAAAGATGGCCCTGGAGTTGTTTAAGCCCTTCATTTACCACCGGCTGGAACTGCGCGGCCATTGCACCACCATCAAACAGGCCAAGGAATTGGTGGAGCAGCAGGATCCAGTGGTTTGGGACATCCTCGAGGAGGTCATCAAAGACCACCCGATCATGCTCAACCGCGCTCCCACGCTGCACCGTCTCGGCATCCAAGCCTTCGAGCCCGTGCTGGTTGACGGCAAAGCGCTGCGCATCCACCCGCTGGTTTGCACCGCTTTCAATGCCGACTTCGACGGCGATCAGATGGCCGTCCATATTCCGCTCTCGCCCGAGGCGCAAATCGAGGCTTCGACCTTGATGCTCGCCGCCAACAACATCCTCTCTCCTGCGCACGGTGGACCGATTGCGGTGCCGACCCAGGACATGGTGTTGGGTATGTATTACCTCACCAAGCAGCGTAAGGGCACCAAGGGTGAAGGCAAGAAGTTCGCCTCAGTTGCCGACGTGCTGATCGCGCTCGAAATGGGCGAGGTCGAAACGCAGACACCGATTACGCTGCGCTTCACGGGTCGCGTGATCGATCTGGCCACGGCTTACGACAGCCAGGACATCACTCACACCGAGCCGGTGGACTACCAGAAGGCCGACATGCTCACCTCGGTGGGCCGCGTGATCCTGAACGACGTGCTACCTGATGAGATGCCCTTCGTCAACGGTTTGTTGAAGAAGAAGGGACTTGGGCAGTTGGTCTACTACTGCTACCTCAAGCACGGACTGAAGACCACGGTGTCGATGCTGGACGACATCAAGGAACTCGGCTTCAGCTATGCCACCCGAGCCGGCATTTCCATCGGAATCGACGACATGGTTGTGCCCGCGACGAAAGCGGCGTTGGTCAAGAAGGCCGAGCAGGACGTCATCGACGTCCAGAGCCAGTATCAGGACGGCGCCATCACGCAGGGCGAACGCTACAACAAGATCATCGAAATCTGGAACAAGGTCACCGAACAGGTTTCGAAGGAAATGTTCAAGAAGATGGAGAACGACGACGAGTCGGGCTTCATGAATCCCATCTACATCATGGCCGACTCGGGCGCGCGCGGTTCTAAACAACAGATCCGTCAGCTCTCGGGTATGCGCGGCTTGATGGCCAAGCCCTCGGGCGAAATCATCGAGACCCCCATCACGGCGAACTTCCGTGAAGGCCTCAACGTGCTGCAGTACTTCATCTCGACGCACGGCGCCCGCAAGGGATTGGCCGACACGGCGTTGAAGACCGCGGACTCTGGCTATTTGACACGCCGCTTGTGCGACGTTGCCCAGGACGTGATCGTGTCCGAACTCGACTGCGGCACCGGCGACGGTATCTTTGTCGAACCGATCGTGGAATCGGGCGAAACCATCGAACCGCTGCGCGACCGCATCATCGGCCGCGTGCCGCTTGAGGATATTCGCGATCACGAAGGCAACCTGCTCGTTGCGGCAAATCAGGAGATTACCGAAGAAATCGCTTCGGCCATCCAGGATGCCGGCATCGACCGTGTCAAGATCCGCAGCGTGCTGACCTGCGAGTCCAAGCGCGGAGTTTGCATGTTGTGCTATGGCCGCAATCTGGCCACCGGGCGTCTGGTGGAGCAGGGCGAAGCGGTAGGCATTATCTCGGCCCAGTCCATCGGCGAGCCTGGCACACAGCTCACGATGCGTACATTCCACATCGGTGGCGCCGCAACCGGCGGCTCCGAACAGAACAAGCAGGACGCCAAGTACGATGGCTTCGCCAAGTATTTGGAACTGCGTACCGTGCGCAACGAAAAGGGCGAAGTCATCGCCATGAACCGCAACGGCCGCATCGCAGTGCTCGACGAGAAGGGCCGCGAGCGCGAACGCTATCAGGTGGTCTACGGTGCGAAGATCCTCGTGGAAGAGGGCGCGCCCGTTAAGACCAACCAGAAGCTCCTGGAATGGGATCCGTACACCTTCTCGATCCTCACGGAAATCACGGGTACGGTCCACCTCAAGGATGTGGTCGAAAACGTCACCTACCACGAGCAGGTTGACGAGGTCACCGGCCTCTCGCAATGGGTCATCATCGACTCCTCCGACGAAAAGAAGCTGCCGATGATCATCATCCGTCCCGAGGGCGGAGGCAAGCACGACGACAAACGCTACCTGATGCCGACTCACGCTCACCTCACGGTGCGTGAAGGCGACCGGGTGCACGCGGGCGACGTCTTGGCCAAGATCCCTCGCGCCACAACCAAGACAAAGGACATCACGGGCGGTCTGCCCCGCGTCGTCGAACTCTTCGAGGCTCGCAAGCCTCGCGAAACGGCGGTGATGAGCGAAATCAACGGCGTCGTGAAAATCGGCGAAGTTGTCAAAGGCGTCCGCAAGATCAAGGTGATTGGCGATGATGCGACCGAGCGCGAATACTCCATTCCGCGCGGTACTCACATCAACGTTCAGGAGGGCGAACGCGTTCACGCGGGCGATCCGCTCATGGACGGTCCGCGCAATCCGCACGACATTCTCAAAGTCCTCGGAGAAAAGGAACTGCAGAAGTACCTTGTCAACGAGGTCCAGGAAGTCTACCGGCTGCAGGGCGTCAACATCAACGATAAGCACCTCGAAGTGATCTGCCGCCAGATGATGCGCTGGGTCAAGATCACCGAGATCGGCGACTCGGAATTCCTCCCTGAGGAGACCGTGGACCGCTTCCGGTTCCGCGACGAAAACGACAGAGTGCTCGAAGCCGGCGGCCGTCCCTCCAAGGGCGAGCCGATCCTGCTCGGCATCACCAAGGCGTCGCTGTCCACCGACAGCTTCATCTCGGCTGCGTCGTTCCAGGAAACCACCCGCGTGCTCACTGAAGCCGCCATCAACGGACGGGTAGACTACCTGCGAGGCCTGAAAGAGAACGTCATCATGGGCCGCCTGATCCCGGCGGGCACCGGCATGGACTACTATCGTCGCGTCAAAATCGCGGGCGAGGACGTCGTCGAAGAGCCGGCGCAGGATCCGGATGCCGTTCCCGTGGACAGCTTCCAGGTTTACGACGAAGAGACTCGGGGCGGCTACCTTACCGGTACCGACGCGCTCGACCTCTCGCTCGATGAGCCGATCACCGAAGCCGAGTAGTTGTTATTGGGCTAAGGTCCGAAACGCAAGAGGCCGGGGCGCAAGCTCCGGCCTCTTTGCTATTGCACCAGCCGGCCCGACGCGGGACGCTGGTGATGGAACTCGTAGACGTCGCCGCGGTAGGTCGTTCGCTCCACCCAGAGTGGGCGCCCGTCGGTGAGGCACCCCGTGGCGCTGAGCAGGAATCCAGCCGCGCCAGAGCGGACGCCGAGCAATTTTGAGTCCGGCGCGCGGATGTTGACGGCGCGAATCAGCTGGTCGGCGCCGCCGATCGCGAGCCCCAGGCGCTCAGACCAATAGGTGTAGATCGATCCGAGCAGGTCGCGCTGCTTCAGATCAGGGCACAACGTGGCGGGAACCCATCTGCGCTCGTGGATCATCGGGAGGCCGTCGGCCAGTCGCAGACGTTCCATGTAGAACACCGGTTCGTTCTCCGTGAGATCTAATGCCGTCATGATGTCGGGTGGCAGGCTTGCGGCCAGGGCCTTTTGGAACGCCAGTACAGTTGTCGATGGCCGCTTTCCAGCCTGCTTCGCCTTGCGGGTGAAGCTCACCAGGGATTGCATGTCGTAATCCAGCAATGCCCCGCGTACGAATGTACCTACGCCTTTTCGAAACTCGAGGCTACCCTCGGAAACCAGGCCGGAAAGAACTTTGTTCGCAGTCGGGCGGCTGACGCCGAATCGCTCCGAGATCTGCCGCTCTGTGAGGAACCGCTCACCCCGTGCGAAGCTGCCGGATCTCAGCAACTCGTGCAGGGCCTCGTGGAGCTGCTGGTAAAGCGGCTCCCGGACCAGCGGCTTCGAGATGGACTGGTTCCGGTGGATCATCAGTATCCAGAGGGTGCAGACTGGCTGGGCTCTCGCGTCAAAGGCTCCAGGCCGAGCCGCTTGCGGCCGTCCTCCATCATCGTAATGGTGCGAGTCGCACCGGCGCGGGTCACGCCGATGGCTCTCACTGCAAGCAGCGCATCCAGATCGCGAATGCCTCCGGCAGCCTTCACCTGAACCCTCGCGGGCGAATGTGCACGCATCAGTTTCAGGTCATCCATTGTCGCGCCGGTAGCGGCGTAGCCGGTCGAAGTCTTGACCCAATCCACGCCGATTTCGCCGCAGATTTCACACAGGCGGATCTTCGCCGCGTCGTCGTGATACGCGTTCTCGAAGATGACCTTGATCTTCGCGCCGCCGGCGTGAGCCAAGGCTGTAAGCTCGCGAATCTCCGCGCCCACGTAGTCCCAGTTGCCGCTGCGGGCCTGGCTGATGTTGATCACCATGTCCAACTCGGTTGCGCCATCTTTCAATGCCTGCGTTGCTTCCGCAACCTTGATGGCGGTGGTGTGGCCGCCATGCGGGAATCCGATGGTGGTGCTTGAATGCACATCGCTTCCTGCCAGCAACTCCGTGCATCGTGCGGCGTAGTAAGGGAGAATGCAGACGCTGGCCGTGTCGTAAAGCCGCGCGACTGCGCATCCCGCTTCCAATTCGGAGACTGTCAGCGATGGGTTGAGCAGTGAATGGTCGATCATCTTGGCGATGTCCGGATAAGTGTAGTCAAGGGCCATGGTCGTCGTTCTCTCCTGCGAATCAAGGTTAGCCGGTGGCTTAGCCACTATATCACTACCAGGCCGCGCGACGCTCCCGGCAAGCCGTGGTTATACCCCCATGCTCTGCGGACGTGACATGATCTCAAGAGGAGAACGCCACCGGCCCCGATGCTCGAGAACATCAATCTGGGAGTCACCCTCTCCCGCGAGGATTACAAGCGCACCCTGCCCGGGTTGCAGCGCAGGCTGTACGACTTGGAGAAGGCCTGTTGGGACGAAGGAGCCTCCACTATCGTCGTCTTCGAAGGCTGGGATGCTGCGGGGAAGGGCACCACCATCGCCACTATCACGCAGCGTCTGGATGCCCGTGGCTTCAAGCTCTATCCGATCGTTCCTCCTCGGACCTACGAGCAGCAGCGTCCCTGGTTGTGGCGCTTCTGGCTGAAGGTGCCAAACCGCGGCGAGATGGTGATTTTCGACCGTAGTTGGTACGGCCGTGTGCTCGGTGAGCGCGTGGAGGGTACCGTCTCCGCGACCGTCTGGCAGGACGCATTCCGGGACATCGTCGAGTTCGAGCGCATGCTGACCGACGATGGAACCACCATCCTCAAGTTCTTCCTGCATATCAGCAAGAAGGAGCAGAAGAGGCGTTTCCGGTCCATCGAGGCCGATCCCCTGGAATCGTGGCGGGTGTCTGAAGACGATTGGGCACGGCACAAGCAATACGACGAGTACGTGGTGGCCATTGAGGAGATGCTGGAGCGGACCGAATCCGAATTCGCCCCGTGGACCATTGTTGAGGCGACCTCGAAATGGCATGCCCGCCGGAAGGTGATGGACACGCTGATTGGCGCCATGGAGAAGCGGCTTGGCGCTAAGGCGCCCCCACCCACCGAGTATGCGGAGGACAGCGTGAAGGACGCCGATCTGCGTGAGGCCATGGAAGCGCTTGCCGGAGGTGGGCTCTAATGCTTGAAACCGTCGAACTTTCGCTCTCGTTGGACCGTGACTCCTATGTGCGGGAGATGACGCGCCGCCAGATTCAACTGCGCGACTTGGGCTATCAGGTCTACCAGCGCAAGCGCCCCGTGGTACTCGTGTTCGAAGGCTGGGACGCCGCAGGGAAGGGCGGGGCGATCAAGCGCATCACGGAAAAGCTGGACCCGCGCGGCTACGTGGTCTACCCGATCAGCGCGCCGCAGGGTGAAGACAAGACGCGGCACTATCTTTACCGCTTCTGGCGCCGTCTGCCCGAGCGCGGCCAGATCGCGATATTCGACCGTTCCTGGTACGGCCGCGTCCTCGTCGAGCGGGTCGAGGGCTTTGCCAGGGAAGCGGAATGGAAGCGCGCGTACAAAGAGATCAATTCCTTCGAGCGTCAACTCCGGGACTTTGGGGCAATCGTCGCCAAATTCTGGATCCACATGTCGCGGGAGGAACAACTGCGCCGCTTCGAAGAGCGCCAGAAGATTGGTTACAAGGAGTGGAAGCTGACCGACGAGGATTGGCGCAACCGCGATAAGTGGGGGCTGTATGAGGCGGCAGTTGAGGAGATGCTGGTTCGTACCAGCACGCGCACGGTCCCGTGGTGCCTCGTGGAAGGCAATGACAAGTACTGGTCGCGGGTAAAGGTGCTCAGCCGCCTGGTCGAAGTGCTTTCAGAAGGCCTCGGCTACCAGCCGGCGGACCCGTTGAAGGACCTGCAGCGCAAGGCGAAAAAGGTCAGCAAGTCCGCCGAGAAGCCGGTCAAGAAGACGAAGACACCGCAGGTAAAGAAGACCAGCAAGGACTGATCGTCTGCGCAGAAGTCGCTCAGGGACCTTGTCTCAAGCCGGACTACTAGTGCGATGCCGGAACTTCCCGATATCACGATCTACGTCGAGGCCCTGGAGAGTCGTATCGTCGGCGCTCACCTGCTGCGCGTCGAGGTGCGCGGTCCGTTCCTGCTACGCTCCGTGACGCCGAGTTTGGAATCAACGTTCGGCCTGCAAGTGCAACTCATTCGGCGCGTTGGGAAGCGCATCGCCATCGGACTCGAAGGCGGTCTCTGGCTGGTGCTGCACCTGATGATCGCGGGGCGGCTGCACTGGCGAGGGACCTCCGCAAAAAGCGCGGCGAAGCCCGGCGCTGGTGCGAAGAACCTGCTGGCGAGTTTCAGCTTCGACACCGGGACGTTGACGCTCACCGAAGCCGGCTCGCGTCGGCGCGCTTCGCTGCACGTGGTCTCGGGTGATTCTGGTCTTGCGCTACTCGACGCCGGCGGACTGGATGTAATGAACTCAAGCCCAGAGGCATTCGCGGCAGCCTTGGTTTCCGAGAACCACACGCTTAAACGCGCTCTCACGGATCCAAGGCTCTTCAGTGGGATCGGCAACGCGTATTCTGATGAGATTCTGCATTCTGCCTGCCTATCTCCAGTCACACTGACATCGAAGCTCAAGCCCGAGGAAATCGCGAGGCTGCATGCGGCTACGCAGCATGTCCTTGCGGAGTGGATCGTCAGATTGCGGGCGGAGGCCGGCGCGTTCCCGGAGGAAGTCACCGCATTCCGTGAGGAGATGGCCGTGCACGGGCGCTACGGCAAACCTTGTCCGCGTTGCGGTTCGAAGGTCCAGCGCATCCGCCACGCCGCCAACGAAACGGACTATTGTCCGCACTGCCAGACCTGCGGGAAACTCCTGGCCGACCGCGCTTTGTCGCGGCTGCTGCGGGAAGATTGGCCGCGCACGCCGGAGGAACTCGAGAACCTCAAACGCCGATGAGGGGTGACTCAGCCGGCCATCAGACGGAACGCGCCGGAGCTCAAAGAACTCCGGCGCGCCACTCTGCGAATTGAGGTTCGGGTTTAGACCCGGTTGCGATCCGGGACCAGGGCCTTCCGCCGGCGCCACAAGCCAATCGCAGTGAGTCCTACGCCAAACAGGGCGAAGGTCGCGGGTTCCGGTACGCCGCTGACACCGGCAAGTTGGAACGCATGTTCGTACTGGTTATTGAACCATCCATCGCCCGCTGATGGCAGCAGATCTTCCTGTCCACCCAATGTGCCATTCGCGTTGCTGCTCTCCCAATACATATTGACGCGGGCTGCATTGGATAGGTCGCCGTTGTGAAGCCCGAGCCAGTAGGTTTCGCCCGCGAGAGCAACAAACGGCTGGATATTGAAGCTGTACGCGTATTCGTTGTATGAGTCCAGTACGGTTACGCCGGTCAAACTTCGCACGACGTTTGTTCCCTGGAGGAACCCCTCAACCACTGGCGCGCTTAGGTTGGGCTGACCGCCGTTGTCGGCGTAAATCCCGTAATAAATAGAACCGGAATAGGCGCTGGTTCCGGATTCTATCGTCCAGAAGTTGACTCCGCCAATCGTCGTATTCTGTGCCAGCGTGAAGTCGTTGGACTGAATCCAGTTCGTCATCTCATTGCCGTTTTGTTGGTTCGGCGCGCCATTGTCGTATGCGACGGTGCTCGCAAATAGTGTTGTTGCCGCACACACGAACAGCGGCATCACGAAAAATCGTCTCATCATTTTCTCCTCACTCAGCGGGGATGGAAAGTGCCCACTTCCTTCCTCGTCCAGTTGAAGTGTAGAGGATGCACGCCGATGGCAATGAGTACTTTCGTACCCATCCATCGCGTCTAAGTTGGGTTGATTGACTGGTACCCTTCAAGCGAAACTGCCGTCCGCCGGCCCCATTCCATTCGTGATGTGGACAAGCTTGACGTCCGAAGCGTCAGTGGTACCACCTCAGTCGCTGGCGCCATCCTTGGAGAGCATTTCGATGGCCTTGAGAATTGCCAGAGTGTTGTCATGCGAAGCCTTGGCGGCCATCATGGCAGCCACATAAACGCTGCCCATGACTGCCGCCAATCCGAAAGGCAATCCCGTGTGGTCGTCCTTCGCCAGCATCATGGCTATCCAAAACGCGACAGTCATGGCGAGCAGACAAAACACGAGACCCTTGGCACGTTTTCGTTCCCGGTCCACCCGGTCCAGCGACGCTCGAAGTACATCCGTTTCCGTTTTAGTCATGGTTTTTCCTTCCCTTTCACGATCTGCCGAAGCCGCGACAGACCGTAGGCCAGCCGCGACTTCGCCGTTCCAACGTCGATCTCCAGGATGGCTGCGACCTCCTGGATAGAGAGTTCCATCGAGTAGTGCAGGGTCAACACCGCCCGGCTAGCCAGTGAGATCTGCTCCAGCAGTTCCGGTAGCGTGCAATACAGCCGCAGTTCAGGTTGCGAAACCCGGGTCTTTTCGTCCATCGAGACGCTGTACTCGTCCGCCGGGGGGAAGCGGCGGTGCTGCTTTAGCGATCTGAAGCACTCCCGGCTTGCGATGCGATAGGCCCACGGCGTGAATACCTCCGGATCGCGCAGCCACTTGAGGTTGCGGCAGATCTGGATGAAGGTGTCTTGGAGAACATCATCAGCTGCGGTTCGTCCAACCAGCCCCGTGATGTATCCAAGCAGGCGCGGTTGAATTCCCGACAGGAGTTGTTCGAGCGATTCGCGATCTCCCGCTCTTGCCCGGAGCACCATGCGAATCTGCCGGTTGGAGTTGAGCATTAACGCCTTCACAGACTGAGAGCGACGTTGCGCCATCAGGTGTTCGAATCGAGTGATTGAAACTTCGATAACACTGAGTGCCGGGATCCGGCTACCCGGGAGAAGTTACGTGTTGTGCGCACAACCAAGGAGTAGCAGAGCGCTGCGCGAGCGCGCCGTTGATTCGGCAATGTCCCCAAAAGATCCGCCGTTAAAGATCCGGCGTGCTGCAAACCTGAGCGCGCTATCGGAAGCGATCCGGCGCGATTGTGTTCCAACGGCCTTGCCGGGAATTGACTCGCACCCCAGGAACAGTAAAGGTCAAGTCTGACCGTTCGTGTTTCTAAGTTATTGATTCTAAGTGGGCCGATAGCACGAACCGTCAAGCGTGACCGTTTCGGTTGCTGGTCCAACGCGGCGAAGCCGCGCCGCTCAACCACGATAATCGTCAAACGACCAAGGCCATGCCGTCCCAGGCCCAGGTGATACTGCTGCTTTTCGCGCCGCTCCGTGAGCGGATCTATAGGTGGTCGGCACTCGCGCTCACGACGGACTTGAGCATCAACAAGACGGACTGAAAGCATGGCGCACTTTGGCCGTCGCGTTCCCCTATGATTTAGATGGGCATGGCATCGGTGACGTGTCCAGGGAGGCGGCTGAGATGGAGTCACGTTGGATCAACGGGCGTTTGACACGGGGCGTCGCGAAGATCCTGCTCATCGTCCCGCCACTGCTGGCCGGACTCGCAGTCACAGCACAGGCCGCCCAGCCCCCAGCGGCTAACCCGGCAGCCTCCGACGCCTCGGCGCAATCCGGCACGACGATCCGTTTGACGACCCACGAGGTGCTGCTCGACCTGGTGGTGCGGGACAAGCGGGAACGGTTGGTGACCGACCTCAAAGCCGGCGACGTGGACATCTACGAGGACGGCGTGAAGCAGACGCCGAAGTCGTTCCAACTGGTGACCGGGGGCGAGCAGGCAGCAGTGGATGAGCGCGCGAAGCTTTCACAAGCGGCGGCAAGCGGTCCTGTCGCGCGGCTGAACGCGCGGCGCGAGACTAATTTGGTTTCGATCGTTTTCACGCGAATGAGTCCCCGCAGTCGGGACTTCGCACGAGAGGCTGTGGTCGCGTTCCTCAAGAACCAGCTCTTGCCGAACACGCTGGGGGCGGTTTACAGCCTCGACTACAAGCTGAATGCACTGCAGGTCTACACCAACGACTTGGAGTCGCTTACCCGGGCTGCCGACCGAGCGGCGCAAGGAGTTTATTCGCAGTATGCGACCGACAATGAGAGTGTGCTGAACCAACTGGAGACCGTGCTTGCCCACAGCGGGGCGGGCATTTCAGTCTACACCTCGTTCAATCCGGCACAGACACCGCAGATGGCGCTCAGCGGGGCGGATCTCGCTCTCGGGACAACCGCTTTGATTCAGTCCAAGATGATTTCCGATCTGAGATTCATCTCGTCGGATAACGAAGGAATCCGAACGCTCGAGGCGCTAAGCGCCTTCGTACGCAAGCAGGCTCCACTGCCTGGACGAAAGACCGTGATATTGCTGGGCGAAGGGTTGCCCGTCCCACCCGAGCACTCCGAAATGCTGCAATCGCTTATCGGTGTGGCGAACGGCGCCAATGTGAGCATTTACGCGATCGACGTGCGCGGCCTCTCCACCAACAGCAGCACCGGCTTGGCTACGTCTGAATTGCGCAATCGTGCGCGCGTAACGGGTCCCTCGGACAGTGTCGCGAGCGTTAATGTCGATCCCGGCGCCACCGGACACAACACCAACTCAGCTCCCGGTTCGGACGCAATTAACCCCAACACGGTCTTCGGGCCGGTGGCAGGAGCCAGCGGGTCTGCGGACATGCACATCGACGACAGCCTGTTGCTTTCGCTGCACGGCGACACCCAGCAGAGCATGCGCGAACTGGCAGAATCCACCGGCGGCTTCCTGGTGGCTAACACGAACCTGCTCGAACAGCCCATGCGCCGCGTGATGGAGGATGTGCGCACGCACTACGAACTCGCGTACTCGCCCACGTCCGGCAACATCGACGGACACTTCCGCAAGATCGAGGTGCGGCTGAAGCGTTCGGGTCTCAAACTGCAAACCCGCAAAGGCTACTTCGCGCTGCCGGACAACGGCGGCGAACCCATCCGGCCGTTTGAAGAAGCCGCGATGAAGGTCATCAACGCCGCGAAGCCGCCCAGCGAAGTGCCCTATAGCGCGGGCCTGCTCGACTTTGGTCCCGTGGGCAAGCGCGTGCTCTGCGTCGCGACGTTTCAAGTACCGCAGAGCGGCCTGACCCTCGTCGCGGATGTGGAGCAGAAAACCGTGCGGCTGCACGCCTCCGTGCTGGGTCTGATGAAAGATCAAAAGGGCCAGATCGTGGGCAAAGTGAGCCGCGACCTCAATCTCGAACTGCCCGCCGAGCAGGCCGAAAAGCTGCGCCAGGGCGATCTGATTTACACGCAGTGGGTGGAACTGCCGCCAGGACTCTACACCCTGGAGAGCGCCGTGCTCGACACCGAAGGCGGCAAGTCGGGGGTGAAGCGCGCCGCGTTCGAGGTGCCGCAACCCGAGGCCTTGACGCTCAGCAGCATCTCGCGCGTCCGGCGCGTCGAGCGGTCCGTCACGGATCGCGACCCGCTGAATCCGCTGGAATATCGCGGCGGCAAGGTGGTGCCCGCGCTGGTGGGTTCGGCGAAGCATGACTCGGATACGTCGTTCTACTTCGTGCTGTATCCCGCCTCGACCAGCGACGGCAAAGTGGACCTGAGCGTGAAGCCGAACCTCACAGTGCAGTTCTATCTCGATGGCAAACTGATCGCCGACGCGGTTCCACCACTGACTTGGAACGAGACCGCCCGCGCGATCCCGGTGTTCTTGGCGGCCCGCTTTGAACCCGGGCAGTACATGGTGAAAGTGCTGGTGGAGCAGGGTGCCAACTCGGCCGAGCGCAGCGCTGCGTTTGTCGTCGAATGAGCAAGGCCACGCGGGCAACTGGATCAGCCGCGCACGTTCTTCTTCTTCAACTCGCGGATGACCGCACTGCCGAGCAGGATGTAGAAGAGCCCTACCAGCAAGATCATGCCGAAACACGCGGGAACCACGAACCACTCGGAACCGGGTGGGAAGTTGCCCTTACCGCTCCAATACAGAAACAGCGGAGCGAAGGATACGGCGATACCTTGGAGTGCCGCCACGACCCACTAGAGGGGTGAGTTTGCGATCTTCACCCACTTGGCGTCGAGTTCGATGGTCACTTTGTTCGATCGCATATTCCTCCCGGAATCCTCCGCTTGTGCTCAAGCCGGCGGGCTTCACCGAGCCTAGCATCACTCGGGCGCGCCCAGCAGTTTCTCGATCAAGGCCGGGCTGAGCGCCACCGTGGGGTGGAATTCGGCGGAAGCTGCGTAATCGAGCAGGCTGCGCATGAGTTGCCTCGCTTCCGGTTTGTCCTGGAGCCGTGGCAGGTCGATGCCGCAGATCAACAGCTTGCCATGCCCGAACCGGGACTCGATCACCAGACCCAATTTGTGGTCGCGGAACGGGTTGTCAATCACTTGCACGATGGGACGGTAGCTGGCGGGCGTCTCGTCGAGGATCATTGCCCGGCTGTTCTTCATCAGGTTCCACCACTGCCAGCCGGTGCCGATTCCGGTTGGAAACTGGCGCAGCGCGGGATGCGCGGGATTCATCAGCAGCCCCATGGTTCCGGGCGAGGCTGGCTTTCCCTGGCTGGCGGTAACCCGTTTGAACATCGGGTAGCACCAGAAGTCCGTCATGAACAGCACGTCGCTCGCGTGCGGAGAGTCCTTCAGATCGGGAAATAGCAGCACGGTCCCACCTGCCTCCAACTGCCGTCTCGCTTCCGCGCCCAGCGTGCGTGCCATGGTGACTTCGTGGGGCGCGGTGATGCCCAACGCCGGCGGGAACACCCATAGTGGGTAGCGGTTGCGAAACTCAGTTCCGCGCAAGCTGAGCGTCAACTCGTAGCGTGCGGGCGAAGCTAAGCCGCTCAGCGGAATCTCGAGCCGCCCGAGGCTGGCCAGGCTCCCCTGGACCACGCGAGTTGCCGGCAGAATCCCGGAGCGCACCGGCTTGCCGGCGGGGTCGGTGACCGTCCAGACGACGGTGGCAGCCGGTAAATCGCCCGGGCCGAAATGGGACAGCATTGCCTCCGCCTGGAACGATTCCGCCGTCGTCCAGACGTACTTGTCGAAGCGCAGCAGCGGCACAGTCCGGTCGCAGAACTCGCGCCAACGTTCCGGCGTGATCAGACCTTTGGACTCCAGCAGCGCGTCGAGGATGCCGACGAGCGCGGTACCCTGGCCGGGGTAATCTTGAAGGTCGAGCAACTGGAACCCGGCAAAGCCGGGCGTGCGCAGTGCGGCCTCGATCTCCTCGCGGTAACACAGTACTGAAAGCTCGCCGCTGGCGCGCAGGAAATCCTTCCACTGGTCGAGCATCCCGGCCTGCTCCAGACGCGCGCGGAGCAGTTGGAAATTGCGAGCTTCCAGAACGCCTGTGTACTTGGTGACTTCGTCGAAGTTGGGGAAGACCTGATACTGTCCGACCTCGTGCCCGATCAGCGGGATGGTAACGCCTTCCATGGCGGGCCGGTAGTCGTGCTGCGTGTTGGGAGGGCCCATTTCGATGTGGCCCAGCGGGAGGTCGGCGTGCGAGAAAGAACCGCGAGTGCGGCCCGCTTCGCCGGCACGCGTGCGCATGGTGACCCAGAAGTCGTCGCCAGTCTGCTGTTGCGGCTGGTTGAAGAATGCATTTGTGCCAATGGCGTAGGCGTGGCGGCCGTCGTAAGCGCGCAACTCACTCACGATGGCGGCCATGGCCGGCCGTTCGCCGTCGAGTTCGTTGCCCAAAGTGAACATGCAAAACGACGGGGCGTTCCCGAAGTTGTCCAGGATGGCCCGTCCCTCTTCGCGCAGGAACGGCACTCTATCGGGCAGTTTGGGGTCCGGAATGGAGCCCCACATGGGCAGTTCGGGTGCGAGGTAGAAGCCCTCGCGGGCGGCCGCCTGGAAGGCCGCTTCGGGCGGGCACCAGCTATGGAAACGGACGTGGTTCAGCCCGTAGCTTTTGAGCGTGCGGAAGTACTTTCCCCAGCTATCCAGGTCCATAGGCGGGTAGCCGGTCAGGGGGAACACGCCGCCCTCGTGGCGTCCGCGCAGCAGGATGCGCTTGCCGTTTACCGACATCAACGTCCCTGCACGGGCGAAGTCGCGCATCCCGAATTCGGCTGCCGTGCGGTCCGCGATTCGATTTGAACCGGACTCCTTTAAGGTCGCGGTGAGCCGGTAAAGTGCCGGATCGAATTCGTCCCAGCTCAACATGCCGGGACCCATGGGCAAGCGGATGTCCACGGTCTGGTCGCCGGCCCCGACGGTTACCGCCTGACCGGTAGCCGCCGCGCTGTGCCGTTTCGTATTGAAGCTCTCGGCGCGCAGCGCAATGGAACCCGTGAAGTCTTTGCCCGTGGCGTTGTGCAGGACGATGCGCACCGTCGCGAAGCGCTGTTTGACGTCCGGAGTCACCCGCACGTGCTTCATCCAAACGGGTTCGGTCGCCAGCAGTTCGATTCGTCCCAGAATGCCGTTCCAATTGGTCTGCGTGTCCTCGGATACGAGGTGGCCTCCGGCGGGCAGCGGCTGTGCGTTGTCCACGAGAATCGTCAGGCGATGCCGGCCGGGACTAGCCTTGCCGCTCAGGTCGTAAACGTGCGGCACGCTGAGACGCGCGTTTTGAGTGCCGATCTCGCTGCCGTCCAGCCACACGCGTGTGACCCGCGTGCGTTCGAGAAACAGCGAGACTCGTTTAGCCGACCAGGTCTGCGGGATTTCAATCTCTCGCTGGTACCAGGCCTTGCCCGCGTAGGTCCACTTGCGGCTGAGGCGGTCGGGATCGGCAGCGTCGTTCTTGCGGCCCTTCCGGTTTGTGTCGGTGGTCCCGGGGAGCTGAACGGTGTCCGCCAGCGAGCGATTGAACCATCCGTCCGCGCTGCCCTTGTCCTGCGGGTCGAGCTCGAATCGCCACGAGCCGGCCAGCGAGCGGATCACGCGGCCCTGCGCGGCGGCGGGTTGATTCTGAGCGGCAGCGGGCAGGCTGGCGACGAGCAGGGCCAGCGTGAGCGAACTCTGGAGATGCGTCATGTCTGAATTGAAGATTCTATAAGAACGGAGGGAGTGCGTATGTTTGGGCTCTGAAGCCCACCCGGGAAAAGCACGAATCTCCCCCTCGCGAGCCTGGGGAGCGGCCACTATCTGCTTATTGATGAATAACTTGGGGGATTCAAGACAGCATAGATAATTTCGATCTGCCCCATAAGAAATCCGCTTGGTGGGCCGCGCGGACCCTGCGTGATACTAGGGTGATGGGCGACCAAGAGAATCGAAGCGTCAGCGCCTCCGCACGGAGTCCGAAGAAACTTCAATCGTCGAACAAGTGGCTCGAGATCGAAGCACGGTTCCTGGCGAACCGCGAGGCGGTCCAGGCACAGCAAGCTCTGACCCAGAGCATTGATGAGTTGGTTGTGGAAGCGTACCGGGCGGCGATTGAGCCCGTTTTCGCGGATTCGCTCGCAATGCTGGCTGGCGGCGCCTACGGCATGGGCCAGACGTTTCCATACTCCGAATTGGATATCGTGCTCGTCCTGGAATCGGCAAAACGATCCGACACCCTCAGGGAATTGCTTCCCGAGATGGTGCGGTTGCTATGGAACGCGGGCTTGCGCGTGAACTCGGCAGTGCTGACGATCCCAGAGTGTCTGGAGGCCATCGAGCGTGCGAGCGTACCCGGTTTCAGCCTGCTGGACCGGAGGTTCCTGGCGGGTGACTGGACGGTGCTGGAGAAGTTGGACGCCAAGCTGACGTCCGCACTCGCATTGCATGGCGCGAAGATGTCCCAGCGCCTATGTGAGTTGGCACGCGCGCGGCATACCCGGCACCAGAACACGCCATACCTTGCGGAGCCCGATGTGAAGGAGGGCCCAGGTGGCTGGCAGGACGTACGTCTGATCCACTGGCTCACACTCCTGAAGTCCGAGCAGGAAGCGCAGGGCGAGGGACTGAGCCGCGCCGCTGAGTTTGTCCGATCTGCACGCTGTTTCCTGCACTACCGCTCGGGATGCGATCACAACGTCCTGGATTTCGAAGCGCAAGAAGCTTTGACCGCACACTCGGCCGCAGCTGGCGCTGCAGCCTCAGATTGGGTGCGGGGGTACTTCAGCAGCGCACGTATTGTTCACAATGAGGCGCGCTGGGCGATCGAAATCGCCGACAAGAGCCAGAGTTCATTGCTCGAAAATTTCCGTGAGTATCGCTCCCGGCTTTCAAATCAGGAATTCACCGTCTCCCGCGACCGTTTGTTATTGCGGAACCCGTCGCAGCTGGCCAGTGATCCGTCGCTGGTGTTTCGCATGCTCGAGTTCAGTGGCCGCCACGGTGTCTCGCCTGCTTCGGAAACCGAGCGCAGACTTGAGGCATCGCGCGAGGCCTTCGCGGCCCATTGTTTACAGGCGCCGCACATTTGGGCCGAACTGCGGCCCGTCCTTGCGACCCCTCATTGCGCCCTGGCGCTGCGCACCTTGGAATCAACGGGCCTGATGCGGAGCGTGTTCCCGGAGTGGGGCCGCATCGAGCATCTGGTGACACCGGATTCGGCGTACCGCTACACCGTCGGCGAACACGCGCTGCGGACCATTGAAAGCGTCCTCGAGTTGGGGGCAACGGCAAGTGCCGAGCGCAAGCGATTTGCGGACGTCCTCTCTGAAATCGACGACGCGACGCTGCTGCTCTTCGCGCTGTTGTTTCACGAAACAGGGCGTGGCGAGGCGAATCCGGCCGAACGTGCGGAGCAGTGTGCTCGCGACGCTATGGCCCGCATTCAGATGCCGGAAGAGGCGCGGGCGACCGTCGAGTTTCTGATCCGGCATCAGGCCGATCTCTCCGAGGCCGTCAGCGGACGCGATATGGAGGATCCCGAGATCGCCCGCCTGCTGGCGGAGCGAGTGGGGACCAGCGAGCGGCTGAAAATACTGACAGTCCTGACCTACGCACAATTCGTGGTGCTCAGCGTCGAGGCCCAACTGCCGTGGCGTCTGGACCAGTTGTGGCGCGCGCACAGCATCGCCCAACATGAGTTGGTACGAGAACTGGAAACCGATCGAATTCAGCAGGTACCTGAGGATCTGCCTGGCAATGCGGAGTTCATCAAAGGGTTCCCATTGCGTTACCTGCGAGCGCATTCCCCAGCTGAAATCCAGGCACACCTGAAGCTCTATGAGGTGAGCCGTCCGACCGGAGTTGCGGTACGACTGGACCCGCTGGAAGGGGCTTACCGGCTGACCGTGGTGGCGCGCGACATGCCGTCCCTGTTCGCATCGTTTGCCGGGGCGATTTCCAGTTTCGGCCTGGACATCCTGAAGGCCGAGGCCTTCTCAAACACCACGGGCGTGCTCCTGGATACCTTCGTTTTCGGCGATCCGAAGCGTATGCTCCAGCAGAACCCGACCGAGAGCGAGCGGTTGATCGATCTGGTGCGCCGCATCGCGCTGGGCAAGACCGATGCGCATCGCCTGATGCGCGGCCGCGTCCAGCCTGAATTGAAGAAGCGCGTGATCCCACCGCAGGTGCAGTTCGATTCCGAAGCGAGTCCCGCCCTGACGCTGGTTGAGATTGAGACGGAAGATCGGCCGGGACTGCTGTACAGCCTGGCAACGGTGTTCTCCTCGAGTGCGTGCAACATCGACGTGGTGTTGGTTGACACTAAGGGGCACCGCGCCATCGACGTCTTCTACGTCGCTCACGAGGGACGCAAACTATCGCCGGAGATGCAGGAGCGGCTGAAGGAACGACTGCTGGCGGCCTGTTGAGCGGGGCAGGGAAGAACAACTCCATTCGAGCTGGACGTTACGCCAATTTGTACGGCCGGCCGCGATACATGCCGACCCGCTCGACGCTCTTCACGCGGATCAATTGAACGGTGACGTTGTCCCCGCCGTCGTTTTCGTTGGCGGTGTCGATCAGTTCACGGGCTGCGGCATTCAAGTCGCTATTGCGGGTTACGATGTCGGCTATCCCGGCCGCCGGGACTGCGCAGTGCAACCCGTCCGAGCACAACAGCAGCACATCCCCTTTCATGACCGAGTGATCGGTGGTATCGACGTTGACGAACATGCCGTTGCCCAGCGAGCGGGTGAGGATGTGGCGGCTGTCCGATTGGGCTGCTTCCTGGTCGGAGATCACGCCCATGCGCGCCTGCTCGGCCACCAGCGTGTGGTCCCTTGTGAGTTGAGTTGCGCGGCCGTGCCGGATCAGGTAACAACGCGAATCACCTACGTGCGAAACCACCACGCGATCGAAGCGCAACGCACACGCGACCAGAGTAGTCGCCATGCGCGTGCCGCCGGGCGTGGTGGCTAAGCCTGTTTCGAATACTTTGGAATTGGCGGTTTGAATCAATCGCGGGAGCAACGTCCTGAGTTGCTCGCCGCGGGTGGCCTGGCGAAATCCAGCGAGCAGCGTCTCCACCGCCGTAGAGGAAGCAACCTCGCCTTTGTCCTGGCCACCCACTCCGTCCGCGAGCGCGAACAACCAACCATGAGAGTGCTCCTGCTCCCGAGTTTCGGGGAGTACGCAACCGAGGTAGTCCTCGTTGTTGTCGCGTACCCGTCCGAAATCCGAAGCTTGAACAAAATCAAGAGCTAACATACTGACATACTACGACGTGGCACTAACCCGGTCAGAGTGGCTCACCAGGGTCGTGCGGCCCTTGGCCTTACTGGAACGCAGGAAATAGATGAACCCGTAGACGGCCCAAACCATTGCGAATCCAAGGGCCAACAGCGGCTCCATCTTCGTGCCGTATCCCATGAACGGTCCGATCACGTAGAACGCCATGCAGATGAGGTTCGCCAGGAGTCCGAAGACGGGAATGACCAAGTGAAGTATCGGGTTGTACTTCGGGTGGTTGTGGAAGGCGACGATGCAGGTGAGGCAGCTCAGCGCATACAGCACGAAGGTGCCGAAATTCGACGCTAGAGTAACGGTAAGCAGCGAATTGGGCAGAGCGGCCATCTTGTCGTGCGAGAGATAGCCGAAGCTCGACCAGAAGCCCTGCGGAAGAGCTTTGATCGCGGCGTCCGTCATGGCGCCGGCGTCGCCGAAGAGGTTGCAGACAGTCAAGCATCCGACCACTGCCGAGATGATGGCCAGCATCCAGATGGCGCGATGAGGTGTGAGGTTCTGGGTGTGCAGCAGGCCCATGGAGTCGGGCAGTTCTTCGTCTTTGCCCATGGCATACGTCACGCGCGCTCCGGTGTTCATGCAGGAAAGCGTGGTGCCGATGATCGCCAGGAACACCGTGAAGGCCTGGAACTCCATGAAGATTCGTCCGTTGCCGGGGCCCAGGATGGCGTTGCCGACCACCACCATCATGTCGCCGATGGGCGCGGCCGACGTCACGGCGCTCTGCATCGTATAGCCGCTATTCAGGAAGTAGTTTGCCGCGAAATACTCAAACAGGTAACAGAAAGCCCCCTGTATCAGTAGAGAGCCTATGACGGCGATCGGGATGTGACGTTTCGGGTTCTTAGCCTCGGCGCCCATGGAGGTGACCGACTCGAATCCGACCAAAATGAGAATCGCGATGGTGGCTTGGACGAACATCCAACCGAAGTTGTGCATGCCCGTAACGGAACTGGCCTTGGGGTGCGTCAGGAAGTTGCCCTTGTCGTCCTTCTCGGGATACGAGATCTTGAACGGGACGGGCTTGCCTGCGGCGTCGAGCAAGGGCTTGGGATTGCCTGCGGCGTCGCGCAGAACAACATCCGTGGCCACGCCGTTGACGGTCTGCTTCTCGGTGGCAAACTCGTACGTATATGCGTCGCCCGATCCGGAATCGAACTGATAAGCCATGCTACCCGGGGGGTGATTCATGCGGTAGCCGAGAGCCATCACGGAGAAGACAACCAGGGCGCTGATCTGGATCACGTTGATGGCGACGTTGACCGACGTCGAACCATTCACGCCGCGCTGGGCGACGTAGGCGATGGCAAACGAGAAAGCGATTGCGACGGCCATCATAAACATGGGCCCGGGATTCGAGGCACTCATGAACGACGGCCAGATGGTTCCGGTGAGGTAACCCACCAGGACGCCCATCACTCCGACCATGACACCGGGGTACAGCCAGTAGTAGAGGTGCGAGCCCCAGCCTACGATGAACTTCGAAAGCCGCGCATAAGGCCAGGCCTTCTCGTGATTGAGGAACGACTGCTCGGCAAAGTAGTACGAGCTGCCCGTACCGGGGTAAAGTTTCGCCATCTCCGCGTAGCAGATCGCGGTGGCGAGGCACAGCAGTAAAGCGAACATGATGCCTGCCCACATGGCCGGCGAGGTTGCGCCGGCTGCGCCTTGGGCGACAAAGGTTAGCCACAGGAAGGCGCCGGGTGCAATGAGCGCCATGGCGTTCATTGTCAGGCCGGTCAGGCCTAAAGTCGGTTTCATAGTAACTTCGGGGTTGTCTGGCATCGGAACTCTCCTAAAGGGCAAATTGCGTGGAAGGGGGGCGATGCGAACGGGGCAGGCCTTTAGTTCACTTCGAATAGCGTTGAGTCTAACCGCTTTTAGCTGACGAGAGGAAATAGATATTTTTTATTGGCGCAATCTAAAAATTCGTCGCGGTGTGCTTGCGCCATGTACGCAAGGCCCGTTATTCTCAAGGCCTTAAAGGCGTGTTGAGCGCAACGGCTGAGCGCATGCCCTCCGCGCCGCGCTTTCGAGCTCATTTCGCAAGGCGACAAAATGACCCAGGCCCAAATCCCAGAGTTGTCTGATATTACGCTGGCTTTGTGCGCGTCTCTGATTCTGTTGGTGCCTTTGGCGGCCGCGGGTCTGGCCTTGATCAACGCCGGACTCGGTCGTTCCAGAAGTGCCGCTCACGCCATGTTGGGCTCGCTGTGCGTGCTGGCCGTCACGGCGCTGACTTACTTCGTCTGCGGGTGGTCGTGGCAAGGCGTGGCCGGCGGATCAGCGCACTCGGTTACGCTGGCGGGCAAGTCCTGGAGCTGGCTTGGAGCCGAGCCGTTTCTGTTCCACGGCCTCTCCTTTGGACAGCCGAGAGCGGCATTGATAGCGTGGCTGCAGTTGTTCAGCGTAGGTATCGCCGCGCTGATTCCTCTGGGAGCGGGCAACGATCGCTGGCGACTAGGCGCCAGTTGCGCGTCCACTGCGATTTTGGCTGGTTTGATCTACCCGATGTTCGCGCATTGGGTATGGGGCGGCGGATGGCTGGCTCAACTGGGCGTCAATCAGGGCTGGGGTTTCGGCTGCCTGGACGCTGGAGGCGCGGGTGTCATTCAGGCTGTGGGCGGGTTGAGCGCTTTGGCGATCGCGTGGATTCTGGGTCCGCGCCACGGCAAGTACTCCTCCGACGGAATGCCCTCGGCGATACCCGGTCACAATGCCGTGCTGGTGCTGCTGGCGTGCTTCCTGACTTGGCTCGGATGGATCGGATTGAACGCCGGTGGCAGCCTGCTGTTGCTTGGCCTCGCCCCCGCTAGAGTGATCCTGGTCGCGATCAATACCACGCTCTCCGCCGCCGCTGCTGTACTCGCCGTGGCCTGCATCACGCGCGTCCGCTTTGGCCGTCCAGACGCTTCGCTGTGCGCGAATGGATGGACGGGCGGTCTGGTCTCAAGCAGCGCTGCCTGCGCATTCGTCAGCCCCGCGGCTGCGGTGTTCATCGGCGCGATCGCCGGAGTGCTGGTGACTTTCTGCGTCGAGTGGCTGGATGCGCGGCTACGCGTTGACGACCCGGCGGGCTCGATTTCGGTACACGCAGTCGGCGGTTTGTGGGGGTTGCTCTCGGTGGCGATGTTCGCGCAGATTCCTGGAGACCTGGTGCTGAACGGAGTGCGCGCCGGGTATTCCAACCAGTGGCTCGCGCAGCTCGCGGGTGTGGTGACCCTGGTTGGATTCGTACTGCCGCTGACGTACGCGCTGAATCTGTTGCTGAACCGGTTCTCACCGCAGCGTGTTTCCAGCGACGGTGAGTCGCACGGTCTGGACTTGCACGAATTGGGCGCCGGCGCCTACCCTGAATTCGTCCTTCACCGCGAAGACTTCCGGCCAAGATAAACCACGTGGTTTCCCAAAATAGTCATAGAATTTGTCCGTAATCTGGGCGACTATTCGCGGTTGTCTCTTGCCGGAAACGGCATGTTAATTTGACCGATCAATTATTTCTATTAGCCGTTTGAAGGTTGGCTATTTAGAATTGGGCGTGACCGACGCCTGAGCGGCGGCGAGCGAGCAGGCTGGAAGGTGGGCGGCAGTTGCAGACCGGAGACTTAAGGTGGATCGGGGACTCAAACGACTTCGCATCAAGTACGCCGGCAAGCGGCCCGCTTCGAGACCCGATTCCATCTAAGAAAGAAGCTGGGCGATCTTCTCCGCTTACTTTCAGGAGGGTCTCAGTGAAAAAGGCATCGGTGCGGCCGCCGGTTTGTCGCCAGCGCAAGTCTCGCAATCATTGTACGAGGTGGACGCCCGGCTGGACGCGGCTCTGAGTGCGATGCCGGAAGAGAAGATTGCAGTACTCGAATCTCCCATCGAGGACCTGCCGCTTTCGCTGCGGGCGAGAAATGCACTCCACAGCCTGGGGTGCACTACTTTGCGCGACACGCTGGCCACGGATCTGTCGGCGGCGCGCGGGGTGGGGAACAAAACCCTCGCTGAGGTGCGGACGGCCCTGCGCAGCGCGGGATTCCCTCACCCGGCATTGGATGAACCGCTGGACACGGAGATACGCAGCCTCAACCGAAGCTTGGATCGTATCCAGAGCCGGATCACCAAGGCGCTCCAAGCCGTGGCCAAAGAGATCGCAGTGGTTCAGAAACGGATCAGGAAACGCATGGAGCCGGCGGCACCGGCCGCCTCCCGGCCTGCACCTGAAGTCATTCAGAATTGGCCGGAAAGGACCTCTCGCGCCGCGCCGAGGGATGGGGAGGAGCCTTAGACGGGGTGCTGCGAGGGGGGCTGGACACCCGGCAGCAAGCGCGACGTCCGGCCATGTGAAGAAGACGTTTTTCCAAATGCGATCCTGACCCTTTCTTTACGCCTTCCTTATGTGGCGGCGGCTAGAATTCTATTGATGAAAGGCGTCCATGAGTGCGGCAGTGATACCATATGCGTTCGGCGCATTGGTATTCGGAACCGGGAAAGTGGATGGAGGGACTATGGCGAGTCCTTCTAGTCTGGCGGCTCCTGTCTCCGGCGCGTCCATATCCACTCCGGTATTATCCATGGCAACCTTACGCCCAGGCGACCAACTCGGCAATTACCGCACCGAGGAATTGGTTGCGAGAAGTGGGATGGCGTCGATCTATCGAGCGACCGACATGCGCAACGGCCGCCGCGTAGCACTGAAGATCCCCCATCCTGATATGGAAGCGGACCCTGTCCTGTTTGATCGCTTCATGCGCGAAATTGAGATCGGCGTAAGGCTGGAACACCCCGGCGTCATGAAGGTGCTGGACAGCGGCGAGCCGGGTCACGTGTACATGGTCATGGAGTGGGTAGAAGGCCGCCTGCTGCGCAAGGTGATGTCTGAGAACCGCAAAATGCCGATGGACCGTGCGCGCACCATCACCATCGCCGTTTGCGACGCGCTGGATTACATCCACCGCAACGGCGTGGTGCACCGGGATCTGAAACCCGAGAACATCATGATCGATGCCGAAGACAGGATTAAGCTGATCGACTTCGGCATTGCCGGCAAGGCTGGAGCGCGACGGCTCACTTTCGGGAAGTTCTCGCAGATAGCGGGGACTCCCGATTACATCTCACCGGAGCAGGTTCAGGGCAAACGCGGGGATGGTCGCAGCGATATCTATTCGCTGGGTGTCATGTTGTACGAAATGCTCACGGGAGCGACGCCTTTTCCCGGAGCGAATCCGTTTGCGATTATGAACGACCGGTTGATGAACCACCCGGTGCCGCCACGCGAATTGAACCCCGAAATCTCCCCTGAGTTGCAGGAAGTGATCTATCGCGCGATGGAGCGCGAACCGCAGGACCGCTACTCAACCGCCAACGAATTCGCCTGGGACCTGGAGCATCTTGACCAGGTGTCTAGCTCCGACCGTGCGGAACTGCGCGACTGGAAGCAGCGCAAAGCCCCTTGGATCAAGCAAGCCCTGTTCTACGTCGGGATGGCGCTAATCCCCGTCGTGATCTTCGGAACGCTGCTGCTGATCGCCCGAAAGCACTGAGTGCGGCGGAAAATGCGGCGGCCTTTCCGGCTATCCGGCACCGCGCCCGTTGAACGGCCGCGTACAGACAACTGCAGGGGGGTCACTCCGAAGAGTTGGCGGAACGGACTCGCTCCGCTAGGATTGCGCGTACTTTCGCGCGGAGAGCCAGCCCGTTTATGGGTTTGGTGAGCACCGGAAGACCGGCATTCAGCACGGCGAATTCGCTAACGTTCACGCCCGTAACAAACAAGACCCGGATCGCCGGCCGCTCCCGGAACAAATGAGCACACAGGTCAATACCGTTGAGCCGGGGCATCTGTACGTCCGTGATCAGCAAGTCGATCGCTCCGGGGAATTGACGGGAAAGCTGCAGCCCTTCCCACCCATCGGCGGCTGCGAGGACCAAATACCCATCCCGCTGCATCAATGCTGTGACGAGTTTACGAAAGATCGCGTCGTCTTCCGCTAGAAGAATGACCTGCCGCCGCTCGTGCGGGCGCGCGGGCACTAGCGACTCGGTGGACTGGTCGGCTCCGTCATTCTGCTTGCTGCCGTGATTCTCCGGACTCA
This sequence comes from uncultured Acidobacteriia bacterium, assembly GCA_903909435.1. Lineage (GTDB taxonomy): Bacteria > Acidobacteriota > Terriglobia > Bryobacterales > Bryobacteraceae > CAIVVT01. The sequence continues at coordinate 57,114 of CAIVVT010000277.1, read as the reverse complement.
TCGGTTCCCACCTGCCACACTCACCCCGCAGTGCGAACGCTGCATCGCTCGCAGGACAAAATACTGAGCCAATACGCCGATGCGGGGGGCGCCATTTGCAGTCGCTCAGCCCGGGATTCCAGAGGACTAGGCGACGCATTAGCGACGTAGATTCCGGGCCCCGGAATCAAGCTGGCGAACCGATCATATCAATTCTGTACTTTACTTGTCTGTTCAGGATTGCTCACCGTCAAGTTCATTGGATCTTGCCCGGATATCTGGTGAGTTGGCTCTACGCCCCTCGACCAGTCGTGGTTTCCCGTCCGGGTCACGGGTGGTGCATGATGCGGCTATTCGCTTGATTTCATGCACAGAAAAGCTTAAAAACGATTGGGTTGGGGTTCGCCGCCAGGATCGGGATTCCCAGGGCAAGGCGCCGGTCCAGGCAGTTGCCGCCCCGGGTCCGGCGCAGCACCAATCAATTTTGACCGCTCTAGGGGTGCACACATCGTATGAGGCGGAAAATGAAGCCAAGACCGGCTTTTGATCCCAAAGAATTCCTATCCAAGACCAACGGTGGACGGGTACTGGGGGACTACGAAGCGAATGCCACGGTTTTCGCGCAGGGCGATCCGGCGGATGCGATCTTCTACATACTCAAAGGTAAGGTTAAGCTCGCCGTACTTTCCAAGCAGGGGAAGGAAGCGGTGGTCGCGCTGCTGAGCGCCGGAGATTTCTTCGGTGAAGGATGCCTGGCGGGGCAGTCGCTGCGCATGGCGACTGCGGTTGCCATGTCCGCGTGCTCGATCATGAAACTGGAGAAGTCAGAGGTGATCCGCACGCTGCACGAGCAACCCGACTTCTCCGAGTTGTTCGTCGCACACCTGCTATCCCGAAACATCCGGATCGAAGAGGATCTGGTGGATCAGCTGTTCAATTCCAGCGAGAAAAGGTTGGCTCGTGTGCTGCTGTTGCTGGCGAATTTCGGGAAGGAGGGCACGCCGCAGGCAGTTATTCCGAAGATCAGCCAGGAGACGCTGGCCGAGATTATCGGCACCACGCGCTCAAGAGTGAGCTACTTCATGAACCGCTTCCGCAAACTCGGGTTCATCCACTACAACGGTGGACTGGAGATCCATAGTTCATTGCTGAACGTGGTTTTGCATGACTGAAGGCTGGCTTGTTCCCGGATGCCCTGGCTGGAGTGGGTGGGTGTTTTATGGCGAACGCCGCAGGTTCACTGGCCCGGAACCGTGTACTTGAGGCTCTGAGTCGACGAGACGCCACCCTGAAGCGCCGTAATTCGCAGTTCGCACTCGCCGGAGTGCAAGGCCGCTGCGGCGATCAGCGGGATGGCGCCCGAAGCGTCCCCCGCAGCCAATTCTGAAATGCGGTTTGCCAGCACGCGCCCGTTCACCAGGAACTCCACGCGCAACTTTGGCTTCTCGGACTGGGTACCGTCCGGGTAGACCACAAAATACACTCTGGGGTGCGATCCCGCCTCCAATGTGGTGGTTAGTCGAGGTACGACGCGGCGACCTCCGCCGCTGGCCTGAATCTCAAGCGGATTGTTCGATCCAGACGGGCCGGTGAGCGGTTCGATCTGGCGCACCAGGACGACACTGCTGAGCGCAACACCATTCTGGGACGGATTCTCGAATTCAAATCTCGACGTACTGGCCCGATGCGTCTCGTGGTCGAGCACCGCACTCTCCACCGTATAGCGGCCCGGAGGTAGTTCGATGGTCCGGCTGAAGCTGATTGGGTTGGCGCGCAACGCCGCCAGATTCTCGTCGGGAACCTCGTAGGGAGAATCCTGGCTCAACTTGTCCACAACCTGACCGCTCGAGTCTTTCACCAAAGCGAAGAACGAGACGTGGACCCGATGCCGCTTCAACTCGGGCAAGGGCGTTGCCCCCACGTTCTGGGTCGGCAACTCGAAGGCGATTGAGCATTGCGAACTGGTGGCTCCAGGCCGGAAGCGCAGGGCGGTTGAATTGAATTCGAACGCATGGGGCGGCGCACTGGCCCCGAGTGCGGCCAGCGAAGCCGCTTCGAATGGCAACAAGCCGGACGAACGGGGAAGCGCGGGCATGGCATAGTAGCCGGTGCGACTTTGCACTAACAGACCCAGCCGGGTGGGCTTCACCGCGATATTTCGGAAGCGGCCGTCGAATATCACGGATGAGGGGTGGTAGACCACCTCGTAATGAGTGTCCAAGTCGGCCAGAACCTGCTGGAACGGCTTGCGCATATCGTTTGTGCTGCCAATCAGAAAGCCGCCCGTCCCTTCGGCCAGAGTTCTCAACGTCGCCTGAGTATCGGTTGTTCGCACGGCGTCGTGCAGATACTCGTCGGAGAGCATGCGCTCTTTCATGCTGGAGCCGCGCGCGGCCGCGTTGGCGTTCCGGAGCGCGGCGTTACCGGCCACTACATTCGAGTTCTGGGTAAGGCCGTTCACGTCGATGGAGTAGAGGGTAATGCTCGCACGCTGGGCCTTGGCCAGAATCGAATCGAATCGTTCTGGATCGCCAGTGGTTGCCAAGCCGGAACTGAAGAGCAGCACGGTTTTGCGCCCTGGGAGTCTGCCTAGTTCGTCGATCATGGTGAAGATCTGATCGGTCTGGCGCATACCCTCGATCCAGCCGAATTGACGCCGTTCGGTCGCGCGCTGACCGCGCAGCAGTTTCTGCGCTGACTCATCCGAGACATCTGCTCCGGTGATCGCTTCCTGATTGAGGGCACCGCCAGAAACATCTACGGTCGCGACCATCGAGCCACCCTTGGCCGGGTCGCCCGACTGCGTCATCACAACGGTGATTACGGTTGGAGAGGCGCTCAAGACCTCGTTGGCGGTCGACATGAAATCGGCGCTGGTTTGGGCAGGGGCCTCAGTCGCGGCCTTGATCAGGCTGGTGAGATCCGTGGTGAACGGGTGCAGCGTGGTGAGCGCTGCATCCAGATTGAAGATGCCGACCCAGGCGCCAGGCGGAAGTTGTGTTCTGAGGAACTCCTGGGCTGCATCCAAAGCGAACTTTTTGGTGAACACATCGAGTTTGTGATAGACGATGCAAACCACGTTGATCGCTGCCAGCGAGTTCGGCGTGCCATGTAACCCCTGCTGAGTGCGTTTTTCTGCTTCGCCGTTGGGCGACTGAAGTACCTGCCTGCCGTCCACCAATCGGAAGCTGCGAACCTCCTGGCGGATGCCGTCCTCATAGACCTCGATTTCGCCGGGGCGCAGGTTTTTGACGAGCTTTCCGTGTGAGTCGCGGACTACGAGATCCAGCGCCACCTCCTGCGCCGAACTGCGGATGGTAACTGGAGACTCCTGGGCAGATAGCTCGCCTGCTCTCGAGTCGCCTGCAAGCGCGAGCGCAATGAGGCCGGCAGCGGCCAATGAGGCGTTTCGCACGCTCCTATACTAACTTCCCTTGAATCGGTTGTCGCCAGGAATCGTCCGCGCGGCGCAGGCCCTGGCCGGGAGGTGGGCCGGGGAGCGCAGTCTACCAAAAGTACTGGTCCACGACGTTCGGCGGACCTGAGTTTCCGTTGATGACCTTGGCGGATATGAGGATCTGCATGTTTTTCGACGCCCAGTTCTTTGGAGCCGTCCGGCTGAGCGCCTCCAAGTAGGAAGGATTCGAGAGGAACTCGCCGGCAGCGATCGTGCCGTAGCCAGTCAAGCCTGCGGCGATGACAACCATCCGCTGTGTGGTCGCGTCATGCACCCTGGTGATCACGGCGTAGTCCTCGGTAAGTTGCAGGTACGGCGTTTCATAGCTGATGCCTCTGCTCTTATCCAGAGGGTTTCTGCGATCGCTAATCCAAAAGTAGTGGCCGTCTCGAGAGAATCCGAAACGCAGCGGACCCGCGAGGCGCAGTGTCCAGTCGTTGTTGAAGGCCCCGATCAGGATCACCGGACTATTACGCAGATCCGCGAAGGTCGTCGAACTCTGGCCCCGGATTTGGTAGGGCTTGCCGTTCAGTTCCAATACTCCTGCCAATTGCGTGATGGCCATCATGTCCGGCATAGCCACGTTCTGGCTTCCCAGGTAATACAGTTCGGAGACGGTGGTGCGATCGGTGGGGCCGGATTGAGCCGATTGGGGTCGGGGGATGTCGGAGCGGTTCTGTTGCTGGAACTCCGGCGAGGAGCCTCGATATTGGCGCTGTCCTACACAGATCAACACCGCGCCGGGAGTATCGAGCACGGGGGCCCAAAAGGAGCTTAGCGCGCTGGGACCGACCCAAGGCTTGGTGTACAGCAAGGCTCCGGCGACAGCCGCAACGAGGACACCTGCCAGCCCATATCTCAACCAGTTTTGCCGGACCGGATCCGGCGTTACTGACGGTTCAGCCGCGTATACCGCCGGGCGAACGGCCGATGCAGGTACCGGGGGGCCAAACTCAGGCACGTAGGATCCCGGGGCAAGGTCTATCCGCAATTCGGATTCGTGGCCGGGCTCGTGGTAATACAGCGCGATTCGTTTTCGGATCTCGCCGGCGGTAGCGCGCACGATTGGATCCGCGTTGGTGTCGTAGCCCGGACTGCGCGCAAAAACCTCCACCCCGAGGGTGCGCTCTTTCAACTCGGCCTTCTGCCCGTCCAAGGTGTGTTCGACGATGTATCGCAGCAGATTGGGGTAGCGCTTGCTGTTCTTGAAGAGCGGATTCGCGAGTATCCGTTCCAGTTGTTCGCGAATCGCAACACGTTCCGCTTCTGACATGGGAGGGCGCTGAGCTTCTGCCGGACGAGACGGTTGCATGGTTCCTCTGCCAGGAGGTGAAGAATCCCCACGAGAATTGTAACACCATTGCGGCCGATTGGAACCAATGACTGGGAAGCACTGGGACGATGGCGTTTGATACGTACTATACGTCCCATACGTCCCTTTGTCGTTCAACCACGGGGCGTCGTAAACCATTGCAAATAATAAGAATATCGAATTGTGGCAGCTTTGTTACGGTATGAGCCTTGTAAGAACATCGCGGCAGGCTCAGTCTTCTATCATCGTGACGTGTGTAACGAAGGTTGCGTTCAGGGATCTTGCTGCATTCTCTCGTCGGAGTTCTCTCTCGATTCGCCCCGCACCAGGGGAAGCGGGTCCTTGACGGCCGTCGGTTCACCTCCGTCCATGAAGCGGTCTATGCGTGGGTTTGCCGGGCTGCTCGCGGTGGCTTCCGGTGGACCTGGTTTGCCAGATTTGGGCAAGTAGATCTTAAGTTTCGAAAGGGGTCCTATGCGCGATTCAAAGCGTCCGGAGTCGTTCCTCGTTGCGGCTTCCCGACGGTATCTCAGTAGATATGTCGCATTGCTTGGGCTGCTCATCACAGTCCTATTCGTTTATCAACCGTCCTCGTTCGGTCAAGGCGCGAGCGGTTCAATCAGCGCCACAGTGACCGATGCGAGCGGCGCTATCATCCCGAAGGCCCAGGTAGTCCTGAAGACGGAATCAACCAATGCCACACGCGAAACCCTCACCAACGGCAGTGGCGTTTTCGTCTTCCCTTCCATTCCCCCGGGGTCCTATACCGTCACGGTGATCGCTTCCGGGTTCACCAGTTGGGAAGCTAACGGGATTATCATCACCCAGGGTAAGAGCGTGAATCTGCCTAACGTCTCCCTTCAGGTCGGCGGTACGAAGCAGGAAGTCGCCGTCATGGCGAGCGCCGACGTGATTGTCCCCGTGGACACGGGCACGGCCAGCCAGACGCTCAGCAAGACAATGGTGGAGGAGTTGTCCATGGTCGGCCGCGACGCGGCTGAGTTGATGAAGATCATGCCTGGCATGGCCATGACCGGTGGCCTGAGCCAGAATATGTGGAACAGCTATACAACGGCCAGCAACACCGGCCCGATCGGTTCGTTTTCGGCTGGCGGCACGCAACCGAATGGCGCCATGACCATGACGTCGGACGGCGCGAACCTGCTCGATCCTGGCAACCAGGGCACGCAGACCGCCAATATCAACCAGAATCAGGTTCAGGAAGTTTCGATCCTCACGTCCGCTTACGGTGCGGAATACGCCAAAGGCCCGGCCACTTTCCAAGCGATTGGTAAGAGCGGCGGCGCGCAGTTCCATGGCCAGGCGTACTTGTACGCCCGCAACGGCATATTCAACTCGATTGATTCGTTCTCCAAGAATCAAGGCGGGAAGCCGCTCGATGACAAGTTTTACTATCCCGGCGGCGACTTCGGCGGTCCGGTGCTCATCCCCGGCACCAAGTTCAACAAGAACCGCGACAAGCTGTTCTTCTACACCGCTTACGAGTACATGAAGCAGCAGCCAGCTGGCAACCTGCAGAACTACTTCGTCCCGACCACCGAGATGATGAACGGAAACTTCAGCCGCTCTTATCTCGATGGCCTCGGCTCAGGCTTCGCGAACGCGCGCAGTCAGGCTGCAACCACACCAGGCGGAAACGCCGGAGCCAACTTCGCCCCGGGCGGAATCATTCCTGCCTCGCAGTTCGACCCGAACTCGCAGATCTACATGAAGTTGTACCCCAAGCCGAACGCCGATCCCACGACGAACTCAACGGGCAGCAACTTCCAGTATTTCGTCGGTCCTCCGCAGAATCGCTGGGAGTACCGACTCCGTGCTGACTACAACATCAGCCAGAACACGAAGCTGTTCCTTTCCTGGAATCGCCAGGAGGAAACGTCCATCAGCCCGATCAGCATCTGGTGGCAGATCGGCGGCTCGCTGCCGTATCCGTCCTCCCAACAGGCAATCCAGAAGTCGGACGTCTACAGCGCAAACCTAGTGCACGTGTTCAGCCCCACGCTGACCAACGAGTTCATTTTTGCCCAGGCCAACTTCACTAACCCGATCCACCTATCGAACCCTGACGCAGTGAACCCGGACAAACTGGGATTCAAGATGACGGGCTTGTTCAGCAACCCGTTCATGCCGCAGCTCCCCAATACCTTCGGCTGGAATAACTCCTCGGTTGGCTTTGCGACCTATCCTTATGGCGCTCCATGGCCAGCTGGCGGGAAGAACGCTTTCGGCAAACTATCGCAGACGCCAAATATCTCGGACAACATCACGAAGATCGCCGGCACGCACACGCTCAAGGCCGGTTTCTATTGGGATTTCGCCCGTAACAACCAGACGGGTGGCGGTTTGAACATGACCACTCAGGGCGCAGCGGATTACGAGAACTGGGGCGCAACGAGCACCGGCAACCCGCTGGCGGACCAACTGACCGCACGCATCACGCAATTCAATCAGAGCAAGGATGCTCCGGTCGCGGACTTCAAGTACTACCAGTACTCGTTCTTCGTGCAGGATTCCTGGAAGGCCACGCGCAGGCTGACTCTCACGGGCGGTGTGCGCTTCGAGCACATGGGCAACTGGGTTCCCAGCGGGAACATCGGATTGGCCGTGTGGAATCAGGGCCTTTACGACAACACTTCTGCGGCGAAGGGCTGGACCGGCCTTACCTGGCATGGGATCAACTCCAATGTTCCAATGTCCGGGTTCCCGTCCCGCGCGCTGTTTTATGAGCCGCGCATCGGCGCAGCCTACGACATCTTCGGAAATGGCAAAACCGTGGTCCGCGGCGGCTTCGGCGTGTACCGCTACCAACTGGCCTACAACAGCGTCAGCGGCGATGCACAGAACGCTCCATTGAACGTCCCGAGCCTCGGCACAAATTGGGGCTGCTGCGTCGGATGGAACAACTTCCAGCAGTATTCCCCCTCGCTCGGTACCCCTGGACTGGGCAGCGGACCCAACGGCATTCTCACCCAAGGTGACGACCGTACGCCATATACCCAAACCTACAACCTCACCATTTCACAGCGCGTGCCATGGCGCTCGGTTGCCGAGATTCAGTACTCGGGCAACCGGTCTAAGGACATGATGCTGCACGGACCGCTCTCCAACCTGAACAACATCCCGATGGGGGCCTTCTTCAAGGCGGACCCGATTACCGGCGTGATCAACGATCCGTCCGCCGGCGGCTTCCCGACCAATGACTACTATCCGCTGCACAACTACACCGGAATGACGTTGATCGGCCACGGCAGCTACTCCAACTACAACGCGTTCATCGCGACCTGGCAAAAGCAGACCGGCCGCATGACCTTCACCATGAACTACACGTTCAGTAAGGTCCTCGGCATTCGCGATAACCAGACCGACAACGGCGCGGGCGCGGGCAACTCCCTCTATCCCTTCGACATGAAGGCCAATTACGGCGTGCTGGGTTGGGACCACACCCACATCTTCAACGCGGCGTATGTAATCAACCTGCCGAGCCCGATCAAGGGCAACAAGTTCGCCGGCGGTGTGGTCAACGGCTGGCAGCTTTCGGGTATTACGCAGATGCAGAGCGGCGCTCCGATTCAGCCTGCCACTGGCGGCACGCTGAACGTGAATTGGCCGGGAAGCTTCAGCAACCAGCGCATCCTGGGCACCAACTCAGTCACTCTGGTTCCCAAGGTGACATGCGATCCTCGCAGCGGCCTCAGTTCTGGCCAATACTACAATCCGTCCTGCTTCGCGCCTCCCACCGGCGGCGCCAACGGCGACATCATCTGGCCTTACATCCATGGACCGGCGTTCTTCAATAGCGATCTCGCTATTTACAAGAACTTCAACTTCAAGGAGCGCCAGAAGGTTCAGCTCCGCTTCTCTGCGTTTAACTTCCTGAACCACCCGCTGCCGCAGTTCGGTGCGGCCGGCAACAGCGATCTCCAGTTAAATTTCGCCGACTCCAACGGCAATCTGACCACAACGAACCAGAACAAGCTCACAACCGGGAAACCGAACTACACGGTGGGCCGTCGCGTGATCGAGTTCACGGCCAAGTACAACTTCTAGGCTTCGGCTTAGAGGATGGATAGCAAATGGGGCGGCGCAAGCCGCCCCATTTTGATTGAACGAGACGTTATTCTTGTGATTTATGCTGATCGAACCCAACAGTCGCCGACAGCCTCGGAAGGCACTGCTCTGCCTGCTCCTTTTGCCGTGCGCATGCCTGCTGCCGCGGCTGATCGGCGAGACGGCCTCTCGGATTCGCTTTGAGTTGAAGCCGATCGCATTCCGCCTGGAACACGGCGAGGTGAAGGCGCGGCACGTACCGGCGACCATGGCTGGCGGCGTCGCCGTTTTCGATTACAACCGGGATGGCCGGGCTGACATCTTTTTCACCAACGGGGCGAATCTCGCCACCCTGAAGAAAGACGATCCCAAGTATCAGAACCATCTGTTCCGCAACGATGGCAACGGCGTGTTCACCGATGTCACCAAAGAGGCGGGTCTCGCTGGCCGCGGGTTTGACGTAGGTGCGGCCGTGGGTGACTTCGATAACGACGGGTACCCCGACCTATTCGTGGCCGGAGTTCATCATAATACGCTCTATCACAACAATGGCGATGGCACATTCACGGACGTCTCCGATAAGGCGGGCTTAAACAAACCAGACCCGCAATTCGGTCCGCTGTGGGCGATCACCGGCGTGTGGGTAGATGTGAACAACGACGGACTGCTTGATCTGTTCGTCGTGAACTATCTGCAGTGGGACTGCGCGACGGAGCCGTTGTGCGAGTACCGGGGCGAGTCCGATTACTGTAGTCCGCGCTCCTACAAGGGGCTTCCCAACCAGCTGTACTTGAACAAGGGCAATGGCGTCTTTGAAGACGTCTCCGAGTCGTGGGGCATCCGGGCGCATGTGGGCAAAGGCATGGGAGGCGGTATGGCGGACTATGACCTCGATGGACTGCCGGACATCTTCGTTACCAACGACGCATCTTACAATTCGCTGTTCCACAATACCGGCGGCAAGTTCGAGGAGGTTGCTTTCCAGAAGGGCGTGGCCTTGATGGAGGATGGCAATTTCATCTCTGGGATGGGCCTGGATTTTCGCGACTTCAACAACGACGAGTATCCCGACATCGCCTTCGTCGCTTTGGCAAAACAGACCTTTCCGCTGCTGAAGAACCTGGGCGGAGAGGGATTTCGTGAGGTCACAGGCGAAGCCGGGATGCGCAACCTCAGCATGTCCATGGCGGGCTTCGGCCCGGGCCTATACGACCTGGATAACGACGGCTGGAAGGATCTCTTCGTGACGCGGGGCGACGTGCTGTCGCGCGCCATGCCGGGCACCGTCGTGGAGCAGCATAACAGTGTCTTTCGCAACTTGGGCGCAAGCGGAAAATGGGAAGCGTTGACACCCGAAGCGGGGCTCGACGTCCTTCCCCCCAAGCGGCATCGCGGGCTCGCTTTCGGTGACTTCGACGGCGATGGCCGGATCGACGTGGTCACGACGGCTCTCACCGGGCCAGCCGAAATCTGGATGAATCGCAGCCCCGCTTCCGGGCACTGGCTCGACATTGCATTGGAGGGCACCAGGAGCAATCGTGACGGGATTGGGGCACGAATAAAGGTGACGACGAAACATGTCACGCAGTTCAACCACATGACCACCAGCGTGGGCTACGCGTCGTCAAGCTATGGCCCAGTGCACTTCGGCCTGGGCCAGGACGACACCGCGCAGACGGTTGAAATCAGGTGGCCTTCCGGCAAGTTGCAGACTCTCCAGGACGTCCGCGCTGACCGCGTGCTCAGTGTGAAGGAGTCGCAGTAGCGGACCGCTGCTTGCCCTGCTGGTTCGCGCTCATCCGGTCGAACGCAGCGCGCTCTCTGTCACCGTCCGCCTGCCGGTTTAGCCGGAAGTATAAGGCGGCCAGTTCGACGTGCGGCTGTGCCCATTCGGGATCGTCGTGAACAACCTTTTCGAAGTCCTTCACGGCGGCTTCGATCTCGCCTTGTGTACGCTTCATGCGCGCCAGCGCATACAGCGCAAGCGTGGATGAGGGGTTTAGCTTGACTGCACGCTCCAGGTGCTCGCGGGCGCCTGCCAGGTCGCGCTCCGTGTTCAGCACGGCGCCCAGCGTCAGATGCGCGTCGAAGTCGTTCGGGTTGGCCTCCAAAGCCCTCCGCAGCGCTACGATGGCCCCCTGATTGTCGTTGAGGTACTGCAACACCGTGCCCTGTAGGGTGAGCGCACCGGGCAGCTTGTCATTCAGCCGCACGGCAGCATTCGCGTCGTCGCGCGCCCGTTCGAATTCGTGTAACTGAAGCGCCGTCTGTCCTGCTAGCAGGAATGCATCGGCGCTATTGCCCGACCTGCCCACTCGCTCGACCAATTCCAGTCCCTCGCGCTGGCGGCCGATGCGGATCAACGCCGAACCAAGTTCCCAACTGGTTGCGAGTTCCTCGGGATGGCTTGCGACCACTGGCGCCAGGACGCCGACGACTTGCTGGTCCTGCCCAATTCGCGAGTAACAATCGCCGAGCAAGGTTGCCGTTCGGGCGTTGGCCGGTTCCGCGTCGTGCAGGGTCTTGAGGTGCGGGATCGCTCCCGGCCAATCGCCTTTCTTGTAGTACGCCAATGCTAAATTGAGCCGGAGAGCTGCGTTGTTCGCGCTCCTGGCAAGCGCTATGCGGTACTGTTCGATGGCCTCGTCGAAACGTCCGGAACGTGCCAGCGACGCACCCAGATTTGCCCGTAGTTCGACCATGTCGGGACGCAGCTTAATTAAGTCCTGGTACTTGCGAATAGCGAGGGCGTCGTCTCCCCGCTGCTGCGCCGCAACCGCCTCGCGAAAGAGTTGTTCCGGGCCGGGGACCTGGGCCGGGGCCAGGCAAACGAAGGACAGAAGCAATGCCGCGAGGCGCATCTCTTTCAGGATAGCCGCGCCGTGCTGAACGCGCCGGCGTGCGCTATTTCCTAGACGGTACGAGGTGCGAGGAGGGGGTATCGGGCCGCTCCTCGATTGTGAGGACGCGATCGGCAGCGACGTTGCGCAGGGTCTGACGAATCCGGCTTGGCCAGGTAATCTCGATCTCGCGTACGAGCTTCGACTCCCCCAGCCCGAAGTGAACTCGCGAGTCGCTGGAAGACGCAAAGCCGACTGCGGTGGTGGCCTGGTTGTACTGCACCATGCCGTCCCCGGCGGTGACACGCACCTTCGCCCCTAGCCCCATGCGGTTACTCCTGGTGCCGACCAGATTCAGCAGAATCCAGTGATTGGCGGCCTGCGAGACGTTGTGGAAGTACTTTGCCTTGCCGTTGAGCACCGACACGACAACGTCCACGCGCCCTTCGTTGTCGAGGTCTCCGAAGGCCGCACCGCGATGCGCGGCCGCGAGCTGGAAGTCCGGCCCCGCAGTTGTGCTGGCGTCCTCAAACCGCCCGCGGCCGAGATTGCGGAAGACCGCGTTCGGTTCTTCGTACTGGCGCAGACTCCATTGGGCGATGTTGTCCATGACGTTACTGCGGGTGACGAACAGGTCCTTCCAGCCGTCGTTGTCGAAGTCGAAGATCCCGTTCGACCAGCCCGACATGGCGACCGTCCCGGCTAGACCGGCGGTACTGGTGACGTCGAAGAACTCGCCGCCGTCGACGTTGCGGAATAGCGGGAAAGTCTCCCGCTCGATGGCGGTGTGCCACACGTCCGGGCGGCCGTCGTTGTCCACGTCCCGGAAATCGGCGCCCATGCCGGAGATGGCGTTGGAGCTGTCCGGGTAGGCGATGCCGCGCGCCAGCGCCACTTCTTCAAACCGCTTCCCGCCGATGTTGTGGAACAGGAAGTTGGGGTAGTTGTCGTTGGCCACGAAGATGTCCGTAAAACCGTCGCCATCGTAGTCGGCGACTGCGACGCCCATCCCCTTGCCAAAGCGCTTCGCGATGCCGGTTTCCACCGAGACATCGGTGAAAGTTCCGTCTCCGTTGTTGTGATACAGCGTTCCCGGCAGCGGCGCGTAGTACTTGGGGTGGCAGTAGGCGCGCGTTTTCGCGTCCGGCCCGCAGACCGGGTCTTTGTTCACGTCCCACTTGCAGTAGTTGGACACGTATAGATCGAGCAGGCCGTCGTTGTCGAAGTCGAACCAGGCTGCGGAGATCGACCACATTTTCTTCCCGTCGAGCACGCCTCCGCCGACGTGGGCGCGTTCGGTCACATCGGTGAATGTGCCGTCATGGTTGTTGCGGAAGAGTTGATTCTTCGTCACATTGACAGCGTAGATGTCGGGCCAACCGTCGTTGTCGAAGTCGCCGATGGCGGCGCCCATGCCGAAGCCCTCGCCGGCAACCCCGGCCTTCTCCGTGACGTCGGAGAAGCTACCGTCACGATTGTTGTGATAGAGGCGGTTCCAGTAGCGTGGATCGTCCTTTCGCAAGGAGGGGATGTGCGCTCCGTTCACGAAGTAGACGTCGAGGTATCCGTCGTTGTCGTAGTCCAGCAACGCGACCCCCGCAACCATCGTCTCGGGCTGGTTCTTGTAATCGGTCGGGGATCCGTTGGAGACGAACTGGAGGCCGGCCCGCGCGGCGATTTCCTCAAACCGGATCGGGCTGCCCAGGGGAGCTGCGATCAGTGCAACCAGCGTCAGAAAGGCGCACACCAGAGCGATTCGCATTGTCGAATTCTCCAGTCTAGCCGTTCCACAATCCGGTCGATTCGGAGCCCGGGTCAGGGCTTTTCAGGCGGGACGAAGAGGGGGCCCTGCCGCGCCTTTAAGCGCTCAAACTCGGCTAGTTCCCTGTTTGCTTCGAGCCGCTGCCCGGCGCGGCGATAAGCCTGCGAGAGCTGAAAATGTACGTCCGCGCTTTCGGGAAGCGAACGTTCGGCGATCAACAGTTCCTTGAGTGCGGCTGCACCATTGCCGCTCTTGAGCTGGGCTCGCCCGAGTTCCAGGTGACAGACCCCCAGCACTCTGACAGGCGCCACTTTCATTGCGCGCTCCAGCGTCCGGATCGCTTGCGCCGCCTGACCCTGTTTGCTTTGGAGAGAAGCGAGCAGAAGCAGAGACGGCCAATGTGCAGGGTTGGCGGCAACTTCCTTTTGAAACTCGGCGGCTGCGGCGGCTACGTCCGTGTTGATCAGGAAACTGCCGTGGGCGTAATGGACGCCTGGGTCATCGCCATAACGCTCGAATAGCCGGTTGTAAGAGGCGGCACTTTCCGCGGGGTGATTGTTTAACCCGGCCCAAGCGGCCGTTCCGGCCAGTTTTGCGATTTCCTTTCGGCGGTCCTGGAGATTCTCCGGGCGAGGATTGGTGGCAAGCACGCACAGGCCCAAGGTCTCCAACAGCAATGAGGCGTTCTCGACACGTTTGGCCAGCGGAGTCAACTGCAGGTATGCCTGGTCGTAGTCTGAGGCGCGCAGCAGCAATCGCGCGGCCTGCAGACGGACTGACGTCTCGAACTCCAGATTCGAGTCAAATCCGATTTCCTCGGCCTTAACCAAGTGCCGGAGTGCTGGCTGCGGCTGGCTGGCCTCGGCTTCGCTCAGGCCGAGCAAAGCCCATCCGAGTCCCACTTTCGGCGCTAAGGCTGTGGCGCGTTCAAGCGCCTTGACCGCCTCGGGGTAGCGTTTAAGTTCATATAGTGCGCCGCCGAGGTTGAAGGCCCCTTCGACCCAGAGTGGGCGGATCGCGAGCGCCCGAGTGTAGGCGTCGATGGCTTCCGGCAGTCGCGCGGCGTCCACAGCCTCGCGGGCTTGCCGTGCCAGGGTCTCGAAATCCGCGCCGGGCGGTACTTGTGAGAGGGGTCGCGGGGCAGCCGCGTTAAGGATGGCGCTCAAGACGCTCAGCGCAACTAAGATTCCTGCGACCCGTACTGGCTTGGCTGAAGTGAACATCGCATTCAGAATGCACTCGTGACGCCGACGAAGTGCCTCCCCTTACCTTAGCCCAATGCCGCAGTTAGACCATGCCCTCGCGTTGGGAATGACCGTGTTGCGTTAAGGTAAATTAGGAGTTTCGCGAGACCGCTCCGAAACCGCCTTGGTTGTGCGCTTTCCGCCCCAGAAATTCGATGTCGCTTCTCTCCACGATTGCTTCTCCCGCTCGCGCAGCGCTCTGCCTCAGTCTGCTCTGTGTGGCCGTTCCAACGGCTCGTTCACAAGTCAGCTCCCTGGACAAGTTCGATGACCTGGCACGCCGCGCCGAGTCGCTGCTGGATTCACAACCTGCCGAGGCCGCGAGCTTGTACAAACAGGCGCTAGCTCTTCGTCCAGCCTGGGCGGAAGGCTGGCTGTACCTGGGTGCTAGCCTCTATCAAGATAATCGTTATGCAGAGGCGAGCGACGCCTTCCGCAGAGGCATCAAACTGGCGCCGGGCGTTGGGACGGCGTGGGCGTTCCTCGGCCTCTGCGAAGCTGAGCTTGAAGACTACGATCAGGCACTGACCGACATCCGAAAAGGCGAAGATTTGGGGCTGGGCGCGAACCAGCAGTTTGAAATAACCGTGAGAGTCAAGGCCGCGCGTCTGTATATCCAAGCGTCCGCCTTCGAAGAGGCCCAAGGGCAGCTTTATCCCCTCTCGAAAGTCAATGTGAGTAACCCCGTAGTCGAGCAGACCATGGGTCTGACTGCGCTGGGTATCCCGGTGTCGATCGCGGATTTGCCGCTACCTCGACGGCCGGTCGTCGCCATGACTGGGAAAGCCGCGTGGGCTTCGGCGTGCGAGCACCCCGTCGAAGCGGCAGCGGCATACAAGGATCTGCTCGAAACCTACCCCAACGAGCCGGGCGTGCACTACGCTTACGGACTCTATTTCATGGAAACAGACCTTGCGGCGGCTCTGGCCGAGATGGAGAAGGAACTGAGCGTCAATTCATCCCACTGGCTGGCTCTGCTGGGGAGGGCCTCGGTCAAGATCAAGCAGGGTGAGCCGGATGCGGCGCTGCAGTCTCTAACAGCGGCGATGAAACTCGTTCCTGCCAACTACCGCTGGATCTGTCACGCAGAACTGGGCCGTGCCAATCTCACTGCCGACCGGCTGGACGTGGCGGTGAAGGAGTTCGAAACGGCGACGCGGCAGATGCCGGCCAACGCGCAGTTGCATTTCTATCTGGCGCAGGCCTATCGCCGTGCGGGCCGCAAAGAGGATGCGCAACGGGAAAGTGACGCGTTCGAGAAGTTGAAGGTGCAGCAGGATCCTCTGGCCGTCCCCGCCTTGCGCCCGTTTTCGGTGGCTCCCGGCCGGCATTGACTGCGGCCGGAGTCTCGAGCCGCTGCTCGTAGCGTTAGCGAACCGGCTCGGAAATCGTCAGTACACGATCGGCCTTCACGTGGCGTAAGACTTGCTTGACGCCGCTCGGCCAGGCGACCTCGATCTCCTTGATCGAGCCCACTGCGCCCAATCCGAAATGAACCCGCGAGTCACTCGAGGATGCGAATCCCGTGCTGGTAGTGACGTGGTTCCATTGCGTCAAGCCGTCCGGAGTAGTCACCCGGATCTTCGCCCCGACGCCCATGCGATTGCTCTTGATGCCAGCCAGCTTGAGCAGGATCCAGTGATTCGAGTTCTGCGTTGTGTTGTGGAAAACCTTCGCCGGCCCGTTCAAGACGTTAATGACCAGGTCCATCCGCCCGTCGTTGTCCAGGTCACCGACGGCCATCCCACGGTGTCCAGCCGGCTTCTGGAAATCGGGTCCGGCGGTCGCGCCTGCGTTTTGGAACTTCCCGTTTCCGAGATTGCGGAAGATGGCGTTCGGCTCCTCGTACTGGCGCGGCGATAACATGCCGATGTTCTCCTGCACGTTCGAGCGTGCAACCGCCAGATCCTTCCACCCGTCGTTATCCAGGTCCACAATCGCGTTGGACCAGCCGGACATTTCGTAAGTCTGCATCGCCAATCCGCTGGCTGACGTCTTGTCGATGAAGTCGCCCTTCCCAGAATTCAAGAACAGCGGGAAGCTCTCTTTTTCGATGGCGGTCACCCACAGCGAAGGGGTGCCCTTGTTGAAGACGTCACGGAAATCGCAGCCCATCCCGGAGATCACATTGCCGTTCTCGGGAAACGCCACGCCGGCCGCCGCCGCGACTTCCTCGAACCGTTTACCGCCGATATTGTGGAACAGTTGGAACGGCGCGTCGTCGTTGGCGACGAAGATGTCGGTGAATCCGTCGCCGTCGTAGTCGCCGATCGAAACGCCCATCCCTCGTCCGGGGAACTTCGATAAGCCGGTCTGCTCCGAGACGTCGGTGAACGTCCCGTTCCCGTTGTTGCGATAAAGCGTGTGCGGAAGCGGTTTGTAGTGTCTCGGGTTGCAGTACACCACCTGGCCGTTGGCCTTGCACTCCGGCCCGTTGGCAGGGTCCCACTGGCAGTAGTTCGAGATGAATAGATCGAGCAGTCCGTCGTTGTTGTAATCGACCCAGGCCGCTGCGACAGACCACATCTTCTTGCCGTTGTACAGGCCTCCGCTGGTACCGGATCTCTTGGTTACGTCAGTGAAAGTGCCGTCGCCGTTGTTGTGATAAAGAATGTTGCCATTAACGTTCGCCACGTACAGGTCAGGCCGGCCGTCGTTATCGTAGTCGCCCACCGCGACACCCATGCCATAGCCTGTTCCGCCGACTCCGGCTCTATCTGTCACATCGGTGAACGTCAGGTTGCCATTGTTGTGGAAAAGCCGGTTCTTATGGATGTCGCCCTGCTTGGCCAGGGACGGCATACCCGCGCCATTCACGAAGTACAAGTCGAGGTACCCGTCGCCGTCATAGTCCAGTACCGCGACGCCCGCGATAATACCTTCGGGCTGCTGTTTGAGCGGAGTGGCGCTGTTGTTGCTCACAAAGCGGACTCCAGCTTGCCCGGCGATTTCTTCAAACGTAATTGGGTCGGCCGCGGGAACGGCGGCTAGCGCTAGCATCGACGCACAAATAAAAAGGCAACGGATACGCATTCAGGGTAAGTCCCAGTCTAAACCAGGGCGTTCTGGCTTCGATCAGTTTGGGCAGGGATTATCAGGGGTGTTATCAGTTCACGAGCACTACTCTACTGCTTGCCCGCGGTGTCTTTCGCAACCCGCTGAATCCGCCGGCGCTCCGCTTCCTCCAGTTGCCTTTGTGCTGCATCGCGGATGCGGCGCGCGGCCTCCTTCTCCTGGTCGCCTTCGGCCGTCCGGTTCAGGCGGTAATAAAGGCGGGCCAAGGCCGAGTGCGCCTCGGGATACTCAGGGTACTTGGCGAGCAGGTTTACGAACTCCTGGCGCGACTCTTCCAGGCGGTCTTGCGCGAAATAGACAGAGGCCCTCTGAAAGAGCGCCCCGGGGTCCGTGGGTCTCACCTGGAGTGCCCGTCCGACCAACACCGTCGCCTCGTCGAGCTTTCCGTCCTGCTTGTCGACGACACTGATTTCGATATTCGAGATAAAGTCGTAGGGGTTCAGGTCCAGCTCCTGCCGGAATTGCGCCGTGGCCTCTTCCAACTGCCCGTTGCTCCGCAGCACCTGTCCATAGAACGAATGCAATCCCGGCAGCTTCGGATTTAGGCGGACAGCCCTAGCGAGATGTTCCGCCGCGGCGACCAGATTGTTCGCCATGAATTCGCTCTGGCCCAACAGGTAGGCCGACTCCGCGGATTCGCCCTCGCGCAGAATCCGGTCGAGGATCAGTTGAGCTTGCTGTGGGTGCTTGGCCTGCAGCAAAGCCATCCCGAACATGTAAGTAATTGAGTGGTTGTCAGGGAATTCCTGTTCGAATGGGGCCAGCAGATCAGCCGCCTTTTGAGGTTCGCCCACCTGAAGCAGGCAGTCGGCCAGAAGCAGCGCGGGTTTGGGTTCCATCGGCTGTTGCTCGTGCAGCAATTTCAGGTTCTCAATCGCTTCTGGGAGCCGCCCGAGTTTGTAGTAGGCCAGCGCAAGATTGGTCCGGACGCGCGTGTTGCTCGGCATGGTTTCCAGTGCTGACCGGTATTCGACGATGGCCGCGCCGAACTGCCCATCGCGGACAAGCGCGGCACCCAAATTGGAGCGAATCTCCGCCGCGTCGGGGTGGTCCTTCAGGAACTCCCGGTACAGCCGGATCGAGCTGGGCATGTCTCCCGCCTTGAATGCGGTTGCGGCTTGTCCCAACAGATCGGCCTCGACCGTGGCCTGCGCGCGCCCGACGCCGGCAGCCAGCAGCAGAATGGCCGCGATGCTGGCGCACAAGATGAGGGGATTGAACTTCACCTGAATGGAATTGTAATCGACTCGGCAAGTGAGGGCGGTACTCACAATCTCTGGCGGAAACGCCAGCAACCGCCGGGACCCAGCGGTCTGCTGAGAATCTCCCTCGGTAATTCAACGACTTGTAAGCCGAGGCCGACTAAGTTCAGCGGTTTGTAGGGTCTCTGCCTTATTCGCTTCAACGCACCGGCCAACGGCGGGCGGCGATATGGACAATTGGCGAATGACCCGGGGAATACCGAGTCGAATCCATGTCCCCAAGTTGACCCGAGGCCGGAAAACAGGAGTTTCCGGTCTGATCTGGAGATAGAATGGGCTTATGCTGAGGGTCCTTTATCTAAGTTTGATCAGCTGGACACTCCTGTTCTCCGCTGCCGTGGCGGGGCAGACTCCTCCTCCGGCCGATTCGGGAGCAACCATTCGAGCGACCGCCAGCGAGGTGCTGCTGGATCTGGTGGTCCGCGACAAGCACGGTAAACTCGTCAAGAACCTGAAGCCCGGTGACGTCGAGATCATGGAAGACGGGTCGCGCCGGGAGATTCTCAGCTTTCGCTTCGTCAACGGAAGGGATCCGCAGAGGGCAAGCGAGTCCAAGCGAGCCGCGGCGCAGGTGGCCGTCGCAGCGCAGGGCGGGGCACCCACGAAGCCGCTGCGGGCGGTCAATCTGGTCTGCATCGTGTTCCACAATCTCGACCCTGCCAAACGGCAGTGGGCGATCGAAGCGGCGCAGGATTTCCTGAAGAACGATCTGCTCCCTGACACCTATGTGGGCGTCCTCAGTCTGGACGACAGCCTCACGCCGCTGCAGCCGTTCACCAACGACCGGCAGAAGCTGCGGGCGGCCGCGGCGGCGGCGTTCGTCAACCGGGGCGGCGACTCCACGGGGCTTTCAGATGCGGTTCTCAGCGCGAATCCCACACTGGCGCTGGTCCAGGGCTCGGTGGATATGACTGCGCACACCGCCAGTTTCGATTTGGTGATAACCGGCGGGGAAGTGACGAAAAGCGCCATCGCAAATGCAGATGTGTCCACTGGTGCTGGCGCGAATGCACAGCGCGGCGACGCGGTGATGGAGCGGCGGCAGTTCGGCGGCGTCGAGGGCATGCGCCAGACAGACCAGATCCTGACTCTGGTGAAGCAACTAGGCACACTGCCAGGGCGCAAGACCGTGCTGCTGATCAGCCCGGGCATCGTGACTACTGGCGACCCTGAACGGCTTGAGTCCATCATCAACAAGGCCGGTGACGCCGGGATCACTTTTTACGCAGTGGACGCGAACGGACTGAGCGAGAATTCTTCCTCGCTGGCATCAAGCAATGCGCTCGGCCACGCGTCAGCCGTGAGTAGAGGCCAGTCGGCGCAATCGGGCACTGCCGGAGAAGCGGCGGAAAAGTCGCGCCAAGGTGACTATCAGATCGAAGCCGTTCGCACCTCCGGTACGCAGGCGACACTGCGCGAAATCGCCGAAGCCACTGGCGGCTTCCTGATTGCCAATAGCAACGATTTCAGAAAACCATTTACCAAACTCATTGATGAGATGGATGCGCACTACGAAGCGCTCTACCGTCCCGAATCGAGGGTGGACGATGGGAGCTTCCGCAAGATCGAAGTAAAATTGGCTAAGTCCGATCTTCGGGTGGAGAGCCGCGCCGGATATTTCGCCATGCCGGATCTGAAGGGTGCGGGCGGCTTGTCCCCCATCGAGACCATCGGCCTCGCTGTGATGAATGCCCAGCCCAAGCCCCACGCATTCGACTTCAGTTCCACGGTGCTGCAGTTTGGTCCTGGCGCCTCCGGATCGCGGAACATCCTGTCTTTTGAGTTGCCCGCAGCGAACTTCGCTGCCACCGCCGAGCCGCAGTTACTGCGGCACCGCATGCGCATCGCACTGGTTGCCCTGGTGAAGGATTCCAGCGGCCAGGTGGTCGACAAATTCAGCCAGGATCTGCCATATTTTGTCCCCGACCAAAATCTGCCGGTGATGCGCGCTACTTCCATTCCCTTCAAGCACAGCGTCGATTTGCCGCCGGGCCGCTATACGCTGGAGGCGGTCGTGATCGACCGTGAAGGACGCAAGGCGAGCACTGCGACGATTCCATTCGTCAGCCCGGAGACCAAAGGCGTGGGCTTGAGCAGCGTGCTGCTGGTGCATGGGCTGGATCCCGTGGAGGGCGTGCCCGACAGCACCGACCCGCTGATTTACCAGGGCAAACACGTCGTTCCCGACCTGACCCCGACCCTCGCCGCCAGCGCGCAACCGCTAATATACTTCGTGGTCTACCCGGACAAGTCGCTTGCGGATGCTCCGAAAGTCCAAGTCGAGTTCTTCACGGACGCCAAGCCGATCGCGATTCAGAGCGTCAAGCTCCCGGCCCCCAACGCTTCGGGCGCAGTGGCGATGCTGATGCGCGGCCCGGCGCGGCCGGGTGATTGCGAACTCCGGATCAGCACAATCCAGGGTGACGGATCGGCCGAACAGAGCCTGAAATACAAAGTCCTGGCTAAGTGAGCCAGCCGCTCGAAGTGGCTGGTAACCGCGCAGAAACGGCAGTGGTTGCCCGCATGGACGCTCTCGCCCTCCAGCACAGAGCCGCGAACGACAGAGAGCGGTCAAGTTCGCCAACAGGCATGCCCCCATCGCGGTCGCTGGGTCCAGTCACGCATTGAGTTTGGGCCAGCATTTGCTTCGCTTACGCCCTCCCCAGGGAACTGCACACGCTCATCGTTCATGAAACGCCTGGCCGCTTTCGTACAAACTCAAACGGGACTTTAGCCTCTCCATCATCTGCGGATTCTGAGTCTGTCCTGCCAAGTCGAGTGCTTGCCTCTCCGTTCGCGCCGCGTCCGGAAACCGTCCCGCCTCGGCGTACGCTGCGGCCAGGGTGTCGAGCAGCACCGGCTCTCGCCCGCCCGAAAGCCGCGCCGCGCGCTCGGCCAGTCCCACCGCCTCAGCACCATTCCGCAGCGCCGCGTCCGGCGCCGTCGCCAGCAGTCGGGCAAGCGAGTTCAGGGCCAGCACATGACCCGGTTGGAGTTCCAACAGATGTCTCCACTGAGCGTTTGCATCCTTCAGCCGGCCGCTCGTTGCATAGATCGCACCCAGATAGTAGTAGCCCTCCACAAAGTCAGGCGCGAGTTGCATGGCTCGCTCAAGGTGCGTGATCGCCTGCTCCAACCGTCCTTTCTGCGCCAGCGCGATGGCGAGATTGCGCTGTATGGCGCCGTCACCGGGTGCGAGCTTTGCCGCCGTCTCCAGTTCTGCGATGGCATCATCGACCTTGCCTGCGTTGGAGAGTGCGATCGCGAGGTTGGCGTGGCTCTGGACGTCATCGGGTAAAGCAGTGACGGCTTGCTGGCAGTACTCGATGCTCTGGGCGGTTCGCCCGTTGCTTAAGGCCAGAGCGCCGCACAGGTTGCCGGGTGTGACGGCGTCCTGCGGGTTTAATTCGACCGCTTTGGAGAGATAGGGAATCGCCTCCTCGAAGTTTCCCTGGCGTGCCAGCAGGATACCCATCTGGCTGTAGGCGTCGGGGCTTTCCGGGTCCACCTCCATCGCTTTCTTATACAACGCCAGACCCTCGTTCACACCGCCCGTCGAAACAAGCGCCACTCCCATGCCTACATAGGCCCGCCCGTCCGCCGGATTCAACTCGATCGCCTTCCTCCACTCCGCGAGCGACGCCTCGTATTCCCCTCTCTTCGCCAAGTCAGAAGCTATGTCGAACGCTTTGTAGAAATCTCCGGCCGGCACGTCGATCTTAAGCAGCCCGTTCTGGGGGATGTTGACGAATTCCGGGAGGTTGACTGCCCGATTAGCCGCTGTCGCATTCTCAATCAGAATTGCCGGACTGTCGTCGCCGTTCTCGTCGATGTGCGTCAGGAACATCTGGGTGTAGGGCGAGCGGCTTTTCGACGAGAACACCATCCAGCGGCCGTTCGGCGAGAAGCTGTGCCAGGAGTTCATCAGCGGCGTATTGCAGTTCATCAGGCGTGCTTTCCCGCCTTGAAATGGCACGATGTAGAGCTTGCTGTCGGGCCGCATCAACTGGCCGTTGCGGCACTGCACGAAGACGATCCAGCGGCCGTCGGGTGACACCTTCGGAAAGTTGTTGCTCATCCCGTTGGCCGATGCGCCGGCAATCGGCTCGGGAGCGCCTCCCCGGCCGTCGTTGAAGGGGATCCGGTAGAGGTCGTATTGAATCTGGATTTCGTCGGGCGAGTTAGAACGATCCGCAATCGGCTTGCCTGGGGGATAGGGATCCTGCGCGGCGGCTCTTGCGAAGACGATGGTCTTTCCTTCGGGGCTCCAGAACGCGTCGGCTTGCACGAAGCTGGGATCCTCGGCGCCGGGCAGAGGCTGCGCGCGGCCGGTCGTGCGGTCGTACCAGCTCAGGATGCCGCGCGTGGGGTAAAAGACCTGCAGAAAACGGTAGTCGGTGAAATTCGCGACGTAGTAGCTGGACTGCAGACGCGCGCCGGGACCGCCGAGCCGTGTCACGACATACCGGCCGTCGGGTGAGACCTGCGACATAAAGCCGACGCGATCCGGCGAAACCTGGCGATCCTGCGGCGCTCGCCACGTGATCATGTCCTCATTGCGAATAGACATTTGCGGCTGGATCGAAGCCAGGGCGTACAGGCCCTTGTCGTTACCCGGACCGTCGATGTCCATGCCTAGCGTCTTGCCGTCGGCGGAAAAAGAATGGCAGTTCGCGCAGGTGTGCATCCCCTCCAGCAGGACTTTACTGTTGGTCTCGCCGAGATTGCGCAGCCGCCACGCGATCAGCGGAACGGCGCGGGCCGCGAGCGGTTTGATCACGCCCTTCTGCAACTCCGACGGCATCAGCGGCACGTCGCGATAAAAGACCGGCGCGCCGACCGGATCAGCGGAGGTTCCGATCATCACCTTCCCCACGGAGAGCCTCTGCTTCGAACCGGCGGAGCTATAGCCCGTGATGGTGACCGTCGCCGGAGCGTGTACGGAGTGATGCTTGATCGCCGCCCACACTGCGGCCTCCGGTTTCCAGGTGTGCCCGACGGATTGTTCGGGGGTGAGTTCGGGTGGCTTGTTGGTGTCCGAGACGCAGCGCGGATCGATTTCGCCAATGCTGAGGCGTTCTCCCGCCGATTGAGCGGATAAGCTCTTGGACTTATCGGCGAATTGCACCTCGATTCGCCACGCGGTTGCTCCGTTTGCTTCGTCGCGCCACTCAATGGTCGGGGCAGGGAATTCGGGCGGGAAGATGGAGCCGTTTCGCGGGTAATCCACCGTTATCGACGCGGGAACCGCAGCACGGCTACCGGCCTGCAGGCAGACCGCTCCGGCTATGAAGATGCAGGCTGCAAATCGCGTCACGATAGGATCAGTCTACCAGCGGTACTCTCGCCGCCAAGGGTGACTGGACAGGCGACTGGACGGCCTGGGGCGCTGTTCTGCTCAATCGTGCCTGTCGAACGCCTGCGAAGGCCAACCGGCATCCCCGCCCGCCTCCAGATTGAGGCAGTAGATCCTGGCTATTCAACGAATTCCGTAACCTGCCCTAAACCGACTCTGGCACGACGTAAGGTGCGCGGTAGCTTCGGGTGAGCATCCCATCCGCTTCAGAATCGCCTACGAATTTCTCTCGCGCGTTGTCGAATTCGAGCACTCGTCCCAGCCGGTACGAGATGTTGCCCAGGTGCGCCAGGCCTGAGGCACGGTGTGCCGTCTCCACCGGACCGTTCTGGTCCTCCGTTTTGCGCGAACGGATGGCTTTGATCCAATTGGCGAAATGGTCGGTCAGTGGGTCGCCGGTTCTGCGCGCCGGGCCTTTCTCGCGCTTCTGGCCCAGGTAGATCTCATAGGAGTCGTAGCCCTTGATCACCATGTAGCCTTCCGAACCATAGAAGATGTTGCCTACGCCAGCCCCGTCTTCGAGGTTCGTGCACCACGGGCGGACCTCAAACTGGATCAGCTTCTTCTGCTCTGGGTAGCTGAATAGGGTGGTCAGAACCTCCGGCGTCTGCTTGTCGTCGTCGAACAGGAACTTGCCACCCATGGCCGTAATCTTCTTCGGCAAACTCTCCAGACCTAAGCCCCACATGCACAGGTCGGTCTCGTGGATTCCCTGGTTGCCTACATCTCCGTTGCCGTAGTTCCAGGTCCAGTGCCAGTTATAGTGCACAATGCGGCGGGAAAACGGCTCCTGCTGCGCCGGACCCGTCCAAATGTCGTAGTTCAAGGTCTCGGGCGGAGTTTCAACGCCTTTGCGGCCGATGGATGGCCGCCAGCGATAAACCAACCCGCGGGACATATACACGTTGCCGATGGTGCCTTTGCGCAGGTGCTGAACGGCTTCCTGGATAGCCTCGGAACTGCGCAGTTGTACGCCATGCTGGACGATCCGCCTGTATTTGTGGGTGGCTTCCACCATCTTCCTGCCCTCAAAAATGTTGTGGGACCCGGGTTTCTCCACGTAAACGTCTTTGCCCGCCTGGCAGGCCCAGATCGCCGCCAGCGAATGCCAGTGATTCGGAGTGGCGATAGTCACTGCGTCGATGTCCTTGTTGTCGAACACGCGGCGCAGGTCCTGTTCCACCTGGACCTTTCTCCCGTACTTGGCTTCGAATTCGGCAGCGCGCTTCCGGGCGATCTCCAAGTCCGGATCGCAGAGCAGCACCACCTCTGCGTCCGGGAGTTTCCCGAGGCTGGCAATGTGGTCTTGTCCACGCCCGTTTACGCCCAAGACCGCGATGTGGAGCCGGTCGTTTGCGCCCGCGGCTTTGGCCGCAGGCAGGCTTGAGATCACGGTCGCACCGGCTCCAGCCAGGAATGTTCGTCTGCTGTTCATCTTGAGATCGGCTCCTGATTTCGTCGCTTTGGTTGACGTCCAGCCACTGTCCCTACCGATCTCACACCACACGAGGGGCGGGATGCAAGCTGGGCCAATTTGACGAATGACTTTTCCACCCCGGCGACACTTGCTATATTGATTCTGATCCTGCTTCTGATGCACTTGCCGTGGCCCGCACCATTGGCCGGCGCGATCTGGAAGCGGCAATTATGCAACGGCCCCCGCAGGAGCGAGTAACTCCCGGCGGGGGCCGGTTTTTTTGCTGACGCTTCCTCGTTCGGGCCGCATGCTGGCGGACGTCGTCGCTCCGGGTGCCAGGCTCCCTCAGCTTCTCCAGCGACCCCCCAGATTTAACTGCTTGCGCGCGTAATCCAGGCTACGCTCCACATGATCGCGCTGTTGATGTTGAATGGCCCTGAGCAGGTAATCTGGCGTGGTCCGCCCGGCCAGATCTTCAACGACCATCGGCTTGTCGTAAGGCTCGCCGCGTTTGGCCAACGCCAGGAACTTCGCGAGATCAGCCGCGCGCGCCTTGGGGAACCGCTCCCAGAAAGCGCGATCGTAGATTGGCAGGATTTCAGGCGGGCGTCCGGTGATCGGCTTGACGTAGACGCTTACTCCGTTGCCTGAAGCCGCTGTGAGCTCACCCAGTCGGTGCAGAAATGCCCTGAAGTCGATAATCCCTTCGCCCAACGGAACCCACTGCACCGCGATCCCGTGCCGGGTTTCATAGACCAGCGAGTCGCGCAGATGGACGGTGAGCGCGTACTTTCCCAACTCCTCAAGCGTGGTCATCGGGTCTTCCATCACGAAGATCGGATTGCCCGTGTCGAGGTAGGTGCCTACGAGCGCGGGGCCGGCTGCTTCAATCAACTGGCGGTATTCCCAGGCCTGCAGGTCCTTGTGGATCTCGAAGGCGATCCGCAGGCCGGCAGCCATCAACTGCGACCGCACCTGCTTCACCACGCGCAGCACGTATTCGATTACGGGATCGGCCGGCCCCTTGGGCAGGGCTGCCCGGCTACCCGCAATGACGCAGCGCACGATGGGGGATCCCATGGCCCTGGCGCGAGATATGTGCGTGCGCAGTGTGGCGACCGTCTGGTCGAAGTTCTTCTCGGGATCGGAGTTCCAAAGGCCGCCGCCGCCCGTTTCGAGATGCAATTGCTGGCGCTTGGCCAACTCTCGGACTTCGTCCCAATGCGCGGGTTCCATCGTTGCCGGGTCGAGCGAGTCCTGCAGGAAGATCGAGTCGAGCTTCTGTTCGGCTGCGTAGGCGATCAACTGGGCGTCGTTCCAGCGCAGCGCACGCAGGCAATAGGTGTTGAGACCCAGGGGGAATGGCTGCGCCGCATCGGCCTGCGCGCTTCGCAATGCTGCCATGGCACCGGCGCTGGTGGAAAGAAAACCGCGTCTCGTCATCGCAGCCCAACGTATCAGATGCGCCCGAGTAGCGGCAAACCCGCCGCTCGCCGACGGTATTCCGACCGTAAGCACCGGTCCGGCGGACGGCGGCGCTGGAGGAGCGTTTGTGTTGGGCAATGCGGTCCGGCCCGGGTAGGTTGAGCCTGGTGGATGCAAGCACGCGATTTCGCGCATGTCTCCGCTTCTCAGCCAGTTGACCGGGCAAAGCTCAACTAGCCGGCGCGAACGGAGGCAACGTCTGCTCAACGGGGGTTCACCCCAATGTCATCGTGCTGAGCTATGAACTCTACCAGGCAGATCACCGAACGTCCGACCCCGACGGACCTGGAGGTCGTCAAGGCGTTCACCTCCCCTTCGGCGTTGGTGGACCTATTCACTTGGCTCAACGATAGGGACTTCATCGCTGAACCGCAGGATAGGACTCCACTCTTCGAGGAGTTCGGCCTTGCGGCACAGCTCGGATGCGTCGAATCCCGCCTGATTAGCACTGGTGTGTCATAAAGGCTCCACACCACGACCAGGACGGTACGGAAGCTGTCGCAGCAAGGAGCGTCGCAATAGTTCGGCGGAGTATTGCGGTGACACGACGCCATAAGGGTATTCGACGCAGCGCACGGGAAAACTGGAATGGCCGCTCGGGCCATTGCGGTACCATGCGAAAAAGCGAATGGGAGAGGTCCTCGAACTCCGCGAATTGTCCCGGCATTACCCCGCGCAAAGGGCGTTGGACGAGCTGTCGCTCAATGTCTCCGAAGGCGAGTTCTTCAGCCTGCTGGGACCGTCCGGCTGCGGCAAGACCACTACGCTGCGACTGGTGGCAGGACTCGAAGCGCCGACCAGCGGCCGGATACTCTTGCGCGGTGAGGCCATCGAACACCGCCGGCCTCACGATCGCAACGTCTCGACCGTATTTCAGAACTACGCTTTGTTCCCGCACCTGACCGTGCGCGAGAACATCGAATTCGGGTTGCGGCACAGGCACGGCGGACGACCCGTCGATGCGGACAAACGAATCGTCGAACTGGTTGAAATGCTGCAACTCGGCGATAAACTGGACCGCGCTCCAGAGCAGCTCAGCGGCGGCGAAAGGCAACGCGTCGCGCTGGCCCGCTCGCTGGTGCTGCATCCCGACGTGTTGCTGCTCGACGAACCACTTTCCGCTCTTGATCCCAACCTGCGCAAACAGGTGCGCGACGAGTTAAAGGCCCTGCAGCGTCGAGTCGGCATCACCTTCCTTTTCGTTACGCACGATCAGGAAGAAGCGCTCTATCTGTCGGACCGCATCGCCCTGTTGAACGCTGGCCGCCTGGAGCAACTCGGCACGCCGCAGGAGATTTATCAACACCCATGCAGTCGCTTCGCGGCAAGTTTCCTCGGACGCGTGAACTGGTTGAATGGCACCGGCATCCGTCCGGAAGCAACGCTGCTGAGCCGTGACCAGCCGGCAAACTCGGAACGAGTTTACGATTCGGTCGTGCAGCGTTGCGTATTCCTGGGTAACCACCTGCACGTGGAGGCCGAGCTGAGCGGTGGCGAGCACTTCATCGCGGAACTGCCGTGCAACTCCGAAGGCTTTCAGGCCGGCGAACGCGTGCACGTGTGGTGGCGTGCTGAAGACGAACTGCTCTTGCCCATCTGAAGCATGCAACCAGCAGTGAAGCAACCCGGGGATCAGGGCGCGGGGGACGCCTCCCAAACTGCGAACAGCGGGCTCAGAACGCTGTTCCTGACACCTACGGCGGCGCTACTGCTGGCACTGCTCGGCGCGCCGCTGGCGATTGTCCTGGCCTACACGTTCCGCACGCGCGGCACCTACGGCGGCGTCACTGCGCCGTGGACGCTGGAGAACTGGCAGCGGCTGGCCGACTCGCTCTACGCCGGCATTCTGTTCAATTCCTTCGCGGTGGCGGCAGTTTCAACCGCGATCTGCCTGCTGCTGGGGTTCCCGCTGGCGCTGTTCATCAGCCGCGCGGGGAGGCGCAGGGGACTATACCTGCACCTGGTGATCCTGCCGTTTTGGACGAGCTTTCTGGTGCGTACCTACGCCTGGATGTTTCTGCTGCGCGACACGGGACTGATCAACACCGTGCTGTTCAAGCTGGGCCTCATTTCGCAGCCCTTGCCACTGCTCTACAACTACGGCGCGGTACTGCTCGGGCTGGTCTATACCTACCTGCCCTTCATGGTCTTGCCGGTTTACGCGACGCTGGAGCGCATGGATCGCACGCTGCTCGAAGCTGCGGCCGACCTCGGTGCGCGCCCGCTCCAGGTCCTGTGGAGGGTGGTGCTCCCGCTCTCCAAGCCGGGCCTCTGGGCCGGCTCGATCCTCGTCTTTATCCCCTGTCTGGGAGCGTTCCTGATCCCCGACCTGCTCGGTGGGGGAAAGACGATACTGGTTGGGACGCTGGTGCAGAACCAGTTCACCGCCTCCCGCGACTGGCCCTTCGGCTCGGCCTTGTCGATGGCCCTGATGGGCGTGGTGCTTTTGTTAATGCTACCGCTTACCCGAAAGTCGGCGTCACTATGAGTGCCCGTCCCCTATCGCGGCTTGCGGGAAAGTCACAAGCCCCTTTTATCAGAGTCGTCATCGGAGTGCGCCGTCCGTTGTGGCGCACGCTTCAGCGTGCAATGCCGACCCTCTTGTCGGCATGCTTCCGGACGTCGAGAGAAGTCTCGACCCTGCACGCTGAAGCGTGCGCCACAAGGCACTTGCAAGTGCCATCTGACTCCGATCCGATCATGTTATCGACGGAGTGCAACTGAAAGTGAGCGCTTCCCCAGACTTAGAGCAGCATCCACGCATCCCAGGCGGCCGCTGGCTCTCCACCTACGCGGTGCTGGCATACCTGTTCCTGCACCTGCCGCTGCTGATTCTGATGGTCTTCAGCGTGAACGCCTCACGCTTCACGGTATGGGAGGGGTTCTCGCTGCGTTGGTATGCCGAGGCGCTTCATGACCAGGAGTTGATGGAGTCCACTCTCAACAGCCTGATCGTCGCCATCGCGGCAACCGGCTTCGCGACGGTCGTTGGAACGCTGTGCGCGTATGCCCTGTGGAAGCGCGCCTCGCGCTGGATCGCGGCGGGCCTGGCACTATCCCTGGTGACGCCGGAGATCGTGATGGGCATCTCGTTGCTCGCCTTTTTCCAGTGGGTTTTCAGGCACTTCGATTTCCGTTTGGGCTTGCACACCATCGTGCTGGCGCACGTGATGTTCTCTGTGGTGTACGTGGTCACCGTGGTGCTCGCGCGGCTGCGCACTATGGACCCTTCGCTCGAAGAGGCCGCTCTGGATCTGGGCGCAACAGACTGGCAGGCGTTCCGGCGCGTTACGCTGCCGCTGCTCGCTCCCGCCATCGGCGCGGCGGCGCTGCTCGCGTTCATCATCTCCTTCGACGACTACGTCATCACGAGCATGGTGGCGGGCGTCGATTCACAAACCCTGCCTATGGCGCTCTACGCGATGGCCCGTCGCGGCGTGAACCCGGTGGTGAACGCGATCTCGACGCTGGTCGTCGGCTTGGTCGGTACGCTGATTCTCGTTTCGGAGCGTTTGAGAGCGCGATGAGCGAAGCGAAGAAGGAGAAGATGAATCGCCGCACTCTTCTCTTGGGCGTGGCGGGCGCCGCAGCCTGCGGCGGTCGCCGCCTTCGCCTGAATGTCCTGAATTGGTCGGTTTACATCCCACCCGAAGTTCTGCGGCAGTTTGAGCGGGAGAGCGGCATCCACCTGCGCTACAGCGTCTACGAGAGCAACGAGGAGATGCTAGCCCGCGTAATGTCGGGCAACTCCGGCTGGGATGTCGTGTTTCCGACCCATTACTACGTTCAACCGATGCGCGAAATGGGATTGCTGGCACGCTTGGACACCAGGCGTCTGAAGCATCTGGATAACCTCGAAGCCTCGTTCAGCCGGCCCGTCTGGGACTCGCAACTCGAGTGGTGCATTCCGTACATGTGGGGAGCGACAGGCATCCTCTACAACGACCGGCTCGCGCCAGCGCCAACGGGATGGAGCGACTTGTGGCTGGACCGCTACCAGGGGCGTTTCACGATGCTCGACGATCCGGTGGAAGTCTTCGGCGCCGCACTGAAGACACTGGGCCGCCCCTGGAACGGGCAGAGTGAGAGCGATCTGCGGGCGGCCAAGGTTCAGGCGCTGCGACAGAAGCCGCTGCTGCGCGCCTACATGAACGCGGAGGTGCGTGATCAGGTGGTCTCAGGCGACGTTGCGGCGGCCCAACTTTGGGCGACTACGGCTCAGCAGGCCATCGACGCCGCGCCGCACCTTCGCTTCGCTTACCCTAAGGAGGGATTCGGTCTGTACGCTGACAATGCCGCCGTGCTGCGCGAGAGCCGCAGGCTGGATCTGGCTCTGCGCTTCATCGATTTCCTGTTGCGGGCGGACGTCAACGCGAGCATCGTGCGCGGCTGCCGCACGGCCACGGCAAACGGCGCGGCTCGGGTGCTGCTGGGGACCGAACTCAACGCGCTGCCCACGCTTTACCCGGCGCAGGAAACGCTCGCACGCGGCGAGTGGATGGCCACCCCAACCGTCGGCTTACAGCGCCTTCGAGACCGTCTGTGGACGGAGTTGAAGTCGGCCTGATCAGCAGCGCAGCATGCGGTCTGAACCAAGGCCGGATGGCACACCCGTCGCGACTCGCTCCGTTCCATTAAAACGACGCCTAAAGTAATGAAAGGGATGAAGAAGAAAGGGCCTGTTGTCAGGTAGACTGGGACTTTAGGTGTTCGCTGGGACCCGGCGCTAGCGACCCTCGCGAAATGCGACAATTCCTGTTCCAATTCAGAGAAGCGATGCCGCGGATGTCCCTCCGTGGCGTCATCGACATTCTGTTGGTTGCGCTGCTGCTGTATCAGTCGGCGATGATTCTGCGTGGCCGGCGTGCGGCGCACATCGTGCTGGGGCTCGGAACGCTGGTGGGCGTCTACCTCGTCGCGGTGTGGACCGGACTGGAGTTGGTGCGCACCGTGCTGGAAGCCATCGCTCCCTATACCGCTTTCGCGCTGATCGTCGTTTTTCAGAGTGAACTGCGACGGATGCTCTCGCGTCTCGGGGAGCAGCGCTGGATCGGGATTGGCAGCCGCTTCCAGACCCGCGAGATCGCCGACGAGATCGGCCTCGCGGTGGCTTATCTGGCGGAACACAAAACCGGCGCCCTGATCGTGCTTGAAGGAGACGTGGGTTTGCGGTCGTTCATCGAGAGCGGCGTAGCGCTCGATGCGCGGGTGACACGGGACCTGCTGCTCGCCATCTTCCAACCGGGTGCCGCGCTGCACGACGGCGCGGTGATCATTCAAAACGGACGCATCGCCGCCGCCGCCTGCTTCCTGCCGTTGACCATGAATCCCAACCTGACGGGCAAGCATGGCACGCGTCATCGCGCTGCGATCGGGGTGACGGAGGAGAGCGACTGTCTGGCCGTGGTGGTCAGCGAGGAGCGAGGCACTATCTCCCTCGCGGCCCGCGGGGAATTGGAGCGGGACGTTTCCATGGAGCGACTGGCGGAGCGGCTGAAGCAACCCTACTCGCAGCCCATTCGCCCCGTACCGGCGGAGGCGCCAGCCGGAGCCCAATCGGGCGGGGGGATTTAGCCGTGAAATGGTTTGCCGGACGGAATCTCGCCTGGAAGTTCGCAGCCCTGGCGGGCTCGCTGCTCTTGTGGTTCGCGATTAATGGCGCCAACGACCTGACCGAATCGGTGAGCGTACCCGTCCAATATCGCAACATCCCGCCGGATCTCGACATCGGCTCCGACCTCGTGGAGCAGGTCCACCTGATTCTGCGCGGCCCGTCGTTGCTGTTGTCCCGCGCATCCACCAACCCGTCGCCGGTCGTCATCGATCTGGGTGAAGCCAAGGGCGCCGGCGAGCGGACTTTTTCTATCACTGCGGCCAATGTCCGCCTGCCGGGCGGCGTTACTCTGATGCGAGCCATGCCCGAACAGATACGGTTGCGGCTGGAGGGCCGGGCGTCCAAACGCGTGAAGGTGCACGTCCGTTTCGACCACGTGCCGGAAGGCATGCAGGCTTCCGTGGATGAGGTCAATCCAGCGGAACTCCTGATCGCCGGACCCGAGAACCGCGTCGAGTCGATCCGGGAGATCGAGACCGACAAAGTGGATGTGCGGACTTTGTCGCCCGGAGGCCGGGCCCACACCATCGCTTACCTGCCCGATTCGCGGGTACGTTTCAGCACCGCGCCGACCATCGCCGTACGCATCGGCCTGACTCCCGCGCCCGCAAAGTAGAAATTCATGGCAAGACAACTATTCGGAACCGACGGCATCCGTGGAGTAGCGGGCAACTATCCGCTGGACCCCCAAACGGTCTACGCGTTTGGCCGTGCGCTGGGCGAGTGGGCGGCTGGTGCGGCCGGAGCTCGCGGCCAGCAGTCCGTTCGCATCGTGATCGGAATGGACACCCGCGAATCCGGGCCGGAACTTGCGGCACTCGTCGCCGCGGGGTTGCGCTCGAGTGGAACCGAGCCCGTGTTCGCGGGCCTCACCACCACCCCTGGCGTGGCCTATTTGACCCGGGTGGAGGACTTCATCGCGGGCCTGATGATCTCGGCGTCGCACAATCCGTACCACGACAACGGGCTGAAGGTGTTCGACCATTCGGGCTTCAAGCTGGCTGATGAGATAGAGGACAGCATCGAGCAGCGCATCTTCGCCTTCGCGGCCGAAGCCGGCGAGCCCTCAGCCGCGCCTCTGTCGCCCGACGCCAGCCTCGACAGCAACTACATCGACTTCCTCGCCTCCACCTTCCAACGCAGCCTGGCGGGCCGTAAAATCGTGCTCGATTGCGCCAACGGTTCTGCTTCCTACCTGGGACCGGAGTTGTTTACGCGGCTGGGCGCAGAGGTCGTGGCCATCGGCTGCGAGCCGGATGGCCGCAACATCAATCTCGATTGCGGGGCGCTCCATACGGGCTCGCTGCGACAGGCCGTCCTGGCGCAAGGCGCGGATTACGGCGCGGCCTTCGACGGCGATGCCGACCGCTGCATGATCTTTGGCAGCACAGGCAAGTTGATCGATGGCGATCACGCCCTGCTGATCGCGGGACGCGGCCTGCGGGCCAAGGGCAAGTTGCACGGCAAGAATGGTTCGCCCGCCATTGTAGCGACCGTCATGTCGAATTTGGGCCTGCAGCGGGCGCTCGAAGCCGACGGCATCGAACTGATCCGCACCGGTGTTGGCGACAAGTACGTGCTGGAAGAAATGCTGCGCAGCGAGCTGCCGCTGGGGGGCGAGCAAAGCGGCCACGTTATTTTCCGTGAGTTCGCGACGACTGGCGACGGCCTGTTGACGGCACTGAGAATCATCGAGCGGGCCGAGGAGACGGGGCTCTCCCTAGAGGATCTCACGGCAGATTTTAAGGTCTATCCGCAGATCCTCGTGAATGTTCGATTCAAAGTGAAGCGGCCGCTGGAAGAGCTGCCCACCGTGCAGGCGGAGATCAAGGCGACCGAGTCGGAGTTCGGCACTGCCGGCCGGGTCCTGGTAAGATTCTCGGGAACCGAGCCGTTGGCCCGCGTCATGGTGGAAGGTCCGTCGCAAGCGCGCGTTTCCGAGCGTGCCCACAGCATCGCGGCGGCGATTGTCGCCGCACTGAGCAATTGAGAAGGAAGGTCGATTGATGAAGTCAGCTCTAACACTCTTGTTCGCCGGCCTGCTGGCCGCGCCGTTATTCGCCCAGTTGCCCCCGGGCACGAAGCCGCCCGGTGAGGACTGGGTACAGATTTTCAACGGTAAGGATCTGAACGGCTGGCACAATGTCGGTGTTGAGAAGTGGACTGTGGAAGAAGGCGGCGCGGTCCGCGGCAAGAACGCCACCAAGAACTACGGCTATCTGGAGACGGTCCAGACCTACCGCGACTTTGTCCTGTCCCTCCGCTTCAAGTGCGTGGAGACCGGCAATAGCGGCGTTTACTTTCACACCAAGTTCAAGCCCGGTACCGTGGACGTTTCGCAGGGCGGCCAGTTTGAAATCGACTGCAACGTGACCCACCACACGGCAGGCGTGTACGATTCGATCAAGGGTTGGCTGGTTTGGCCTGCGCCGGAAAACGAGACCGTGATTCGCCCCAACGATTGGAACGAGTATCTGCTCATCGTCAACCGCAATCGCTATATTTCGCGTTTGAACGGCGTCCTCATGGTGGACTTCACCGACCCCAACGCGGACTTCCTGGACGGCAGCATTGCGCTCCAGTTGCACTCTGGCGGCGGGGCCGAGATGCTCTTCAAGGACATCTGGATCCGCGACCTGACCAAACGCTGAACGAAACCGGCGCTGCGTTCTGCGCGTAGTCCCGAACCACGAAGTGCTGAGAGTTGTCAGCTCTAGCAACACGCCTGGTTCATTCGCGTTTGCAACTTGTCTGAAAACGCACCGGATTGCCATGGTCCCTTACGCCCGCGGCTCCTTCCGAATCGGAGCCAAGGCCGTGAGCGGTGATTTTTAGCGGTCTTCACCTCTCCCCGCCGATCGCCGCGCGGCATCTGGATGCAGGGTCAAATGCAAGAAACTCGCCCAGGGTCGGGCGGGTGCTTGGGTCGCCACCGGCTCGGGTGCCTTCGCCCGGCAGGACCAGTTCTGAAATCCACGCTGAAAGCTGGTCGCGAAGACGCTACACTAATCCGATGGAAGGCAGGACGGACGCACGCCTAGACGCATCGAGACTCGAATCGCTGCTTGAGTCCGCCAAGCTTCTCAGCGCCTCGCTCGAACTCGACGAACTGCTGAAACACCTGCTGCGCACGGTGATGGGCCGCCTGCTGAGCCTGCGCGGCGCAGTGGCTATCCAGGAGGACGGCGGCCTGCGCGTGGCGCACTCGAGGGGCGTGACGTCGCTCCGGCCAGGGCAGCCGTTCAATCTGGCCGACGCGGCCGAGGCAGGTCTGACCATGACCTTCCCGATTGGCGACGCGGCGGCCCCTGCGGGCTTACTGGCCCTGTCGCCGTCCAAGCGCGGCGCGCTTGACGCCAGCGAAAACGACTTCCTGGAAGCGTTGCTCGGACTGGCCGCCTCGTCCATCGAGAATGCGCGCGCCCACCGCCAGGTACTGGTCGCCAACCGGGCGCTCGACCAGAAAGTGCAGGAACTCAGCACGTTGCTCGACCTGGGCCGCGGCCTGGCCTCGACCATCGACGTGGACGAGCTGGCGAGCATCCTGCTGCTCACCCTCAGCGGTCGGTTCGCCGTGCGCCGCCATGCCCTCTTCACCTGGAAGGCCGGGCAGCCTCCGATTCAAAGAGTAAAAGGCCTGGAGGAGTTGGACCCCGTAGCGCTGCAGGAGCAAGCCAAGACGCTGGAAGGAGCGGCACTGCGCGATGGGCTCCTGTTGCTGCCGATTCGCGCCTCGGCGGAGACTCAGGGTATCGTCGTGCTCGGTCCCCGCGCGTTGAAGCTGCCGTATGGCGCGGCCGATCTCGATTTCGCCCAAGGCTTGATGGCCCAGGCCGCCGTAGCGTTTGAAAACGCCTGGCACTTCCGCGATTCGTTGTTCCGCCAACAGATCGAGCAGGAACTGGCGCTGGCCGCATCCATTCAGAAGGACCTGTTTCCCAAAAGGCTGCCCGCGCTGGCCTCGACGTGCATGGCCGCACGCAACCGGCAGGCGCGCCAGGTTGGCGGCGACTACTACGACGTGCTGAAAGCCGGTCCCGAGGTCAGTTTGCTGTGCGTAGCCGATATCAGTGGCAAAGGCGTCGCGGCCTCGCTTTTGATGGCCAACCTGCAAGCCACGCTGCGCGCGCTGCTCAGCGCTGGCCCGCCGATTACGGAACTGGCGTCCAAAACCTCGGACTTGCTATACGCCTCCACGCCGGCGAGCAAGTACGCGACGGCGTTCTTCATGAAGTACCGGCCGGAAACCGGGGCCTGCGAGTACGTCAACTGCGGGCACAACGAAGGCATCGTGCTGCGGGCATCCGGCGAGGTGGAATTGCTGAACGCGACGGGCATGCCCGTTGGCCTGCTGCCGGGCCGGAAGTACGCGGCGGGCGCGCTGCAGCTCGATTCCGGGGACCTGCTGTGCCTGTATACCGATGGCGTTACGGAGGCCGACAACTTGAAGGAGGAGGAGTTCGAAATAGAGCGCACCATCGAGTGCCTGAAGGCGCATCGCGAGGAACAGCCCGAGACGATTCTCGACAGGCTGTTCGAGGCCATTGACACTTTTGCGGGCGGGGCCCCGCAGCACGACGACATCACCGCCCTGGTGTTGAAGCGTACGTAGGCGGCCAGCGATTTGAAGACCCTACTCGCACCTTTCCTCGATACCCGGCACGCGTCCGCGGGCAAGCTCGCCCTGTGGACGACGCTGCTGCTGGGCGGCCCACTGGCGCTGCTCGTCGCGCTGCTAGTCTCGCAAAAGCTGGATCGGCCTACCTGGAAACTGCGCCCTTCGCGCGAGACGGCGATTTCGATTGCTGCGGAGCAGGCGACGCGCCTCGGCCTTTCGGTCCGCGGTTGGGGTGTGGTTGCCAACCCGGAGGTCGATTCGAATTGGGATGTCGTTTTCGGTCCCAAGGTGGGCACCCGGCCAGGGCGGCCGGCGATTGCGGTTCCTGCGCGACTTCTGGTCACGTTCTTCCGGCCGGATCAACGCGTGTGGCTGCGTGTCACACTCGACCCGGAGGGCCGGGTGGTGGGCTATCGCTGTGGTGGCCCCGACCTGACCGCGGTCCTCAAGGCCGCTTCGCAAACAGCGCCCGCCGATCCTGCGCAGTTGGCGAGCGAGGCGCTGAAATCGCAGCAGCAACGCCTGGCGGGTCTGGATCTCCAGCCTGCGGAAGAGCAGCGCTTCGACGCAGGCCTGGGCGTGACCGGCAGGCGCTTCGTGTGGCACGCGCGGGCTAGCGGCTTTCCAGATGCCGATTTCGAGATCACGGCGGACGTTGTGGGCAATGCCGTGGTGCGCTTTGAAACGGGGATAGCATACTCGCGCCAGATTCTCGATCGGGATAGCCTGGCTCGCAACGCGAGTCAGCTGGGCAACTTGGCGCGAGTCATCGCGGCGATTGGCCTGGTCGGCTTCGCGTGCTTCCTGTATGCGAAACGATCGCGCGAGAAGGAAGCACCGCACGGCCGGGCGGCCATCCTCGCCGGAGCTCTGGCTGTGTTCAGCGTGCTGCTGGTAGTGCTGGAGCCCGGCCTGGGTATGATCGGTCAGAAAGTGGAGGACTTCAGCACGGTTCCCCTGCTTTCCGCGATGATCGCGGTGCTCTTTACACTGTTGGTCCAGGGCCTGCTGCTGGGCTTGGCGTATGGCAGTTCCGAGGGAACCGTGCGCGAGCGTTACAGTGGCAAGCTGACCTCCCTCGACGCCCTCCTGACGGGACGTTTCTTCAACCAGCCGGTCGGTGTGGCCGTGCTCACCGGAGCCGCCGTGGCCGCCTGGGCGGCTTCCGCGAGCTTCCTGCTACAAACCAGGTTCCCGGGATTGCTGTGCGACCTCACCGGCCGGATCGGGATGCTGACCTACCTGAACCGGGCGCAATTCGTTCTGGCCGTCAACTTGCCGCTTGTGGCGATGATGAGTACCGTGATGGCGCTGCTGCTGCCCTTGACGATCTACACACATACGGCGAGTTGGCGGCGCATGCCTAGGTGGCTGGCAGCCGCGATCTGCCTGGCCGCAGCACTGATCGTGGTCAATATCGGCGTTGGCGTCGATTTCGGCGTGTCCGCATGGTACCTGAACACGGTGCTCGATTTAAGCGTGCTGGCCTGCGCATTCTGGCTGGGCGATTTGTTATCGGCCATCATGGCGATCTCGGTATTCTCCACTCTGTCCGGGTTCCATGATGCGGAACGCCTGGTGTCGAGTTGGGAGCACGCGACCGTCTTCACCGTGGTGATCGGTTCGGCCTTGCTACTGCCGCTCGTGCTGGGTGCCTGGTTCGGTCGCAAGCTGACGGACGAGGAGGTGCGCCCCGGCTATGCGCACAACCTGTTCCAGCGACTGGCGCTGGAAGCCGAATTCCTGGCCGCCGGCGAAGCGCAAAGGCGGCTCTTGCCGGCCGTGACGCCCAAGATCGCCGGCCTTTCGCTGGCTGGAGCCTGTATCCCCGCCCCGAACGTCAGCGGGGACTTCTACGATCTTGTCCGCACCCACGATGGCCAGTTACTGCTGATGGCGGCGGAAGGTGGCAACGATGGACTGGTGTCCGCGTTGACCATCGCGCTGGCGAAGGGCTTCCTGCTGTTCGAGTCCGACGCGCCGCGCTCCCCTCGGGAGATCGTCGAGGCTATGCACGCGGCGCTGGGAAACTACTTCGTGCGAGCGTCAGGCCGTACCTCGATCCTGGTGGCGAAGGTCAGTCCCGACAGCGGGATGGTCCACGCAGCTAGAACGGGCGAGTATCCGCGGATGCTGGTGTTGACGGACGCCGGCGAGGTGTGGCGGCCCAAGCTGGAATTTGCCTCGCCCCGTTCGGATATTCAACTGCTGAACTTCGAGGTCCAACCTGCGGACACCCTGTTGGTTTTCACCGATGGACTGCCGCGCGAGTTGCAGGCCGCCACCGGCAAGGACGTGATCGCGTGGCTGCGCGGAGCCGCCTCGTTTCGTGGAGTGCCGGACGCGGACCGGCTCTGTCAGGCGCTGGTTCAAGCGGCGCGCGGACGGGAGGGTACCCGGCAGGGCGACGACATCACGGCTTTGGTGGTGCGCCGATTGGCGGAAAACGCCGGTGCGAGTGAGGCGGTCGCATGACGCATCTGGCCAGGTTGTCGATGGTCGCGGCGGCCTCGGCCGTTGTGCTGATTTCATTCACGCCTTCGAGGGACGCGGTCACCGCAGTCTGCAAGCCCGCGTTGGCACGCGCGGCCCTGCAGCGGCGTGCGGTTGGCGAGTGCGCCTTACGCGGATTGAATGCGGCCGGGTGGAGCTTTGCGTCCGTCACGGAATTCGCCCGCCCGTCGTTTGAAGCATACCTGCTGCACCCGGGAGACCCCTGGGCTCGCGACCGGCGCGGTTTCCTTTACAGGGTGACGCTTCGCGAGCGCGGCTCGGCCCGTGAGGTTCACTTGATGCTCTCGGCCGCTGGTTCGCTCGTGAGTTTCTCGCGCGATCCGGGTGCGCCCCGTGTAGCAATGGACTCCGCGGCCCCGCTGGCGGAGGCGGAGTTCAATCGCCTGGCTGGACCGTTCGCCAGCTTGTATCGCCCAGCGTCGCTGGGCACGGCGGCGCGCGAGGGCTTGCACTTCAGTTGGGAGGCGGCGGGCCCGTCCGGCGTTGGGAGTGTGTCCAGGATCACCATCCTGGTTGACTCGCGTGGAGTGCTGCGGTCGGCGCGGGATGAGGAGATTCCGGACGTTATGCGCGGAGAGTTGGCCAAACGGCTCGCTGCCACCCAGCGCTATCTGACGCCCTTTGCCCTCGCCTTTTACTACATCGGAGTGACCGCCGCGTTCTGGATGTTCTTCACGTTGCTCGGCCGAAACCCGGCACACGTGAAGTTCGGATTGCGGCTGGCGGTTCTGCTGTCCGCTGTCGTCCTGGTCGATCTGCTGTTCGGCAGCACGCTGGACTCGCTGGGAGCCAACCCGGCTTACTCGGAATTGTCGGACGCTGCCCGCTGGGGCAACAAGCTGATCGGCGAAGCGCTGGAAGTGATGCTGCTGTGCGTGGCGCTGTCGGCCGGCTACGGGATGAGCGGGAGGCTGCGCCCGCGCACCTGGATCGGAATTCAGTTGGCCAGCCGGGGCCTGTTCTGGAGCCACGAAGTTGGGCTGCAAACCTTGGCC
The DNA here is from genome assembly GCA_903909435.1 of uncultured Acidobacteriia bacterium. Classification (GTDB taxonomy): domain Bacteria; phylum Acidobacteriota; class Terriglobia; order Bryobacterales; family Bryobacteraceae; genus CAIVVT01. Next base: position 16,116 of record CAIVVT010000277.1, on the reverse strand, counting down.
GCGGCGCTCGGCGGCGTCGTACTGGCACTGGCGATTTCCACGACAGCGTGGCTGCCGGGCGCACCGCCCGGAACGGCCTGGCTCAGTTCGGGCTGGGTTTCAGCGTCGCCCATGCTACTGCCGCTTGCTGCCATCGACCGCGCGGAAACTGCGGGCGTATTCGGGTTTGTGCTGCCCTTGCTGGTCTGGTCGTGGAGCCGGCGTAAGTCCGGCCGGCGGCCTTGGCGTGAATGGCTGATTGGCATCTTGGCGGTCTGGATCGCGGTCTTCAACGCGGCTACGTCGGTGGCCAGCGCGTACTCGTTCCTCGGAGCCGTGGCCGGCGCAGTCGTCGTGTTGGGCTGCCTCTACTGGCTCTACCACGCGTTCGGCATGTGGACGGTCTGGCTGGCGTGGCCATTTGCGGCCGCTTGGAATCTGGCCTTGCTGCGAGCGAATTTGCCGGATCCGGCGCGGATGGCGGAGGCCGGTTGGCTGTTGGGTGGGTGGGGATGCGTGGTGTTGGCCTCTTTGCTGGCATGGCGACTGGCGCCGAAGCGCGCCCGCGAGGCCGAGCGCCGGATGATTGAGGAACTGGACCAACCGAGCCGCTCCGAGCGCGATTGGCTCAACGCCCAATTCCATGTCGCGCGCCAGGCCCAGGCCACCATGATGCCGTCCGAGACGCCCAGGCATCACGCGTTCTCGATTGCGGTCTCTTCGACGCCCGCCCGTGAGGTTGGCGGCGATTTGTACGATTTCCTCGAAATCGCCGAGCACCGCAAGTGCTTTCTGCTGGGCGATGTTTCGGGCAAAGGCGTGGCCGCCGCGCTCTACATGACGCTGACCAAGGGCATGCTGGCGGCCGCTTCGGCGGAGTCGCTGGAACTGCCGCACCTGTTCGAGCGCCTGAACCGCCACTTCACCGCGAGCGGACATCGACGCATGTTCCTGACGCTCTCGGGGGGAGTGCTGGACGGCGAGTCGATGACGCTCACGCACCTGCGCGCCGGTCATCCGCCCGCATTGTTGTGCCGCGCGGCTGACGGCAACGGCCTCTGGCTGAAGCCGCGCGGAATCGGAATCGGCCTGGTTTCGGGCAGCACATTTGCAAACACGCTGGAATTGGAAACAGTGCAACTCGAACCCGGAGACGTGGTCGTCTACTACTCCGATGGGTTGAGCGAGTGCATGAACCAGCGCCAGGAACAGTTCGGCGAAGAGCGCATCCTGGCCGCCGTGCTGGAGTGCCGCCAGGATAGCGCCGAGGCCATTGAAAGCAGCTTGCGGGAGACGGCCGCTCGGTTCCGGGGCCCGGCCGAGCCGCACGACGATTTGACCATTCTGGTGGTAAAGGTCTCCGGAAATCGATCCGCGATGCCTGCCACCCCGTTATGCTAGAAACTGCACACAGCATTGGGATTCACCTGGGAGTAGCGACGAGTGTCCACTAATTTTCGAATCGAACGGAGTGAACTGGGGGGTGCTGTCGTGCTGGCGCTCGATGGGTTTCTCGACGCGCACACGGCGCCGCAGTTCGAGAATGCGATTTCCAGCGAGGCGGAGGCCGGCCATCTGCATCTGATTGCCGATTGCCGCAAACTCAGCTATATTTCGTCGGCCGGGCTCGGCGTCTTCATGAGCTTCATCGAGGAGATCAGGGAAAAGGGCGGCGACATCAAGTTGTCCGGCATCGAACCCAAGGTCTATCAGGTGTTCGAAGTACTGGGATTCCACGAGTTGTTCGATATCGTCGATAACGTGGAGGCCGCGGGTGCGCTGTTCGACCAAGGCTCGAGGCGGAAGGATTAGTGCCGTGGCGCAATTCGAAAAGAGCTTTACTCTCCAGGTCCCGAGTTCGACCCAGAACCTCGCATTGATCCGCGAATTCGTGTCGGCCATTGGCGCGCAGGCGGGCTTCGACGAGAAGGACGTGATGCGCTTGCAGTTGGCCGTGGACGAAGCTTGCGCGAACGTCATCGAACACGCCTACGACCTTGAGGCTACACACGAAGTCACCATCCGCGCCCTGATCGACGACGACCTGATCCGCTTCGAAATCGTGGATCAGGGCAAGGGCTTCGACCCGGCGCGCATCGAGGAGCAGAACCTAGACGCGCTGATCCGCGACCGCCGCTCGGGTGGACTCGGCTTACGCCTGATCCGCAGCATCATGGACGACGTGCAATATCAGATTGTGCCCGGCGAGAAGAACGAACTGCGCATGATGAAGCGGCTCAAGAAGCACACGGCGTAAGCCGTCCGATGGTGGCCCACTGTATTGGTGACAGCTGCAACCGCCCCGCACCTCGCCAGGTCCCCGAGCGGTTCGTCTAGCTTCCAGCTGCCACCGCGCCGACGGCCGCGCGCATCTGTTCGATCAACTCCGCGACGCTCTGCCCGCGCACCGCGATGATGCGTTTGGCACCCGGTCCGTCCGGTTGCCAGCGCTGCCGCATCCTCTCGCACGAGAAGCCGCCGAAGATCGACACCAGCGGCACGTCCAGTGCCGCCGCCACATGTTGCCCCGCCGAATCGTAACCAACGTACAAACCCGCGCCCGCGATGAAAGCGGCAAACGAGGCGAAGCTGCCCTCGTGTAACGCGATGGTCTGCCCCGCTGCGCCTAGCCGCGCCACCGTTGAGCGGACCCGCCGGTCCTCTTCCCCACCCGGTGCGCCCGTATCGAGCAGCACCTGCCAGCCCGAGTCCAACAGAAAGCGCAGCGTCTGTTCCTCGAACGGATCGTCCACTCGCTTGGCCGGGTTTTCACCGATGCCGAAGCTCACCGCAGCCACCCGTTCGCCCGGCAGCGCATGGCTCAGCCTGGGATGAAACCACGGCTCCGCGCCTTCGATAGCCAAAGTCCGCCGAACCCACTCGCGAGCCAATGCGGGCAGCGTGGCCCCGGACTCGCCTCCAAACCCGCGACTCTCAAAGAGGTGGTGCGCCGTAGCCGCGCAGACAGGCAGCACGCCCAGTTGTGTCAGGCGCGAATCCGGATCGAGCAGCAGCACGCCGGGGCGGTCCAGCGCCTGTCTGAGCGGCTCGAACGCGCCCAGGCGATCCCGCAGCAGGGCCGTGCGTCCGTATGGCACTTCGAGGAACGACCACGACGAGCCTTCGAACAGCTCCCACGCCTTGCGCGGACCGGCAAACCAGAGCCGTGCGGTCGGGAAACGCTGCCGGGCGGCGTCCATCAGAATGCTGGTGACGGCGATATCCGCACCGAGGGTGACGCGCGACAGCACGTACACGTCCGCAGGTTCGAACGCGGGTGGACGCACGCGCCTGACTTCCTGGTAGCGGGTCTCGAGAACGGCGCTGTCCAGGCCGGGCACTGCCTGGGCGGCGACGCGGGAAAACAGATTCGCGTAGGCGTCGCACAGGGCCGGCTCAAAGCGGTCTGCCAGCCCTTCCACCAGCGTCCCGAATAGACTGCGGCTGGCGATCAATGCGACCGCTTCATCCTCGTCTAGCGCCAATGCCGTAAGCCATTCGACGCGCTCCGCAGCGGGCTCGCGTCCTGCCAGGCAGTCGTCGAGCAGTGCGGTCGCGAGTCTAGCGGGGGATATACTTTCCAACCAGCAACTCCAGCTTGGCGTAAGTCGCCGCGGGCACCGTCTTGGGATCGGTAATCAGCGCGTAACGCAGCGCTTCGCCGCAGCCGCACGTGCGCGGCGTCAACTGCAGATTGCGGACAGCGGATTGCACTACTTTCGCCGCGTTCCCAGCGTTCTGCGTCAAATTGTGGATGATATCGGCCACCGTTACGGCGTCGTGGTCCTCGTGCCAGCAGTCGTAATCGGTCACCATGGCGACCGTCGAATAGCAGATTTCGGCTTCGCGCGCGAGCTTCGCTTCCTGCAGATTTGTCATCCCGATGACGTCCATGCCCCAGCTTCGATACAGGTTCGACTCGGCCTTGGTCGAGAAGGCCGGGCCCTCCATGCAGAGGTACGTGCCGCCCAGCTTGGCGTTGACGCCGCTCTCCACGCAGGCTTCGTACAGGACCTTCGCCACGTGCGGGCAAACGGGGTCCGCAAAGCTCATGTGCGCGACCAGCCCTTCGCCGAAGAAGGTGGAGATGCGGCCGCGCGTCCGGTCGACGAATTGGTCGGGAATCACGAAGTCCAGCGGCTTGTGCTCTGCCTTCAACGAGCCGACCGCACTCAGCGAAAAGATGTACTCGACGCCCAGCTTCTTGAAGCCGTAAATGTTGGCTCGGAAATTCAACTCGGACGGGCTGATACGGTGACCACGGCCGTGGCGCGCGAGAAACGCCACCGTCTTGCCTTCCAGTTCGCCAACCACGTAAGGATCCGAAGGATCGCCGAAAGGCGTCTCGACGCGCACCTCTTGCTGACCCGTGAACCCGGGCATCGAATACAGCCCGCTGCCGCCGATGATTCCTATTTTGAGACTCAAATCCGCCCACCTCCATCCGAGTTGATGTCACGCGCCGCTTGCGGCAAACCCTCAGGATAGCGAGGTTCCCGCCCGAACGGGCAATGCGTCGTCCCGGGGAGCGAAGCATTGGAGATAATGGGTCCGGACCTCCTCATGGACCAGGCGCTTACATGGAAATGATCCGACCCTCGAATGCGAGTGATTTGGCCGAAGCGTTGACGGCCGCCGCCACGTCCGGCGCGACCATCGCCTTGCGCGGCGCGGGCAGCAAAGACGCGATGGGAGGCCCGGTGCCGGATGCGCAGGCGGACCTGCGCCTCGACCGGATGAGCGGCATCCTGCAATACGAACCGCACGACCTGACGATCCAGGTCGCCGCGGGAACGCCCTGGCAAGAACTCAACGCAGTAGTCACCGGGCAGGGGCAGATGCTGCCGCTCGATCCGCCCCGCGCCGCCACGGCGACCATCGGCGGCATCGTCGCGTCGAATTGCAGCGGGCCGCGCCGCCGCCTATACGGCACGGCGAGAGACATGTTGATCGGCATGACCTTTGCGACGCTCGACGGCAGCCTGGTCCAGGCCGGCGGGATGGTCGTCAAGAATGTGGCGGGCCTGGACACGCAGAAGGCTCTGACGGGTAGTTTCGGAACCCTGGCCGCGATGGCCAGCGTGAATTTCAAACTGGTTCCGCTCCCCGAGGCGAGCCGAACATTTCTGTTCGCATTTCAGGCCGCGGAGGAGTGCCTGGCAGCGCGGCAGCGAGTGCTGGCCAGCGCGCTGCAGCCGGCCGCGGTTGACCTGCTGAACCCTGCCGCCGCGAAACTTGCCGGCTGCGACGGCTTTGTACTCGCTGTCCGCGCGGGTGGCAGCGAGACCGTCCTGGCGCGATATGCGCGCGAGTTGGATGGATCCGCGTCGCTCGAGGGTGAGAAGGAATCTACGTTCTGGCGGACGGTCCAGGAATTCGCTCCCGCGTGGATCGATCAGGCGCCGGAGCATTCCTTGGTCCGCGTTGGGCACATGCTCTCCGAACTGGGCGAAGTGCTCGACTCCGCAGCGGGTCCGGTTGTAGCGCGCGCGGGCAACGGCGTCTCCTATTTGGCCTTCGACGGCATCGACGCATTGCAGAATTGGATGATCGCGACGCGAGAAAAACCCTGGAGCCGCGTTGTCGAGTGGTCGGGTGCAGCGGTTCAACGAAACGTAGAACTTTGGTCCGGGGCCGTGGACGACTTCGCCCTGATGGAGCGTTTGAAAGTGCTGTTCGACCCGCAACGGATTCTGAATCCGGGGAGACTCTATGGCCGCCTCTGAGACGCACCCCGTGGCCGCCTCGGTGCTGCCGAATCGTAACGCCGACGCGCCTGCCGCGTTCGACCTGGACAAGTGCGTGCATTGCGGACTGTGCCTGAACGCCTGCCCGACGTACCGTGAGTTGGGCGTGGAGATGGACTCGCCGCGCGGACGCGTGTACCAGATGGTGCAGGTGGCAACCGGGCAGATGGAAATGGGGCCGTCGTATATCGAACACCTCGATCTGTGCCTGGCCTGCCGTGCCTGCGAAACGGCCTGCCCGTCGGGTGTGCCGTATGGACGCATGATCGAGGCGGCGCGGGCCGAAATCCAGTCGGCCAAAGCGCAATCGAAGCTCCCGGAATCGGGCGCCGAACGCCTGATCCGGGCTCTTGTCTTTGGCCTCATCCTGCCCTCCCGCCGCTGGCTGAGGGCGATCGGCGCACTGCTGTGGATGTACGAGGCAACCGGACTGCGCAGTCTGGTGCAGGGCTGCGGCGTGCTGAAGCTCTTCGGGAAATTAGGCCGCATCGAACCGCTCTCGCCTTCGGCCGAAATGCCCACGTTCTTTGCGAGTTACGGCCGCATTTTCCCGGCCGAGGGCGAGCGTCGCTATCGCGTCGCCATTCTGGGCGGGTGCATCGCCAACATCTTCTTCGCGCGCCTGCACGAAGCGACCGTGCGCGTGCTGACGGCTAATGGCTGCGAGGTCCATGTCCCGGAGAATCAGACCTGCTGCGGCGCGCTGCACGCCCACTCGGGCGAACGCGAGCAGGCGCGCGTGCTGGCTCGCAGGAACATTGACGCACTGCTGCCTGGCGACTACGACGCGATCATCAGCAACACGGCCGGCTGCGGCTCTGCATTGAAGGAATACCACGAGTTGCTGGAGCACGATCCGGCGTACGCGGAGCGGGCGAAAGCGTTCGTCGCCAAGATGCGCGACGTGAACGAATTCCTGGCCGGCATTGGCCTGACGCGCGCGCCTGGACGCATTGAGACGACGGTGACCTACCAGGACTCGTGCCACCTGCTGCACGGCCAGAAGATCCGCAATGCGCCGCGTGAATTGCTGGCGCAGATCCCCGGAGTGGCGTTCCGCGAACTGCCCTACAGCGACATCTGTTGCGGCAGCGCGGGCGTCTACAACGTGGTTCAGGACGAGATGGCAGCGGCCCTGATCGAACGTAAGATCGGCTATGCCAATGCGACTGGCGCTGAGATCATCGCCACGGCCAACCCCGGCTGTATGCTGCAACTGCGCGCCGGCGTCGCCAGGCACGGCACCGGCCAAAAGGTCATGCACGTGATCGAGTTGCTGGACGCCTCGTATGGCGGAACGAAATTGTAGCCGGGTGGGGCGCCGATATCAGGCTGCTATCCTGAGCCTCGTCGGCGCTCAAACGCCAACAGTTTCCAGGCGCAGTTCGACCTCCAGATAAGTCTCACCGCTGCACGGTGGAACTTCCGCCAAAAAGTGAAAACCGTAACCTGATTACGGTTTTGCAACCTGGAATCAACAACTTACCGGGAAGAAACCGTAACTAGTTACGGTTTCGAATTCCTGCAGCCGATCAGGCTGCACTCGAAGCATGCTGCTGCCGACTTCAGCCAGCCAGGCCTTTCTCCTTCAGCGCCTCTTCCAGCGCGCCCAACAACAGCTTCACATTTTCCGCGGTCGAGCCGTAGCCCATCGTGCCGATGCGAAACACCTTGCCCGCGAGCGGACCGAGCCCACCCGCGATTTCGATGCCGTGGTTGCGCATCAGGCTCTGTCGCACCTTCAGTTCGTCAACGCCGGCAGGCACCTGAGGCGTGTTCAGAGTCCACAACCGGATGCCGGGTGCGACCAGCAGCGGCATCCCCAGTTTCTCGACGCCGGCGGCAAACGCCTCGTGGTTCACGCGGTGCCGCTCGAAACGGTTTTCGAGTCCTTCTTCCTCGATGATCGCCAGCGATTCCCGTAGCGCGTAGAACATCGAGATCGGCGCGGTGTGATGGTAGCGGTGGGCCTTCTCGTAGTAGTCGAGCAACAACTTCAGATCCAGGTACCAGGTCACCGGAGTGGACTTGCGCGCCCGCAGCCACTCCACGGCGCGCGGCGAGCAAGTGATCGGGGCCAGTCCGGGCGGGCACCCCAGGGCCTTCTGCGTGCCCGAGTAAGCCACGTCCACACCCATCGCGTCGAGACCGATGGGCATGCCGCCGAGGCTGGTAACACAGTCGGCGATCGACAGTGCGCCGACTTCCCGCGCAGCCGAAGCAATCGCCGCACCGTCCTGATAGGCGCCGGTTGAAGTCTCCGCGTTGACGAAAGCGACCACGTCCGGACGCTCGCGATGGATCGACTCCATGACTTCCTGATCGGAGAAGACCTCGCCCCAGGGCTTCTCGAAGCGCACCAGTTTCGCCCCGTGCCGGCGGCCCATTTCGCTGAGGCGCTCGCCGAAGTAACCGTTCACGAAGACCGCGAATTTCGCCCCCGGTTCGACGAAGTTCGCTACGGCGGCCTCCATGCCGGCGCTGCCCGTCCCCGAAAGCACCAACGTGAGTTCGTTGCCCGTGCCCCAGCACCGCTGCAGCGCGCGCCGGATCTGTTCGTTGACCTCGAAGAAGTAGGGGTCGAGGTGGCCGACGATCGACTGCGCCATGGCCGCATAAACGCGCGGGTGCACGGGGGAGGGGCCAGGGCCGAACAACAGCCGCGCAGGGGGCTGGACATTGCAAACTGGTAGAGTCGCCATGATCTCCTAGTCTATTCCGGCAGTCTATTCTGGAGTGAGAGTTTGCGTGTGCTGGTCCTTCCTGTCGATTCGCTGCTTCCCGCTATCGTCGCCTCACTTCGTCGTTGTCCCAATCTGGTGATTGAGGCGCCGCCAGGAGCGGGCAAGACCACGCGTGTCCCGGCAGCCTTGCTGGACGCGGGTTTCGGCGAGGTTCTGGTGCTGCAGCCGCGCCGCATCGCCGCACGGCTGGCCGCGCGCCGGGTGGCCTCCGAACGCGGCGAGAGCCTGGGGGAAACCGTTGGCTACCAGGTGCGTTTCGAGCAATTTGCCGGTCCGAAAACGCGCTTGCGCTTCCTGACCGAAGGCGTCCTGACGCGCCGCCTGCTGAGCGATCCCGAGTTGCGAAACATCGGGGTCGTCGTGCTCGACGAGTTTCACGAACGCCATCTCGAAGGCGATCTCGCACTGGCGCTGTTGCGCCGTCTGCAGCGGACCGCCCGGCCCGATCTGCGCCTCGTCGTAATGTCGGCAACGCTCTCGCGCGGGCGCCCGGCGGCGGCGGGTGACGGTGACATCACCGTAAACAGCGGTGAATCCACCGTAAACACCGGTGAATCCACCGTCGATCCGACGGATATTCCCGTGGCTGCCGCGCTCGGCGGGTGCCCCATCCTGCGCAGCGACGGGCGGCTGTTCCCGCTGTCAGTCGAGTACACGCCGCACTCGGCCGCTGCGCTCGAAGACTCGGTGCTCGAAGCCGTGGAACGACTGCTGAAGCCGCAGGCACAGGGCGACATTCTGGTCTTCCTGCCCGGTGCCTTCGAGATCCGCCGCGCCCAGCGAGCGCTGGCGGGCCTCGCCGCCCGCAGGGATCTGCTGCTCGCTCCGCTCTACGGCGACCTGACTCCCGAAGAGCAGGACCGCAGCATCCAGCCCGCCAGCCAGCGCAAGGTGATCCTGTCCACCAATGTGGCCGAAAGCTCGGTCACCATCGAGGGCGTGCGGGCCGTGATCGACAGCGGTTTGCACCGCGTCGCCAAGGACTCGCCGTGGACTGGCCTGCCGCGCGTGGAGGTCCTGCGCATCTCGCGCGCCTCGGCCACGCAGCGCGCGGGACGGGCGGGCCGCACCGCGCCGGGCACGGTGATCCGGCTGTACTCGCAGGACGACTTTCTGCGCCGGCCGGAACACGATCAGCCCGAGATCCTGCGGCGCGAAATCACGCAGCTGTGCCTGGATCTGCACGTCGCCGGGGTCGGCAGTCCGCAGGATCTGGAGTGGCTGGACGCGCCTCCAGCGGACGCCATCGCCAAGGCCGAGCAACTGCTGTGGGATCTGCGCGCCGTGGACGCACGGGGCGGCATCACACCGCTCGGCCGGAAGATGGGTGCGTTGCCGCTGCATCCCCGGCTGGCGGCGCTGGTGTACGCGGCCGAAGAACTGGGCGCAGGCGCGGACGGGTGCATCGCCGCTGCCGCGCTCAGCACCGGGGAGCGGCTGCCGGAAACGCCGGCCCACGATTCGCCGAACGACCTGGAGTTGATCGTCGAGCGGCGGCCTGAGGCCCGGCTCAGGCAAGTCGAGCAGCAACTGCTCAGGCTGGTCCATCCGCGCTCTGGCGGAGACGCCGTAGGACTCCGCCGCGCCCTGCTGCGCGCCTTCCCCGACCGTGTAGCCAGCCGTCGCAAAGGTCTGGAACTGCGCATGACAGGCGGCGTTGCAGTGCAACAGGCCCGCAATAGCGCGGTGCAGCGGGCCGGGCTGCTGGTGTTGCCGGAGATCGAGGAGCGGCCCGACCTGGGCGCACCCATCGCCCGACTGGTGTGCGCGATCGAACCCGAGTGGCTGCTGGACGAGTTCCCCGAGCTGGTCACCGACAGCGAGTCGGTGGCGTGGAACCGCGAAACCGAGCGCGTCGAGCGGGTCAGTTCGCTGCTCTATCGCGACCTGGCGATCGACGAATCGCGGGGCGGCCAGCCCGACCCGGCGCAGGCGGCGGAGTTGCTGGCGCTCAAGGCGGCCGAGGCGGGATTGCACCGTTGGGCCGACGCCGAGGCGCTGGCCGAGTTGCGCTCCCGGGTCGCGTTCGCGGCGGGGTATTCGACGCTGAATCCGCTGGACGACGCCGCGATTCAAGCCGCACTGCAACGAGCCTGTTACGGGTTGGCGAGCCTGCGCGAATTGGAGCAGGCGACGGGCAACGGGGCGTTCCTGCGGCAGTTGGTAGAGTCGCTCGGATCTGGCGCGGCCAGCCAGTTGAACGAGGTGGCACCGGAGCGTATACGGCTGCCTTCGGGACGGCAGGCGCGGGTGCACTACGTGGACGGGCAGACCCCGTGGGTCGGTTCGCGGCTGCAGGACTTCTTCGGGCTGCGCGAGACTCCGCGCATCGCGCGCGGCCAGGTCAATCTGGTGGTGCACCTGCTGGCCCCCAGCCAGCGGCCCGTGCAGACCACGCAGGACCTGGCGGGCTTCTGGGCGCGGCTGTACCCGCAACTGCGCAAGGAGCTTTCACGGCGCTATCCACGGCACAAGTGGCCCGAGGACCCGTACCAGGCGGAATAGAGCGGATACTGACGATCGATGCCGCCGCTCCCCGACGGCTGCGGCTCTGCTTCCGGAGAGGTTAGACTGTCCTCTGTGGGAATGAGCAGGGGTTCCAGGTTGTTGGCATTGGACTCGCGCCGGCTGGAGCGGGGCTTCCTGGATAGGCGATGCTGACCCTGGCCGGGCTCGTGGTCGGTTTAGCCATCGGGCTGACGGGCGTGGGCGGCGGCGTGCTGACGGCTCCGATCCTGATCCTAGTGTTCGGCCTGGCGCCCGGACCCAGCGTCGGTACGGCGCTCCTGTTTTCCAGCTGCGTCAAGGTGCTCTCAGCCGGGGTGTATTTGCTGCGCCGGCAGGTTCACGGACGGACGCTGCTGCTGCTGCTGGCGGGAGGCGTGCCGGGCGCGATCGCCGGTCCGCTGTTGTTGCAGCGGCTGACGGCGGGCAAGGCGGCACCCGGGACGGAAGCCTGGTTGCTGGCGTTTGTGGGCGGGATGGTCTGCCTCACGGCGGCCTACAGCCTGGTGCGTGCGTGGATGCCCGGCGGCGCCCGCCAGGCCCGTCCGGCCTGGTTGCCGCTGTTCAGTTTCCCCATCGGCATGGAAGTCGGGTTCTCCTCGGCGGGGGCAGGCGCGCTCGGCACCGTGCTGTTATTCAATTGGACGGATCTCGAGCCAGCGAAAGTGGTGGGGACGGACCTGTTGTTCGGACTGGCGGTTTCAGCCTGCGCGGGCGGCGTCCACATGGCGTCGGGTAACTGGGACGCGGGCGTCCTCGTCAAGCTACTGTTGGGAGGAATTCCCGGTGCGTTAGCGGGTGCGCAACTCGCCGTCCGGGTCTCGGCGCGGCCACTGCGCGCGACGGTTTTGGGGTGGGCCATCCTGCTGGGCATTCTGCTTGCCTGGCAGGGCCTGCAGAAAGCGACTTGAGTTGGAAAACGGTCTTTCTTATCTGAGGCTGCTCGAAGCCGAGAGCATCCACATTCTGCGCGAGGTCGCGGCCGAGTTCTCGCGGCCTGTGATGCTCTACTCGATCGGCAAGGACTCGTCGGTGATGCTGAGGCTGGCGCTCAAAGCTTTCTACCCGGCCAAGCCCCCGTTTCCGCTGCTGCACGTGGATACCTCGTTCAAGTTCGGCGAGATGATCGAGTTCCGGGACCGGACCTGCGCCGAACTGGGACTGAAACTGATCGTGCACCGGAACGAACCGGCGCTGGAAGCGGAAGCGAATCCATTCCGGCTGGGGACCCAACGCTGTTGCGCCGCACTGAAGACGCGGGCGCTGCTCGACGCGCTAGCCGAAGGCGGCTTCGACGCGGCGTTCGGCGGGGCGCGGCGCGAAGAGGAAAAGTCGCGGGCGAAAGAACGCGTGTATTCGTTCCGCGATTCACGCGGCCGATGGGACCCGAAGAACCAGCGGCCAGAGTTGTGGAACCTCTACAACTCGCGCATCGACAAGGGCGAGAGCATGCGTGTTTTCCCGCTTTCGAACTGGACCGAGGTCGACGTCTGGCGCTACATCCAGCTTGAAAACATCCCCGTCGTACCGTTGTATTTCGCCCGCGAGCGCGAGGTGCTGGAGCGGGACGGGCAACTGATCCCGATGGAGCACAACCCGCCGTTGCGACCCGGCGAGGCGCCCATCACGGCAATGTGCCGCATGCGTTCGCTGGGCTGCACCTATTGCAGCGGCGCGGTCCGGTCTAACGCTACATCGGTGGCGGAAATCATCGGGGAACTTGAACTGGCGCGCCGCTCCGAACGCGAGAACCGCGTGATCGATCACGACCAGGAAGGCTCGATGGAGTTGAAGAAGCGGGAGGGTTACTTCTAAAATGGCGCTCCTCGAACCCATCACCGGACTCCTGCGCTTCACGACGGCAGGCAGCGTTGACGACGGCAAGTCGACGCTGATCGGGCGGCTGCTGCACGACAGCAAAAGCCTGTACGAAGACCAGATCGAAGCCGTGCGCCGGGTCTCGCGCGACGGTCTGGAACTGGCCTATCTCACCGACGGATTGCGCGCCGAACGCGAGCAGGGCATCACGATCGACGTGGCCTACCGCTACTTCGCCACCCCGAAGCGGAGGTTCATCATTGCCGACACGCCGGGTCACGAGCAGTACACGCGCAACATGGCCACGGGCGCATCGACGGCCACGCTGGCGGTGATTCTGATCGATGCCCGCAAGGGCGTCCTGCCGCAAACCAGGCGGCACGCGGCGATCTCCCATCTGCTGGGGATTCGCAGGCTCGTGATTGCCGTGAACAAGATGGATCTGGTCGCCTTCCGGCAGGAGACCTTCGAGCAGATCCGCGCAGCGTTCCTCGAGTTCTCAAGCCGATTGGGCGCGTGCGAACTGGCCTTCATCCCGATCAGCGCGCTGGACGGGGACAATGTCGTGGACCGGAGCGGGCGCATCCCCTGGTATACGGGGCCGAGCCTGCTGGAGTATCTGGAATCCGTGCCGGACGAGAGCGCGCCAGCGCATCAGCCGCTGCGGCTGCCAGTGCAATTCGTGATTCGCGACGCGGCCAATTCCCGCGCTTACGCTGGTCCTATCGCAGCCGGGGAAGTGCGCCCGGGCGACGAGGTGCTGGTGCTGCCCTCGCGCAAAATTGTCCGGGTGCAGTCGCTGCCTTCGCGCGAGGGCGCCCAGGAACGGGCCTTCCGCCCGATGGCCGCGGCGGTGGCGCTGGCCGACGAGGTGGATGTCGGCCGCGGTGACATGCTGGCCGATCCGGTTCAGCCCCCCGTTGCGGCGCGGCGCTTCCGGGCCCGCGTGGTCTGGATGTCGGAGCGGCCGCTGGAACTGCAAACCGTCTACCTGATCAAACACACCACGCAGACGGTCTGCGCCGAGGCTGTGGAAATGGTCTCTCGGCTGGATATCGAGACGCTGGAAGAAGGCGCCTGCAAGCACCTGCGCCTGAATGAAATCGGCACTGTGGAGTTTGAAACTCACCGGCCGATCTTCTGCGATCCGTATGCGGTCAACCGCACGACGGGCTGCTGCATCCTGATCGATCCTGCGACAAACCTGACTCTCGGAGCGGCCATGATCGAGAGTGCGGAGGAGGGCGGCGGGACCCGTCGCGGCCTCCCGGCCAGCGCAGGCCGGGGCATGACGGTGTGGCTGACCGGGCTCAGTTCAGCGGGCAAATCGACCTTGGGGCAAGCGCTGTACGACCGCCTGTGGGCCATGGGGCATAAGGTCGAGATGCTGGATGGCGACACCATCCGGCGCAACCTTTGCAAGGGGCTGGGCTTCAGCAAGGAGGACCGCGACGAGAACATCCGGCGGATCGGATTTGTGGCCGAGTTGCTGACGCGGAATGGCGTGGTGGTGCTGGTCTCGGCGATCTCCCCGTACCGCTCCGTGCGGGAAGAAGTGCGGCGGCAGATCGGGTCGTTCGTCGAGGTATACGTCAATTCACCGCTCGCCGTGTGCGAGCGGAGAGACGTCAAGGGACTATACCGGAGGGCGCGCAGCGGGCAACTGCCGGGCTTCACCGGGGTGGACGATCCCTACGAGCCGCCCGAGAATCCCGAGGTCGAATGCCGAACCGACCTGGAGACCCTGCAGGAGAGTACGGAGCGCGTCCTGCGCTACCTGGAATCGCGGCTGGTCTGATACCGCAGGATCGGCAGGAAAGCCCGGGCGTTGGCGGGCAAGCGCCATGAGCGCATGCACGAATGAACCCGGAAGGGGCAGGTCGGGCGCAGCGACGAGCTTGGGGAAGATGCGGCATCGCCCTACCCAATTCGCGACGATTGTGGCGCGGATTGCCGGAATTCGGCCAAGAGCCTAAACGGTCGGGTTTGACGGTTTTGGCAATTTGCCCGCGTAGAATCAACACCTTAGAAAGAAGAACCGTCACAAGTTACGGTTTCTGGTTTTGGGGGCGATTGGCTGATTGCCGCTGCGGCGGTATTACCTCCGCCATTCAAGTCGGCATTCCAGGTAGCGCCAGCTGGAGCGGGTGAGCCATTCGCCGCTCGCCGGTTTGCATGGTATTGACGCGGGATTGTTCTAGTCTTATAGTACAATCAGTCAACGTGAAGCAGCGCCAGGCAGGATTCCGGATTCGGCTGGACGGGCAGAGCGGAGTGCCCTTCTACCGGCAGATCGTCGACCAGGTGCGCGGCGGAATGGCTTCCGGGGCTTTGCAGACCGGGGACCAGCTTCCGACGGTTCGTCAGCTGGCGGTGGATCTGGAGATTAATCCGAACACCGTGGTCCGCGCCTATCGCGAGCTGGAACTGGGCGGGTGCCTGGAGTCCAACCAGGGATCGGGGACGTTCATCCGGGCGCTCGAGATCGAGGGCGGGCAGAGGGAGCGCGCCAGGCAGTTGGCGCAGATCGTGAGCGACTGCCTGGCACGGGCTGGAGCGGTGGGATTCAGCATCCAGGAAGTCATCGAAGCAATGTGCGAAGTGGCGCGCGAACCGGGTGCCGGGGAATAGAGAGTGCCGGATTCGGCAGGAGAAATGGACGTGAAATCAGTAAGCGCAATTTGTTTGATGGGTTCGGTCCTGCTCTGCGGAGCGCGCGCGCAGGATCCTTCGAAGCCCGTGTTGCGACCAGGCGTGTCCGTGCAGATGGCGGTGGCCGAGCACGCAGTCGAGGTGCGAGCGGCAGATGAACTCGACGCCACCGTGGTGGCAATCACCCAGGCGGGCCAGGTGTATGTCGGGATCAAGCCGGCGGAGACAGCGGCGCTCGGCAATTTGCCGGACGGGACGGTGTACGTGAAGGCCGATGCGCGGGTTCCCTATCAGACGATCCTCGCGGTGCTGGATGCGCTGCGCGGCAAGACGGTGGTGCTGCTCACGCAGTCGCCCGGGAACGTGGCGAAGCCACAGGGGATCGCCATGCCCTACGGGGTGACGCTGACCATGGGGCGCTGACCGGCTCGCCGCGTTGGCCCCGCCCCGTTTGCGGGGCCAGCGCGAGGCTATTGAGACTTGCGCAACACGGCTACGCGCAAGTAAGTGGCTGTGGGGCAGGTTGTTAACCCAATGTCACTTAGTTTTCCCTGCTTGTCTGCTCGGGAACTTGGAGCCGGTGCCCCATACTTCGCGTGGATAGGATCGGCGTTTGGTGCGTTTGGGGAGTTTGCAGCGGGCCACCAGATCCAGGATCCGTTCGAGTTCCC
>CAIVVT010000276.1 GCA_903909435.1 uncultured Acidobacteriia bacterium | reverse complement strand
GCGAATTTGATTTCCAGGACCCGAACGGCCCGAAAAGCCCGGCGATCCCGCAGTTCTACGTCGAGCCGATGAAGATGGAGTTCAAGTCCAAGGAGGCTGGACGGCCCATCTTCGAGGACCGCGAATATGTCCGCATCATCATCCCCGGGGATCGGCGAACCCAGGTCGTGGAGATGGTCAACGACGAACACAAGGCCCGTTGGCCCAAGCACTATGAGGCGTTCAAGGCGGGGCTGGAGGCCCCCTCCGAGGGCACGCCGCTGAAGGACTGGCCGCCGATCAGCCGCTCCCAAGTGGAGGAACTGGCCTATCACCATGTTCGCACGCTGGAGCAATTGGCGGGCGTCGATGACCTGAAATTGCAGAACCTCGGCATGGGGATGCACCATCTGCGGGCTCAGGCCAGGCTATCGCTGGAGATGGCCGCCAAGGGTACGGCCCCCCTCTCCAAGCTGATCGCCGAGAACGAACGGCTCAACGCCGAGGTCGTGCGCCTCACCCGCGAACTGACCGAATCCAACACCGAACTTCGCATCCTCAAGGACCGGAAGGAGCCGACCCATGCCGGCGCTTGAACGACGCATCTCGCTCCGCGGCCCGCGCTTCTGGATGGATGAAGGGGGCGTGATGTTCTGCAACCAGCTGGACAGCTCCACCCGCGACGGCCCGCGCAAGGCCACCGACGCGGACATCGCCAATCATCCCGACGCCTATGACGCGTGGCTGAACACACCGGAGGATGAAGGCCCCGGCAAGCCGATGATCAGCGTTCGCGATCCGGCCGTCAAACCCGAACCGCCGCCCAAGCCCTTCGCCGCTCGCCGCGCGAAAGCCGCCGATCAAGGGGAGGTCGCGTAGGTGTCCCTGCTGTCGCTGATCCAGACCGTTACGGCGCTGCTATCGCTGCCTGTGCCGGCCACCGTGGTCGGATCAAGCGACCGTCAGGTGTTGCAGATGCTCGCCCTGGCCAATGAGGAAGGCCAGACGCTGGCCAGTGCTCACAATTGGCAGATTCTCAACGAAGAGTTCCGCTTCACCACCACGGCGACGCAGTCCCAGGCCACGGCCATTCCATCGGATCTGGCCCGCTGGCTGCCGAACAGCTTTTTCAACCGCACGACCCGCAGACCGATCACCGGCCCGATCACCCCGCGCCAATGGCAATGGATACAGGCCCAGCCTGTCTATTCGACGGTCTATCTGGCGTTCCGGGAGAGGACGGGGACCTTCCTGTTCGCGCCCACACCCCCCGCCGGCCAGTCGATCTATGGTGAGTACATCTCCAAGAACTGGTGTCAGAGCATCGGACTTGTCGGCCAGTCCACATGGCAGGCCGACACGGACACCGCCCTGCTGGATGAGACGCTCATGGCGCTCGGCCTGCGCTGGCGGTTCCTCAAGGCCAAGGGGCTGGAGTACGGCGAGGATTTCGCGACCTATGAGCGCCAGGTGGAACAGGCCAGGGGTAACGATGGGGGTTCAACCATGCTCAGCCTCGCGCCTCAGCCTGTGGATTTGAACCGGGTTAATCTTCCCGACGGATCGTTTGGGGTCTGACGATGGTTCGGCAAGCGGTCCGAGCCAATACGCAAAAGCGGCAGATCAACCTGGCAAGGTCGATCCCGGCGCCGGTTGGCGGCTGGGATGCACAAAGCCCATTGGCGGGTATGCCGCCGCAAAACGCGGTCATTCTCGACAACTGGATTCCGCGCTCTGGCTATTGCGAAGTCAGGCGCGGGTTTATCCCGCAGCAGACCGGCACGGCGGCTCCGGTAAAGTCCATGATGGCCTATCGCGGGGGAGCCAGCGGAGATACGCTGTTCGCCTCGGCGGGGGGCAACCTCTACGATGTTACGGTTCAGGGCGCCGCTCTGGGAGCCCCGGTCTATAGCGGGTTTTCCAACAACATTTGGAACGCCACCCACTTCGCCAACGCGGCCGGTCAATGGCTGATCGCCATGAATGGGACAGACACGCCCATAGGCTACAACGCCGGGACCTGGGCGACGCTCCCGGCCATCACAGGCTCGTCAGGCTCGATCACCCTGACATCAACCAACCTGCTGGCCTGCGCGCCTCACCAGGGGCGTTTGCTGTGCATCGAGAAGAACACCCTTCACGTCTGGTTCCCGGCGGCTGGAGCGGTCGGGGGGGCGATGCAGCTGCTCGACCTGGGGTCCATCTTCTCCAAGGGTGGCCGGCTGATCGCTGTGGAGACGTGGTCGTGGCAGTTTGGGGTGACAGCCGACCAATATGCTGTGTTCATGACCGACCAGGGCCAGATCGCGCTCTATTCGGGGATAGACCCCTCCGACGCCAACAGCTGGACCCTGACCGGGGTTTACGACTTCGGCAAGCCGATCGGCCAGAAGGCTTTGGTCAAGTACGGGTCCGATCTGGTCATCATCGCCACCGATGGGATTATTCCCCTCAGCCAAGCCATGAACCTCGATCGGGCGGCGGACAACACCGTGGCCCTGACGAGCAAGATCGCACCGGCGTTTGCGGCTGCTGTCCGAGCCTACAAGGGCAACACCGGCTGGCAAGGCATCCTCTATCCGGGGGACACCACCTCCAACGACGCCAACGCCGACGCGGGTTCGCTGGCCATCTTCAATATCCCAACGGCTTCCTTCTCAACCTCGGTGCAGTTCGTGCAGAACATGAGCACCGGGGCATGGTGTCGGCTGATGGGGATCAACGCCTTCTGCTGGGAGATTGCGAACGACGCGATCTATTTCGGCTCGACCTCGGGCGTCTATCAATGGGATGTGGGAGCGTCTGACAACGGCGTCACCATCACCGCGAACATGCTTCCGGCGTTCAGCAACTTCGGCTCAGCGGCGACCAAGCAGTTTACCATGGTGCGCCCGCTCCTCAACACCTCGGGGATTGTTGCTCCCGCGATCGACATCAACACCGACTTCAGCCTCACCATGCCCTCGGCGACGCCTAGCGTGGTGGACCGGGGGGCTGTACAATCGGAGATCCGCTACGATTGGACCTCGACATCGGGGATGGGCTATTTCGGCTCGGTTGCAATGCAGGTCTCGATCCAGTCGGACCCGAACGCCCAGAACGTGGCGACGGACTCGACGATGGCCAATATCCTGGCGGTCAATGGCTCGGGTGATGTGCTGATCACCGAACCGGCCCTGCCGTTCGATGTGCCGTGTCAGCTGATCAGCTTTGATGTGCAGTACCAGAATGGGGGCCAGCTTTGAGGCGGCTCGCCCTGCTGGCGTGTTTGGCTCCTTCGGTCGCTCTGGCCCAGGCCGCGCCGCAAATCCCGGCGATCGTCAACATGGCGCGCTCGCAAGCCCAGATCAACGCCGCCTTCACCCAGCTCGGGGCCAATTACACCAACACCTTCTACGCGACCAACTACAAGGTCAAATGCGACGGATCGACCGACGACACCACGGCGTTGCAGGCGTTCTTTCTCAAGGCGGCGTCAAACACGCTGCTGGTCCTTCCCCCCGGAACCTGCGTGTTCAAGGGGGCGCTGGCGGTTCCTTCGGGGGGATTGAACGGCTCGGCTATCATTGGTTCCGGCCCGTATCAGACCGTCCTGAAATACACCGGGGCCAGCACGAACATTGATCTGCTGACCATCGGCGACGGGACCAACGGATATGCCAACTGGTATGTCGGTGGGTTCAAGATCACCTCGACAACCACGATGACGGCGGCGTCAGGATTTCACGTCAAGAAGCTGGCCCGGTCGATGATCAGCAACCTGATCTGGGACGGTCAGGACGGGACCGGCAAGCTCTACAACGGGGCGTGGTTCGATGGGGTCGATGAGGTGTTTGTGCAGGGCTTTGAGGCTCGCGGCTCAAACGACGCGATCCGTCTCAATGGGCTGGTGAGCGGCTACAAGGCGGGCCTGTTCCTCGACCAGGGCAAGATCGCCTCTAGCGCCGTTGGCATCAGGATGGGCGGGGCGTTTGGGGGCTTGGCCACGGGTCAGGTCGATGTCATCTCCAACGGCTCCAATCTCGTGGTGGACACTACCCTTGTCACTGAAGCCAACCGCGAAATCTTCCTCGGCGAACTGAGCAATTTCGACACAGCGACGGTGGGCGACAACATCAAGATCGATGACAGCCTGACAACCGCCATGACGGTCAACATCGCCTCGTGGGTGGCGACGGGACCAGCCGCGGGGATCGACATTGTCCACTGCGCCGGCTGCAAGATTTCGATCAGTTCTCCGGTGATCTGGAACCACACCGGTGACGGGATCAAGAACCAGGACCCGGCGGCGTTCATCTCGCTCGGCACATCGACGTTGATCCATGACAACGGCGGCTATGGCTTCAATCAGGTTTCGGTCCCGACTACAGGCGTCATCACGCCAGGCGCAGAGCCTATGGCGAACACATCGGGGCCATGGTCGGCCAACGCCCATGTTGAGAACCTGAACGCCTCAAACGGCTACCGCAAGGACCCCACGGGCCTTATCCATGAGTGGGGGACGTTCACGGTCACAGGCGCGGCAAACACCATCCTCACCACGGCTGTCACCTATCCGCTGGCTTGTCCCAATGCTCAGTTGACCAGCACGCTTCACGCCTATCCGTACGGCTTCGCCAACGGCCAGATGCAGATGACCGTGACCATGTCGCCAACCTCCACGACGGGGGCAAGCATCAGCCTTGTGGCCAGCGGAACCGTCACATCGGCCCAATCCGTCAACTATGAGATGGAGTGCTACTGATGCGCGTTGTGATCGATCGTCCGGCGGACGTGGCGGCATGGGTGGCGATCCGAATCCCAATGATGGACGGCGAGTTCTCGGCGATCAAATGGGCGATCGGCATTGAGAGCGAGGAGGGCAAGCCTCTCGGCGGTCTGGTGTTCACCAACCACATGCCGGCTTATCGCAACATTGAAGTGTCCGTCGCGTCGGAGTCGCCGAGGTGGCTGACGCGCAACATTCTAAGGCAACTCCTAGCCTACCCGTTTGATCAGTTAGACTGCAACCGGATTACCACTGTCACACCGCGCAAAGCGGCCAGCGCACGGCGGTTCCTTGAAGTGTTTGGGTTCAAACGCGAGGGACTTATACGGCATGGTTTCGGCTCGGATGACGCGGTTATCAGCGGCCTGCTCCGCAAGGAGTGGCTGCGCTCGTCCTGGTACACGGGCCGCGTAGATGGGCAAATCCGCTCCCAGCGCGCCCACGCCCGTCGATCCTACGGTGGTCGCCAACGCGCAAACCGCGTCCAACAAGGCGACGGCGCAGTTTCAATCGCAGCTGAATAACACCAACGTCAACGGGCCTTACGGCTCAGTGAACTATTCGCAAGACCCGACCACGAACCAGTGGACGCAGAACACCAGCCTGAGCCCGGCTGAACAAAACATCTTCAACCAGACGACCCAGGCGCAGGGGTCGGCGTTGGGCATCGCCAACAATCAGCTTGGCAACGTCCAGAACGCGCTGAACACGCCGCTTGCGCCCACGGGGCCGCTGGCGAGCAATGTGCAGTCCGGCCCGGTGCAGCAGTCGATCGGCCCATCCGATTTCAACCAGGCGGTCGGTAATACGATCAACTCCAACTACAACACCCAAATGGGGCTTCTGCAACCCCAGATGGATCAGGCGGCCGAACACCAGAACGCTCAACTGATCGCCCAGGGCCTGAATCCGAACGATGCGGCCTATCAGAACAGCCAGACGCTGTTTGATCAGGGCCAAGCCTCCCAGCGCGCCCAGGTGGCCAACAACGCGGTCAACTCGGGCAACGCGGAACAGAACCTGCTGTTCGGCCAGCAAGCGGCGCAAGGACAGTTCGCCAATTCCGCCCAGGCCCAGCAGTTCGGCCAAGGTGCAGCCAACGCCAACCTCTACAACGCGGCCAATCAGCAGCAGTTCAACAACACGGCCTATGCCCAGCAGAACCCGATCAACGAGTTCAACTCGCTGATGTCGTCCAGCCAGGTGCAGGCCCCGCAAAGCACCGCGGCGCAGACAAGCGTTTCGCCGACCGATGTGACCGGCGCCTATGGGCTCCAAGCCCAGCAGCAGAACGCGCAATATCAGGCCCAGCTGGCCAACTACCAGTCCGGCATGGGCGGTCTGTTCAGCCTCGGATCAGCGGCGATAATGGCGATGTCGGACGTTCGCCTCAAGCGCGACATTGTCCCGACCGGCGACACCCTCGGCGGCTTCCCGACGTATTCGTTCCGCTACGTCTGGGATGCGGTCAAGCGGCACGTCGGCGTCATGGCTCAGGAGGTCATCAAGACCCGGCCCGACGCGGTGCACGTGCATCCGTCCGGCTTCTACATGGTCGATTATGGGGCGCTTCAATGATCCCCTATGGCGCGCAGTATCCCATGCAACAGGCCCCGCAACAGCCGCTGGGGGGTGGACAGACGCCGCGCAGTCAGGCCCTGGCCGCCGCGCTTCAAAGCCTCGGCTCGCCCGCGAACAGCCCGACGACACCCGGCGCCTTGGGCGCGGATCTAGGCGCGGCGTTCCTGCTACATCAAACACAGCAACAACAGCCGGGGCAGGGGCAACCGCAAAGCCCTGGGGGCCTGATGGGGCTTGGCAAGATGGCGATGAACGGTCTGGGCGCCATGGGCGTGCCCAGCCCGATTCCGGCGTTCTTCTGATGGCGGCTTCGCAACAGTTGCCAGCGACGCTCCTTGCCCAGATGGCCCAGCAATACGCCGGGCCGCAGGCGATTCCGGCTATTCAGAAGTCACAGTATCTCGCCGACGCGCTGCGCTCCATGCAGGAAACAGGCGGCCAGAACATCCGCACGCCGGGGGCGTTGGGTTCAAACCTTCTCGCCGAAGCACTCCTGCAATGGGCGCGCAACCGTAATGACCACCAGTTGCTGGGTCAGGTTCAGGCCGGCCAGACGAACGCCGCCGCCGACGCTCAGCGCGGCATCTATGGGCCGGATCAAATCGCCGCGCCAGTGCAGGTGGGTGGAGGGGCGCCGGCCACGGCTCCCACGGCTCAGACCCCGCCGCCTCTGGCGAGCGCCTTGGCTCCGCAAAGCGCCCCGCCGCCGCCCCAGAACGCCGCTCTCGCCTCGGCGCTCAGGCCGCGCGGGATGCGGGACAACAACCCGGTCAACGTGACCAACCTAGGCGGCGGCCAGATGTGGCAGGGCCAGGTGGGCTCTGACGGCTCATATGCCAAGTTCGACACGCCGGAAAACGGCTGGCGCGCGGCGGACATGAACCTCGCCAACTACGGCAAGCGCGACGGGATCGGCACTCTGGCAGGAGCGATCAACCGTTGGGCTCCGGCTGCGGGTGGCAACAATCCCGGCGCCTACGCGGGCACGGTCGGCAAGCAAGTCGGCATTGACCCCAGCGCGCCGATCAATCTGGCGGACCCGAACCTGCGGCATCAACTGCTGTCGGGCATGGCGGGCGTTGAGCTTGGCCAGCCGGCGCAATTCGGCCAGGGGTTTGGACAATCCCCCGCGCCGCAACCCTCCCCCGGCGGTGCTCCTCCCGCTGCTGGTATGGGAGCCCCCCCTGTCGGCGCTTCGCTCCCGCCGATGGGGGGCGCGGCTCCACAGATGCAGCCCCAGGCCCCGCAAGCGCCTCAGGGACCGCCCACAGGCCCCTACGCCACGCCGCAGGAGCGCGCCTATATCCAAGAGCGCCTGAGCCATCCGCAAGGCTCCCTGCCGTGGATGCAGGGCCTGCAAGCTGCCCAGGAAATCCAGCAGCGCACCATGCATCCGCTGGATGCCCCGAAGGACATGATGTGGGGGCCGGACGGGCGCGCGGTTCCGGTTCCGGGGACGCAATACCAGACGGTGGCCAGCGGCCCCGGCGGTGCGACGCAGGCCGATCCGTTCGGCAAGCTGGCGTCGGTGAACAACCCGAACGCCGGGCCGATCCCGGCGGGCATGATGGCTTCCAACGGCCCGAACGGCCCAAGCCTGCAAGCCATGGCCGGTGCGGAACCTCGCCCCCTGACCGACCCCGCCGAGCGGGCAAAGGTCGGCATCCTGCCGAGCGATCACAACGCCTACGCCGTGGGACCTGACGGCAAGGTGTCGAAGGTCGCCGATAACCCCTATGGCCCGAAGGAAATCCAGAGCGTTCATGACAACTTCTGGGGCTCGGACGAGTCCAAGAAGTATCAGGAAGCCTATAGCGCATACACCGGCCTGACGACGGCTCTGGGCAACGCCAACAAGAACGGCGGCCCGCTCGATCAGGCGGCGCTGGACAGCTTCCTGCGCGGCATCAACCCTGGCATGGGCGCACGTAACAGCACCGTGCAGATGGTCATGAACCACTTTGGCCTGCCGGAAGAACTGAAGGGGCATCTGTCCTCGCTGTTCGGCAATGGGTTCATCACCCCGCAAATCCTGCAACAGCTCGTGCAGGTGACGCACGACTATGCCCAATCGCACTACGGCG
Organism: uncultured Acidobacteriia bacterium; assembly: GCA_903909435.1. Taxonomy (GTDB): domain Bacteria; phylum Acidobacteriota; class Terriglobia; order Bryobacterales; family Bryobacteraceae; genus CAIVVT01. Next base: position 29,269 of record CAIVVT010000276.1, on the reverse strand, counting down.
CCGCGATGACCCGCGCGCAGGCCGATGCGAGGATGGTCGCGCCGTATGGCTATGGCTCGCAGGACCTGGCGGAAGATTTGCCGCAACTGGGAAGCGTGCCGACTGTTCGCTTCGGCGGTTCCGGTGTACAACCGCCCAATGCTTCCCAGCCTCCTGCTTCTGGCCCTGCTGGGCTACTTCCTGGGCTCATGCCTGGGCAGGCTCATGCGGCCCAAGCGCCTGCCGCCTCTTACGATGCCCAGGCCAGCCTTGCGAACGCACGCGCGGCTATTGCCCGAGGAGCACCCCGCGCTGCCGTCGAAGCCAAACTTCGCGCGCATAACATCGACCCGAGCGGTCTGTGATGGGCGGCCTCAACTTCGACGACTTGCTCCCCCCGCCCAAGGCGACTAGGGCGCTTGCACCTCTGCCCGGCGAAGATCCATTCGCCGGAATGAAACCGCCCACGGCGGCCGATGTGGCCAGCGCGTGGAAAAACCATAGACCGATGGCGGGCCCGGCGCCACAGGCTCAAGCCGCCCCCGGCGCGGGGATGCAGTTTGACGAACTGATCCGCGAGCCGAAGATGGGCGCCGGCGAGGACGCAGCGCGCTCTATCGCCCCCGGCGCGGTCAAGGGCGTCACCGGCATTATCGGCGGCCCCGGAGATTTGATCGACCTCGCCGGAAATGCCGGGATGCGCGGCATCAACGCGGTTGGAAACTTCTTCACCGGCAATGACACGCCGGACCCCGAGCCATTCCCGTTCCATTCGCTTGCCACGGCCTTCAATCCGCATATGGGTGGAACCGGGCCGATGTTCCCAACGTCCGGCGAGATGAACCAAGCGGTGCAGGGTGTCACCGGACCCTATCACCAGCCGCAGACCTGGGCCGGGCGGCTGACTGACACTGCCGGCCAAATGCTGCCCGCCGCCCTGCTGCCCGGCGGGCCGCTCGCCCGAGCAGCGCGGGTGCTCGTGCCGACCGCAACGTCAGACATTGCAGGCGAGACGGCCCGCAAGGTGGCTCCGAACAACCCCCAGGCCGAAGCCTGGGCGCGAGCGTTGGGCGCTGTCGGCGGGGGCCTCGGTGAAGGCTTTGGCGAGAGCGTCGTCAACGCCCCGAAGGCTGCTTTGGCCAAGGCCCTCGATGGCGTCGAAGCCCCTGACATTGCCGACATGCAAGCCCGGATGCAACAGGCCAAGAGTCAGGGCATAGCCCTCACCCCCGCCGAGGCCCTGACCCAAGGCGGCAAGGGCACGTTGAACCGCGTGCTGCACTATGTGGAAAGCTCGCCCACGGGAGGACCGATCACCGCGCCGTTCTTTGCTCAGCGGCCGGCGCAAGTGTCCGGCGCGATCAACACCATGGCGGATGCGCTGGCTCCCGCAAGGCCCGATCCGTCGATGTTGGGTGTTGAGACGCAAGGTGCGGCGAATGGGGCGCTCAAGAACGTGCGCCAAGCTATCAATGATGTGGCGCAACCCCACTACGATGCGCTCAAGACGCAGGAAATGGACCCGGCGACCTTCGCCCAATTGCAGGAAAACCCATCCTTCAAGGGTGCGCTGGCAGACTGGCGTGCTAACCCAGAACTGAGCGGGGCTTACACACATCTGCCGGACAATAACCTGTCCGTGCTCAATGAAGTGCAAAAACGCCTTCGCTCCCTAGCAAGGTCTGCGTCGCCCGGCGAGTTCAATCCGAACGGCGACGCGACCCTCCAGGGACTACGCGAGGGCGCGGGCGCTCAATTGAACAGCGCAGCATCCGATGCGTCTCCAGACTGGCGAGCCGCCCGCGATACGGTCGCCGCTGGACGGCAATCCTATCTCGCACCGTTGCAGGCCGGACCGCTCGGAACCATCGCCGCCGGAAAGACCGCGCCCAGCGTGCCGACTATCACAAGCGCGCTGTTTCGGCCCGAGAACGTCGGCGGCGCATCGGAAACCGTGGACGCCATGGGCCACCTCGCTGGGCAGAACCCGAACCTGCCGCCGCAGATCGTCGCCCAATACCTCCGCAACAGCGCTGAGGCCACGAACGGCGCCCTGCGTGATCTACAGCCGGGGGCCAACCAATGGGGCGGGGCGAAGTTCGTCACCCAGGTTGCGGCGGCTCCCGAACAGCGGGCGGCGCTGCTTGGCGGGACGGCTGCCGCAGCGGGTGATGAACGCGCCCAGCAGCTGGCGGACCTTCTCGACACCCTCCAGGCCACCGGCAAGCGTATGCCCGCCGGTTCCCTGACCAACTCCAACGCTGAATATGCCAAGGCACTCGGGGTTAATCCGCTGTCCAAGATCACCAGCATCATCGACCCGCTGGAATGGGGCCAACACATCGACCGGGCCGTTGGCGGGGCGATGTACCGACGCAATGTCACAACCCTCGCCGACGTGCTGACCCGGATGAAACCGGAAGATGCGGCGGCTTATCTCCTCAAGGCCAAGGGCATGGGAGGTGGGGGAAATGGCCTTGCAACCGCCCTTGTCGCCGGTAGCGCGGGCGCAAATCAATGAACTGGCTGACATCCCTCCTCAGCGGCAAGGACAACAGCAGCATAGCCATCGGGCGCGTCCTGGGGCTGATCCTGTTCGTCAATCTGCTGGTGGGCCTGCCGGCTGTGGTGGCGTGCGTGCTTTGGCTCCAGAAGGTCAAGCCGGAAACATGGTTTGCCTATCTGACGGCCCTGACTGTCTACGTCCCGGCCATCATCGCCGCGACGGCGGGCATCATCGCGGGAACCGCCTTCACTGAACCCAAGCCGCCGGGGGGATCATGACCCCGTATCTGTCCGCCGACATCGAGCGCGACGAAGGCTGCAAGCTGACAGCCTACAAGGACACGCTGGGGATTTGGACCATCGGCGTCGGCCACGCGCATGTGGAACCTGGCACGGTCTGGACGCAAGCCCAGGCCGACGATCAATTGGGCAAGGATATCGCCGCCGTCTGTCACGGGCTGGACGAGGACCTGCCGTGGTGGCGCTCGCTCGACGATGCACGTCAGGACGTGCTGGTCAACATGGCGTTCAACATGGGCGTGAATGGCCTGCTGACGTTCCGGCAAGCCTTGGCCTCGATCCAGGTCGGTGACTACGCGCGGGGGGCTCAGGCCATGCTGGCGAGCCGTTGGGCCGGACAAGTCGGCGACCGCGCCAAGCGCCTGGCCGACCAGATGCGAACCGGAGCCCGCGCATGATCCCCGCAATCGTCCTCGCCTTCCTGATCGTCGGCTTTGTCATCGCCTGCACGATCGCCCTGCATCTCACCCACGCCGCGCCCAAGGCCAGCGCCGCGCCCCATCATCCCGGCCTAAAGGAATTGATCGCCATGATCCGCCCCGAAATCCAAGCCCAGCTCGACCGCATCGACCAGGATATCGCCGCCGTTGACGCCTTCGTTCAGTCCGAAGTCGCCAAGGCCGTCGCCGCTGTCCAGCAGGACCATGACGACGAAGTCGCCGCGCTGACCGCCAAGATCGACGCGCTCACCGCCAAGCTGACGCCGGCGGCCTGACATGCCCTTCCTGCCAATCATCCTCAAGTGGCTGGCAGATCCTCGCGCGTGGGTCGGGATCGCCTTTGCGGGCGTCCTGATCTTCGCGGGGTTAGAGGGTGCTCGGCTGCATCACGCCAAGTCCGACCTGAAGGCCGCGCGGATCGAACTGGCCGCCTATGTGTCCGCAGAGAAGGCCGCACAGGCCAAGGCCAAGGCCCAGGACAGCCAAGCAGCGCAGATCACCGCCGACGCCGCCAGGCGCGCCTCCGACGCCCAGCAGCAGGCCCAGGCGCTCACGGCGATCACCATCAAGGAAATCCCGCACTATGTCACGCCGAACGCTGACGCTCATTGCACTGTGCCTGTCGGGCTTGTCCGCCTGCGCGACGCAGCCGCCACAGGGGCTGACCTGTCCAAGGTTCCCCAACCCTCCAGCGAATCTAATGACGCCCCCTCGGGGGTTTCTCTCTCCGACCTTGCCGGTGTCGCCGTCTACGACTACGGCGCCGCCCGGCAGAACGCCGAGCAACTGACCGAGCTTCAGAACTGGATCAAGGCGCAGCAAGCCTTGGCGAACCGGTAGGACGATTATGGCCGACCGTGAGCATCCGATGACCGTTGCAGGCGCCTATGCGAAAATCGAGAGCCATGAGCAATTGTGCGCCGATCGGTATGCGAACATCTACGCCATGCTGAAGGCCATCCTCGGGGCCTTGGGCATGATGTTCCTCGGCCTGCTCGGTTGGGCGTTAATCCAGGTCTACACGCTCCAACCGCTTCGAGAGCATCAGCAACCGGTTACGGTGCAGATGAACCAGAAGCAGTGAGTCTCATGGCGCGGGGAGGGTTGGTGCAGGGTTGACAACGGCTCGAAAAGCCCAAGCAATTCAACGGGCGTGATCCATAGGGTTTACAGCCCATCCCGTTGATTTCTCGGGCTTTGCCTATTCCCTCCGGGCCTACCATCCCTTCCCGAAAGAGCAATAAATTCAACGCCGTTTCTCGGGGTTGACAATGAGGGTTGACAGCGACCGTTCATCGTCTGTCCGAAATCGCCAATATCGCGGCGTCCGCGAGGCGTTCCTGATCGGCGCTGTCGGTGTAGTGCGCGACCTCGGAAAGCGTCCGGTGCCCGGTGATCGCGGCGATTTGTTTGGCGGTGCATCCGGCCTCGGCGAGGCGGCGCGCGGCGGCTTTGCGGAGGCCATGGGGGCTCGACTTGGCGGGAAGCCCGGCTTCCACCGCGCACCGCACGAACCAGTTGGTGAACCCCGCCATGGTCATAGGCTTTCCATAGGCGGTCATCAGGAAGGTGAGGTTGTCGCGGGGCGTGGATTCCAGCGCGGCCGCAAGGGTGGGATGCAGCTTGATCGCCAGCCGGACGGGTCTTTGACCTTGGCCGCGCTTGATCTGGGTGACGTGGATTTTGCCGTCTCGGACATGCTGCCAGCCCATCGACACCACGTCCGAACGCCTCTGGCCGGTGTAGAGCAGCAAAGCCAGCGCCAGACGCGCTCTGGAGCCCGTGGGCCAGTGTTGCTCGAATTGGGCGATGTCCGCGTCATCCCAGGCGCGAAAGCCCTCCGTGGCGCTCCTGGGGGCTTTGACGGCTCTGGCGGGATTGTCATTGCGCCAGCCTCGATCAACGGCGAAGTCGAGAAGCACGCGAAGGCGCTTGAGGAAGTTGCGAGCGGCGCCGGGGGTGTCCGACCTGGCGTCCATGATCTTGTCGATGTGCGGCCGCTCCAGCCGACCGACCGGCTTGTCGCCATGTTCGGTGCGGAAGCGTTCGAGGATGTTGCGATAGTTGGCCTGGGTGGATAGCTTGAGGGCCTTGAACTCGGATGACCCGTAGTAGGCCACCAGCAGGGCCGAGACGGAACCGGGCTTGACTGCGGCCGCACCTGCCGACCGTTTGTCCGTGGCTTCCAGGGCGGCTCTGTAGGCGTCCATGAACGGGGCTGATCCGACCTCACCCGGAAGCGTCGCGCGCTTGTAACCTGGCCGGCGGAAGTAGTGGCGAACATGCCCGTGACGGTCCTTGAACCGCTGCACATGGGGCAAGTCGATCTTGGCCATCGGGTTTAGTCGTCCCACGGATTCGGGTCCGTCTCAGTGGGGAGGGTGTCGAAAGCCGCGTCAAGGGCGAAGCGATCCCAGATCCTGCGGCGATCGACCTGCTTTGGCTTCGGCATCTTGCCGGCCTCGACCATTTCATCAAACTTGGTGGGCGACACGCCGACGTAGCGGGCGGCGACTTCGCGCTGAAGGCCCCGCGGCTCGATGGCAAGGCGTGTCGGGGCGCTCATTCTGTTCCCGCCCCCGTTGTTGACTTGGGCCTGAGCGCGCCGATGGCACACCATATGAGGCAGAAAGCCGCGACGGCTGTGTCGGCCTGATCGCCGATATCGAAGCCAGGACGCCAGAACGGCACGCCCATAGCCTTGACGATAAACAGCGCGAGGAAACCGCCGCCAAGGGCTGCATAAAACCTATCAGCCATCTACCCGGCCCCCGTGTCTTTGAGGGCGGCGGTGATCATGGCGCGGTATCGAGGGGCCATCTTGACGTCGAACATGCAGCGCGGCGATGTGCCGGCGGCTTTCATGGCCTTCCATGTGCCGCTTGGCGTCTCGTTCATCGCTACGAAGGCGTCGTGCAGCATTGTCTCGGTCGGCTCGCGCATGGCCTCGATGGCCGCGCGGGCCATGTCTCGCCACTGATCTTGGTTCAAACCATCATATTCCGGCATCGCAGCCCTAAGCGCCCGGGCGACGCGCTCCACCATGCTATCACCCACGGTCGGCCTCCTTTAAATTGCCCTCGGTCAGGGCGGTGCGGGCGATGGCGCGCATCCATGCAGCGGCGCTTTCCCACGTTGCCGCGTCGTCCACGTCATCTTCCGCAATCCTCCTCAGCGCCTCCCTAAGCCGGTCTATCTCGGCAAGAGCGGAGGAGAGAGATGAATGAAGGTCGTCGATTTCCTCGTTCATCCGCTCTCGGATCATAGCGTTAGTGACCATTCCATCTTGATGGTCTGGATGCTCCTCACAACGCTCCTGCCAGGACTTAGGGAATCGCGCATTTCGGTCGGTGGTCATGGCTTCACCATCTGGCAGTTCACACCCCACGTCGGCGCTGACGTGTCGCACTTCACCTCGAAAGCGGGCTTGGGGCGCCACGCGGCGACTTCCTTGAGGGCGTGTTCATGGCCCGCGACGTAGCCGATGTGCATGGCTCCCACGAGCAACGTCACCAGAAGCGCGGCGAGAAGTGTTACGATGGCGGCTTGTCGGCTCATGGATTCACGTCCTTCCGCTCGATTGAGATTGAGCCGTCAGGGTGGATGGTGATGACGATGTCTTGCGGGGTTGATAGAGCAATTCCGCAATGGCTGGGGCCGCAAAAGCCGCCCGGTTCAGTAGCTTGCCCGAACCGAGCCGGCGACCACGCTTCGGGCGTGTTTTCGCGTCCGGCCCATGGATCGCTCTCCACGTCCAGTGGGGGATTGACTTCCCTCGGCCCGCATACCCAGCCCTGTTTGTTGATGATGCACTCACCCGCCTTGGCGAGTATTTCGGGCGGTGGTAGTGGAAGGGTCATGGCTTCACGTCCTGGGGAGGTACGGGGAGGGAATCAGGAGACACCGGGCACGACATGAACCATTTAGGCTGAGGCCTGAATATGGTCAGCACGGTTGGGTACCCATGGCGAAGGACAACTCGCTTGTGCGCTGCGTCCCAATGGCAGTCGATCGCGCGCCGTCCGTCCGGCCACATCACATCGAACATGTCGCCCTTGGGGATCACGTCCTCGCTGATCTCCCGCCACCCCTCACTCAACCGCCCGGCCTCGGTAAGTCGTGAGACGATGGCGGCGGCGAGGGTTTCAGCGGACGCGGTTATGGCGGTGTGACGGATCACGTCCGCCACGCTCTCGGCGTTGGTCTGGGTCATGGGAGCCATCCGTGTCTGCGCAGAACTGGAATAGATGCCCCGACTACAAATAGGACGATCGCGGTCCATGTGCGTTCGTTTACGATCGCGAGCGCAAAACCCCAGCAAAAGCCGGTAGCAAAAAGATCACCGCGCATCACTCTCCCGCCTCCCGTTCAGCGGCGGTGATGGCGGCGTCCCCTGCAAGCCTAGCGTTCTCCATCGCCCAATATACGCCGCGCGCATATTCCCTGGCCTCCCGGTCATTCACGTCGAGCATAGCGGCCCCAGCGTCTAACATCGCGTCAGTGGGTTCTATGCAGTAGCCAGGACAGGCCGCCGTGCGCGCCTCATCCGCGAGGGTGTCGGGCGTGGGGGCTTTGATCGGGAGGGGGCTCGGCGCGGGGGTGAGGCGGGCGATGGCCTCAGCCACCTTCTCCTTAAACAAGATGGATCGATCGTCTACGCTGGCGCGTCCATACGCGATGCCGGCCCTAAACGCTTCCTCCACCGTCACGCTCGCCGGGGCCTCGGATTTTACGCCCCGAGCCACCAGGGCCAATTCGTCCATGATCTGCACGGTGGCCGCGTAGGCTTGCGAACCGGGGTATATTCCATGCTTGGCGCTCGCGGCCTCAAGATCGGCTAGCGTGATCCTCACCGGGGCCTCGGTGATTGGCTCGGTGGGAGCGGTCTGTTCGGGGAGTGAAGCCAAGGCGGCGCACATGGCCGCCAATTTGTTTTGCGCCGCTGATCGTTCAACCGGCCACGGTGATTCGTAAAAGGCGTTGACAGCCCGCTCGATCTCATCATGGGTGTATTCCCGCCGCGCAAGCTCTGGCAGGGCGGACAGGCCCGCTTCGAGGATGTTGTGGGCGTGAAATCGCCCCATCCAGCCAGGCAGATACACCATCGCAGCGTCCTCAGCCGCGCGCCATTGGGGCTCGGTGATGTGGTCCAGATTATTCACAGGTCATACTCCGATGTCACGCCGGTTTTGAAAAACTCGTGTTCAAGGTGATGAAGTTCGGCCTTCAAATCCTCGATTTCAGCGGCCTCTACGCTTGGGTCGCCGCGCGCCTCGTGAAGGTAATTGCGCGCGGCTTCGATCTCCAAAGCAAGTGCACGGGCGCGGCGATAGTTCGGACGCAGGAAACCGCTCATGTCTTCTCGCCTCCTTCGGCGGGGTGGGGGTTGAGGGTGGTCATAGCGGGATGAGCCATTTGTACGGGTTCCAGTCAGCGTCGGATGGCCGAAGGGCTGGTCGCCACCGGTCTAACCAGACGTAAGGATCAAGATGCTCACGGCAGTAGAACGCGCCATCACGTTCGCCGCCGTCATCCCAATATGTACCGTATCTACAGATGGCGCATTCGAACCTCCATCCGGCCGAGAACAGATCGGAGTTTGTCGGGCCGCGCGGATATAGGCTATCCCACTCAGGCGCGCGCCTGCACTCAACACATTCCCATTCGGAGTCGAGTTCGTTTGCCCCCATGCGCCGAGCGGGGGCATTTGACACGGCGTAGACAATGCAGCCGCTTTCGTCGGTCCCGACATAGTATGACTTCATCTTGCTGCTCACTCCCCGCCCACAATCGCCACAACCTCCCGGCTGCGGAGGGCGTTCATGGCGGCGGTGATGGAGACGATATCGCCGCCCTTTGTCGGATAGTCTTCGTCGGATAAAATCTGCTGTGCGTAGCCGGGCCCTCGCGAGTTCTCAACGACGACGTCGGGAGCGCGAACAAACTGGAAGTGGTGTCCGCCGATCTCTCGGTCGATCGCTTCCCACTCCCCGCCCGTCGCCCCCTTCACCCCCTTCACCGCTGGCCTGAGCTTATCGCGGATCGCGGAGAGGGCGGCCTCGGCGGCGGCGCGACCGTTCTGTGCAAAGCCAAGGGCCTTGGCGTCTATTTCGCTTATGCGCTCAAGGTCTTTTACCCTGGCCTCGGCGGCGAGGGCGCGGGCTTTCCAATAGGCTGGTTCGGTCATGAGTCGAATCCAAATACGATGCGCTCAACGCCCGCGCCCACCATGGTTTGAAGATCATCGAAATAACTATCGCCGAGAAAGTCTCGCAACGTCGTCATTTTGCCTTCGCCGGGGCCGGCCAAGGCTCCACCATTGTTGTCTCGCATCACACGGCGGTCTTCAAAAGGCTGATCATAGTCGTATGCAAGAAGTTCATTTATGCTCAACCAACTGAAAGAGTGATCTCCAACGTAGGTATCCTCGCGTACGGTAAAATCGATAGGTAGACCACGAGGTTCAGCGATGGGAGGGACCCTCGAGTAATTTCGGACATCAGCCAAAAACCCAAACAAGCCGTAACTGTGATAGTTAAGCGGCAAGCCATAATCCCCATTCGGGACGGGTACGTCATACCAACGTCCCGCAACACACCTTTGATAGCTTAAGTGGATATCGCAGCCCATTATACTTCCTTTCTCACCAAATCTTCCGCCGCGTCTGTGGGGCTGCGGGGGTCATGGCTCATGGCTCGGACCAAATCTCGACGGCAACCGCGTCGCCCTTGGCGGGGTACGATAGCGCCGACGCCGGGACCGTCAGTTCAGCGTCCAACACTGGGGGCGCCGAAAACGCGCTGTCGGGAACCTCGACCGTCAGCCGAACGAGCCGCTGGCCCGGCGCGAGATTAGGCTTTTCCTTGGTCATCTTGACGACGCCGGACCTGCTCAACGTCAGGAATATGTGCGCCTTCATCCCTCTTCCCTCATCTCTACGGTTCCGTTCATCTTGCGGCGGCGAGATCTGTCGAAGCCGCGGCTCTTGATGGTTCCCGGCTCGCTCGGGTCCATCATGCGGGCCTGGCGCTTGGCCTTGGCGATCCGGCGTAGGTCGTTCGGCGTCACCTCGCGGTCGCAGTCCTTGTGGAGCGGTTCGAGGTTGCCGAGTTCGTCCAGGCCGCCGAGGGCCAGGGGGGCGATGTGGTTGGCAACCCAGCCCATGCCGCTGATCTTCAGCTTGCAGCGGGCGCATTTGCCATCGTAGGCCAGCAGCAGCTCTAGCCGGCGCTTCGGGGTCATGGCGCCGCGCGGGGTGGGCTCGACGGGCTCGCCGGACTTGGGGGCAATGCGGGTCATGCCATCACCCGCTCAGGTTCCGAGAACACGACGCCCTCCCGCGCTCCATAGGCCATGATGAGTTCAATCAAGTCTGAGAAATCGGCCTTGCTCAGGCGGCTGGTGGATCGTCCTAGATTGACGAAACCATTTCCGTCCAAGTTCGGGACGATACGGGTTTCTGAATTGAGCGCGCTCATGAAGATCAATTTATAATCCTCGGGCTTTAGACGCAAGCCGTGGTATAGTGTTTGACTAGCAATATCCGTGAGCAGAGCCCAAAGTTTACTATTTTGATCGCTCGTCCGCTTCGGCCCCTCAAACGTCACGCGTGAATAGTCATCGGCCTTATCGATCCAATGCTTGGCCTTCGCCCGTATCGCCGGGTTAGCGAGGATCAACAGCGCGGCCATCAGGCAACTCGGGAGGCGCTGCTAACGCCCCCCGCTCCCGTTGCTGCTGGTTGAAGAGGATGGCGCATGGTCAGGCGGCCTTGCGGAGGTTTTCGATGCTGAGGCCGGGGATGGCGCGTGTGCCGTTCAGCACGTCCCGGCGGGCAAGTTGAAGGCAGGCTTCCACCAACTCTTCCGGCCGCGTCTTGAGGTAGTGGCGAAGCAACAGCCCGCGTCCGTCGATCGGCATACCGTCCGCGTCGGTTGTCTCGGCGAAGCCGGTGATTTGCCAGTTGTCGCGCAGGCCAAGCCTCTTGCCCTGATCCCGCTCGGCGCGGTCGGCCTGCTTGGTCATGGTCTGGGCCGTCTGAAGTGCAGCCTCGGTCTTCTCGACCTGCTCAAGGTTGGCGCGGTCCACCTGGCGCGCGGCCTCGGCGGCTTCGCGGGCGATCCTGTCGGCTTCGTCGCGGATACGCTTGGCCTCGGCGGCCTGTTCGGCGGCGAGCTTGTTGCGCCATTTTGTCAGGGCCGCGTCGCACGTCGTCTTGGCGCGCTCAGCGGGCTCGATGATCGGAAGCCACTTGGCCTGGACGGCTTTGCCGGCGTCGTCGTGTGGCTTCTTCTCGGCCTTGCGGGCGTCGTCAGCGGCCTTCACACCCTTGCGGAGCGCATCCTGCAAGGTGTCCACCGCCTCGGCCTGTTTGACGTTGTCGATGGGCGCTCCGTCCAGCCATTGCCGGGCCTGTTCGATCCAGTCGGCGAGGTTAGCGGAATGGGCGTCGAAGGGATCGACGGGCGGGTTGTTGTGGCCTTGCGGCGCGGGGTTGAGGGTTGCGGGTTCCATGACTAGAACGGAATCTCATCGTCAGTGATGTCGAAGGCGCCAGCCGGATCGGGCTTCGGCTCCCGCGCCTTGGCCTCATCGGCATCGCGGACGAACTTGGCGACAATCTCGGCCTTGACGGCCTGAACGCGCTTGTAATCATCCGGCGAAAGAAGCTGTTTCCAGCCCTCGAAATTCTTCGCCCAGGCCTCTTTGAACAGCCCGGCGTCGCCGCATCCACGCAGGAGCTGGATCGCCATGTCAGCGGCGTTGCGCGTGGGCGCGGCGCTCTCCTCGCTCTCGACGTGCAGGTCGCCCTTGTGCCAGAGGTCAAGGGCCGCGCCGAAGCGCATCGCGGCGTTGCGGAGAGCGTCCCCGATCGCTTCCTTGACGGCGTTACCGCCCGTCTTTCCATCAGCGTCGCCATAGCCAAGGCGGGTCACGCCGCAGACCGTAAGCCTGATCCACAGGCCGCCGTTGCGGTCCAGGGCCGGCAAGCCGTCCGGCCCTAAAGCCACCGGCTCCCATGACCAATTCGGGTCGGTATCCAGCAGGCGATCCGTCAGCGCGGCGTGGCCGACATAGTCCAGGTGCACGGCTCTTGGGTGGTGGAAGCCTTCACAGACGGGGCATTTCGCGGGCCATTTCCCGGCCTCCTGATCGGCCTTACGCTGCTTGGCCTGCGCGCCGGTTTCCTTCGGGAGCTTGCTGATCTGGTGATCGGGGAAAGGCTCACGCATTTTGGCGAGCGGATCGATAGGCGCGCTGGTTTCCGGCGCGATCTTGGCGGGCGCGTTCAAGGCAGTTGCTCCAGCTTCGCCTGATAGATGGCGGCTTCAATGTCGCTCTGAGCGGCGAGCCATTGGGCTTGCAGGCGTTGAGCGGCGGTATGTGCGGCCTGACGTTCGGTCGCGTCGGGGGTCTTGCAGGTAATGCCGAGATCAGCGCCGGGGCGGATGATGGCGGCGAGGTCCATGCGGGGGACGGAGTTGCCGATCATTGGCCCAGCTCCCGATGGTTCGAGGTCTGGGCGCCGGAAAGCTCCATTGCGGCCTTGTAAGCGGCATGGGCGAGGTCCAGCGTGGGGAAGGTGGCGACGGTCTCGAAGGTGATCCCAGCGGCCAGGGCGAGGCGGTAGCCGTCCATGCCGGGGGATACGATCAGCGGAACGGTGCGGTATTGAGCGGCGCGGTTGGGAGCCATCAGACCCTCCCCCGCAACGCACCGCGCATCCCGTCGAGGATCAGACGATACGAATGAGCGTCGAAGCAGAGGTCCAAGCCCTCCAGCATCCGCTCGGCCATCTCGTCGGCGTCACCGATGAAATCGCAGCCTTCGATGGTCGGGCCGATCTTGGCGATGGCGTGGGCCAGGGCGGCGATGGATGAACCAATGCCGTCGAGCTTCATGATGTCCGCTTCCCGAGCGATCGGGTTTTTGCCGCGGAACTCGGTTAGGGGTTCGATGTCGTAGGGCATGTGCGCTCTCCGTGTGTGAGGAGAGTTTGCAATTCGCAAACCCTGCTGTCAATCGGAAAGTTTGCAACACGCAAACTGATTTCGGCGGGCGGTGTTTAGGGCTGGATTGTCGCCGGGCAAAGGTCAGCCGCGCCGACCGTCGTAGCGTAGAGCGTGCCGGTGCAGTTGTAGTAGCAGACCTTGGTCATGGTCGATTGCCTGGCGGTCTGCAACAAGCACACCTGGCCACCCATCACGGGGCGCGGCTGTGGCGAGGTTTGCTCGCTCGATCCCATCGCCGCGCCGGCAGCCGACATGGACTGTCCGAACGCGCGCAGGGCTTGCACTCGTCGCTGATAGAGAACGGGATCTGATGTGCAGGACGATAGCGCCACGGCGCCGACGATGGCGATCAAGCCAGCTCGCCTAGCCATTCGTGCCGGTCCCGAAGGCTTTGAGCACCTTGATCGCCTGTTCGCGGCTGGACTTCGGCACGGCCAGAATGGCGCTCAGCATTTCCTGGTCCATGTCCTCTGGGTCGAAGTCTAGGAGGAAGCCGGGCCGCGTGTTGAGGGCAGGCGCCAGACGCCGCAACCATTTGGACGATAGCTGACGGTCGCCGGATTCTAGCAGGCTAATCACTGCCTTCGTCGTGCCGACGCTTTCCGCGAGCTGTTCCTGGGTCAGCTTGCGGAAGTCACGCCATGCGCGCAAATGGTTCGGATCGGCGGTCTTAGCCATGTTTGCAGTCTGCGCGGGCGCACCCTGAAAGTCGTTGCGCGGACTGTAAACCTTTCCGCTTGAAATCCGGTTTGCATTGTGCAAACTATCGGCCATGGATGACCTCGAACCCAAAGCGTTTGCCGCCCGGCTTCGGAGCATCGGCATCAGCGCGTCGTACGCCAGCCAGATCGCGAACCGGAAGCGCCAGCCATCCCTGAGCACGGCGCTGGATATTCACCGGCATTTGCAGGTGAAGATCGGGCCGCTTGTCGGCGTGGTGGATTCTGACCTTCCGGCGCTGGCGAGGCTCGCCGAGAAGGAGCGCGCCTCGTGACCCTCCGTATGAGTTACAGCGAGCCCTTGAGCCGCGTCAGGCACAATCGCGCCCGTCTGAGGCTGTCGGATCGCTGCGGCAGGTTGGGCCGCTCTCGGATCGGGATGATCGAGGCGGACGCCGCCCAATCGTCCAGGACATCTTCGAGGTCCTTGATATACTGGGTGCGTTCCTTGCGCCCCATGTTCCGCGTTTGTACCTTCAAAATAGCGGACAACAACACTAACGCCGCATCGAACACGGGTAAATCGTCGCCGTCCGCATGGCCAATACCCGCCATGACTGTCCACCCCCACGCTGGTGTGGAACCGTACGACGCTTGTTTCAGAGTCGCAAGACAGATTGTCGCACCCTGCAAAAGGTTGGGGATATGAACGCCTGCGACTACTGCCCGCATCGCTGTGCCGAGTGCCGGGGGCGTGATCCGGCGCCGATGACGCTCGGCCAGCGGCTTGGGTTCGCGGTGTTCATTGTCGCGGTGATCGCTCTATGGGCCCTCGCGATCTGCTTCGGCTTCTCCGTCGCTGGCGAGCTGTGGGCCATCAGCCATCACGTCACAGGTCACGGCTAGCCATGACCTCGGGGGCAATCATTCAGAGCTTGGGACTTGCGCGGCCCTTCCCCAGGCAGCCGCAATGGTCTCGCGCCCGTCTGGCAGGTGTACGGGTCCAAGAAAGACCTGCCGCTCATTCACCATTCGGGTTCATCCCCGATGACCAGGGCCAGCAAGAGCGCCTGAACCTCGCTCCGCTGTTCCTGGGCCTCATGCAGGCGATACGCTCTTGCCTGCCTGTTAGCCTGTGCCGCCTTCGTCGCGCGCACGGCCTCGCTATTGGCTCGGATCAAGCTGCAAAACCATTCGTCCGCGCCCTCGATGTCCACCGTCTGTCCCTTTCGTTTGCCCGTGTTGGTCGGTGATCAACATGGGGCAAGCAATGCGTGAAAGTTCAAACTTCGAGCGTCAATTCTCAGATTCTCGCCCGCACGATTACGGTCTGCAGAACGCGCTGGCCGCCTACGTGCGCCAACGCTGGCCGGTCAACACGCTCAGCTTTGTCGGCTTCGAATGGGCGTTGACCGATGGCGAGGCCAGGGGCGTCGTCTACGGCACGGCGAGCCTTCGGACGCTCAACAAGTGCCTGTCCCACAAGCGCGGGCGCTGGCCGCTGCTGCTGTGGCTCGGAGCGCACCTATTCCAACAGTCACTTCAATCACACCTTGAAAAGGGGGAGGAAGATGCACGGCGCAACCTCGCGCACGCTCAGGGCCTGCGGCTCCTACTCGCTCAGTCTGACCGGCTGGGTTCTGGTGATCCTGCAAATGCCGTTCGCTCTGGTGAGCGATCTTCTTTCGTGGATCGGTAGAGCCGTCTCCAACGCCGCGGGATCGCTTCTGAGCCGATCGGCGATCAACTGGCGCATCTGCCTGGCCCTGACGCTCAACACGCTGTTCTGGGCCGTCGTCATCATCGGGTTTCGGTGGGAGGTGGTGCGGTGAAGCCCGTTTTCCGCTCGCTCTACCCTTGGCCAAAGCCTGCCGTGAAAGCACAACTCCGTCCATTGCAGCTCAGTTTCAGCTTTGCCGCAAATATCGTCCAGACCATGACGGATGAGCAGATCGCCCAGGCCCAGGCCAACTGGAAGCGGTTGCAGATCATATCCGCCGCCGGGAAAACGTCTCCGCGACCAAAGGTCCGTGAGGGGACGACGAACGGCCTGCTGATGTCGGTGGGGCGGCTATGACCCCGCTCGAACACGACTGCCTCCGCACCATCAAGCGCATCATGTCCCGCAAGGACGTTCCGCCGTCCTATCGCGAGATAGGCCGGGCCATGGGGGTGGAGTCCACATCGACCATTTCCCGCCTCGTCCTGTCGCTCGAATCCCAAGGCAAGATCAGGACCTCATACGGGCGCACACGGTCCATTGAACTGATCGCCGGGCCTTACGACCGCGCCAAGCTCGAAACCCTCTCCAGCGCGCTCCTGGGCGACATACGCGACCATGCGCTGTCCATCCTTGCTGATCGTCTGACCAGGGGGGAAGCGTGAAGAACACACCCTACACCGTCGAAGAACGGCGCCGGCTGGAAAGCATGGGCGCCAAGGGCAAGACCCTCGCCCAGGTCAGCGCCGCGCTCGATCGCGAGCCTAACCAGGTGCTCTACCTCGCCCGCAAGATGGGCGTGAAATTCCAAGAGCGTAAAGCCTACGTCAGTTGGTCGGGGGCCGAGGACGATATCCTTCGGGCGCATCGCAACCTCGGAAGCAACGGTGTCAGCGAATGGCTGGCCAAGGTCGGCTATTCCAGAACGCCGGAAGCCTGCCGGGACAGAGCGCACAGGCTCGGCCTGCAACTGAACGCGACGCACCGGCTGCACGCGGTCAAGCGCGACGCCTCCGAGCCATCATGGCCCGTTATGCGCGGCGACGATGAGGAACGCGACGAGATCCACTGGCGCCGGTGTTTGAAGGCTGGCGGATTCGATACGAAACCGTTTCCTGTAACGAGGCCGCTTCCCTCCTATTGTCGAGGAGCGTGATGGCCGAATCCTTCTGGACCGACGACCTGATCGAACAGGCCCGCGCGCTATACATCGACAAGGGGCTTAGCGCGTCGATTGTCGCCGCCGCCGTTGGGGCTAAATCCCGCAACGCCGTGATCGGCATCGCCCACCGCAAGAACTGGGAACGCTCGCCGGGCATTGGTCATGCCAATTCCAAAGCGGCCCACCAGAAGCGCGCCATGACTCCCAGGAACCCCGAAAAACCTCGCCTGGCTGTCCAAGGTCCGCCCGCTCCCCGCATCGCCCCCAGCGAGCTTCCCAGGGGCGCAAACCCCAAGCCTTGGATGGATCGCCGCGTCCGTGAATGCGCCTGGCCCGTGGAAGGAGAGGGGACTGCCGTCCTCTCCTGCTGCGCTCCGGTCACCGTCAGGAAAGACGGCCAGTTTCACAGCTATTGCGCCGCGCACCTACTGCTTGGAACCGTCCGCACGATCAGCAAGCCCCGTGCGCCTTATGAGCCGAACGTGATCCGCGTACCAGCGAGGGTGCGATGACCGTTCTGTCGCTGTGGCGAGGTGAGGTTAATCCTGTGCAGAAAGGGCGATACGGGTTTCGTCAAGAAAACGACGTGCCGTATATTACACCCATGGACATCATTGAAGCAATCGCGCGCGACCACGGCTATTCGAGGGATGAATTGATCGCCCCCTCGCGAGTAAGACCACTGGCCCACGCACGCCAAGCGGCGATGTATGCACTGCGTTCACGGACCCATGCCAACGGTGAACCGCGCTTCTCCTATCCCCAGATCGGCCGCCTCTTCGGTACAGATCACGGGACGGTCTATTACAGCTGCCGCCGCCACGCCGACCGCAACAACCTGCCGAGGCTGGGCACATGAGCCAGCCCTGGATGAAATTCTACCCGCGTGACTGGCGGGGAGATCAGGCCCTTCGCATCGTCTCACTGGCGGCGCGCGGGCTCTGGATAGAGATGCTCTGCATCATGCACGAAGCATCTCCCTACGGCCATCTTCTGATCGGCGATCAGCCTGTCGAAGACGCCGTTCTAGCGCGTGTAGTCGGGTCCAGCGTCGAGGAGGTCCAAGCGTTGCTTGTCGAACTCCGCGCCGCCCATGTCCTCCGCTGCACGCGCTCGGGCGTCGTTTACTCGAAGCGCATGACCGACGATCACAAGAGGTCTGTTGCAGGCCGAAAAGCGAAGGCGGAAGCCCTAGCGCAAGCCTCTGAAAACAAAGGAGGAAAACGGCCACCTTCAAGCCCCCCTCCAAGCCCCCCTTCCACTCAGAAGCCAGAAGCCAGAGCTAAGGTAGAAGGCACCTACGGGCCTTCTACCCTTAGCGACGCGAAGATTTCATTTTCAGGACCAAGCGAGGTTCGGCAGGCGTTCGCTGATCACTGCGGCGAGGACTGGTGTCGCAGCTACATCGACCCGGCTGCATGGCAGGACGTGCCAGAGCGGGCGATTGTCCCGCACACCACGTTCGCCGGGACCAAGATCGTCCGGGACGCCCGGGCCGTCCTCGCAAAGCATTGCCTATCGGTCATTGAGCGGAGAGCCAGCGCATGAACGCCTACGCAAAGCCAGACACACTCGCCCACGCCATGCACTGCGCCTTCACCAGCTGGTTCGGCCTTGAGCGTGCAACCGCAAACTTGCTCGTCAGCCTCTACCAGCACGAAGGCCGGCCCATAACCGCAAAGTGCCTCGCGGTTCTGGTCTCCTCAAGCCCGAAGGCCATCGTCTATCACGTCGGACGCCTTCGCCAGGCGCTCAACACCGAGGCGATCGATTGCCACTACGGCAGGGGCTACTGCCTCACCGATGACGGCATGGCGGAATGTCGGGCGGTGCTGTGGAACATGGGCGAGGAACTGAGGAGGGCGTCATGAGCGTGGCCCTGAAAACAACAGGCCAAAAGCAAGGCGGGCGGTTCGTCAAGGGACAGTCTGGCAACCCCAAGGGGAGGGCCAAGAACGTCCCCAACAAGCTAACGACCGAGCTCAAGGACATGATCCTTCAGGCCCTCGATGGCGCTGGCGGTGTGTCCTACCTCAAGAGGCAAGCCGATGAGAACCCCTCCGCGTTCCTGACGCTGCTGGGCAAGGTCATTCCGCTTCAGGTCAAGGCGGACACCACGGGAACCTATACGGTCACATGGCTACCGCCAGAAGCCTGATCATCCCATACGCCCCCCGCCGGGTGTTCCTGCCATATCACAACCGCGCCCAACGCTGGTCGGTGATCGTCGCCCACCGCCGCGCCGGCAAGACCGTGGCCACCATCAACGACCAGATCAAGTCCGCCATCACCTGCAACAAACCCGAGGGCCGCTATGCCTACATCGCTCCGCTGTTCAACCAGGCGAAGGACGTGGCGTGGACCTATCTCAAACGCTACGCGACGCCGGTCTTAGCGGGGCCACCGAATGAAACGGA
The DNA here is from genome assembly GCA_903909435.1 of uncultured Acidobacteriia bacterium. GTDB lineage: Bacteria > Acidobacteriota > Terriglobia > Bryobacterales > Bryobacteraceae > CAIVVT01. The sequence goes on along the minus strand of CAIVVT010000276.1, from coordinate 10,074 downwards.
GCTGCGCGTCGATCTGCTCAACGGAGCTAGGATCAGGCTGTATGGGGCCGACAACCCGGACCGACTCCGTGGATTGTATCTCGACGGCGTGGTGCTCGACGAAGCGGCGGACATGCATCCGGCTTTATGGGGCGAGGTTATCCGTCCGCTCCTGGCCGACCGTCAAGGACACGCCACCTTCATCGGGACCCCCAAGGGCCGCAACAGCTTCTACGACATGTACCAGCGAGGGTTCACCGATCCTGACTGGCTGAGCCTGATGCTGCGGGCGAGCGAAACCGGCATTGTCGCAAAGGCCGAACTCGACGCCGCCGCCAAGGACATGACGCCCGAACAGTATGCCCAGGAGTTCGAGTGCTCGTTCGAGGCGGCCATCATCGGCGCCTATTTCGGCAAGGATATGGCCGAGGCTGAACGCACCGGGCGGATCTGCGATGTTGCGTACGAGCCTGCATTGCCGGTCTACACGGCGTGGGACCTGGGCATGGGGGATTCCACAGCCATCTGGTTCTGGCAGGTGCTGCGCGGTGAGATCAGGGTCATCGACTTCTACGAGAACAATGGCCAGCCGGTCAACCACTACGCCAAGGTGCTCCAGGCCAAGCCGTACGCCTACAAGACCGACTACGTGCCCCATGACGCGAGGGTCAGGGAGTTCACCGGCGACGGGCGAACGCGCGTGGAGGCGATGCAGACCATCGGTCTCAAGCCGCGGCTCGTGCCTGACCACAAGATCATGGACGGCATCAACGCCGCTCGGGTGCTGTTCCCCCGGATGGTGTTCGATGCCGTGCGATGCAGGGCAGGGCTTGAGGCTTTGAGGCAATACCGCGCCGACTTCGATCCGAAGACGCGGGCGTTTCGTGACCAGCCCAAACATGACTGGACGAGCCACGCCGCCGACGCCTTCCGTTACATGGCGATGGCCTGGCGCGAACTGGCGCCCGAGCCACCCAAACCGCCCGAACTGAAGACCCTGGCCGACATGACCTTTGACGACATGCTGCGGCATCACGACCGCCGCCGGTCTGAATAACTAGGAAATCCCTAAACCCCCTCCGAACGCCCGCACACTCCACCGAGGCATGGAGACTGCGGAATGATCAGACGGGCTCTTGTGGGCGCCGCACTGCTGGCGCTGATGGGTTCGCCCTCGTTCGCGGGGGGATATTCCGGCGTCGATGACGTGAACATGCGCCAGTCCGGCGTCACGGCTGTCACCGGCACCTTCAGCGCGACGGGGCAATCCGCCAGTTTCATCCCGAACGCGGGCAGGCCGTTCAACATCTCGATCACCGGGACCTTCGTCGGGACCGTTGAGCTTGACCGCTTCCTGAACGGCGCATGGCAACCTGTGACGGTCGGCGTCAACGGTACGACCATCCAGCTCGAACAGTGGAGCGCCACGGCCTCCGATCAATGGACCGAGCCACAGGCCTACGTCAGCTATCGGCTGAACGCCACGGCCTACACGTCCGGCACCATCACCTATGCGTTGAGCCAATGATGCGCCGGGTTCTCGCTCTCGCTCTGGCGCTGCTGTCGATCGGCTCGGCGGCCAATGCCCAGATGGACACGGCGGCGCGCGGGATCGCCGGTTATGCCCTGACCAGCAATGCGCCGGTCAACAGCATTCCGGGCTTCGTGAATATCGGCCCGCAACAGGCCAGCCAGTTGCTCAAGGACATCGCCAACGTCAACGTCACGACGCAGACTCGCGTCGGCACGCGGTGGGCGTTCGTTGGTGACAGCGTGATGGCGGGCCACTGCGCGCTTGGCGCCTGCGTGGACAGCCGCATCAGCTCCTGGCCATTTCAGCTTGCGGCGATGCTCAACAACGCGGGCATCCCGGCGACCTCGGACAGCTGGTTCGGCTGCTCGAACAACACCACGACCGGCACCTGCGCCACGTTCGACACGCGCCTGACGTTCGGCACCGGCTGGACCATCCTCAATCAGAACTCGTTCGGCGGCACGGTTCCGAACTTCCCTGCCTCGACCACGCCCGCAGCGTTGACCTTCGCGACGGCTGGCCCGTGGAACCAGCTTGACGCCTATGTCATCGCGGGCACCGCCGCCTCCAACTTCACGTTCGATCGCGGGGGATCGACGGCGGGGGAAAGCTGCTCGGTGATCTCCCAGACCGGCGCGACCACGACCTGTTCCGGTGGGACGGTGACGACCACCAATGGCACGCCGGGGCTTGCCCTGGTGCGCTTTACCTTCACCGGCAACGCCATCGCCGGCGCGGTCAACGTCAACGCCACGACCAATGCGCAAGGCAAGTTCTACGTCATCGGCGAAGCGGTGCGAGACACGGCGAACCCGAAAATCGAGATCTACAACGGCGGCTTCGGCGGCTCGACATCGATCAGTTGGACCACGGGCGCTCAGGCGATTTACGGCACGACCAGCCTTTTGGTGTCGTCGTTCCTCAATCCCACGGTGACGTTCAACGGTCTGGGCGTGAACGACTGGAACCCGAGCGCCACGCCTATATCCACGTTCCAGACCAACATGACGACGCTTCAGACGGCGGCGAACGCTACCGGCATGAATGTGTTCATCTTCGACGTGCAGAGCAATCCGGCGAGCTTTGCCAGCGTGGCGACGCAGAACAGCTATGGCGCGGTTCTCCAGGGGCTATCGACCGCCGCCAATCAGCCGTTCATCAACTTCCAATATCGCTGGACAAACTGGGCCAATGCCTCGGCGCTCGGCTTCATGGGCAACAGCGGCGCCGACGCCCGCCACCCCAGCGCCACCGGCTATCAGGACCTGGCGTCATATGTCGCCAGCGGCCTGATCCGTTTGACCGGATCGAACGGCAAATATCTGCCGGGCTCGCCGACCTGTAATCTGGCCATGCCCGCGATTTCCTCGGGCTTCGGCACGTCGCCCGCCATCGTCGGCTCCAACGGCACCTGCTCGTTTCAGGTGAACGTGGGCACGGGCGGAACGGCGAACTCCGGCGTTATTGGCCTGACGCCCGCCGCGCCCAATGGTTGGACCTGTCAGGCCACGGACATCACCACCAATTCCACAACGGTGTTCGTCACCAAGCAGACGGCGAGCACGACTAGCAGCTGCACGGTCGGCAATTTCAATGATATTGCCGCCGCAGCCGCCTGGACGGCGTCCGACAAGCTGCAAGTCATCGCGACGCCTTACTGATGGCCGACGCCGACGCTTCCCAGGTCGATACCGCCAAGGACTTCGGCACGTCGCCCCAGGCCGTCGCCTCCCGCTGGATCAGCGAACTGGATCTGTCGGAGAAGAGCCAGGCGCCCTGGATCACCAAGGGCCGGCGCATCGTCCGCCTGTACGAGAACGAGCGCAAGGAGGCCGAGGACGCCCAGAAGCGGCGCTTCGCCCTGCTATGGGCCAATATCCAGACGCTGGCTCCAGCGGTCTACGCGCGCACGCCTACGGCTGTTGTCGGCAGGCGGTGGAAGGATGGCGACCCGATCGCACGCACGGCCTCCGAGGTCATCGAGCGGGCGCTGAACTTCCAGATCGACGTGATGGACTTCGCCGACATGATGACCTCGATCCGGGACGAGTTCCTGCTGGTTGGGCGGGGTCAGGTCTGGGTGCGCTATGTCCCGCACATGGCTCCCTCGGCTGAGGCCAACGAGGCCGCCGAGGGTGGGCCGGGTGACGCGGACAAGGCTGGACCGGTTGAAGCCCCTGACGGCGAAATCACGAACACCAACCAGCAATACGAAGAGGTGATCTGGGAAGAGGCCCTGTGTGATCACGTCCACTGGGAGGACTTCGGCACCAATCCCGCGCGCACATGGTCGGAAGTTCGCTTCGTCTGGCGCCGGGTGTTCATGACCCGTGATGAGCTGGTCAAGCGGTTCGGTGACAAGGGCAAAGCCTGCCCGCTGGACTGGAAGACGGGCGAGGATGGATCGACCGAGAAGGACGGACAATTCAACAAGGCCGCCGTCTATGAGATTTGGGATAAGGTTTCAAAGACGGCGTTCTGGGTTTGCAAGAGCTATTCGGATGCGCCGCTTGATCAGAGAGACGATCCGCTGGGTTTGCGGAATTTCTTTCCATGCCCTCGTCCTCTGCTGGGGACTTGTGGTCCTGACTCTATTATCCCTACACCAGATTACGTGTATTATGAGAGCCAAGCGAAAGAGATCAACACGCTTACGGCGCGCATCGGACTGCTCACCGATGCCTTGAAGGTGCGCGGCTTCTATGCGGCGACCGAAGGCCAGCGGTTGCAGGACATGTTCGCGGCGGAAACCAACACCCTGATCCCGGTGGACAGCTGGGCGGCGTTGGCTGACCGGGGCGGGATGAAGGGCCTCGTCGAGTGGTTCCCGGTGGACATGGTCGCCCTGACGCTCAAGGGCTGCATTGAAACCCGCCAGCAGATGCTGACCGACGTGTTCCAGATCACCGGCATTGCCGACATCATGCGCGGCGACGTGGACCCGAACGAGACGGCCACGGCGACCAACGCCAAGACCAACTGGGGGTCAAGCCGGGTTCGCGACAAGCAAAAGGAGCTTGGCCGCTTCGTCCGCGACCTGTTGTGCATCATGGGCGAGATCATCTCGACCAAGTTCTCCACCGATACGCTGTCGAAGATGACGGGCGTTCAGCTGCTGGCCTCGCCGCAGGAAAAGCAACTGATCCAGCAGCAGATGGCCATGCAGCAGCAGATGGCCCAGCCGGCCCGGCAACAGCCGGCTATGCCGCCGCATCCCGCGCCTCAGCCCCCGCCCGTCGATCCGAAGATGGTGCGGATGCTCAACGACCCGACCTGGCAGGAAGTGGAAGCGATGCTCCACGACAACGCCATGCGCTCGTTCCGCATCGACATCGAGACGGACTCGACCATCGAGCCGGACGATCAGGAGGAAAAGCAGCGCCGCGTCGAGTTCGTGGAGGCTGTGGCCACCTACCTCGAAAAGACCATGGCCGTCGTGCAGCTATCCCCGGAAATGCTGCCTGTTGTGGTCGAGGGCCTCAAGTTCCTCGTGCGCGGCTTCCGCGTCGGGCGCGAGATGGAAGACGTGATTGAGATGGCCCTGGACAAGCTCCAGGCCAAGGCGGAACAGGCCCAGGCCATGGGGCCGCAGCAGAACCCCGCCGAGCAAGCCAAGGCCCAGGCCGACCAGATGAAGGGCCAAGCCGCTCTGATGGGCGCCCAGGCCGATCAGACGCGGGCGCAGAACGACGTGTTCAAGGCCCATGCCGACGCGCAGCTGACGGCGGCGGAAATCCACGTGCAGGGCCAGAAGGTTGCGCTCGAGCACGCCCACGAACAGTCGATGCAGGGCCAGAGCATCGCCGCCGACATGCAGAAAGCCGTGATGAGCGCGGCCTCGCGCCGTCTGGTCCACGACATCAACAGCCCCAAGCCGATGGACGTTCCCACGCCATGAGAAAGCACCTCGCCCTTGGGAGTGCTCTGGCGCTCCTGCTCACCGGATCGGCCGGCGCGTCAAGCCTGACGCCTGATCAGCTGACCCAGGCCGTGTCGGTCAACACGACCGACCTCTTCCTGACCTATCCGATCGGTGGGCCGCTGAAGGGGATTCAGTGGTCGGTGCTGACCGCCAACATGCAGACGGTGTTGGGCGCGACCTATCTGCAAGTCAGCAATAACCTGTCGGACCTGGCCAACGTCACCACGGCGCGGACGAACCTTGGCCTCGGTTCCGCGGCTGTGGCCAGCACGGGGACCAGCGGGCATTTCCTGCCGTTCCTCGATGCGGCCAATTCGTTCTCCGGCGACATCATCGAGAGCGGCGCGGCTGCGACAAACCGGGGCTACTACTACCGCACCACCGGCCTGTCGCGCTGGTATACCTTCGCCAACAGCACGGCGGAAAGCGGATCAAACGTCGGCTCTGATCTGTGCGTCGGGCGCTACAACGACGCCGGGACGTTTCAGGACTGCTCGGTGCTGTTCACCCGCTCGACGGGGCTGGCGACGTTCAACGACGGCTTGACAGTTGTCGGCACGCTGACCGGCACGCTGACCGGCAAGCTGGCCACCGGGCGGACCCTGGCCATCACCGGGGATCTGACGTGGACATCGCCGAGCTTTGACGGGTCGGCCAATGTCACGGCGGCGGGAACGCTGGCGACGGTCAACAGCAACGTCGGCTCCTGCGGCACGTCCACGGCGGTTCCGGCCATCACCCTGAACGGCAAGGGGCTTGCCACCGCCTGCGCGACCAATGCCATTCCCACGGCCTCCACATCGACGGCTGGCCTGGCCCCGCTGGCGACCAGCGCGCAGACCATCACCGGAACGGACACCACCCACGCGGTGACGCCTGCCGCTGTCGGCGCCCTGATGAGCCGGGGCTATATCACCAGCCTGAGTTCGTCGCCTGTCGTCACGGGCGGCAACGGGATCAGCAGCGTCTCGCGGACCTCGGCGGGGCTCTACGTCGTCACCCTGTCCTCAGCCATGGCGAACACCAACTACACGGTAATCGCCACCAGCGGCAACGCCACGGGCTCGGAGGCCGCATCCGAAGACACGGGCTTCAGCCGGTCAGTCACGCAGTTCGGCATCCGCGTTTACGGCGGCACGAACAGCCTCTTGGACCCGGTGTCGCTTAGCCTGATCGTGGTGGCCAACTGATGGCCCGAACCCGCTACGTCTGGCGCTTTGGCGAACTCTACGAAGCCGACAAGGCCCCGCCGCTGCCGCGTGGGCCGAGGTCCGCCCTGCCGTGTCCGGCGATCAGGACAGACGGCATGGAGCCGCTCCAGTCGATGGCCGACGGCCAGACCTATGACAGCAAGTCCGCCTACTACCGCAGCGTCAAGGACGCCGGCTGCGAGATCGTCGGCGATGACCGCAAGTCGTTTGATGCGGGGTTCAAGGACTACGAGCCAGATCCGGTAGCGCCGGACATCGCACGCGCAATTGAAGAGCTTGGAGGAGCTTGATGGATACCGAAACCGAAGACCTCGCGCCTGAAATCGACCTGCGCGGCGAACTGTCCGCCGCTTTCGAGGCCGATGCGGGATCAATCGACACACCAGCCGAACCTGTCGCACAGACGGCCGAACCGACCGCCGCCGAGCGTGCGCGCGATGAAGCCGGACGGTTTGCCAAACAGGTCGAAACAGCGCAATCTATCCCTGAACCTACGACGCCTCAAGCGGTCGGCGAACCTGAACCTCAGGCCATCGTCCCTCCCGCAGCCTGGAGCGCCGCAGCCAAGGCCCAGTTCTCCACGCTCCCGCCCGTCATCCAACAAGAGGTGATGAAGCGCGAGAAGGACATGAACGAAGGTCTGGCCCAGCGGCAACAGCAGGCCGAACGGTTCAACCGCCTGGACTCGCTCCTGGCGCCTCGTCGCGAACGCTTCCAACTCGCGGGACAAGATGAGTTTCAGGCTGTCCAGTCGCTGTTCGCGGCCCAGGACTTCCTCGAACGCAATCCCCAAGAGGGCATCGCATACCTGGCCCGGCAGTACGGCGTAAACCTCGCGAGCTTCGCGCAGGGTCAACAGGGTCAAGCTGCACAGCAGCCCATGCACCCGGTGATCCAGCAGCTTTCTCAACAGGTCCAATCCCTGTCAAGCGTCGTGGCGCAGCAGCGTGAAGCTGAAGCCCAGGCCGTTCAGTCTCAGTTGGAAGCCCAAGTCGCAGAGTTCCAAAACGATCCGAAGAATATCTACTTCGAGAACGTGCGGGGCGAGATGTCGAAGCTGGTAACGGCTTTCCCATCGCTGTCACTTCAGGAAGCCTACGAGCGGGCGATCTGGGCCAACCCGGAGATCAGGCCCCTCCTTTTGCAAGACCAGCAAAAGCAGGCCCTGGCTCAGGCCGAACAGCAGAAACGCGCGAAAGCCGACGCCGCGCGAAGAGCGTCAGGGTCCGTCACCGGCTCGCCGTCTCCTGGCTCGTCGCCAGCGAACGCGAGTCCAGCCGCAACCATTCGCGACGACCTTTCCCACGCATGGGACGCCGTCGCGTGACCCCATAAGGAACCCCTGAGATGGCTTCGCCCAATCTCTCCGAAATCGTCACCACCACGTTGCGGAACCGCAGCGGGAAGGCGGCGGACAACATCACCAACAACAATGCTTTGCTGGCCCGCCTGAAGAAGAAGGGCTCGATCATGCCCGTCTCCGGCGGTCGGACCATCGTGCAGGAACTGGAGTACGCCCAGAACGGCACCTATCAGCGTTACGCCGGCTATCAGGTCCTGAATATCCAGCCCTCGGACGTGTTCACCGCGGCCGAGTTCGACTGGAAGCAGGCGGCTGTCGCCGTGACCTGGAACGGTCTGGAAATCGACGTTCAGAACACCGGCAAGGAGCAGATCATCGACCTGCTCGAAGGCCGGATCAAGAACGCCGAAAAGACCTTCGCCAACAACCTCAACTACGACCTGTTCTCGAACGGGACGGCGGACGGCGGCCTTCAGATCGGCGGCCTGCAATCGCTGATCGCGGACGCGCCCACCACGGGCGTTGTCGGCGGCATCGACCGCTCGCAGTGGGCGTTCTGGCGGAATGTCAAATATTCCGGCGTGACGGACGGCGGCGGGGCGGTCAGCTCCACCAACATCCAGCAGTACATGAACAACCTGTGGCTTCTGACCAAGCGTCAGAGCGACACCGTTGACCTCATCATTGCGGACAACACCTATTTCCAGCTGTACTGGCAGTCCCTCCAGTCGATCCAGCGCATCACGTCCAACAAGCAGGGCGAGGCGGGTTATATGGATCTGCAATACATGGGCGCCGATGTTGTTCCCGATGGTGGCGTGGGCGCGGCCTGCCCGGCCTCGCACATGTACTTCCTGAACACCGACTACATCAAATACCGGCCCTCCTCGAAGCGGAACATGGTTCCCCTCGAAACGGTCGGCTCCATCAACCAAGACGCCTCCGTGCGGCTGATCGTCTGGGCCGGGAATCTCACCCTGTCCAACGCCCAGCTGCAAGGCGTGCTGATCGCTTAGAAAGGGGCTCGAACCATGAAAAACGATCTTCGCAAGCTGCGCCTGTTCGACGAAGCCTCGCACCTGTGCGACATCGTCTGGCAAGGCGATTTCGGCAAGGGCGTGTCCACCGGCTCGGGCGTCTGGTCCGATCTGGGGGCCAACCCCTGCGTGCTCTATGGACCGGCCCCGGCCACCGGCGTCTCCAACCAGGGCTTGCCCACGCCGCAATGGCGCCTGGGCATGACCATCAACGGGGACTACGGGTCGGAGTTTGTCTACACCAAGCTGGTGTTGGCCTCGACTACGGACCTGCTGCCGGGCGACGCCTACTTCCTCGACGGCAACTTCACCATGACGCTGTTCTCGGCGACCAACGCCAGCAACATCATCGGGGCCGAAGTCGTCATTGGGCAGGTGTTCGCCCCGGCGACCCTGGCGGGAACCTACTACTTCTGGGCTCAACGGGCGGGACGTGCGGCTATCCGCGCTATCGCCGGTTCGGTCGCCAACGGCCAAGGCGAAACCAACGCCTCGACCGCCGGCACGATGAAGTTCCCGGCCTCTGCCACGGCGGGTCAGAAGTCGGCCTCGCCGATCACTGGCATCGTCGCGTCCTCGGGCCTGACCTTCACCGGCACGACCGTCAACGGATCGCCGTATATCACCGTCGTGGTGTCGGCTTCCACCGGCGGCGGGTCCACCGATCTGGTTCCCGGCATGACGATCACCGGCACCGGGATGCCCTCGAACGCCTGTATCGCGGCGATCGACAAGGTCGGCGGTCAATGGCGCGTGTCGATCGGCACGTCCACGACCGGCGCCCAGTCCACCCTGCAGAACGCCACGGCGAACGGGACGGCGGTGACTTTCACCGTCACCACCCACGTCTCGGCGAACCTGTATTGGCCGACCCTGGCCAAACAGAACTAACCCGGAAGGGGGAGGGCTTCGGCTCTCCCCCGACCTCTTTCGGAGGAAAGAGCTTGAGCGAATTTGATTTCCAGGACCCGAACGGCCCGAAAAGCCCGGCGATCCCGCAGTTCTACGTCGAGCCGATGAAGATGGAGTTCAAGTCCAAGGAGGCTGGACGGCCCATCTTCGAGGACCGCGAATATGTCCGCATCATC
>CAIVVT010000275.1 GCA_903909435.1 uncultured Acidobacteriia bacterium | reverse complement strand
CTATTCCGCGACGGCGTCAGCAAGGCAGAGATCGCCCGCCGCTTGCAGATTGGGCGCACCTCGGTACGCCGCATTCTGGCTAAGAATTCCGGGAAGAAAAAGGTCGCCTGAGCCGACTACGCAGCCTTGCCGGAAGGACACAATTCTTTATACGTGAGCCGCTTGCGGACGATCTTCTGAGCCATGCAGCCGAAGCGATTTCCATCCTTCATCGGCTTCTGACGGTTGTTGTACCGGAAAGCCTGTTCGTCAACGTACCTGAACAAATGGAACGGGCCGACTGAGACGTTCGTTCCCTTCAGCGACCGTTTCAAGAGGCTCCAGAAGTTCTCCATGCCGTTCGTATGGACCCGGCCCTTCACGTACTCAATGGCGTGATCGACAAACTGGTGTTGGTACTCAGAATCCAATCCTTCGTACGACTTCAGGGCGTCCGTAAAGATCGCGGCTCGCGGCTGGACGTGCTTCTTTACGATGGTCTGAAGTAAGTCTTTCTTCCGGTTCGCGATAACTCTCGTATGCACCTTGCCGCCGCGCTGAAGAAGACCCATCACGGCAGTCTTGTCCTTGCCGCCAGTTTCGGTGATCTTTTCTTTTCGAGCCCATTCATGCATGTTCCGCGCTTTGCCGCCAATGAAGGTCTCGTCAATCTCGACTTCGCCGCTGAGTTTGTCGCCAGTAGTGTCCTCTTTCATCGCCAAACGGACACGATGAGACATGAACCAAGCCGTCTTTTGCGTGACCTTGAGTGCGCGACTAATCTCCCAAGACGAAACGCCGTTCTTGCAATTGGTAATGAGCCAGACACACGGAAGCCACTTGTTCAAACTGATGGGAGAGTCTTCGAAGATTGTCCCGGTTTTGAGTGAGAATTGCCGTTGGGGATGGTGGGTGCTGCATTGCCATCGTTTTTGAACCGTCAGAAAACTTACATGGGTGCTACCGCAAGTAGGGCAGGAGACACCATCCGGCCAACGCTTCGCGACCATGTACGTCATGCAATTGGCCGGATCAGCGAAGTAAATGATTGCGTCTCTTAGGCTTGGCGGCTCGTACGGCTGGTTGACTTCCATACCTCTATCGTTGCCGGAAGGCGTGGATTAGACAAGTATATTGTTACCCAAATTTGGCCCACCTGGACAACCCGGAATGACAAGGTTCCGAGATGGGCAGGAGGCAGAAAGTGGAACTGTTCGAAGTGCTGCGCCGCGAATACGCGGCAGGCGAGACGATTCTGGGGTTGGCTAAGAAGCATGGCATGCACCGTCGGATGGTGCGCCAGGCGATCAGCAGAGCCATCCCGCCCGAGAGGAAAAAGAGCGACCGGGCGCATCCGAAGCGCGATCCGGTGAGAGAGCGCATCGATCGGATGCTGGTGTCAAGGGCGGAGTAAAAGTATTCCACCGTGGCGGAGGCAAAGGGGACCACATCCGACTTTCCGCAGCTCATTGATTGCTGCTTGTGGATGCGGCTGGAGTGGAGTCCTGGGCCGCCCGTAAGGGCGGGCCAGGGCGTAGCGGAAGCCGCACCCACAAGCAGTCGCCAGAACCAGCTACGTGGTCAATTATTGCTCCGACCTTTATAACATCCAAGAGCGGCTCGATGAAGAACTGGAGCGGCGAACGCTCGTGGTGCACATCTTCCCCAACGCCCCGAGTTGCCTGCGATTGGTGCGTGCACTGGCTATCGAAATCCACGAGGATTGGGTCGAAGCAATCCGCAACCTGAACAGGGAGGACCTCAAAGAGCACAAAACAAGCCGTGAGAAACCCGGAACCCGCCGCCTGATGGCGTGATCTTGAACACAAGTTGCGGAGGCGTTGAACCGCAGCTCCGCTCAGAAAGAAGCCTACCAGCTCTCAATGGTTTTGCAGAACTTGACGCACACGAGTCCCAGAAAGTCTCATTTGGAGAGCGCGACCCTCGTCTCACGTATCGCTCGGCGCGGGCAGCTCACAGGGCAGCGGCACGCCGTAATTCGTTGCCACCTTCAGAAGGCGATCCTTTCCCACGGGTGGTCGGGCGACGTGAAATGACCGTAGCGAGCGAGTCCCGCAAGCCCTGGCATTTGGGCGAAGCTCTCCCCGGAACTGGCCATCGAGAGGTCGATCAGCCTCGTCCAACGCAATGTGTCCAGGATCGCTTGGCCACCTGCCAGTGAAACGACTCGGAACTCGCGGTCGCCGGGAGCGATGGCGAGCGTTGCAGTGCATTCCGTCGCGGCACCGCTCATCACTACCGCCTTCGCCAGCCGTCTCGCTAAAACCGCTCCCGCGCGGTCGGCCTTGAAGAAGTCCTTCCCGCTGAGCGCGCCGCCGCCGATCGGCACGCGCGGCCCGTACGCATCGACGACCAGTTTCTTGCCGCTCAGCCCGTTGTCCCCTTCCGGCCCTCCGACTTCGAAGTTGCCCGCGCCGTTGACGTGGAAGGATGCCGGCAACTCCTGACGAAGGCCTGGAATGGCCTGTGCCTGAGCCTGCAGTTCTGCCGTGACGCATCGGCGTACGGCGCGATTCAGATCGATCTCATCGGCGCCAATCGACTGCTGCAGCGAAGCCGTGAAGCAGCTGATCGTCTTAACTTCGTCATCGAATAGGATGGCGAGTTTCCCGTCCGGGCCTAGCCTCAATTCCGGACACTCCTCGCGAAGTGCTTCCAGCCGCCGCGCCAGCCTGGAGGCTAGCCAGTGCTCTGGCGGCAGCCAGTTGGTTCCGGGGGAATCTACCGCATACCCCGTAATGATCGACTGATCATCGGAAACTTCCCGAAAGCCCGGCTCTCCAGGAAGCAACGGACCGAGACACAGGTTCGTTTGCACTTCCAGTTCTTCCGGGCGAGGCTGCCATTCGGGACCATATCCCGCGGTTCTGTAACACTCGCGAGCGCTCTCCGCGACCGGGATCTTCTTCGCGCCACTGCAAGCGATTCGCCCCGTGATGAAGACCGAAGCGCGGTGCACCGCCACTTCGATCCCGCACAGCGCGCGCTTCTCCAGCCGTGCCGCGGCTTCAACCAGTGAGTCCGCAATGGCGTCGCAGAGCTTGTCCGGGTGCCCCGGTAGCACGTATTCGGCTGCATACAACATGTTCAGTTCTTCCCTTCGAGTTCCACCCAGAAATCGGCGTAATTCCCCAGGTCCGATCGGTTCGATGATGGCGTCAGAGCCACACCAATCCGCACCTTGGCGAGCGTTTCAGCGGCCGAGAAGCCGGGGTTGCCCACCCACCCATCGGTCAAGAGCACTGCCCTGCGCACGCGGCTTTTCTGCATGTGCTCGGCCACGCATTCGATGCTCGTGCCACCCGTAGTCCGGCACTCCCCACTCCGCAAACCGGCGAATGAAACGTCGTGGACAACGGTCGAAAACAGGTGAACCGCGGGATGCACGACATCGCTGCAGTCGAGCACCGCCCCGTACAGAGCACCCTTTAGGTCGCCGATGCTGCCGCTGACATCCAGGTACACGTGCACGTGCTCACACCTTTCGCGGATTCTGCTGGTCACTTCGCTGCGGTACAGGAGTTGCGGCGTTGCCAGCGCACGCAGCACCACGGCCCGCCGGTCGGCGGTCGGAACCGGAGTAACGGCGGCACAAAGCCCGGACTCGCATGATTTCAAACGCGCCTGGCCGCGCGGGCCAGCTACCTTTCGGATCAGGGCCCGCAATGTACCGCGGTTGGACCGCTTGACCTGCACCGGACCGGACCTCGTCAACTCTGACCACGAGCGCCCTTGGATGGGGTCTGGAGGCTGGGGCCAGTGCTCCACAATTGAGCGGACCGTCTCGAAGATCAAACCCTGCAACTCGTCCGGTTCGGCCCCGTGACTGCCAATCAGCCTAGCCTCAACCAGAGGCGGGACCACTTTCTTCAAGACATGATATAGATCGTCATGAGTGGCGCCCGTTTCGGAGTAGAGCGCCCGATACACCCCGCGCACGACTTGCAGTTCCTTCGTGGCGAGCGCGGGAGGACGCGTCGCCCGCTCCGCAGGTCTCCACTTGGAGGGAGGACGCAGCAGGCATTCCGGGAAACGATCATCTCGGTAGAATTCTGTAAAGAACGACGTGTAGGCCGCATTGGGGAACATCCGGCACAACAGCGCGTTGATCAGAGCATCGAAGATCAGGTTGTCAGCTGGCGTTGCGCGCGGGAAGAGCGTGGTGTGGCCCAGCAGAACGTGGTGTAGTTCGTGCATCACCAGCATCAGCAAACGCTCGGGGGTAGCGGCATGTACTTCTACGAAGTTGGGATTGACGAGCAGCAGCGGTACCGGCTTGCACTGGACCGCTGCTGTCTCCACCTCCGTTGTTTCTACGATGTCGAGCAGCCGGAGCAAAGCCATCAGGCCATAGCTCCCGGCCGGAAATGCTTCCAGCAGACGTTCGGTAATCGAAGGTGCAGTCATACTTTGGGCTCCATTGCTCCGGGGAACCGGAGCGTGATCCTACGTCCGAATTCGATGCGGTCGAGATTCGGTTCTTTGTCGCGCAGGTAGACGCGGTCGGACGACTTCGCAAGCACCGTGCAAACGGTGAGCAGGTCTTCCACCGACTCCCTCGCACCCGCCTTATTGGTAGCCAATACTGCCGGCGGGAGGGGCAGTTTCAGCGCGTGCTCGTTGATCCGCCGGCGAAGTTCCGTCTCAGCCTTTTTGGCACCCTCGGCCCAGGGCCGCCCGTCCAGGGACGCCAGGATAGCGCCTGGGCTCGGTTCCTCAAACTGGGGAGGCAGTTGATACAGTGCGGTCCGGCTGGACGAGACCGGAGCGCTATGTTGAATCGCGGACCTCGGCGGTGACGACATGTTGTGAAGCAGCGCCGGACGACTCATGCGATTGTCCCGGCAATGCTCAGCCGCGCCGCCTGCCAGCTCCGGAGGATCTGTTCGGCATCGGAACCGGCTGCGATGGCGTTTAGCGAGAACAGCCCGACCAGCAGGTTGGTGGCTGCGGGCGTTTCAGGATCGTCCTTGGCAAGACTCGCCAGCGCGAACACTACTCGCTGCCAGACTCTGTGCCGAGGGCTGCCGGACTGCACGCTCTCAGTGACGTTTTGCGGAGTCGCGGTCACGGCATACCAGTCAGCTGCCTGCTCCGCCACAGCGGCGACAAGACGGCCGGCGGCGCCGGATTCGAACAAGTGCGCGGCCAGGGCGTGCCGTGCGCCGGGCGCGAGCGCTGCCAGGCAATCGGAGACGACAGTCGAGAAATCGCGCTTGCCGATTGAGCTGCACCGGACAGCGGCCAGAGCACGGTGCAGCGGGTCGGGTTCCGACATCAGGATGTGGATCGGGCTGCCTGCGGGGACGCCAGCCGCACTCCATGCCTCCTTGTGGGCCGCGAGCACGCTCGTCTCATTCACCGCCTCCCCCGTGGCACGCTGCGGCAGCGAGTGGCGGAGCGCGAGAAACGCCGAAGTCGCGGTGTCTGCATCCGGTGCGTCGAGCAGCCTGGCGGCATGAACAGCCAGGATGTTCGCCAGCAACATGACGCATCGGCGCGGGCTCAGGACAAGCTTGGCTTGCCGCAACAACGCGCAGACGATCCGGACATAGCGCGCCAGTGTCGCAGATAGGGAATCGAGAATGCGGGTCGTGATGCGCCGACCCTGTTCCACGCGGGCGGCTAGTCGCAACGCTGCTGCGGCATCGAGCGGCTTATCGCCGGTGAGTATCAATCGCTCCTGCGCCTCGACGCCGATACGTTGCCAATCCGGGATATCGAGGATGAAGGCGAAGCGGTCCGCAAGTGCCCGGTCAAGCGGCTCCGACCCGGCATACATCGCCTCTTCATCCTCGCCGGCGGGTGGATTCATGGCCGACCAACGGTAGACCAGGCGCTGCAGCGGAAGCCCCTGGACGCGGCGCTCGTGAATGATGGAGAAGAGCTTGTTTTGCACTTCCGGGCGGCAGCGCGAGATCTCGTCGATGAACACCGATTGCGCCCCCCAGATGGAGGCCGGCGTCTGGATGTAGTCGAGGCCTCCCGCTCCGTTTGGAAGCGGGTAGCCGACCAGATCGTCGAAGTTCATCAGGCTGGCATTGTAATGCCGGTGATCCAAGCTAAGCGCCTCGGCCAGTCGATTCAGAAGGAACGACTTGCCGGTGCCGTGCGCGCCCACCAACAGCAGCGGATCCCGCTGGATCAGCGCAGCCATGATGACCGGTTCAACGCTCTGCATACCCACGATTCCGAGCTCGTCGAGTATGCATGGGACAGCCGCCTGAGCGGCGGGTGACTGTTCTACTGGTGGCGTTGCGACGGATGTTTTGCGGCCCACGAAATTCCTCCGTGAGCGTGCGGGTTTTGTAGGGAGAACGAGCAAGGCAGCCATTGATTGCTGTCGTTTGCCACATCGTTCCCGTTTCCGGGCTGACCTTGGCACCTTGGCGGCTAAACCAGGTTGCCGGGCGGTCGTCGGGTCAGAACCCTCACGCCTCTCTCGATGTCTGGAGCTTTGGCTCCGGTTCTATGGACGCACGAGGGATGCGCGCGGTTCCGTCCAATCATGCTTGATCTCACGGAGTCGTTGCGTGTAGCGCCGAAGGCTTGCGGGTATGCTCTTAACTTCAAGGAATCCTCAAGGCCACTAAATCACCTGTCCGAAGTCGACGCGGCGTAGGATTGACGTTCGCCAGTGGACCAATAAGCTGTCTCGGCGATTTTGTTAGGGCGAATTCTGCGGGTGTGATCGGAGTAGGTCCAGCGGAATGGTCGCGCCGATTTTGCGCAGGCACGAACGTACTTGCGCGGTGTGTTGCCGAGATCGGCGATCGAGGTAAAGACGCCGCGAGCAATGACGTCACGTTGGATCTTGGCAAACCACAATTCAACCTGGTTGAGCCATGACGAATAGCTTGGCGTGAAGTGGAATCTCACCTGAGGGTTCTCGGCGAGAAACCTCTGCACATCATTGGTTTTGTGCGCCGACAGATTACCGGGCACAACGTGGATTTCCTAGGCGCATTTGGTTCGCTCGGCCAAACCCTCAAGAAATGCAATGAACTCTTGGGCGGTGCGACGCGCTGCCGTCATGCCATGCAACACTGCTGTTTTCAAGTCCAGAGCCGCTTATAGCGACAACGTCCTTGTGAGGGTAGTATTCAAACCCGTGCCGTTCGGCGCGACCCGGCTCCAAGGGCAGCACTGAATCGAGTCGGCCCAGCGCCTGCATCGCCGTCTTGCCAGCTACGCAAAACAGGGCGGTATGCTGCGGAGGATTCATGTACAGGCCGATGATGTCGGCAACCTTCTCCCCAAACTGAGGGTCGTTGGAGGCCGGGTAGCAGTCGAGCCGGTGCTGCTTCAACCGGATCTGCGCCCACACCCGCTGCACGGTCGACTTGCTCAGTCCCACGGCCCGCGCCATCTCCCGGCAACTCCAATGGGTCGAGCCGTCGGGGGGGGGGCTACGGGGTCTTACGCGCGATGCTGGCCTGTACCTTCGCATCCGCCACGCGCGGCCGGCTGCCTTTGTGTCGCCGATCGGGTCCAGTGAGCCCGGCCTCCCCAAAGCGCTGCGTCCAGCGCGAAATCGTCGGGGCCGTGGTCTGCAGCGACAGCATGATCTGGCCGTAGCTTTGCCCATCCGCCAGTGTCAGGACCAACGGCGCGCAAAACTCGTCACCCGCAGGCAGCGTGCGATGCTTGAGAGCTCATGGACTCAACGTCGTCACGGGCAGGGTTCGTGGGTTGCCGAAGTTGCCCCACCTCACGTTTGAACGGCGGAAGGTAGTACGGAAGGAATGGCTTGGCTCCTAGATGGAGGAGAACAACACGCGGCAGGGCAATCGCGGAAGGAGGTCATTGCAATGGGCAACGTTGAACTCGCCCGGAAGGTGGTCTCAATTGTTCAACGCGATCGGAAATCCTGCTCGAGGCGGCTGAGTTTGGGGTTCCGCCTCACGCGAAGGTCAGCGCGCGCGGAAAGCGATTTACTGCTAGCTAGATCGCACTGTCCGACAATTCGATCAACTTCACCAGGTGGGCGCGCGTCTGGAGGACCTTGAGCAGGTTGAAAGTGTCGAATGACGCTTCCAGGTTCAATCCAGACGACAAGTGCGGACAAACGGACCGATCCTCGGCCCAACATCTTTCGGAGCCAGCAATATGGGTACAGTAGATTCTTCCTTCACGGTTGTCCAAAGCGTGCGGTCGGACAGAGCTGCTTTCCCACGCGAAGCTCGCCCAATCACTATTCAGGATGCCGCTTCGTACTTGGGCGTACGCCCGCCAACGGAGCATCTTTGGGTTGAGCGGAAGCACTTTCCCCATCTGCGCGTGATGGGCTGCAAAATACGGTTTCTGCAATCGGACCCAAAGCCCTTCTGAGCAGCGTTGGAACAGGCGGTGGGACATGGCACGACCAATTACGCATGATGGCAGTTCGTTCAGACGGAAAGAATGGATTCTCTGATGGATTCATTGTCGCGACAATGGCGGACAGCGTCAGAAAGAATCAACTTGAATAGCAGACTGGCATGCTGCGAAGAAGATCCCGCGAGAGCGTCAAGGCGACTTGGACAAAAGCACTCTGCTTTGCCAACGCAATGGACAAGCGATCACACTCCGGGAAAGGGCGGAGTTCTACCTGGAGAATTCCTCCAAGTCGCCGTTCCGAGCACAGAAAACGCACGATGTCAAGCAGCGCCCAATGCGGCAGCTGAAGGCGGCCTTCGGAGAGACGAAGTTCGTCGAGTTGACCGCAGGCGAGATGGAGATGTAGCTCTGCAATCGACTAAACCAGCGAGTAATGTTTAAGACAATAGGGGGATTCGTTCAAAAGGAATTACCGAATGCAACCACAGTACATCAGGAACTTCGTGTGCTGCGGCGCATGCTGAACTCGGCGGTTCGCAAGAAGGTCCTCGCTGCTAATCCTTGCTCAGGCGTGGAGTTCCCAGCAAGAGCCGATGGACTGTTTCGGCCCCACTACACGGGATAGTCCGGGCATCAAAAGATCGAACTCAATGCGCCTCAGTAATTGAAGAACGTGATCCAGACCATCATCGAAGCCGGGCTCTCTATCTATAAGGAGCTTGCCCCATGAAGGAGGGCCACATCGATTGGGAGAACGGAACGGTGTGCATTCCTGATTCAAAAATGCCAAACCGTGTTACGGAGGTTCCCCGCACCGACATCGCGATCAATGCGCTTCGCGGTCAACTCGCGAACTCGGACCCTGGACCCATCCTGCTTCCTTGAAACGGATTTCGGGTGGGCTGCCAGTAGTCGCTAAGGACCGCTTGCTGCGCTACGTCGTGGAAAGCGCTTGTTCCTGACTTTCGAATATGTGACTTGCGGTCGATCTACGCGACAAGGCTAAGCGCTGGCGGCGGCGAGGACGAACTTGTGACGCAACTTCTCAGGCAAGGTGACGCCAAGGTGTTCAAGAAGTACTCTCAGTTGAAGCTGCAGATGAAACGGGAAGCGTTGGGCAAGCTTAATGGGAGCGCGAATGAGGGTGGTAACGGTTCTGGCACAGTCCGGCCCGTCTGAGAGGGTTTTGTCGCAGTTTTGGCTCAGTCTTGGGTGGAAACGGGCAAAAGTGATGGATTGGAAACGGATAAGTCTTTTGGAATCAGCGAGACGATGGTGGGCGGTGAGGGACTTGAACCCCCGACATCCTGCTTGTAAGGCAGGCGCTCTAACCAACTGAGCTAACCGCCCTGGCTTGTGAATCCAACAACGTATGAGTCACTGGATCTTCTCCAATGTTCCCACTTCGGGCGAATCCTGAGGGAGGATAGCTGCGACTGCTCGTCCGCGGGCGCGACAAACTCCACTGGAACGCGCTTAACCTGTTCCCGCGCGTGGCTGAACCGCTCCAAAATCGCCACGGTCCTGTGACCCACCAACGCTTTCATTGTAGTCGCAGGGATGCCCGCCTCGCCATCTGGGTGCAGGTAGTGTGCCTGAGATCATGACAATTCGGTGCGACCCTGGGCGGACCGCCTAGGAAGAACGGTGTTCTCTGCTTCGTCCGGCGGAGTTCGAGCCTGCAGAACGCCATGCCTCAACTTGCGACGGTGCCCACGGATATCAAGCAGTATGGGAACTTCGTTGGCCTAGAAAACATTTCCGCCCCCGCAACGACGCGTCCGAATCCGGCCGGCGCAGGTTGTGTCAGGAATCAGTTTCCGCGAAACCTGATCCCTGTGTGCCGCCTCGATCCCAAGGCACAGAAAGTGCTGGCGCTCTGTCCGGAGTCGAGACTGCCATGGAACGTGAACTTCCGCTCGCCCCAAGTTGAGAACGTGTACAACGATCAATCCAACGGAAGAATTGACCACTGCTTCAGCGACATGGATTCTGTCTTCGGGCGCTACATGACTTCGCGTTTAACCGACCGTTGCCTGCAGCGCTGTTTCTGCCTGCCAGCAACCCAACGCACGCAGTTGGCCGGCGCTGACTGAAAGCCCGGTTGGGCTTTCAGTCAGCGCCCATCGCCGTTTAGCCGAAGAGACAAAGCGGAGCAGAGAGTCCCTGCGCTTTTCAGGTCTGAGCAGCTATGGGGATCATGTGTACCAGCGTCGAGTTCATCACCATAAGTTCACTGAGCGTCGAGCAGGGATAGACACGGAGGGCGAAGAGGAGAAGCGTCAATCTCATCTCCCCTCAAGCTTCACCGCGGTTCTGAGTGCCCGGGTCGGTTGGCATTTTTCATCGACTGACTGTCGAGGGCATGTGAGGATCAACGGAATCAACGCGTATGCCTTTGCAAGCGACATGGCTGGCGTGAAGATTGGCAGCCTTA
Organism: uncultured Acidobacteriia bacterium; assembly: GCA_903909435.1. Taxonomy (GTDB): domain Bacteria; phylum Acidobacteriota; class Terriglobia; order Bryobacterales; family Bryobacteraceae; genus CAIVVT01. Next base: position 28,677 of record CAIVVT010000275.1, on the reverse strand, counting down.
TCGATTCAGAGGCATGGGCATACAGATTGGTGCAGCCGAAAGCACTTCGCCCAAGGCAGGTGCGCCACTGGGCTGCGCTACGCCCCGACTCTCGCGGAATCTCTTATCCTAGCCTTCGCAAGGACCGCCGCTCTCGTTCCCCGCGCCGTCTACTTCAGCGGCTGAAGAACCATCTTCGCCAGACCGCAGGAGTCCTTGACGCGCTGTCCACAACTCCGGAAGTTCAGGCTCTTGTCCAGGCAGACCCGCACCTCCCGCAGAAACCTATCGTCGCAGTATAGCGCAAAGTTCTCCCCCTTTAGCCCGGGATTCGCGTCGATTACGGCTTGCCGGAACTCCTTCACCGGGACAACCAAAGCAGCCTTGGAACCTTGGTACTTGGCGGGGATCTTCATCTTTAGCGTCGCCGCTCGGGTCAGCTTGAAGAAATCAGCTGGGCTCAAGCCGCTGCACGTCCCATGGGTGCTCCACTCGTGGGTGACTAATTGGGGACTGGGCATCAGATCGAGTACGGACTTCCCAGTGGACGGGTCCAGTGGTGCTGCTGGCTTACAGGTACGCGGATTCACCCCATTCTCGTTCTCCGGCCACAGTCCGTGCACGACGAATCCGAAATGACGGCCTGCTGCGCATTGGGGATCGCTTGGGTCGTCGCCCATCTCCGAGCAGTATTGCGGCGACCATGACAGGCTCAATAAGTAATAGTCGAATCGCCCGGGGGTAGTGGGAGGCCCATCGCGCTTCTGCGCGACGACCGGCGCCACAATTGTTGCGAATAGAAACAGGATTGTCGTGAAAGGTCGCATACTCAGTTCTCTATCGTAGCTGGCTTTGTGTCGCTTCGAAACTGGAGGTGGCCTCGCCCGGCGGGAGCTTACTAACGCGCAGGGCGCCTTTGACAGGCTGTCCGGTGGGCGATGGATCAGCCGCCTACTCTCTCTCATAGGCTCTGGTTTCAGTCGGAACTGGAAGCGCGAACAACGGGCCTGCCACCAGAATGCGTGGAACCCTCGCAAACACCAGTCGAGTTCCTAAGAATGCTCAGCTCTTACACACCTGCCGAGTACCGCGCCATCGACATCGTAGTTTCCTGGTCGACCTTACGCGGGATACCCGGCTTCATCGCACGTGCCTAGCGGGAGGATTCCTCTCTGCTCCGAACTTCTGCTGGTGCCATTGAGGATAGGGGAGAGCGATCCCGCTGACTCGGTCGAGTCGCTCAACATCCTCGACGCTGAGCTCCCATTGGGCCGCCGCAAGGTTGTCCCGCAGTTGCGCTTCGTTGCGTGCGCCTATGACCACGGTATCGACGCCAGGCTTGCGGGTTACCCAGTTGACCGCAACTTGAGCGACGGACCTGCCCCGTTCCATGGCGATTTCCTGGAGGACATCCACGATTTCGTGAAGCCTCTGCTGGTCGATGTTCCCTGGTGCATCCAGGGTATTCAAGCGCGACTCAGCGGGTCTGCCGGCATCTCGCCGGAACTTCCCTGACAACAGCCCGCCCTGCAAGGGGCTCCAGACCATGATTCCGACGTGCTGGTCCAGGCTGACCGGAATGAGGTCGTGCTCGGCGTCGCGGGCGAGCAGCGAGTAGTTGATCTGCTGCGAGATGTAACTCGAGATTCCCAGGCGTTCGGACGTGGCCAATGCCTTCATGACTTGCCAGCCGGCGTAGTTGGAACAGCCGATATAGCGGACCTTGCCAGAGCGAATCAGGTCGTCATATGCACGCAACGTCTCTTCCAACGGCGTGAAGGTGTCAAAACTGTGGGACTGATATACGTCTATGTAATCCGTTCCCAGTCGTCGCAGGCTGTCCTCGCAGCCTTCAATGATGTGCCGGCGCGAGAGCCCAGCCATGTTCGTGCCGGGGACGAGGCGATTGAAGACCTTCGTCGCCAGGACGATCTCTTTCCGGTGCGTGCCAAGCGCCTGGCCTAGGACCTCCTCCGACTTCCCATTTGAGTACATGTCGGCCGTGTCGAAGAGATTTACGCCGGAGTCGATGCAGATTCCTACCAGTCTGCGCGCTTCCTCCACTTGGACGTTGCCCATCGCCGCGAAGCGTCCCTCGCCGCCAAGCGTCATTGTGCCGAAGCTCAACACCGATACTTGAAGGCCACTGGCGCCCAGGAACCGATAATCCATGGTCTGTCTCCCTTGTCGCTGGAATCCAATGTAAGAGCATACCGAACAGCGCCGCCAGAAGTGCGCAGCCCCAGCGCGACAATTGACGAAGCCCCTATGGAAGCCTGTCGCCCCCCCAGAGCCGAAGCACATTCGAACTGGACTGATGCTGCGGATATGCTCGAAATGAGAGAATAACGGCAATGTGCTCGACGAGTTATCCGGGGAGGCTGCGGCTCGCGATTCCAGTTGTGGCGTTGGCGTTGGCCGCGTGCGGCCCCGCGCCCGTAAAGCAGCGGGAAGCGCCTAAACCGCGGGTTGCCAGGACGATGCCTGATGTGTACAAGGTCCGCTTCGGCACTTCAAAAGGCCGCTTCGTAGTGGAGGTGCACAAAGACTGGGCGCCAGCGGGAGCTGAGCGATTCTGGCGTCTGGTGGACGCCGGATTCTTCGATCACTCAAGGATCTTCAGGGTGGAGCGCAACTTCGTAGCGCAGTTCGGAGTCTCGCCCGATTCAAGCACGAATGGCGTGTTCAACAGCCTTCCAATCAAAGATGATCCGGTTAAGCAGAGTAACAAGATCGGCATGATGAGCTTCGCCAGTAATGGTCCAGGCACGCGCAGAACGCAGGTATTCGTGAACCTGAGCGACAACCCCTCGCTCGACAAACAAGGCTTCGCACCATTCGGCCAGGTGGTCGAAGGCATGGACACGGTGGTGTATGCATTCTATTCGGGTTACGGGGATATGCCTCCGCACGGGACTGGCCCGGATCCAAGCAAGCTGGCCGTGGAAGGAGACTCGTATGCGGAGTCGAATTTCCCACGGCTGGACAAGATCTTCAAGGCGTCGGTGGTGGAGTGAGCGCCGTGACGGCGCCCCTCAGCCAGCGAGAGAATAACCGTTGAAGTCCACGTCCGCGTGGACCTCTGCCCAGACAGCGTCCGCACCGGAAACCGTGCGCGTCAGACGCTGCGTGCGATTCGAAAAGGAATGCAGGATTCAACTATGGCTAAAGTGAAATTCGAAACGAGTAAAGGCGATTTTGTGATTGAAGTGACCCCCGAGTGGGCTCCACTGGGTGCGGCGCGCTTCGCCGAACTCGTCAGCAGCGGCTACTACGACGGCGCGAAGTTTTTCCGCGTACTGCCCGGTTTCGTGGTGCAGTTCGGATTGCCGGCGGACCCGAAGAACGCTGCGAAGGTGGGCAACCTCAAGGACGATCCGGTCACTCAGACCAATGCCATGGGCACTATCACTTTCGCTACGGCTGGCCCCGGCACGCGCACCTCGCAGGTGTTCATCAACCTGGTGGATAACCAGAGGCTCGACGGCATGGGATTCGCACCGTTCGGGAAGGTCGTCGAAGGCTTCGACGTAGTGGAAAAACTGTATGCCGGGTACGGCGAAGGCGCGCCCTACGGCAGTGGCCCGGACCAGGGCAAAGTTCGCGCGCTGGGCAATGCCTATCTTGAACCCAGTTTCCCGAAGATGGACGGCATCACAAAGGCTACCGTGCTCGAAGAGACTGCGGGCTAGCCTCGCCGGCTGTCTGCCGCTCATTGATGGTCGCGGCCCGACTCGGAGCCTCGACCATCGAGGAGTATGAATTACGCAATCGCCGCCCTGGCGTCGCCGGACATGAAGGCGCCCAGGCCCTTGGCATGCACCCGGAGCCCGATATAGAAAGCTCCGAACAGCGCGTAAATCGCGCTGGCCTCATCAAACCGCATCTCGTAGATGATCTGCTTGAATGCCACCGGGTCCTCTGAGAAGAGATCGACGCCCCACTCCCAATCGTCGAAGCCGATGGAACCAGAGATCACCTGCTTGATCACTCCGCCGTACTTGCGGCCGATGAGGCCGTGCTCGTGCATCATGCGCTGGCGGTCGGCGAAGGACTCGACGTACCAGTTCTTTTGTTCGCCCCGCTTTCGGTCCATCGGATAGAAGCACAGGTATCTGGCGGGCGGCACCTCTGGATGGAGCCGAACCGCCATCGCAGTCCGCTGTCGGTCAAGCGTCTCCCGCTCGGCCTGATCCCACTCCGCAGTGCCAGGCTGCAGTCCTCGCCCGGAGAGATCTTCGAAGATCTTCTTGGTTGATTCGTAGAGGCCCAACTCGACCACGCTCACGTACGAGTTCACGATTTCCAAGTACTCGGCCAGGCGTAGCCGTGAGACCTGTAATTGCGCCTCCAGCAAGCCGGGGAAATCCGGCCGGTAATGGAGCAGCATCAGGTCGCCCTTGTGCCCGAGCATGGCATAACCGGCGCTCTGTGAGCCACACTGGGCGCTCTCCGCACTCGCGAGCCAGGCGGATGCCTCTTCGAGGAGTTTAGATCGGGTATGGCCGTCAATTGCGCGCCATTCATCCCAACGGACGCGGAACATCTGGTGCAGGACGCTGGCGCCCTCCAGGGTAAGCGGAACAATCGGCTGGATCTGGCTCATAATTGGTGTATCCGGCGGGCGCAGTCGCCCGTAACCGATACGATACCACTTGGGCCGGAAACGACCGTTCAGGGCAAGATAGCGCCTTATTTTTCGGGAGCCTGGGGCATTGCCACCAAGCCGTGCCGGAGGGCGTAGACCACGAGATCCGCCGTACGGTGGATCCCCAGGGCCTGCATCAGATTAGCGCGATGGACGGAGATCGTGTTGACGCTCAGGTGCAGAACCGCCGCGATTTCGCGGTTCGACTTGCCTTGCACGATGTGTTGTAGCACTTCGCGCTCGCGTTGCGTCAACCTGTCGAATTCGCTGCTCTGGTCCTGCGTAGGCATGTTCAGGCCGGGCGCGAGCACCGTCCTTCCTGCGGCCACTTCTTTAATGGCGTAGGGCAAATCCACTTCCAGGGCATTCTTCAGCAGGTAGCCGAGCGCTCCGGCGCCGAACGCATTGCGCACGTAATTGTCCTCGGAATACATGCTCAAAATGAGGATTCCCATTTCGGGCTGGTGACGCAGAATCTGCACGGTGGCCTGAATGCCATCCATCTCCGGCATGGCCAGATCCATTACGACCACCTGCGGCTTCAATTGCAGCGACAACTCGATCGCCATGGGGCCATTGGACGCCTCACCCACCACCTCGATGTCAGAAGAATCGTCGAGCAGCCTGCGGAAGCCCTTGCGGACCAGACTGTGGTCGTCTGCGAGAAGCACACGGATCGGACTCGTCATCAAGAGACTCCAGACTGCAGCGGCACCGTCAGCGTCACTCGAACGCCGCCCGGCCTGGCGCTCACGAATTCCAGGGCGCCGCTGAGCAACCCGGCTCGCTCCCGCATGGAAATCAGTCCAATTCCGCGACGTGGCGGAGAGGCGGGCAAACCAGCGCCGTGATCTTCCACTACCAGGCGCAACTGGGAAGGCGAGTATTCCGCCTGCACCCAAACCTCGGAGGTTCTGGCATGGCGGAGCACGTTATTCAGAGCCTCCTGCAGGATTCTGTATACATGAATCGCAACCTGGTCGCCGATCCACGGCCCATTCCCGATCTTCTCATAATGGACTACAATTCCAGTCTGTTTCTCGAACTGCTTGACGTACCATTCGATACTCTTCTCCAGACCGTGGTCGTCCAGTACGGGAGGATGCAGCATCTGGGACATAAGGCGCACTCGCTCCAGTGTGGTTACCGTCACCTCGCGAATCTCCTTGAGATCCTCTTGCGCCGGCGAGTCTTCGGGGATGCGGCGCCTTGCGCGCTGCAGCATGGCTCCCAGCGCGGTAAGCACCTGTCCGAAATCGTCATGTAACTCGCGGGCCAGCGTACGGAAGACCTCCTCCTGAACCGTGATGACTTTGCCCGCCAGTTCCCTCCGCTCGTCCGAAACCGCCTCCAGTCGTTCGTAGATGCGCCGGCTGAAGCGGATGACCGAGGCTCCGGTGGCTGAAATGGTGATCAGCACGGCCGCAATAAGCCAGTACAGATTGGTCTCGCCACGGTGATAAATCTCGGCGATCGCCCGCCCTCCGGCCGATGCGGCATCGCTGTTCTCGACCAGCAGTCGCGCCACTGTCGAGTTCAGCGTGCCTCGCTCGGCGTTCAACTGCGTACGGACCAGAGTACGCGCCGCGCCTTCCTGCCCGGCCGAGGCGAGCATCCACATTTGGTCCATTTCGTCCCAAAAACGGTGCAGACTGGCCTCGAGCAGCCTCTGCTGATCGATCGTGCGCGAGTTCGGAGCGAGCCCATGCTCCTGCGCGATTGCGTCGTCTAGGTCCACCCGTAGCGCCTGCAGTGCGGCGTGATAGCCGGTCAGGGGGTACTGGTCCCCGCTTTCTGTCGCCTCGCGCAGGGTCAGGCCGATCTGATAGAGATCATTCTGGATGCGGATCAACTGCAGCGAGTCGCGGTGGTTGCGGTCCACAATCTCGGTCTGGAGTCTCTGCAGGCCGCGCACCTGGTCGAAAGTGAAGCCGAAATAGACGGCCACAGCAACCAGCGTCACCCCGAGCCCGAAAAGTTGCGGCACCAAAGCTGCGCGGCCTGCCATGTCGGTATCCTATCTTAGAGTGCAAGAAGTAAATCCCTTAGTATCAATTCGTACACCTATTCCATTTGACGAAGTTCAAGTGGAGCATATCCGTCCAGCCGTCACCCGACTGGTGGAAGAGGCGCAGGCCGCAATCGAGGAGATCGCCTCGTTGCCGGTGACGCGCACGTACGATAACACGTTGGGCGCGCTGGACGCCGCAACTGAGACCCTGGATTACGCGTCGTCGGTCATCCAGCACTTGGAGAACGTTGTTTCTACGCCCGAAATCCGGCAGGCCTGGAACGATGTTCAGCCGCTGGTCAGTGAGTTTTACTCGCGTGTGCCGTTGAACGCGTGTCTCTGGTCAGCGCTCAAGGAGTACGAGTGCAGTCCCGACGCGCGCTCGCTAACCGGGGTCCGAGCGCGCTTCCTGAAGAAGACCATCGACAGCTTCCGCCGCCACGGCGCCGATCTTGACGATGCAGGCAAGCAGCGTCTGGCTGAGATCGACGTCGAACTCGCTGTGATTTGCACCAAATTCGCGCAGAGCGTTTTGGACGCGACCGCCGGGTTCGAGTACATCACCGAGAACGAGGCGGGTCTGGCGGGCTTGCCCGTAGCCGCCGCCGCAGCCGCACGGGAATCCGCCGAGGCGCGCGGCAAGCAGGGCTGGCGGTTCACGTTGCAGCAGCCCAGCTATCACGCCGTGATGACCTACCTCGACGACACCGTCATCAGAGAGCATTTCTACCGCTCCTACAATACCCGCGCGGCAGACGAAAACACTGTGCGCGTTGCGAAGATCCTGGAATTGCGCCATGAGAAAGCGCGGCTGCTCGGGTTTAGCGACTTCGCCGATTTCGCGCTTAAGGAGCGCATGGCCAAGAGCGGCGGGCGTGCGCTGAGTTTTCTGCGCGGGTTGCAAGTTCAGACTCAAGCGGCGTTTGAGCGCGAAAACATAGCCCTGGAGGCCTTTCGGGCCGAAGCAACGGGAGACCTGCGGCGGCTGGAACCATGGGAGGTCGGCTACTGGGCGGAAAAGCAGCGTGCCCGCGAGTTTGACTTTGACGAGGAGGAGCTACGGCCGTACTTTCCCCTGGAGAGCGTGCTAACCGGACTGTTTGACCTCGTCAACAAGTTGTATGGGATCCAAGTAGTGGAAACGGCCGGCAAGCCGGTGTGGCATCCGGACGTGAAGTACTACGACATCCTCGACGCCGACGGATCGCAGTTGGCCGGTTTCTATGCGGATTGGTTCCCCCGCGAAACCAAGCGTGGAGGGGCCTGGATGGGCTCCTTCTTGAGCGGAAAGAACGTGGACGGCGTGTGGAGTCCGCACCTCGGCATGATGTGCGGCAACGTGACTCCGCCGTTGAACGACCGGCCGGCATTGCTTTCGCATCGCGACGTGGAAACCGTGTTCCACGAATTCGGGCACCTGCTGCACCATTCCCTCAGCCGGGTGGAAGTGCGCAGCCTGTCAGGCACCAACGTGGCCTGGGATTTCGTCGAACTCCCAAGCCAGCTCATGGAAAACTGGTGCTGGGAGCGGGTCTCGCTGGACTTGTTTGCCCGGCACTGGAAGACTGGCGAGACGCTGCCCGAATCGCTTTTCGAGAAGGTCGTCCGCGCGCGCAATTTCCGCTCCGCCAACGGGCAGATGCGGCAGTTGGGATTCGGCATCGTGGACCTCTCGCTGCACACCCTGTATCGGCCGGACCGCGATGGGGACGTGCTCGAATACGCAAACCGGATTCTGCAGGAGTTTTCGTGCGCGACTTTCCCGGCAGGCCACGCGATGATCTCCGCGTTCACGCACCTGTTCGGCGACCCGGTGGGCTACGGCGCAGGCTACTACTCCTACAAATGGGCGGAGGTGCTCGACGCCGACGCGTTCACGCGCTTCCGGCAGGAAGGCATTTTCAATCGGGAAACCGGATTGGCATTCCGCAGGAACATTCTGGAGAAAGGCGATAGCGAGGATCCCGCGGAGTTGTTCCGGCAGTTTATGGGGCGCGATCCGGATCCGGGGGCGCTGCAGCGGCGGCTGGGGTTGGCCGAATAGCCGTCAGTGTGGGGCGGCTCTCGAGAGCCGCTTGGGCGCCCAGCGCCAGCATGCTTGGTGAGCCGTGCGGGCTGTTGGGACCCACTCACTTTCTGCTGTAGTCGACCGCCGCCCGCATCAGTTCGAGCGCCTGCAAAATGCGCGGCACCGGCTCAAAGGCGTACGATAGCCGCAGTTGCCGCTTTCCGCGTTCCGCCAGATCGCCCTGCGGGTGCACACAATACTCGCCCGGGATGTAGATCACGCTCGGGTTCCGCTGGCCAGTCGCACCATCTAGTTCCGCATCGCCCGTGGTGCGCATCAGGAAGCGGAAAAAGTCCGACCCCGGGCAGGTTTCGACGTCTTTGAGCGTTAGATAGAAGTAGAAGCCCGCCCTGCCTCCGCGGCACTCCTGCAGGTATGGACCCAGGTACTCCCGGATGCCCTCCAGCACCGCTACCGCCTTTGCCCGGTAATCGGCGTTTACCCACATCAGTTGGGCGGCAATGCAATTGTCGAGTAGGTAGCTGGCCATCTCCTGCACGAACAACGGCGCGCTGAAGCCGGTATCGCTGGTGGACTGGATCATCGCGCTCATCAGCGGCCCGGCCGGGCCCAGCAGGTAGCCGATCCGCAGGCTGGGCGCAAGCACCTTCGAGAGCGTCCCGATCTCGTAGGCGATGCCCACCTCGTCGCTGGGCAGCACGGATACAAATGGCTCCGCTGCGGGATCGTGCAGCAGTAGTTCGTAGGCCAGGTCGTAGAAGATCGGAATCTGCCGGCCCTGCCGGCGTGATATTTCAGTTGCCACGTCGAGCAGCGCACGGCGGCGGCGGTTCGACAGCAAGGTGCAGGACGGGTTGTTGACCGTCACCGTATAGAAGAATGAAATGCGCCGCGCTTCACTCCCCAGCGCCTCCAGCTTCCGGGCCAGTACGACAAGATCTATCCCCTCTTCATCTTCCGGTACTGCCAGCACTTCGAAGCCCTTGCGCAGCAGACTCTCGGTGTAGATGTAATACATCGGATCGGAGGTGACCACGATCCCGGGTGGCAGCACGTCCGTGAGCGCGTCCAGAATGCTGGTTGCGCCGCAAGCTCCGATGGAGAGTTGCAGACGCGCCAGGGTGGCCGCGTCCAATTGGCCGGCCCGCTGCGTGAGCAGAAATCGTTTGATCGACGCGATCAGGTTGGCCGAGCCGGCCGGGCTACCGTAATTGAAGGCCTGGCGGTACTTCTCCGGGCAGTCCACGACACCCTGAAGCGCCTCGATCAGGGCCGCCACCGGAATTGTCTGTTCGTTGACATAGCCTACGCCGAGGTTGATGTCCACGCCGTCACGAAAAGTCCCGGCGAACTCGGCCATCATTCGACTGACCGGAGAGGGGTGGGAGGATGCCTCGCCGTAAGGGGAAAGCTCAGTTTGCATAACGCTTAGGGCGAGCGGGTGGGCCCATTCGTAGTGTCCTCCAAAGCCATGAGCGGTGCGCGCGCCGATCGCTGGATCGCACGCCACCGCCCGCCGCTCTACAACTTCTCGCCCACTTAGGCTAGGCTCAGTTCAAGGATCTTTTCGACGGACTCCGGCGTCACTGCCTGGCGCTCTCCCAGGCGGGTCATTCCGCTGGCCGTCAGTCGGTGGGCGACCGTGGCTGGCGTATCGGCCTTAACCTGCTCGTATGCCGTCAGCCGCGTCGGCACGCCCAGCGATTCGAAGAACTTCTCGGTGGCCTTGATGCCCGCCTCAATTCGCTGTTCCGGTGCGCCTTCGCGAATGCCCCAAACCCGGTCGGCAAACTGGAGTAGTTTCTCCCCTTTGTTCTCCGCATGCACGCGCAGCAAATGCGGCAGCACGCTGGCCAGCGTTCGTGCGTGATCGATGCCGTACAAGGCTGTCAGTTCGTGGCCGATCATATGCGTGGACCAATCCTGCGGGACGCCCTGGCCAATCAGGCCGTTGAGCGCCATGGTTGCCGCCCAAACAAAACTCGCGCGCAGTTCGTAATCCGCTGGTTTAGCAAGTGTTTGTGGGCCGACTTCGATCAGCGTCTGCAGAATCGACTCCGCAAAACGGTCCTGCAAGTGCGCGCCCACCGGGAATGTCAGATACTGTTCGACGGTGTGGACGAAGGCGTCCACTACGCCGTTCGACACTTGCCGCGGCGGGAGGGAGAAGGTAACCTCCGGATCAAGTACGGAGAACACGGGGTAGCCGAACAGCGATGAAAAGGCCAGCTTCTGGCTGGTTTCCGCGCGGCTGATCACGGCAAACGAATTCGATTCTGAGCCCGTGGCCGGCAGCGTCAGGATAGAGGCCAAAGGGACGGCCGTCTTGACCGGAGAACGTTTGGTCAGGATGTCCCACGGCGCTCCCTCAAACGGGATGGCAGCCCCGATGAACTTCGTGCCGTCGAGGACAGAGCCTCCGCCGGCAGCCAGCAGAAGATCGACCTTCTCCCGGCGTCCCAACTCCACGGCTTGCATCAGGGTCTTGTATTCAGGATTCGGCTCGATGCCCCCAAACTCAAAAACCGTATGCCCGGCCAGGGCCTTAACTGTCTGTTCGTAGACGCCGTTACGGTGAATGCTCCCGCCGCCATACGTCAGGAGGACTCTGGCGCCTGCGGGGATCTCGGCGCCGATGTTCGCGATCTGCCCCTTGCCGAAAAGGATCTTGGTTGGGTTTTGGTAGGTGAAATTCAGCATAATTGTCTAGCATCTTATCGGATGTTCCCTTGGCGAGTCTGGCGTTAGCGGCAAGCTTTTTCCGGCAGGAAGATCCTCGGCCGGCGTCGAGCGGGCATCTCACCTGGGTACCGCCGATGGGAATTGGCAGCGTGGCTGCTATACTAGTTGGATACTGCGTTAGCAGTCGTGTGCCCTGCCGTCGAACCCCTCGGACCTGAGACGATCGGGGAGGGTTGAGCGGTGGGATGTGCACCCTCACTCACATGTTTGATTCATTGAGCGACAAGCTACAGCGGGTTTTTAAGAACCTGCGCGGCGAGGGCAAATTGACGGCCGCCAATATGGAGGCCGCCTTAAAGGAGATCCGTGTCGCTCTCCTTGAGGCCGACGTCCACTTTAAAGTCGTCAAGGCGTTCATCGAGGGTGTGCGTGTCAAAGCGATGGGGCAGGAGGTGCTTTCCTCCTTCAGCCCGGCGCAGCAGGTTATCAAGATCGTTCGGGACGAACTGATCAGCGTTCTGGGCCAGCACGCCAGCCGCATTCGGACAGCCAACGCTCCGCCCACCGTGATCATGATCGTGGGACTACAGGGCTCCGGTAAGACGACATCCACCGGCAAGCTGGCGCGCTACCTCTCGAAGAATGGCCATCGCCCGCTGGTGGTATCCGTGGACGTGTACCGTCCCGCGGCCCGTGAACAACTGGCCGTGGTGGCTAAAGGCGTCGAAATTCCTTGCTACGCGGGTGAGCCCGGGCAGCAGCCGCTGGAACTGGCCAAAGGCGCCCGGCGCGAAGCCGAACAGAGTGGGCGTGATATCGTTCTGGTGGACACGGCCGGCCGTCTGCACCTCGACGACGACCTGATGGTGGAGTTGGAGCAGTTGAAGGCCGCGCTGAATCCCACTGAGCTGCTCTTTGTCGCCGACGCGATGACGGGCCAGGACGCGGTGAAGAGCGCCGAAGAGTTTCACAAACGGTTGGGGATCACGGGCGTGATTCTGACCAAGATGGACGGTGACGCCAGGGGCGGCGCGGCGCTGTCGATTCGCCACATTACGGGCCAGCCGCTGAAGTTCGTTGGCACGGGCGAAAAAAGCGACGCATTTGAGCTGTTTCATCCGGACCGCGTGGCGTCCAGGATTCTCGGCATGGGCGACGTCCTCAGCTTCATTGAAAAAGTGGAGCAGAATGTCGACACCAAGCAGGCCGAGGAGATGCAGCGCAAGCTGCTTGAGGACGACTTCACGCTGGAAGATTTCCGCGACCAGCTGAAGCAACTCTCCAAGTTGGGTCCGCTGGAGTCGCTGCTCGGCTTGATGCCCGGCATTGGCGCGCTCAAGGAACTGAAGAACGTTAAGATCGATCCGAAAGAGATTGGCCGTACCGTGGCGATCATCAATTCGATGACTCCCAAGGAACGTGCCAATCACATGATTATCAACGGCGTGCGCCGGAGGCGGATTGCCAAGGGTAGTGGTACGTCGGTGAACGATGTCAACAACCTTCTCAAGCAATACGGGCAGGCCCGTAAAATGATGAAGTCGATGTCCGGCGGTCTGCTGGGCAAGAAGATGGGTAAGTTCAAGTTGCCGTTCCCCGGCGACCTCGGCAGCCTGTTTGGGCGCTGAGCAGGGGATGGCCTGGCCGCAATTGCTGACGAATTACTTTAACGCTGAGTGAGCAGAGAATAACGAAGATGCTGATGATCAGACTGGCCCGTTTTGGCGCCAAGAAAAAACCGACCTACCGTGTGGTGGTAATCGAAAAAGAACGTTCGCGCGACAGTACTGCCCTGGAAGTGGTGGGGCATTACGACCCCGTCGCCGATCCGGCCGTGGCCGTACTGAACTACGAGCGGATTGAACATTGGAACAAGGACGGCGCCCGGCTGTCGCCGACAGTGGCGCGGCTGCTCAAGAAGTACCCTGCTCCCGCGGTGGAGCAGCCGGTAGTAGCCTAGCCGCATTTCTGGACTGTCGTGATCCACGGATCCGGCGAGTGGCGGGGTTGGGGAGACGGGAATATGGCCGAAGTCAAAGAGATGATTGAAGAGATCGCTCGGGCTCTCGTGGACGCTCCCGACTCAGTCGCGGTGCGCGAAACCAAGGGCGAGCACGCCACGATCTACGAGTTGAAGGTTGCTCCCGAGGACATCGGCAAAGTGATTGGGAAGCAGGGCCGGACAGCTCGCTCCATGCGGACTTTGCTCGCTGCGGTTGGCACGAAGCTGAACCGGCGCTTTTCTCTTGAGATCCTCGAGTAGAGGAGATTCTCCAGGGGTGTATCACAGTAACTGGCTCGAAGTAGCGCGGCTAGGGCGTGTGCGGGGACTGCGGGGTGAACTTTTCGCCAAAGGTGACCAGACCCCTGACTGGTACACGGCATTGCCTGCGGTTCATGTCCGGCTGGCCGGCGGTAGTTGGTTTAGAGCCGGAGCAGACCAGCAGCCTGCGTCGTTGAAGGTCGCCGAAGCGCGGCTCTACTCAGGGTGTTTGGCGCTGCGTTTTGATGGTTTCAAATCGGCCACGGAAGCCGAAGCTCTTGTAAACGCCAGGGTGTTTGTCAGCCGCGAGGCCAGGCCGACTGCTCCCGAGGGTGAGATCTGGCTTTCCGACCTGCTCGGCTGCGTGGTTGAGAATGTCACCAGCGGGCTGAGTTTGGGCCAAGTGACAGGTTGGCAGGATTATGGTGGCCCGTTTGTTACCCTGGAGGTGACGGCGGACACTGGCGGCGAACCGGCTTTGGTGCCTTTTGTGAAGGCAATCTGTGTTGAAGTTGACCTAGCCGGAAGGAAGATTCTGATCGATCCTCCCGAAGGCCTGCTGGAATTGAACGCCGGGCCAAGTGGTGCGCCGGCAAAGCCGGAATGAAGTTTCACCTCCTGACGATCTTCCCTGAGTTCTTTCGGGGGCCGTTGGATTTCGGGGTTGTGGCGCGAGGCGTGGCTGCAGGGTTATTGGACGTCAGCGTCCACAATCTTCGCGACTGGACCTCGGACGTCCACAAAAGCGTGGACGATCGGCCTTTTGGCGGCGGCGAAGGTATGGTTCTGAAGCCTCAGCCGTTGTTCGATGCGGTGGAGTCGATCCTCCCGGAGCGGGATCCGGTCAGGGATCGGGTTGCGTTACTTTCCGCCCACGGACCGCTGTTCGATCAGCAGGCTGCCCGGCGGCTGCTAGAGTTTAATCAGGTGCTCCTGATCTGCGGCCGCTACGAGGGCGTGGATGAACGGGTAAGCGAGCATTTGGCCGACGAGGAAATCTCGGTCGGGAATTTTGTTTTGAGCGGCGGCGAATTAGGCGCCGCGCTGATAGTGGATGCCGTCTCCCGGTTGATCCCGGGAGTGCTTGGCAACCAGGACTCCTCGCTCCACGAGTCGTTCAGCGACGCGGACGATGGCGGCGAGTTCCTGCTGGATTGCCCCCACTATACGCGGCCCGCCGTTTTTCGAGGTTGGAGCGCGCCGGAAGTGCTGCTGGGCGGGAACCATAAGGAAATCCGCAAGTGGCGCAAAAGTGCCGCGCTTGAAAAAATGAGCCGGCTTCGTCCGGATCTGCTACGCCGGTTGGCGGCGGACCGGAAGCCCGCTGAAAAGATTTTGAAAGGAACGGAGTCAGGCCATGATGAACCCCATTCTGCAGAAGCTGCTCAACAAGAGTAAGCGTACCGACCTTCCGGAGTTCCGGATCGGTGATACCATCCGCGTTCACGTGAAGATTAAGGAAGGCGACAAGGAACGGCTGCAGGCCTTCGAAGGCACGGTCATCTCCCGTAACAACACCGGGATCGGCGAGACCATCACGGTTCGCAAGACCAGTTTTGGCACCGGTGTCGAGCGCATTTTCCCGGTCCACGCACCGGTTATCGACCATATCGACATCGTTCGCACGGGGCGTGTCCGCCGCGCCAAACTGTACTATCTGCGCGGCCTCAAGGGCAAGGCTGCCCGCTTGAAGGAGCGCGCGCGCGAATAGGCGCACGCGCCTCGGTATTGCTGTCCCGGGTTGGCATCGAGCAATCCTCAATGTGCACCCAGTTGACGCTCCCGCTGCAAGCGACGTTTGACGTCGCGCTTCCCGGTTGCGCCCTGTCCGCTGTCGGTGTCTCTTCCTGGCGTTGGACACTTCCAGAGGAGACTTGGAGGTAGCCTCCACCTGCTTCATGCGCTGCACCAGCGAGCACGAAGACGTACTCCGCCTCCAAGGGTACTTGCTGGTCGCGGGTGCCGATGAGGCCGGCCGGGGTGCCCTGTTTGGCCCTGTCTACGCAGCTGCCGTGATTCTAGACCCAGTCCGTCGGATAGCAGGGCTGGCGGATTCGAAGGCGCTCACTCCTGCCCGTCGCGAACAACTGGCGGCCGTCATCCGGTCGAATGCTGTTTCCTGGGCGATTGGAATTGCTGATGCAACCGAAATTGACAGCATCAATATCTATCAGGCTTCGCGATTGGCGATGAAGCGCGCCGTGGACGCGCTCGTTCCCGCGCCCGATTTCCTGTTGATTGATGCTTTGACGATCGACTGGCCGGGCCCTCAGCGCGGCATCATCAAGGGCGATGCCCAGGTGGAATGCATCGCCGCTGCCTCCATCCTGGCTAAGACCAGCCGCGACGCCTGCATGTTGGATCTCGACCGGCGTTACCCCGGCTATGGGCTGGCGCGCCACAAAGGCTATCCCACGCAAGAGCACAAGGACGCTCTGCGGAGGCTCGGGATAACGGACCTACATCGGAGATCCTATGCTCCTGTGGCTGCGGCCGCTCAGGTGGCCAGATGAGCGACAACGGCCACTCCCCGCATCTGCGAGTCCCTCTCGCCTCAGCTCCCTCCCCGGTTCCACCACCCAACGTTCCCCCCGCTGGGCCTTCCCGCCGCCGCTGGTACCACTATCTCGGGCCGGCAGTTTTCGCGCTGTTTTGCATCGAACTGGGCGTCTTGCTGGTTTTGGCGCCGTGGCTTGATATCTACGAGCGGAATGTCCACCAGTTCATCCCCCAATCCTGGCAATTCGTTCTCCTGAGCCGTCACTTCCGCGGCGGGCTGAGCGCCTTGGGGTTCCTCAACTTCCTGGTCGCGCTCAACGAGTTGATCGACTTGGTGCGCCCGTCATCCTCCACGCCCTGAGACCCGTTCCTTCCGCCTGGTAACTACGCTGCTCGCTTCAATGCCGCGAACTCCAATGTCCCGTCCCGCACATTGGCGTCAACGTGGACAGTCGAGGCGACCGGGATCTGCTTTCGAGCCAACTGTCTTGCCAGCGGCTGCATCAGCAGTCTGTGAATTGCCCGCTTCAGCTCACGCGCGCCGTAAGCAGCGCTAGCGCCCGCGTCGAGCAGGAATCGGTGTGCCCGACTGGAGAGTATCAGTTCGAAGCTCTCGGATCCGAGCCTGGACTGGATGTGGTCTCGCAGTACCGCCAACTGCAGCGTGAGAATGCCCTCCAGTGCCGTTCGATCCAACGGCTGATAGGTAACCACCTCGTCGATCCGGTTGACGAATTCCGGCGAGAATCGCCGCCGGACCTCGTTCAACGCGATCCGGCTCAACTTGCTCCGGCTCCCACCCTCCGATTGGGCTTGCCCGGTGGAGAATCCGACGCCGCCGGAGAGTTCCGACAGCATCGCGCGGGATCCCAGATTGGATGTCAGGAAAATCAGGCTGTTTTCGAAGTTCACACTCGTGTTGTCGCCCAGTTTCAACGTCGCGCGGTCCAATACCGCCAGCAGGATTCGGCTGAAGGATGGCGCCGCCTTTTCAATTTCGTCGAACAGGATCAGGCTGATCGGTGATCGCTCGCTGGTCACCGCATTGACCTTCTGCTGCGACAACATGGGATGGGTTTCGCGATGACCCAGGTAGCCCGGCGGCGCGCCAATGAGCTTGGCGACTTCGTGGTCGAGCTGAAACTCGCCGCAATCGATCCGCAGCAAGTGCCGGTCGCTCCCGTGCAGCACCTTCGCCAGCGCCTCCACCGTGCGGGTCTTGCCCGTTCCGGTTGGCCCCAGCAGCAGGAACACGCCCGCCGGTCTGCCCTCCGGCGCAAGCCCGGCCATGGACAACTCCACGTACGGCGCAATCGCCTCAATGGCGCTATCCTGGCCCAGGATCAACTCGCGGAGCGCGGCGCTAACTTCTATTTCGGGCCGGGTCCCGCAACAAACACCCGGCGTGCGAATCGACTGCTGTGCTTCCAGTGGCAACGGATTGTACCTCGCCTGGATTATAGGACCGTGCTGCAAGCGATTCCGAGGGTTGAGGTGGCAGCAGTAGGTACAAAAACAGCCTCCTCGATTCGGTTGTTTCTCTTGAAGAATGAAGTAGTTGCATCAGCAATCCGGCGGCAAGCCTGGCCGTCGCCAAAAGGATTGCAAACGGCTGTCATCGCTAGCCGGGCCGGCTCGCAATCGAGCAACTTGGAGACCTCGGCCGAGATCCTGTCCGGGTCGGTGCCAACCAGCAACGCGGTGCCCGCCTCGATGGCCTCCTGGCGCTCCGTGGTATCCCTCAGCACCAACACCGGCTTGCCCAGCGCGGGTGCTTCTTCCTGAATCCCGCCAGAGTCGGTCAGGATCAGGTCGGCCCGGCCCATCAGGTCCACGAACGCGACATAATCCAGCGGCTCCAGGAGCTGAATCCTCGGAACGCCACCCAACCTCTTTCCCACGTGCTCACGGACTTTCGGATTTGGGTGGACAGAATAGACCACGTCACAGTCTCCGCGGGCGGCGATGCGGAGCAGCGCCGTGCAGATGCCGTCCAGTCCCGCACCGAGGTTCTCCCGGCGGTGCGCGGTGACCAGAATTAGGTGCTTCGATTCCCGGTTGAAAGGGCCGGTGTAGCCCGGTAGCCCGCCCGTGCGCAGCCGGGCGGCCACCCATAACAAAGCGTCGATTCCGGTGTTGCCCGTGACCCACACCGTGGACTCCGGTACGCCCTCACGACGGAGATTGCAGGCCGCCCGCTCCGTCGGTGCGAAATGCAAAGCGCTCAGTCTTCCCGCCAGGACACGGTTCAGCTCTTCGGGGAATGGGGAACGGAGATCTCCGGTGCGCAATCCAGCCTCCACATGCGCAACGGGGATTCCCCGGTAGAAAGCGCCGAGTGCACCGGCAAAGGCGGAGGTAGTGTCGCCCTGAACATAGACGATGTCGGGGCATTCTGAGACCAGGATCGCGTCGAGACGGCTCAAGACGCGGGCCGTCACCGCAGCCAGGGTCTGGCCGTCCGACATGATTTCCAGGTCGTAATCGGGGGCGACCCCGAAGGTGGTCATGGCGCTGTCGAGGAGGCTCCGGTGTTGGCCCGTAACGCAAACGCGCACCTGACGGAAAGCCGGGTGTGCTTTCAAGTGGATTGCGAGCGGGCACAGCTTAATGGCTTCAGGCCGGGTCCCGAAGACCAACATCGCCTTGATGGGCATTCACAAGACAGTGCTCGGGGACGGCTGAAAGTCTCACGAGAGCTTGGCCAGGACGGCCGCTGCACAGGGTACGAACCCCGCGGGGTGTCCCGGCTCACTCGGAGGTGAATGCCGCTAACTACTTGTGACGATAAGTGATGCGGCCCTTGGTGAGATCGTAGGGCGACATCTCGATGGTGACTCGGTCACCGGCTAACACGCGAATACGATTCCGGCGGAGCTTGCCGGCCAAATGGGCGAGAACGATCCGCTCCTGGTCGATCTGGACGCTGAACAACCCGCTGGGGAACTTCTCCACCACGGTCCCAGTCATCTCAATGCAATCTTCCTTGCTCATCTTCCTCCTGTTGCTATAGTTTGACGACCGCCCAGCCGGACGGCGTAACCCAGCTTCAGTATAGCCCAGCGAGCTTCAAAAGCATTGGCACCAAGTCCACTCGGCCACAAAGCAGGCCAACCCCAACTCCGCAGCGCTCAAACAGCTCTAATCATTTTGGCTGAATCCGCCGATAGGAGAACCAGGAGCCATTACGTGGCAGGAATCGTCTCGCTGAAAGCCAGTATTGAGGTTTGGGACCAGGTTGACTCGCTGCTGCGGCGCTCTATCGACACCTATGCTCGGACGCTTGAACATATTGCGCGGGAAATCTCCCGCCGGGCTGGCGAGCGTTTCGGGATCAAAGGGCTAGAACTGACCACACAACTGGCTGCCCTTGCTCAAAAGACTGGTACGCCGGAGTCCAGATTGCTGCTGCTGGAGCGGGTCGGGTGTGAAGTCGAGTCGGAACTACGGACCTTTGGTGAACAGCTTTGCGAACACGCCTGCTCGTCGCAGGATTTGGTGGACGTGGCCGCTACTTTGGACCGGACTATTGCCGGCATTCTCCAACTTGGCGGGAAACACGAGCAGCAAATGCGAACGGCGGCCGCGCGGCTCCGCACGGCTAATGAAGCGGAAAACGTGGCAGCTTTGCGGATTCTCGTGCGGTACCAGTCGACGGAACTGCTGCGCCTGGCGGATGAATCCGCACAGGAAAACGCCACGCTAGCGGCTTCACTCAGAGCGCAGGTTACGCAACTCACAATCAGCTTAGGCGCCGCGCGCCTCGAAGGGCGGCGCGACGCCTTGACGGGTCTGCTCAATCGCCGCGCTTTGGAGGAACTCAGGCTCGATTTCGAGGAGAAGGACACACCACGCTGTCTGATCATGATCGACCTCGACAGATTTAAGTCCATCAACGACAAATACGGCCACCTTGCCGGAGACGAACTGCTCCGCCAGGTAGCGCTGCGAATCCAATCCACGCTGCCAGGTTCCTGCGCCGCGGCACGCTGGGGCGGGGATGAGTTCATTGTTCTCGTCGATGGTCCGATTGACGTTGGCATGTCTGTCACGCAGCAGTTGGATCAACAACTGCGAACCCGCTACCGGCTAGGGGAAGGGCGGTTGCAAAGCGTGTTCGCGCAAGCCTCGGTGGGGCTCTCGAATTGGCGAGCCGGAGAGAGCGCCGACACCGTGGTGCAGCGTGCCGATTTAGCTTTGAAAACCAGAAAACGAAGCGCGAGGGTTCCGGCAGCCGAACCACCCCAATAGCCGTTCCCGGGGCCGGCACTCCTGATACCATTTGGACAGGATTGTGATCATGTGCGCAGCCTGAAAGATAAAAGCATACTCATCACCGGGGCCGGCCGGGGCGTCGGCAAGCGGCTCGCGTTGGGGTTCGCCCAGGCAGGAGCCCGTGTTGGACTGTTGGCCAGAACAAAGGCCGAACTCGACCTGGCGCATTTGGAGATTGAACACAGTGGCGGCGTGGCTATGCGCCTACGTGCCGACGTTCGTGAATTCGATCAGATGGTGAGCGCAGTGGAGCGCATGTCGGTCCAGTTCGGGCCACCCAACATCCTGGTCTGCGCCGCGGGGGTGTTAGGTCCCGTTGGCCTCTTAGCCGAGGCCGATCCGGGCGCTTGGCGCGAGGCAGTAGAAACCAATCTGCTCGGAGCCTTTCACGCCTGCCGCGCCGTGCTGCCTTCCATGCGTGAACGGCGGGCGGGCAAGATTTTGCTGCTGGTCGACAACGGCGCCGATGCGGGACGGCCTACCCTGGCAGCATACGCCGCCACAAAAACCGCATTGGTGCGCATGGCTGAATCGCTGGCGGAAGAAGTGCGTGCGGACAACATTCAGGTGAACTGCATGAATCCCGGCGCGGCGTATACCAGCATGACGGACGAGATCCTATCGGCTAGCGGCAGCAGCGACCGGGAGCGGGCCGAAGCACTCCAGGTGCGCACCAACAGCGGCATCGCACCGGAGAAGCAGATCCAGTTGGCATTGTTTCTGGCATCGGATCGATCCAACCACATCAGCGGCAAATTGATCCATATCGGCGACGACTGGAAGCGCCTGGAGTCAGCTGCGCTTTCGCACGAGGCGTTCACCCTACGCCGCTTGACGCGCAGTTGATCGTCGGGCCCGTCAGGTTTTGATCAAAGGATCGAAGCCAGTTTGAGGCGCAACAAGTTGAGCGAGGATTGCACCGCGAAGGCCCGAATGCGGATGCGGTCCCCAGGGAAGCGGAACAGACGTGCGCCAGTTCCTGCCGGCCCGGCGAGGCCAATCCAGATTGTCCCCGGCGGAGGGCCTCCAGGTGATGGGTCCGGCCCCGCTTCGCCCGTCACCGCAAGCGCCCAGGTCGAGCCGGTTCGCTCGCGTACTGCACCAGCCATGGCCATCGCTACTTCCTCACTCACCACGCCATGTTTTGCCACCAGGGCCGGATCCAGCCCGAGCAGGCGAAGTTTCATGTCTGTCTGGTAAACCAGCAGACCGCCCAGGAACCAGGCAGAGGAGCCAGCGACTTCCGTGATCCGGCCACCAAGCAACCCGGCCGTACAACTCTCCGCCACCGCGAGCGTTTCACCTCGCTGCGTAAGGCACGTGCCCACGACTTTCTCCAAGGGTGCTCCGTCCCGGGAGTAGATCCGTTCCCCAAGAGCCGCCTCAATCTTCTCGCCCAATTCCTGCGCCAGTCGTTCGGCGGCCGCGAGCGAATCTGCCTGGGCACGCAGGTGAATTTGAATATCGCCAGCCGCTGCCAGGATGGTCGTGACGGGATTGGAGTACGGGGTGTAGATGGGTGCAATCAGTTGGTCAAGGTCCGATTCGCCCATGCCTGCGACGCGAAAGAAGCGCGTCCTGATGAACCTCGTAGGCAGGCGCTCGCGCAAGCGACCAAGGCATCGATCCTCAAACATCGGCTTCATCTCGTGGGGTGGGCCGGGTAGCATGATGAGCATTGCGGGCGGTAGGTCGACCCACTGTCCAGGAGCTGTGCCGTTCGGGTTCTCGAGTTTCTCCGCGCCCGCCACCAGGAAAGCCTGTCGTTTATTAATCTCGGCCATCGGGCGGCCGAAGCGAGCAAATCGAGCCTCGATCCAGTGTTGGATTTCCTCGGAGTAAATCAGATCTCTGGAGAGCGCCTGGGCCACGGCATCGCGCGTCACGTCATCTTCGGTGGGGCCCAATCCGCCGGTCAGGATGAGTATCGGAGCCCTACCCAGTGCGGCTCGAATCGATGCGGCCAACCGTTCGCGGTCATCGCCGACAATGGCCTTTTGCGTCACTTCGACACCCAAGGCGTTCAATTGGCCGGTGAGCCACAGCGAGTTCGTATCCACCCGCGAGGAGGTGAGCAACTCGCTGCCGATTGCAATAATCTCAGCGTTCATGGAGGTGATTGGAGCGGAGTTAGAAGCGACGGAGCCCTTCAACTCCGGCGGCGACGCTGTACAGCGCGTTCGTGGTCGTGATGGCCAGATTGCCGCCGGGCGCGAAGGCCAGTCCGACGATATTGGGCCCTGCCAGGAATAGCGAAGCCGATCCTTGGGGAGTTATCCGAACAATGCCCTTGCGTCCGTTCAGAGAGGCGGCGACGTACAGGTTGCCGAGGTTGTCGAAATCCATCCCTTGGGGCCGGCCCAGTCCTCGATAAAAAACGTCCACTTCGCCCGCCTGGGTGATGCGATGAATGGCGTCGTAGCTTGAAGTTGTGGGGCCCGTCACGTAGAGGGAATCATCCGGGCCGAAGCTCAGATGGTAGGCCGAAATAGAGGCCTCAATCGTCGCGAAGACGTAGATCTGCCTCTCCTGACTGATCTTGAAGATGGTCCCCGAACGATCACCCACGTACAGGTTCTCTTTGGTGTCGAAAGCGATTCCGGTGGCCACCCCCATGCCTTCCACGTACACAGAAAGCACGCCGCCAGATGTAACCTGATAAACCACACCATCGAAGCGCGAGGAGACATGCAGCGTACCGAATCGGTCGAAGGCCAGACTCGTGGCATTCATCAATTCGGAAACGAAAGGAGTCAGCACGCCTGTCGGGTCGATGCGATAAATGGAGACCGCAGACTTCTGGCCGCGCGGACCGCTGAACGTGGTGAACAGATTGCCGTTGCGATCGACCGCCGGGCTGGTGACCGGATGCAAGCTATCGGCGAGCATAGCGCCCACAGACAGGCTCGCCGGCTCACTCGCCGCCTGCCCATTGCTGACGGTGAGTTGGCCTTTGCCAGAAGTGTCGGGGACGCGGGCGACGATGAACTGGCCCGAACCCACCACGAGCGGGGCGTCGACTCCGCCGATGCTAACGTGCGGCCTGGGGTCATGGAGGAAGCCCTTGCCGTGGATGTACACGTCACCGCCCGGGATGGCTGCGGCAGGGCTCAAATTCTCTATGATCGGGCGCGGACCAGCGTTTTGTGTGAATGGCATTCGAAACAAGGTGTACGACCGGCTTCCTATCTCAGATTGAACCATCCGGCGGCAAGCAGCACAACCCGCAATGTGATGCCGGCATAAATGCCCGCCCCGAGATCGTCGGCCACAATTCCTGTTCCACCGGGAAGATTCTCCAGGTTCCGCACCGGCCAAGGCTTCGTCATGTCGAAGAGGCGAAAGAGTAAAAAGGCCACTAGGGCACCCTGCCAGGACCAGGCAGGAAGTGCCGCCAGCGTGATCCACTGCCCCAGAACCTCATCCACGACGACCAATCCGGGATCCTTCTTGCCCACGATTTCCGCCGTGCGGCCCGCTGCCCAAATCCCTGCCGGCGTCAGGACTGCGGCTAATATGAAGAGCCACCAGGCAGGCCACCCCGCGTGGCGGACCAACAACCACGCCACCAAAAGGCCGCCAGCCGATCCGGCCGTTCCCGGCCCCCAGGGCCAATAGCCGCAGCCGAACCAAGTCCCGAGTGCCAGCGCGAGTCTGTTCATCCCTTCCAGTTTGCGACGGAATGGGAAGACAGGTCTCATCCCCGGGGCGAAAACTCAGCCTGTGCTGAACATACAACGCATCGGCGCACGGGCAGATTTTAACGACCAAATGTGGACTTTCAACGCCAACAAGCAGTCCTCGCCATGGCCAAAGCTCCAGTCAGGGCGGGCAACGGTAGCGCGGGAGGAACCACTTCAGGCAGAGGTAGGTAGCCGTTCACCAGTCGAGCGAGTTCCTCGTTCACCAGAGCGTAAAGTGCTGCGTTAGCGAAAACACCGCCGCCGACGACAATTCGGTGCGGAGATACGACGCAGGCCAGCGACAGGCACGCCTGGGCGATGTAGAAGGCTTCAATGCCCCAAGCCGGGTGATCCGGCGGCAGTGTTTCAGCCGGCTGGCCCCAGCGAGCCCTGATCGCCGGCCCGGATGCCATGCCTTCCAGGCACTCGCCATGAAATGGGCACACGCCGTGAAACTCGGGCGGTTCGCCGGCATGCCGGCGCAAGGGCAGGTGCCCCACTTCCGGATGCAACAGTCCGTGCAGCGTTTTACCGTCAACCACGATTCCGGCCCCAATGCCGGTGCCAACGGTGATGTAAACAAACGTTCCAACGCCCTTGCCTGCTCCGTAAAGGGACTCGCCCACCGCGGCGGCGTTCACGTCCGTTTCCAGGACCACAGGCACGTTGAGGGAGCGAGTCAGAGCATGCACAAGCGGGAAGCCCTGCCAGGCAAGCTTGGGGGTTTTGCCGATACCCCTTGCGGCGAAATCGACAGGTCCAAAAGAAGCAACTGCCAACGATTCGAGGGGAGGATGCTCCTTGAAGTAGGCGATCACGGCGCCCATGGTCTGCTCGGGATCGTTCGACGTTGGAAAGCGCCGAACATCGAGGGGATCCGTGGGTTCACGCCCGACCGCAACTAGAAACTTGGTTCCGCCTGCTTCAATCGCTCCGTAGAGACCACTGCTCATGCCCGCCCTCCCGGGTAACTCTCAACCGGTACGCCCCGCGGTTTGCCGAAAAGGCTCGGGGCAGTTCTAGATCCAGACCTTCTCGGCCTCGCCGGCAATGCGGGCCGACGCTTCGAGCGGTTCCTCGCCATCGAAATACAAAGCTTCCAGTTTGGTCAAGTAAAAGAATGGCAGGTTGCCGAAACTCTTCGTCTCGGGGTTTGGTTCGTAGACCAGGACTGCCAATCCGACGACCTGAGCACCAAACTGCTCAACCATGGCTTTCAGTTCGGTGAGCTTCTTGCCGGTGCGGAGGACGTCGTCCACCATCAGGACCTTTTCGCCTGCCTTGGGCTCTAGATGCGGACGGAACTTGAGTTCATCTGATTGACTGGAGTTCTCGGCCCAATACACCTGGTGTGCGCGCAGTGCCTCACACATGCCGTAGGCCACGGGCAGCCCACCGGTAGCTGGAGCGACGATGCTCAACTCCGGGATGATTGCCCGTATCTCGGAATTGGCCCGCAACTTGCGGCTTAGTGCGACGCTCAGTAACTTGGCGGTTTCGTAGTGGCGCATCGCGAGCGCGGGCTGCAGGTACATGTCTGAATGCAGGCCATTTGGAAATTCGAAATGGCCGTAGCGCAGTGCGCCAGTCTGCTTCAGAAGTTCGACGACTTCCTGTTCGGTCGGAATGAGTTGCATGGTTTCAATGAGCTCCTCGCCCGGTCAAGACCCGCGGGACGGTCCGAAGCAATATGACCCAATCCCGTGTGAGCGACCAGGAATCTATATAAGCCAAGTCCAGCCGCATCGCCGCTTCAAAATCAAGCTCGTCCCGGCCCTCGACTGCCCCCAGGCAAGTGAGCCCGGGGCGCATTCTCAGGCGACGGCGCTGCCACCGCCTATATTGTTCCACTTCAGACGGAATTGCGGGGCGGGGACCTACAAGCGCCATCTCGCCCTTCAGGACGTTCCAGAGCTGAGGAAGTTCGTCCAACGAGAACTTGCGCAGCCAGCGTCCGACGCGCGTCAGTCTGGGGTCTTTGGGGATTTTGAAATTCACTGTCTTGACGTTCAAATGGGCAACTTCCGGCAACAGTTGCTCGGCGTTTTCGACCATCGTGCGGAACTTGTAGAGCGTGAAACGCCTTCCATTCAATCCGCAACGTACCTGCTTGAAGACGACGGGCCCCTTGGAGCTTAGGCGAACTGCCAGTCCGACGAGGACGAGCAGTGGCGCCAAGCAGATCAAAACAAGGGTGGCGGCGAAGATATCGGTTAGCCGCTTCAACATGAGCCGCACCTCATCAGAAGGCGTACGCGAAAGTGTCAGAAGGGGCGCCGTGCCTAATCGTTCCAGGGAGACGGAACCGCGGCGATGGGGGAAGAAGTCCAAGCTCAGCCTGGTTTTCACCCCTTCCTCTTCGCACAGCAGCAGAAAGTCCTCCAGTTCAGGCAACTGGTGGGCCTCCACCGCAACGATCACCTCATCAATAATGGAGTTCTTCAAACGTTCCGGAAAACGCTCGATGGGGTAGACGGGATAGGTTCGGGAGAGGGTGATAGTACCGGCGCGCTCCGCCAGGAACCCGTCTAGACAGAGTCCGAACTCCGCAGATGCCTCAATCAAGCCGCCAACCCGGAGGGCCGCTTGGCCGGTCCCCACGACGTACAAGTGGCTCGGTAAAACCAAACGCGTCCAATAGCGCCGGGCCAGTCTGTCCAAAGCAAGTCGAAACGTCCCAGTTGCAAGGCCAGAATAGAGGCAAACCAGAGCCAGAAACGGGCGGCTCAGATCGAGTCGCTGAAAATACTCATACATGATCAAAGCGACCATCAATGAGAGGCACTGGCGTGATGTGCGTGACAGAATCGCACCAAAAGGCTCAAGCACAGGCCGATCGTAGGAACCCATCCACAGTGCGATGGCTAGCCACGCGGAGGGTGTAAACAAAAGCAAGCCAGCTTTGACAGCGAAGGTGAGGAAGAAGACGCGTTGCAGGGGAAGAGTGGACCGGGAAAAATAGGCGAACTCGAACGCAGCCCAGACCAGAAGCAGATCAGAGGCGATCAAAAGTGGGCGAAGCGAGCGCAACTGGCGACTAAACACAGCCGAATGCAAGCATATCACGGCTATATGGATAGACGGAAGTTGCTGTTTCGCTGTGACTTACGGGGGGGAGTTGCACAAATATTCAAATATTATGGGCAAACTAGTTGCGCGAATCGGAGG
Organism: uncultured Acidobacteriia bacterium; assembly: GCA_903909435.1. Classification (GTDB taxonomy): domain Bacteria; phylum Acidobacteriota; class Terriglobia; order Bryobacterales; family Bryobacteraceae; genus CAIVVT01. The sequence goes on along the minus strand of CAIVVT010000275.1, from coordinate 1,440 downwards.
GCAATGTTAACTTTGGGTGTACGGCAAGCGAAGCCGAGCGCTGAGAAGCGAGCGGGGGAGCTTGGCGGGCCTGGAGAAAAGGGCCTGCGGGGCCGAAAGGGCTGAAAAGCCGGTTAGGCTGATAAAGCCGAAAGGGCTTGCAAAGCCGAGCAGAGCTTGCTAGTCTGGCAGATGGGCACGGGCAAAGCGGAGCGATAGCGGAAACGCGAGCAGCGATCTGCAGTTCCAGTCCGGGAGCCGATCGTCACGAATTTCCCAAGATTCGACAATTCTGATCTGGTTTGAAGAAAACCGGGGTGGAATGATGTCGATAAGTTTTCGAGGCCAACAGGGAGCAGATCTTCGAGAGATCGTCTGTCCTTGTTCAGATCTTTGACAGTCTAGTTGAACGCAAAGTCAATTTTGAGTCAGACTTGAGTTCCGACCGGATCAAGATCAACTCTACAATTTCAAATGAGAGTTTGATCCCGGCTCAGAATCAACGCTGGCGGCGCGCCTAACACATGCAAGTCGAGCGAGAAAGGGAGCAATCCTGAGTAAAGCGGCGCACGGGTGAGTAACACGTGGATGATCTACCCTATGGTGGGGAATAACCTTGGGAAACTGAGGCTAATACCGCATAAGTTCGAGAGAAGAAAGCCGAAAGGCGCCATTGGAGGAGTCCGCGGCCGATTAGCTAGTTGGTGGGGTAAAAGCTCACCAAGGCGACGATCGGTAGCCGGCCTGAGAGGGCACACGGCCACACTGGCACTGAAACACGGGCCAGACTCCTACGGGAGGCAGCAGTGGGGAATCTTGCACAATGGGGGAAACCCTGATGCAGCGACGCCGCGTGAGTGATGAAGCCCTTCGGGGTGTAAAGCTCTTTCGGCAGGGACGATAATGACGGTACCTGCAGAAGAAGCTGCGGCTAACTACGTGCCAGCAGCCGCGGTAATACGTAGGCAGCAAGCGTTGTTCGGAATTACTGGGCGTAAAGAGTGCGTAGGCGGTTTGGCAAGTTTGGTGTGAAATCTCCCGGCTTAACTGGGAGGGTGCGCCGAAAACTGCCAGGCTAGAGTGTGGGAGAGGAAAGTGGAATTCCTGGTGTAGCGGTGAAATGCGTAGATATCAGGAGGAACACCTGCGGTGTAGACGGCTTTCTGGACCACTACTGACGCTGAGGCACGAAAGCGTGGGGAGCAAACAGGATTAGATACCCTGGTAGTCCACGCCCTAAACGATGCAGACTTGGTGTTGGCCCTTCATTGGGTCAGTGCCGAAGCTAACGCGGTAAGTCTGCCGCCTGGGGAGTACGGTCGCAAGGCTGAAACTCAAAGGAATTGACGGGGGCCCGCACAAGCGGTGGAGCATGTGGTTTAATTCGACGCAACGCGAAGAACCTTACCTGGGCTCGAACGGCTGGTCAACGACGGTAGAAATATCGTTACTCCGCAAGGG
>CAIVVT010000274.1 GCA_903909435.1 uncultured Acidobacteriia bacterium | reverse complement strand
TGCCGGGCGACAACGTGACGATTACGGTGGAGCTGATTACCCCGGTCGCGATGGACAAGGGCCTGCGGTTCGCCATCCGTGAGGGTGGCCGCACAGTGGGCGCCGGCACGGTTACGGAAGTGCTTTCGTAGCCTGGACGGGTTTGTAGTAAGGCAATTGGGTGGGGACCGGCGTCTTGAAGGAGAACCGGGCTCCCGCCTAGTAGCCGCCGCAGGGGCGGCGGTAGGCCGCCAGAAGTGAGCGGCAGGAAGAAACAAGGGTTCAGATGCTGACCAAACGGATTCGAATTCGGCTGAAGGCTTACGATCACCGCCTTCTGGACCAGTCAACTACGGAAATCGTGGAGACGGCCAAGCGCGCTGGCGCGCAGGTCGCCGGTCCGATCCCGCTGCCGACCATGATCAACCGTTACACGGTGAACCGTTCACCGCATGTGGACAAGAAATCCCGCGAGCAGTTTGAAGTTCGCACCCACAAGCGCCTGATCGATATCATCGAGCCGACTCAGGACACCGTGGACGCGTTGAGTAAATTAGATCTCCCGGCCGGAGTGGACGTGGAGATCAAAGCCTACCACAAAGGGGCGGCTAGGTAAGGATCTGGTGCGGCATTGAGTCCGCGTCGAGAGCCCCGCCCTCTGCCAGTTTTGAAAGGCATGGCGGGAAAGGGAACTGAGCGATTATGAGCCCTGGAATCATTGGCAAGAAAATTGGCATGACGCAGGTGTTCCGGCCCGACGGGCAGGTTGTTCCTGTTACGGTGCTGAAGGCTGGCCCCTGCGTGGTCGTGCAGCGCAAGACCCCAACCACGGACGGTTACGACGCCGTGCAGCTTGGATTGGTCGAATTTGCCAAGAAACTGAACAAGCCTGCGGCCGGACACTTAAAAAAGGCCGGGGCCGATGGCGTGAAGTATCTTCGTGAGTTTCTCCTGAAGCCGGGCATGGGCGACCCGAAGCCGGGTGACAAGGTTCTGGTGGACCAGTTCCAACTGGCCCAGAAGGTTGATATCACCGGCATCAGTAAGGGTCGCGGATTTGCCGGCACCGTCAAGCGACACCACTTCGGTGGCGGAGACGGGACGCATGGATCCATGTTCCACCGCGCGCCTGGATCTATCGGCTCTTCGAGCTATCCTTCGCGTGTCTATCCGGGTATGCGGATGGCCGGTCACATGGGCGACGACCAGGTGACGGTACGAAACCTGGAAGTGGTCGACATCGACCTGGAAGACAACTTGCTGTTGGTGAAGGGTGCCGTGCCCGGTCCTAATGGCGGCTACGTAATCGTACGCCAGGCGAAGAGGTAACGAGCGATGCCGAACGTAGATATTTACGATCTGAAAAATCAGAAGGTCGGGGAAGTTGAACTCTCCGACGCCGTCTTCAAAGCCGATGTGAACGAGCATCTACTTTACGAGAGCGTGCGCCATTATCTGGCCAGTGCGCGAAGTGGAACGGCAAAGACGAAGAATCGCTGGGAAGTGGCTGGTTCGGGCAAGAAGTTGTGGCGGCAAAAAGGCACGGGCCGGGCACGCAGCGGCTCCATACGTAGCCCACTGTGGCGCCACGGCGGTACGATCCACGGACCTCAGCCGCGCGATTACTCCTATCACCTCAACAAGAAGATGTTGACGGGCGCTCTGCGCTCTGCGCTTTCGGCCAAGCTGCGCGACGGCGAGTTAAAAGTCGTCAGCGCCTTCAGCTTTGCGGATCACAAGACGAAGTCGATGGCTTCGGCCTTGGAAACTCTCGAAGCAAGACGCAGTGTTCTGTTGGTCAATACGATCGAGCCCAACCGGAATCTCGAACTCGGCTCCCGCAATCTGCCGGGCGTGAAACTGGTCGCCACCAAGGATGTCACCACATACGATCTGCTTGCGCATAAGTTTGTCGTGATCAGCGAGGCAGCCGCCAAGAAGCTGTCGGAGGCGTTGTCCTAATGAACCGCTACAGCGTGATTGTCCGCCCGATTGTGACCGAAAAGGGCGTGGAAAAGAAGGATTCCCAGCGGACGCTTTGTTTTGAAGTGCACCCGGAAGCTAACAAGACGGAGATCAAGCAGGCGGTGGAAAGCTTGTTTAAGGTCAAAGTTGAAGATGTTCGTACGCTCACTTTCGAAGGCAAACTCCGGCGTCGAGGCCGTTACTCGGCCTACAAGTCCGACTGGAAGAAGGCCTTCGTTAAGCTGAAGCCCGGCCAGAAGTCTCCGGAATACGCGGAACTGTAAGCGGCCGCGACAAGAGATTAAGAGAGGCGAAACCCTATGCCGATCAAAAAATTCCGGCCGACGACGCCAACCCGGCGTTTCCAAACGGTCGTGCTGCGTGACGAGATCACGAAGGAAACTCCGGAAAAGAGCCTGACTGCAGGCCTGAAGAAGTCCGGTGGCCGCAACAACAAAGGCGGGACGACCATCCGCTTCCGCGGCGGGGGCCACAAGCGCACTTATCGCGTCATCGATTTCAAGCGTGACAAGATTGGAATTCCCGCCAAAGTCGCATCCATTGAATACGATCCCAACCGCTCGGCTCACATCGCACTGCTCAATTACGCCGATGGCGAAAAGCGCTACATTCTGTGGCCGGTGGGCTTGGTTGTTGGCGCGAACCTGATGAGCGGACCGGCGGCAGAGATTTTTGTGGGCAACTCGTTGCCGCTGGAGAACATTCCGGCCGGCACTATGGTTCATAACATCGAGTTGCGTCCTGGCAAGGGCGGCCAGATGGCTCGTTCGGCCGGAGCTGCGGCCCAGCTCGTATCTAAAGAAGGTGGCATTGCGCTGCTGAAGTTACCTTCGGGCGAAGTTCGCCGCGTGCCTCTGATTTGCTACGCCACAATTGGCCAGGTCGGTAATCTGGATCACGAGAATGTCAGCCTTGGCAAAGCGGGCCGGTCCCGCTATCTGGGCCGCAGGCCCCACAACCGCGGCGTCACTATGAACCCGATCGACCATCCGCATGGCGGTGGCGAGGGCAGGACTTCAGGCGGACGTCATCCAGTCACGCCTTGGGGCCAGCCTACGCGTGGTTTCAAGACGCGCAACAACAAGCGCACCGACCGCGAGATCGTCACGCGGCGGCCGACGCGGAACAAATAGGGCGGAGTAGCCAGACATGAGCCGTTCACTAAAAAAAGGGCCGTTCGCCGATGGTCACCTGGTCAAAAAGGTGGCCGACATGATCGCCAAGAATGAAAAGAAAGTGCTGCGGACCTGGTCCAGGCGCTCCACCATTCTTCCGGAATTCATCGGGCAGACAATCGCCGTGCACAACGGCAGGAAGTTCATCCCGGTGTATGTGACGGAGAACATGGTAGGCCACAAGCTAGGTGAATTCTCGCCGACGCGCACCTTCAAGGGTCACCAGGCGAAGGCCGAAAAGTCGGCTAAGCCGGCATAAGATTCGAGCGGAAGAGGAAGCGACGATGGCAGTTAAAGCAGAAGCCAGACACGTCCGGGTTTCGCCGCAGAAGGCCCGCTTAGTCGTGGACCTGATTCGGGGCCGGAAGGCCGGTGAGGCGATCACGATTCTGAAGACGACGAACAAGGGCATTTGCCCGGTCGTCGAGAAGGTTCTGCGCTCGGCGATCGCGAATGCCGAAAACAGGAACGAAGATGTCGATGTGGACAGCCTCATCGTGGTCGAAGCCTATGTCAATGAAGGACCCCGCCAGCGGCGGGTGCGGCCAGCGCCGCAGGGTCGGGCCTACCGCTATCAGCGGCGCAGCTCGCACATCGTCGTAAAGGTTGGCGAAAAGGGCGCCCAGAGTAAGGAAGGTTAGCGCATGGGTCAGAAAGTTCATCCCTACGGATTCCGGCTGGGCGTCACCAAGAACTGGCGTTCGCGGTGGTTCGCGACCGCCGATTACGCCAAGCTGCTGCACGAAGACCTGGATCTCAAGAAGATGCTGAAAGACCGGCTCAAGTCGGCTGGCGTCAGCGCGATCGAAGTGGAACGGCCCGGCGGAGCTAAACTGCGCATCACCATCCACACCTCGCGTCCCGGCCTGATCATTGGCCGCAAAGGCGCCGAGATCGAGAAGCTGAAGACGGATCTGGCTGCCAAGACCAAGCGCGAAGTCTTCATCGACATTCAGGAAGTTCACAAGCCGGAGATGGATGCGCAGTTGGTCGGCGAGTCGATCGCACTGCAACTCGAAAAGCGCGTTGCGTTCCGCCGTGCCATGCGCAAGGCCGTTGAGAGTGCCCAGCGCTTCGGCTGCAAGGGCATCAAGGTTCGTGTTTCTGGCCGCCTGAACGGCGCTGAAATCGCCCGCAGCGAGTGGTACCTACAAGGCCAGTTGCCTTTGCACACTTTGCGCGCCGATATCGATTACGGGTTTGCCGAGGCTCACACGACCTACGGCGTAATCGGGATCAAGGTGTGGGTCTATCGTGGAGAGGTTTCGACTGACGGATTCTCCAAGCGCAGTATGCGAGGTGACGAGCCGCGGCGTAATCCTCGAAGCGACCGCCGCGACCGTCCGGAACGTAATGATCGGGATCGGCGTCCGCCGCAGATGCAGCATAGCGCACCACCGGTCGTTGCGGCGCCGCCAGTTGCTGCAGCCCCTGTGGTGGATGCGACGATACCGGCACCGCTGTTGCCGCCGGTTGGGGGCTCCACTCCAGAGGGCCAGGCTGCCGAATAGGTAGGCCGCCGGGTAGAGAACAGAGTTTAGAAGGGGAGACTGACGCCCATGTTGATGCCGAAGAAGGTCAAGTACAGAAAGGTGCAGCGCGGCCGCATGAAGGGCATGGCCCAACGCGGAAGCTCACTCTCCTTTGGCGATTACGGCCTGAAGGCGTTGCACTGCGGGTGGGTGACGGATCGGCAGATCGAAGCCGCCCGTATCGCCATGACCCGGTACGTCAAACGCGCAGGGAAAATCTGGGTTCGGGTATTCCCGGACAAGCCGATCACTAAGAAGCCTGCTGAAACCCGTATGGGCAAGGGCAAAGGCGCCCCCGATCAATGGGTCGTCGTGATTCGGCCAGGAAAGATCTTGTTTGAGATGGAAGGCGTGCCGCTTGCGACCGCCACCGAGGCGTTGCGCCTCGCAATGGCCAAACTAGGGGTGCGAACCAAGATGGTAACCCGCACGGAGACCGCAAACTGAGATTGAGGGCGGGAGCCACGAGGAACTAACGCGATGAAAGCGGAAAAGATTCGGGAAATTGACAGCAAGGATATGGCCACCCGCCTGAAGGAAGCCGACGAGCAGATGTTCCGGCTGAAGTTTCAGATGTCGATGGGCCAGACCGAAGGCTTGAAGAAGTACCGCGAGCTGAAGAAAGATCGGGCGCGGATGCGGACCGTGCTCGGCGAGCGTGCGCGCAGCGAGCAGAAGGGAACTGAGTAAGCCATGGTCGAAGAGAAGGTCGCCCGCAAAATGGAAAAGATCGGCGAAGTCGTCTCCACGAAGATGACCAAGACGATCATTGTGGTTGTGACGCGCAAGGTGCCGCACCCGCTGTACAAGCGAATTGTGACCAAGCGCAAGAAGTTCTACGCTCACGACGAAACCGGCGAGGCTCGCCTGGGCGATACGGTACGGATTGTTGAAAGTCGTCCGCTAAGCAAATTGAAGCGCTGGACGCTGGGCGAAGTCATCCGCCGCTCGGCGCAGGCGACCGTCGCTCTGGCCGAATAGGCTTGAGGGTTGCAAACGAGAGGGTAACACCATGATCGGAATGAGAACAATCCTCGAGGTCGCCGACAATAGCGGCGCTCGTCGATTGCAGTGCATCCTGCCGCGCGGCGGCGATAAGGGCCTGCAGGCCGGCCTCGGAGACGTAGTCACGGCGAGTGTCAAAGAAGCCGCACCGGACTCTAGCATCAAAAAGGGCAAGGTCGTCAAGTGCGTGATCGTCCGGATGCGCAAGGAAACCCGCCGCAAGGACGGAACCTACATCCGCTTCGACACCAACGCCGCTGTCCTTGTCAATGAATTGAATGAACCGGTCGGCACGCGCGTCTTTGGCCCGGTGGCCCGCGAGTTGCGCGACAAGCGCTTCATGAAGATAGTGTCGCTCGCTCCGGAGGTGATCTGACATGAAGAGTCGTTTGGCTAATCGGCATAACGAAGCTCCCGAGCCACTGAAGATCCGTATCAAGAAGAACGACTTGGTCAAGGTGATCGCTGGCAGGGATAAGGGCAAGACGGGTCGGGTACTGGAAGTTGACCGCGTTGCGGGCCGCGTACTCGTTGAGGGCGTGATGCTTGCTAAGAAACACGTCAAACCCAATCCCGCCAAAGGCGTGAAGGGCGGCATCGCCGAAAGCGAGGCCAAGATTCACGTCTCCAACGTAATGATGGTGACTTCTGACGGCAAGACGACTCGTATCGGGACCAAGATCGATACCATCGCGGGGAAGGTTCACCGGGTTCGAATTGCCCGCAAGACGGGCGAGGTTCTCGACAAGAAGTAGTCGGAAGCCGCAGGATCTTTGGGGCGTGTGAAGTGATCGGGATCGCGGAGGCTCGCGGCCGCTGCGAAACGATCGGAAAAGAGTTGAGTGCATGAAGGCGAGACTGATCGAGTTTTACAACAAGACCGTGGTTCCGGCCCTGACCAAAGAGTTCGGCTACACGAACGTAATGGCCGTTCCCCGCTTGGAGAAGATCACGCTGAACGTTGGCCTGGGCGATGCCACCCAGAATCCCAAGCTGATCGATCCGGCGGTCAATGAGTTGAGCGCCATCGCCGGCCAGAAGCCCGTCGTCACCAAGGCGAAGAAGTCCATTGCAGCGTTCAAGTTGCGCGAGAACATGAGCATTGGCTGCATGGTTACTCTGCGCGGCGATCAAATGTACGAATTCCTGGACCGTTTGGTGAGCATTGCGCTTCCGCGCGTTCGCGACTTCCGGGGAATTTCCAAGAAGAGCTTTGATGGGCGGGGCAATTACACGTTGGGCATCAGAGATCAGTTGATCTTCCCGGAGATTGACTACAACAAGGTTGAAAAAGTGAAGGGCATGAACATCTGCATCACGACAACGGCGCGCACCGACGCGGAAGCCTTGGCGTTGTTGAAACTGATGGGCATGCCATTCCGGCAGAATTAGCCGCGGGAAGAACGGAGCAGAACAAGAATGTCGACAACGGCAAAATACGCGAAGGATATCCTGAAGCAGCCAAAGTGGGCGGTGCGGCACCGTAACCGATGTCTGCGCTGCGGCCGCTCCCGCGCCTACATGCGGAAGTTCAAGCTGTGCCGCATTTGCTTCAGGCAACTCGCCCTGCTCGGTGAATTGCCCGGCGTAACGAAATCGAGCTGGTAGGGTCATCCCTCCGGTGATGACGAAGAAAAGGAGCGAAGGCGGAGAAAAATGATTTCTGACCCCATCGCAGATATGCTGACCAGAGTCCGGAATGCCCTGAAGGCCCGGTTTCAAAAGGTCGATGTCCCGGCTTCAAAGCTGAAGACCGAGGTAGCGCGCATTCTTAAGGACGAGGGCTACATCCTCAACTATAAGATTGTGGACGACGGCAACCACAAGGCAATTCGCGTGTACCTGAAGTACACGGCCGCTAACCAGCCGGTGATCTCGCACATCGAGCGGATCTCGCGTCCGGGCTGCCGCGTCTATGTCGGATCGACCGACATACCGAAGGTGCTTGGCGGTTTGGGTGTCAATATTCTGACCACGCCCAAGGGAGTCATGACGGGCAAGAGTGCCCGCAAGGAGGGTGTCGGCGGCGAGTTGCTCTGTCAGATCTGGTAAGACCTGGCGGACGGCGCGGCGTGCGGCCCGTTCCCGTCTGGAAATGGCACAGGCTTGAAGAAGCCTGGAAAGCGGACAGGAGAAAATTAGAACATGTCACGAGTTGGAAAGAAACCGATTCCGCTGCCCGCCGGTGTAAAGATCACCGTTGGTGAGCAGCTTCTGGTCGAGGGGCCGAAAGGCAAGCTGACGGTTCCGCTCCCGCAGGGCATCCGCGTGGAGAAAGTGGATTCGACGCTTGAAATCAAGCGTGAAAATGACAGTTATCGAGCATTGCATGGACTCACTCGCGCTCTAACGGCGAATGCGGTAACCGGCGTAAGCACTGGCTTCACCCGCGAACTGGACATCGTCGGCATTGGATACCGCGCTGAGACCAAGGGTAACGTAGTGAGCTTTACGCTCGGCTATTCGCACCCGATCGAGTTTGCGCTCCCCAAGGGTGTGGAGTGCAAGGTGGATAAAATGACCCACCTCGTCCTTACTTGTAACGACAAGCAGCAGTTGGGTCAAATCGCGGCTGACATTCGCGCGCTCCGTCCGCCCGAGCCTTATAAGCAGAAGGGCATACGCTACGTGGGTGAAGTGCTGCGCAAGAAGGTCGGCAAGACGGGTGCTAGCGGCAAGTAGGCGGGAGGGAACTAAGAAATGAAGCACACGATTGATAAAAACTCCCGCCGGGTGAGGATTCACGTCCGCATTCGCCGCGCGGTGAAAGGTTCGAACGAGCGTCCCCGGCTGGCCATCTTCCGCAGTTTGAAGCATATCTATGCCCAGATCATTGACGATCGCCAGGGACGGACCGTGGTCTCGGCGTCGAGTAATGAAACGGACGCCACGATTACCGGCGGAAATCTCGCGGGAGCCAAAGCGATCGGCAAGCTGGTGGCAGAGCGTGCGGTCGCCGCAGGTGTGAAGAAAGTCGTTTTCGACCGTGGTGGCTACCTCTACCACGGGCGGATCAAGGCGCTGGCGGAAGCCGCGCGTGAAGCCGGACTGGAGTTCTAAGAACATGGCAGTCGTTCCGAAGAAGAAGATCGACCCGAAGGCGTTCAACCTGAAAGAACAGGTCGTCGCCATCAACCGCGTCACCAAGGTTGTGAAGGGCGGCAAAAACCTCAGCTTCTCGGCTTTGGTGGTCATCGGCGATCCCGAGCAGAGGGTTGTTGGTTTCGGCACTGGCAAGGCCAAGGAAGTTCCGGCAGCCATCAAGAAGGGCATCGAATCGGCGAAGAAGAACCTGCGCCATGTGCACACTGTGGGCAGCACGATTCCGCACCAGGTGCTCGGGCGGTTTGGAGCGGGGCTGGTGCTATTGAAGCCGGCGCCGGAAGGCACGGGCGTCATCGCGGGTGGCCCTGTTCGCGCGGTCATCCAAGCGGCTGGGATCAGCAATGTGCTGACCAAGTCGATTGGAACCACGAATCCTCATAACGTCGTGAAGGCGACCATCGCGGCGCTGGACGAGTTGCGCGATCGAGCGCAAGTCGCCGAATTGCGCGGCATCGCCGTGGAGAACCTGTAACTTATGACCGAGCAAGCGACAATCAAGATCCAGCTCTGGTCCAGCCCGATCGGCGCCCCCGACAAGCTGCGCCGGATTGTGAAAGGGCTTGGCCTGCGAAAGATCAATCAGGTTGTGATTAAGCCGGACACCCCGGGCTTCCGTGGCATGGTGACGAAAATTCCGCACCTGCTCAAAGTCGTCACTGAGTAATTAAGAGATATTTGACCGATAGAGGACACGAGATGGACCTCAGCAATCTTAAACCGCCAGCTGGCCAGGTGAAGACGCAGCGTCGCATCGGCCGCGGCATGGGTTCCGGGCGCGGCAAGTATTCCGGCCGCGGTGCCAAAGGGCAAAAATCGATTAGCGGCTTTTCGCACATGCGTGGGTTTGAAGGCGGCCAGATGCCGCTGCACCGCCGCATGCCGAAGCGCGGCTTTACCAACGCCTATTTCAAAAAGAGTTTCGCCATCGTTAATGTCGCGACGCTGGAGGCCTTGGAAGCAGATACTTTCACTCCGGAGTCGCTGCTCAAGCTGGGCGTTATCCACAAGCTCGAGGACGGGCTGAAGGTCTTAGCTAATGGCGATCTGAATCGGGCCATTCACATCACGGCGCATTGCTTCTCGAAGACCGCTGAAGAGAAGATCAAGGCCGCGGGCGGCAGTGTCACCGTGATCGAGGTCAAGCCGACCGCGCTGTCCGTTGCGCGCGCGGCAAAGAAGAGCAAATAAGCTCTATTGGGGACGTAGAAGCTCAGATAGGGCTCTTGCCGCCTGGCAAGGGCAATGGTTGTGAAGCCCATGCAGAAATTCTTCGAAGCTCTGGCCAATGTGTTCCGTGTGACGGAACTCCGGAACCGCGTGCTCTTCACGTTGGGTCTGCTCGCCGTTTACCGTTTGGGCGCGGCAGTGCCGATCCCGGGCGTTGATGCGATTCGGTTTGAAGAGTTCTTCCAACGCAATTCGGGCGGCCTTCTGGGCTACCTGGACATGTTCAGCGGTGGCCAGATGCGCCGCTTGACGGTCTTTGCGCTGGGCATTATGCCGTACATTACGGCGTCCATCGTTCTGCAGTTGTTGACAGTGGTGGTTCCAACTCTCGAAAAGCTCCAAAAAGAGGGCGAGCTTGGCCGGCGCAAGATCACGCAATGGACACGCTACCTGACCGTCGGACTGTCCATCATGCAGTCGTTGTTCATCGCCACCGCGTTGCAACGCCAGGGGAGCTTCGTACTCAACCCCGGAATCGGCTTCGTACTGCAGACTATCATCACGCTGACCACGGGCACCGCCTTCATTATGTGGCTGGGTGAACAGATTACAGAGCGCGGCATCGGCAACGGCATGTCGCTAATCATTTTTGCGGGCATCGTTGCCGGATTGCCGGCTGCTTGCATGCAGATATACCGCAATACATTCGTCACCGGCCAGTGGAACGCGCTGCAGATGATCGTCATCATCCTGGTCATGGTTCTGGTTGTGGCTTTCATTGTGCTGGTTGAGCGCGGAGAGCGCCGCATCCCGGTGCAGTATGCCAAGCGCGTAGTCGGTCGGCGGATGATGGGTGGCCAGTCCACACATATGCCGCTAAAGGTGAACGCTGGTGGCGTTATCCCAGTGATTTTCGCTTCTTCCTTGTTGGCATTCCCAATGACGGCGCTGAGCATCCCAGCTGTTGCTAACAGCAAATGGATCTCGGGTATGCTTCGAGCCATGGGCATGGGCGAACCCATGTACGTCATCCTGTTCATTGCGCTGATAGTATTCTTCTCGTTCTTCTACGTCTCCATCATCTTCAATCCCAATGAGGCGGCCGACAACATGCGCCGCTACGGTGGCTTTATTCCTGGCATCCGGCCAGGCAAGAACACCGCTGACTATATGAACGGAATCCTGAGCCGGATCACTGTAGTCGGTGGCTTGTATCTGGCCATCCTGTCGATCATTCCAACGATCATGATCGGTGGGATCAAATTGCAGCACTTGCCGCCCGCCGCGCTCGGTAACTTCATCGACGCGCACTTCCCGCGGTTCTTGCTCGATGGTCTTGGCGTAACATTCTATTTCGGCGGCACTTCGCTGCTGATCGTGGTCGGTGTCGCGATGGATACCGTTAATCAGGTGGAGGCACAACTGATCATGCGCCACTACGAAGGGTTTACGCCGCGGGCTGGCCGCATTCGCGGTCGCCGCAGCGCGAGCTAGGCGGAAATCGGATCTAGCCTCCAGTCGCCGGGCGTAATCGCCAGCCGGGTGGAGCCCGGGGAACTATTGGAAAACAAACTCCAAGCTCGAAGCGGCGCTTCCAGGGTACTGGTTATATTCGGCCCCCCCGGATCGGGCAAAGGCACCCAGGCGAAATTGCTGAGGGATCTGCTGAAGATCCCGCATATTTCGACCGGCGACATGTTGCGCGCGCATATTTCGCAAGGCGACGGATTGGGAGTGGATGCGGGCAGTTGGATGCGATCCGGGCGGTTGGTGCCGGACGCCACAGTGGATCGATTGGTCGAAGAGCGGCTCGCTCTGCCTGACTGTGCGGCCGGCGCGATTCTCGATGGATACCCGCGAACCGTCGATCAGGCCCGCAGCTTATGGGCAGTGCTGCAGCGGTCTGGAATGAGCCAGTTGGTGATCCACTTGAAAGTGGATTACAATAAAGTTATTGTGCGAATTGCTGGCCGCAGGCAATGTCCGCAGTGCGGATTACTGTACAATCTGGTCGCAAATCCTCCTAAAGAGGCCGGGATCTGTGATCGCGACGGACAGGCGCTTGCTATACGGGACGACGATCGGGAAAGTGTCGTGCGGGAGCGCCTGGAAACATACGAGCGGCAGACTCGGCCAGTGTTGGAGTTCTTGACTGCGTCTGGTTGGAACATCTGCGAGGTTGAAGGTGACGATGCCTCCCCGTCAGAGATTCTGGTACGGATTCAGGATTGTATGGTTTCGCAATGATTGTTCGGAAAAGCCCCGCTGAGTTGGAGAAGATGCGACGTGCGGGTCTTCTGGTATGGAAGATTCTTGAGGCAATGAAGGGATTGGTTCGCCCTGGTGTGACCACCCTAGATCTGGAAGTTGTGGCCGAGCGTATGATTTCCGACGCGGGGGCTAAACCGGCCTTCAAGGGATATTATGTTCCGGCGGCAGGAAGTAAGTTCCCCTTCGTGCTGTGCACTTCGGTGAACGAGGAAGTAGTGCACGGGATGCCCTCCCAGAAGCGAATTCTGAAAGCAGGCGATATTGTCTCGATTGACACGGGCGTGCAGTTGGATGGCTACTTCGGCGATTCGGCGGTAACGGTGCCGGTAGGGGAAGTCAGCGAGTCTGTTGAGAAATTGCTCGATGTTACCAGAACATCACTGGAGCTAGCAATCGAACAGATGCGCGTGGGTAATCGGTTGTTCGACGTTTGTGGAGCGGTTGAGAGGCATGTGACCTCGAACGGGTTCAGCATCGTGCGCGAGTACGTGGGGCACGGGATCGGTACTTCCTTGCATGAGGAGCCGCAGGTACCCAACTACGTAGATCGGCGCAACGAGAATCCCAGGTTGAAAGAAGGTATGGTGCTGGCGATTGAGCCGATGGTCAACGCCGGCCGTGCCGAAACGAAGGTGTTGCCTGATCGTTGGACGGCCGTGACCAAGGATGGCAGCTATGCGGCTCACTTTGAGCATGCGGTTGCCATTACCGAAAACGGCCCCTTGGTTTTGACGCGGCCCTAAGCCGCGGGTTTGGACCATGGCAGCCGACTCACAGCCGCAACGTGGAATGGTGGCGGAGCGGGCGGTGGTAGTCGAGATTCTTCCGAGTCTTACCTATCGCCTGGAAGTGGAAGGCAGCCGGGCTCAAGTGATCGCCCATTCGGGCAAAGCAACTGGCACGAACTTCGTGCGGCTGCGGCTGAACGACAAGGTTCTGGTGGAGCGGGCTTCCGAAGATCCCCGCAGGGGCCGGATCGTCAAAGTTTTGTTGAGTTGAGAGATTTTAGGTTTCCAGGAAGGGCCTTTCGATGAAAGTCAGGGCGTCTGTCAAAAAGATTTGTGACAAATGCAAGATCGTCCACCGCGAGGGCGTGGTGCGCGTGATCTGCAGCAACCCGAAGCATAAGCAGCGGCAAGGGTAGGAGATAGAATCCGATGGCGCGTATCGCAGGTGTGGACCTTCCGGCTCGCAAGCGGGCTGAAATCGGTCTTACGTATATCTACGGAATTGGCCGCACGCGGTCCAAGTCGATCTTGTACCGATCCGGCATCGATTTCGACACGAAGATAGCAGATCTCACGGAAGAGCAAGTGAGCAAGATCCGTCAGATTATCGAAGACGAGGGCTCGGTGGAAGGCGATCTTCGTAAGGAAGTTTCGCTCAACGTCAAGCGGCTCATTGAAATGGGTTCCTACCGTGGTCTTCGGCACCGCCGGGGCTTGCCGGTTCGAGGCCAGCGGACGCATACGAATTCCCGTACCCGCAAAGGCCCGCGTCGCGGCACGGTTGCCAACAAGAAAAAGGTCGGCAAGTAAGCCCGGCGAACTAAAGGTTAAAGCACTATGGCGAAAGCTCCGGCAAAAGGCAGCAAGAAAAAGTCCTTCAAGAAGAAGGAAAAGAAGAACATCCCAGTTGGACTGGTGCATGTTCAGGCGACGTTCAATAACACCATCATCACGATCACCGATCCTATCGGCAATGTGTTGAGCTGGTCCAGTTCCGGCTCCCTCGGCTTCCGTGGTTCGCGCAAAGGCACCCCGTTCGCCGCCCAGCAGGCCGCTTTGACGGCCGCCACCAAGGCGAAGGAAGCAGCCAATCTGCGGCAGGTTGACGTCCGCGTCGCAGGCCCTGGTTCAGGCCGTGAGTCTGCTATCCGCGCGCTGGCCACGGCCGGTATCGAAGTAAAGACCATTCGCGACGTAACACCAATTCCGCACAACGGTTGCCGGCCGCCGAAGCGTCGCCGTGTTTGAGTTATCCTTCCCCCGGGCTCCGGCAATAACCGATCCGGGGGCCCTGCCGGGCTCAGTCTGAGCTGGCATAACTGCAGTAAGCAGGATGAAGGCCGGGCAACCGGCTGTAAACTGCACCTCGCGCCACCTGCGGTGGTGGAGATGGTTCAAGGAGGTTCGTTTGGGACGTTATATCGGCCCGGTCTGCCGGCTCTGCCGGCGCGAGGGCATGAAGCTCTTTTTGAAGGGATCCCGCTGCTTCAGCGACAAGTGCGCGATTGAGAAGCGCAATTTCCCCCCAGGCCAGCACGGCAAGGCCCGTAAGCCCAAGATCGTCGGCTACGGATTGCAGTTGCGCGAGAAGCAGAAAGCCAAGCGCTACTACAGCGTGGGTGAAGTCCAATTTCGGAATGTCTTCGAGAAGGCTTCCAAACTCAAGGGCGTCACGGGCGAGAACCTGCTCAGCATGCTGGAGCGTCGTCTGGACAATATTATCCATCGCATTGGGTTTGGCGCCAGCCGGTCCATGGCTCGTCAGTTGGTTCGCCACGGCCACATCGCGGTGAATGGCAAGAAGGTGAACATCCCTTCCTATCTGGTACGTCCGAACGATGTAGTGGAAGTGCGCGAGAAGAGCCGCACCAACTCTGCCATTTCCGGCTCGTTGGATTCCACGGCGCATCTGCCGGCCCCCAATTGGATCGAGGTGGATCGCGAGAATCTCAAGGCCCGAATACTCGCTAATCCGAAGCGTTCAGACCTCGTGCAGATCAAACTGGATGAGCAACTGATCGTCGAGCTGTACTCGAAGTAAAGGAGCGAGCGATGTTCAAAGGATTCCAGAAGCCCAAGCGGCTGGTGGCCAATACCGAGACTTTGACCGAACGGTATGGGATGTTCACCGCGCAGCCGTTCGAGCGCGGTTTCGGGACGACAATCGGAAATGCACTTCGGCGCATTTTGCTCAGTTCCATCGAGGGCGCGGCCATCACGGCCGTGCGGATCGACAAAGTGGAGCATGAGTTCAGCCCGATTCCCGGAGTGGTGGAAGACGCCACCGACATCATTCTCAACTTGAAACAGATCCCGTTCAAAATGATGGACGAGGGGATGAGGACCATTACGGTTCGCGTCGATGAGGCGTGCGAGTTGACGAGCGGCAAGATCGAAACGACTCCCGACGTCGAGGTGCTGGACCGCAATCTGCATATCGCGACGGTGTCCAGCGGCGGTAGCCTGGCGATTGAGATGCGTCTGAAACAGGGTCGCGGCTATATCAGCCGTGACCGGAATTTCGACGACGATCTCCCCCTGGGCTACATCCCAATCGATTCGGTCCATTCCCCGGTTCGCAAGGTGAAGTATACCGTCGAGGCAGCCCGCCTCGGCCAGATGACCGACTACGACAAGTTGATCCTCGAAGTCTGGACAAACGGCGCGGTTTCTCCGCAGGATGCGGTCGGTATGGCCGCCAAACTCCTCAAAGACCACATGTCCATCTTCATCAACTTTGAGGAGACGACGGAACTCACCGAGGAGCCCGTCGAGCGCGTGGCCACGCAGATGTACGAAGTGCTCAACCGCTCTGTCGAAGAGCTGGAGTTGAGCGTCCGCTCCTACAACTGCCTAAAGAACGCCAATATCCAGACGATTGGCGACCTGGTCCAGAAGAGCGAAGCAGAGATGCTGCGCACCAAGAACTTCGGCCGGAAATCGCTGAATGAAATCAAGGAGATCCTGTCCGGACTCGGCCTCTCCTTCGGAATGAAGATCGACGCGCAAGGCCGCTTGATCGGCCCCAGCGGACAGCCTGTCGTTCCCAGCTCCCAGGACTTGGGTGGCTCAGAGGTTGGCGGCTGATTGCGGGGCTGGCGAGTCCCGGCTTTAGAGAGGAATCGATATGAGGCATAAGCGAGCAGGCTTCAAGCTGAAGCGCGACATGAGCGGTCGCCGCTCCCTTCTGCGCAACCTGGTGACCAGCATCATTCAGGAAGAGCGCATTATTACCACCGTCCCGAAGGCAAAGGCCGCCAGGCCATTGCTGGAGAAGATGATTACCCTGGGCAAGCAGGACACTCTGCACGCCCGTCGTCTGGCCGCTGCTTTTTTGATGACCCCGGATTCGGTCAAGAAGCTTTTCGACAAGATTGGACCCCGTTTTGCGCAACGCAACGGCGGTTACAGCCGCATTATCCGAGTCGGCTGCCGCAAGGGTGATGGAGCCGAGCAGGCGCTGCTTGAACTGGTGGGCAGTGAACTGGTGAAGCGTGCCGCAGATCGGGCCAAGCGCCGTGAAGAACGCCTCAAGGCGCTTCGCGAAGGGCGCGAAGACGGCGAGACGGAAAACCCAAGTTAGATTGTGGAACGGTAAACTAACCTAAACCTGTACCAACCCCGAGCCTCCTGACAAGAGGCTCGGGGTTTTTGTTTTTGTCCCGCGTGGTGGCGTAGCACGCCGCGGGAAAAGCCTAGCGGGAGTTTACTGCCAGGCGCCCGCGCACAAGTGCAAGTGGTTTTCAGTGAAGGGGTTACCAGCGAGAGTTTGTATTACCCACGCAGGGTACTACGGAGTTCGTCCAACCCGAGTGAATCCTCTAGACATTGTTTCGGCAGGGTTTGTTTGGAAAGCACAGTGGCGGTGCGTGGCGGACCCTTCTCTCCCTGCGCGGGGTACAGCAGTACGAATTGCTGGATTTGGCTGAGTTCATCCAACAGTTGCTCCATGGACAATCCGGGCCAGACGGCCT
>CAIVVT010000273.1 GCA_903909435.1 uncultured Acidobacteriia bacterium | reverse complement strand
TGCGCTGCCTGACGCCGATTTGGGGTCTTGGCTCGCGTATTTGGAAGTGGTCGAAATGTCGCAAGGCGCTGTGCTCAGCGAGGCTTTCGATGTATTGACTCATGTGTATTTCCCAACCACATCCACTGTCTCCATGCTCTACATAATGGAGAATGGGGCCTCTGCCGAAATCGCAGTCGTCGGGAACGAGGGTGTCGTCGGCATTTCGCTTTTCATGGGTGGGCAATCAACCCCGAGCAGGGCGGTGGTACGGAGTCCCGGCCAAGCGCTGCGGCTGGATGCAACGAGGATGATGCGCGGTTTCAGCAAAAATGGGGTGATTCAGCGTCAGTTTCTGCTTTTTATTCGTAAGCCTACGCGGAGTACCGCGGCGAGATTTCGGCGTTGAGACCTTTATTCAGGCAGCGTTTTCCTGTTCCTGACGCTGTGCCTTCCAGTTCCAAGGCAAGAGATCGTCGATCTTGTTGATCGGGTAATCAGCGATTCTGGCAAGGACGTCAGCGAGCCAAGCCTGGGGATCGACATCGTTGAGTTTTGCGGTGCCGATCAGGGAGTACATGACGGCGGCGCGCTGTCCGCCGCGGTCGGAACCGGCGAAGAGCCAGGATTTTCGCCCCAAGGCGATACCGCGCAAGGCGCGCTCAGCGGCATTGTTGGAGAGATCGATACGCCCATCCTCCAGGAAGCGGGTGAAGCCGGACCATCGCTTGAGCATGTAATCCATGGCCTTGGCGACAGGATTGTGGTTGGCGAGCTTGGCCCTGTTTTCCGTCATCCAGACGTGGAGATCATCGGCCAGCGGCTTGCTGAGCTGCTGCCGAACGGCCAGCCGCTCTTCGGCACTTTTGCCGTTGATGTCGCGTTCAATCTCGAAGAGAGCATCGATCCGGCGCACGCCTTCCAGCGCCAGAGGTGAGATGGGCGATACGGCCTTGCTTCGTGATCGGCGTCTGGCCGAGGCGGCGATATCGGCCAGTTCGAACAGCTTGCGCCGTGAGTGCGCCCAACACAGCGCCTCGGTCACGGCGCCGGGCTGGCGCGCGGGATCATAGAGCTTGCCATAGCCGCTATAGGCGTCGGCTTGAAGGATGCCTGCGTAGGTTGCCAGATGCGTTCGCGGATGTTCTCCGGCCCGGTCTCTTGAGTAGTAGAACAAGGCCGCCGGCGGCGCCGTTCCGCCAAAGGGCTGATCGTCGCGGACATAGACCCAGCATCGTCCGGTATCGCAGCCGCCCTTGGCCAGCACCGGCACCGTGGTGTCGTCGCCGTGCAATCTCCCGGCGGCCAAGACATGCGCCTCGATCCTCGTGAACAGCGGCGTGAGGGCGAAGCAGCAGGAACCAACATGGCCGGCCAGGGTGGAGAGCGGGATCTCCACCCCTTCGCGGGCGTAGCGTTCGGCCTGCCGGTTCAGGGGCTGGTGCTGTCCGAACTTCTCGAATAGCACCATCGCCAGCAGATTGGGGCCGGCGGCACCGCGCGGGATGGCGTGGAACGGCGCCGGAGGCTGGCTGATGGTTTCACAATCCCGGCAGGTGAACTTCTCACGCACCGTCTGGATCACCTTCCATTGGCGCGGGATCACCTCCAGCGTTTCGGTAACATCCTCGCCCAGCTTGGCCAGATGGGTGCTGCCACAGCAGGAACAGGCGGTGGGGCCGGGAACCACGACCCGCTCCCGCGGCAGATGGGCTGGCAGGGGCTTCTTGACCGGGCGCTTGCGCTCATGGGCGGCAATGGGGGTGGTGCTCTTCGCCGCGGCCTGTTCGGCTGCCAACTCGTCCTCTGTGGCGGCGGCGCAGGCTTCTTCCAGTTGCAGCTCCAACTGGTCGAGGAGACGGCAGGTCCGTTCCGCTCGGGGGCCGAACTTCTCCCGGCGCATCTTCTCGATCAGAAGCTGGAGATGGGCGATCAGAACCGCACCCTCGGCGTTGCGCGCCCGCTCAGATCGCACCATCGCCTTCAAGGCGTCGATATCGTCGGGCAGGTCGGCGGGCTTCAGATCCATGGCCGAATCTTGGCCGAAAACCGGCGTAAAAGCACCGGCTTTATCCACCATATCATTGAATATATTGATGGAATCAGGCACGATCACGGCGTCCGATGGAGCCTTATCCCGCAAGGCCCGGCCGCCAGGTGTGCCGCGGATTCCGCCAGTCGATCCCGTCCAGCATGTAGCCCAGTTGCGCCGCCGAGATCGCCACCTCTCCGTCGGCCGGCGTCGGCCACACGAAGCGTCCGCGATCCAGCCGCTTGACGTAAAGCGACATCCCGACGCCGTCATGCCAGATGATCTTCACCATGTCGGCGCGGCGTCCCCGGAAGACGAACAGATCCCCGGCATGCGGATCGCGGCCCATTCCTTCCTGGACCTGCAAGGCCAGACCGGGCATACCCCGCCGCATGTCGGTGTGTCCCACCGCCAGCCACACCCGTGCCGCGCTCGGTATCGCGATCATCGCTGCACCAGCGCGCCAATGACCGCCGCCGCCAAAGCCGGCGGGGTCGAAACAGGAAGGCGAAGCTGCGTGCGATCCGCGATAACAACCTCAATCATCGCCGTGCCGGTCGGACCAGGCGCCGGGGCAGGAACAGCCGGCGGAAAAGCCCCCGTAACGACGACTTCGGTGAACCCCGCCGATGTCGGGCCAAGATCCTGCCGCCACCGATAAAGCTGGTTGGGATGAATCTCCGCCCGCCGTGCAACCTCCGACACCACCGCCCCGGGCGCAAACGCCGCTGATACCAGACGCCGCTTCTCCTCGGCACTCCACCGCCGGCGCCGTTCAATCCCGGTGAAAACCTCAATCCGTGACATCGCACCGTCCTTACCACCAGTGCAAACACCAGTGCTTGCACCGGTGCTATCCAGCCATACCGCGCGCGGATTTATAAGGCGGCCCTCGGCGTAGGCTTACGGGCTTCGCCGTCGCCCGCCTGTTGCATCCCGCCATGTTCCAGGCCGGGCAGGCCAGCCTGAACGTGGCGCTGGCCGGGGTGAATACCCTGGTGCTGGTCACCAGCGGCTATTGCGCCGCCCGGGCGGTGCAGGTCCGCTCGGGTGGAGCGGAAAAAGGGGTAATACCACGCCTCGATGAGAGCGACTCATCGGGACGTGGTCGGCCGCAAGGCGGCCGCGCGCA
>CAIVVT010000272.1 GCA_903909435.1 uncultured Acidobacteriia bacterium | reverse complement strand
GTATTCCGCGCATTTCCCCGCATTTCCCCTGGTGCCTAAATTCGAGTCACACCAAATCCACACCAAAATTTGGTCGTGGGGTGGCGGAGCCCCCAGTTCGGTCGGCGTGCACTCGGTCGCCTCCAGCGGACCAGGCACCCGGAACGCGGTTCGGCAACCGCGGTTGTCCGGCAGCCAATCAAGGTGCTTCGATGGCCGCATTCTGAATGTCGCGGAGCACCTTCCCTGACTCTGTTCTCCAGGCAGTTCGACCGTTCACTTCATTGCCGCAGACGACCTTCGCCGCCGTTGAAGGAGAGTTAAACGCGTAATCCTGTGTGAACTGTAGATGATCACCGGCGTCCATCAACACTCCGAGCTCAACCAACTGATCTCGGAGTTTCACGCTCCCCTGCCTCAAAGCTCTGCCAACATCTTTGGCCGCGGCAGATTGCGCGCGCACGAGGAAACCCTCCGGGGATTCCACCCCGAACGCCTGCCCATGTTTGAAGTTCAAGCAGTACTCGATTGCCCCTGGAGGCGCAGCGACAGGCGTTTGAAACAGGTTCACTCCGGCGACAGGGTAGATCTGTAGCATGTGTGAGAGGAATCCTTCCATCTCCGCATGCTCCATCTCTGACAGACTCGGCTCCGCCGGAACGTTGCCGTTTTCCAACTTGCAACGATTAGCTTTCTTGGCAAGTTGAACAAGTCGAGACTCAAGAAACTGGACGTGCGCCTTGTTGAGCTGCTGGTCCTTGCTAACGAAAAAGACGGCTGTGTCCCACCACTCCTTCTGCTTATAGTGGTTTACGAGCCGCTCGATAATCGGATCAGCCTCACCAATGTAAGCCTTCGGCATTTCGTCTTCAGCTACACCGAGCAACACGTACACGCCGGCCCGAGATGCCTCAGGACGCGACTTGAGCTTGGCGAAGCTCCCATGGGGGCAGATAACTGCCTGGCCAACCCAATTTGAGCGTTCAATGATGCGGATTCCTTCCGGCGCCCCTTCGGGAAGGAACATCCGAATCACAAACGGGGGATTGCCGGAATTCACGTTGTAACCTCTCGAATGATCATAGTCCCTATCAGCATTTGGGCACTTGCGCTTATCGAGACGCGGAGGACGAGTCGGGAAGAATCGGAGCGAATAGCAACCCAACAAGACGAGCGAGTATTCGAATCTATCGGCGATTGTCCTGGCTCCACATTTGTCGCCACGCTGCATCTTGCGAAAGCCGCCAGAGAGTCCTCATCAAGTCGCACCGAGGCGTAGAATGCAGGAATGCGATTCCAGAAGTCGATCCGGATCGCGCCAGGCTTTCGTATCAACTTGAGCAAGTCGGGCGTCGGGGTGAGCGTGGGACCGAAGGGCCTGAAAGTGGGTGTAGATGCGAAAGGCCGCCGCTACTCCAGCGTCGGTATCCCCGGCACGGGCATCTCCCAGCGGAACTATTCAAAGCCCGGCGAGGAAGGCCACACGCCCGAGGAGTATCACCGCGCCCTGGGCGCCGGAGTGCTCATCGGCATCGCCATCGCCATCGTGGTCGTGATCGTCATCATCGCGATGGCGTCGCAGCATTAGCACCCACTGGACGGCCCGTGAGAACGCCGCGGGTGTTGCAACGGGATAGGATAGACGCTGAACCCCTATGGCAACGAGTAATGGAGCCGCCCTCGGCTTTGAGTCCACACTTTGGCAGGCCGCCGACAAGCTCCGGAACAACATGGACGCGGCGGAGTACAAGCACGTCGTCCTCGGCCTGATCTTCCTGAAGTACATCTCCGACGCCTTCGAGGAGCGGCACCGCCAGCTCCAGGCCGATGCCAAGTCGGGTGCCGATCCCGAGGACCGCGACGAGTACGTTTCCGACAACATCTTTTGGGTACCCAAACAGGCGCGTTGGTCGTATCTGAAAGACAACGCCAAGCAGCCTTCCATCGGCAGGCTGATCGACGACGCCATGCTTGCCATCGAGCATGAGAACCCGAAGCAGCTCAAGAATGTCCTGCCGAAGGATTATGCCCGGCCCGCGCTCGACAAGGAACGCCTCGGCCAGATCATCGACCTGCTCAGCAACATCGGGTTGGGGGAGGCGGGGCATCGCTCTAAGGACATCCTGGGGCGGGTGTACGAGTATTTCCTGAGCCAGTTCGCCTCGGCGGAGGGCAAGAAGGGCGGCCAGTTCTACACGCCGCGTGGCGTGGTCCGCGTGCTGGTGGAGATGCTCGCGCCGTACGGCGGGCGTGTATATGATCCGTGCTGCGGGTCAGGCGGCATGTTTGTACAGAGCGAGAAGTTCATCGAGGAGCACGGTGGCCGTCTCGGTGACATCAGCGTTTACGGGCAGGAGTCGAACAACACGACGTGGAAGCTGGCGCGGATGAACCTGGCCATCCGGGGCATCGAGGCGAACCTCGGCGCGGAGCACGCCGACACCTTCCGCCGCGACCTGCACAAAGATCTGAAGGCCGACTACGTTCTGGCCAATCCGCCATTCAACGATTCGGACTGGGGCGGCGACGCGCTGAAGGAGGACGTGCGCTGGCAGTTTGGCGTGCCCCCGGCCTCCAACGCCAACTTCGCCTGGGTGCAGCACTTCATCCACCACCTTGCGCCCAGCGGCATCGCGGGCTTCGTGCTGGCCAACGGCTCGATG
>CAIVVT010000271.1 GCA_903909435.1 uncultured Acidobacteriia bacterium | reverse complement strand
TACGACAGAGCCACGCCAATCAGTCCTCCGGCGAAAGTCAGCGCGATTGCCTCGGTCAGGAACTGCCAGGCGACATTACGCCGCGTTGATCCCAGAGCGCGACGTAACCCGATTTCCCGCGTCCGTTCGCTCACCGCCACCAGCATTATGTTCATCAGTCCGATCCCGCCGATGCCCAGCGTGAGCGAACCGACGAACAGCAGCAAGGTCTTCAGCCCGATGGTCAGCCCATCGATGATGGGCCGCATGTCGGAGGTGCCGAAGCTCTCGATGGCGCGCTTGTCTTTCGCGTCGAACCCTTTGCGCCTGGCGACCGATGTGCGAAACTGCACGGCGGCCAGATCTTCGAACTGCGCGGAGACGGGCTGTATGACGACCATGGTGGGATAACGGGCGTTGAACAAGTCGCCCATCGTCGAATAGGGGATGAAGATTGCCCGGTCGTTCGGCCCGTAATAGTTGCCTATGGACATCTTCTGGTCCATGCGGCCAATCACCGTAAATCGAACGCCCAGGATGGAGATGAACTCACCGACCGCGGGACGCCCCCCGAAGAGTTTGTCCTTCGCCCAATCACCGAGAAACGCCACGCGGCGCCGCTCCTGTTCGTCCTCTTTGGTGAGCCAGCGTCCTTCGACCGGAATCTCGGAGCGGATTTCGCCGTATTCGGCGCAGACGCCGCGCACTTGGATTTCGAAGGAGCGATCCTCGTAACCTACGTTTGGGCGTCGTATCAATTCGGGACAGATCGCCTTGATCACGGGTGATTCCGCTTTGGCAACTTCCAGGTCCTCTTTCTCGAAGAACACTTTCTTGCCCGCGCGTTCGCCTCCCGCCTGCATGGAGGTCTGGCCCGGAAACGCGATCACGCAAGTCTTCGAGAAGTTCTCGAACATCCCGACAAAGACGTTCTGGAACCCGTTGCCGTAGGCGAGCAGCAGCGTGACCGCGGCGATACCCCAGACAATGCCGCTCATTGTGAGCAGGCTGCGGGTCGGGTTGCGCCTCAGGCTGATCCACGCCTGTGCCAGAATCTCCTTCCACATTTTGTGCTCCGGCTTATCCGCCGGCCTCCCAACGCAGAGCTTCGATCGGGTCGATAGACGCCGCCCGCGATGCGGGGTAGAGCGCCGAGCACAGCGCGACCAGTCCGAGCAGTACGATGCAAGCTACGCTCACTTGCCAGGTGGTTACCAGGCCGGCGAAGTACATCGGCATCGGGAGCTTGTTCACCGCGGCACAGAACCCCTGCGCGAACGCGAAGCCTACCGCACCGCTTCCGAAGACGATTACGAACGTCTCCGAGAAGAACATCAGCAGGATTTCCCGCCGCGTGGCGCCCACTGCCTTGCGCAATCCGATTTCGCGCGTCCGTTCCTGCACGGCCACCAACATCACGTTCATGGTGCCAATTCCGCCTAGCAACAGCGTGACGACGCCCATCGCTCCCAGGAAGTACTTCATGCCGTTGGCCATCGCGGCGAAGGCGCGCGACTCCTTCACCGTGTCCCAGGTCGGGATGGCTTCCTTATCGGCTGGATCGACGTTGTGAATGGTCGCGAGAGCGCGCTTCAACTCCAGTACGCAAGCCTGATGCACTGCGAGACTCCGCGCTTTGACTATGAATTGATCGATCGTCTCCGGCGGCATGGGCGGCTTGTTCGGCAGATCTTTGATCATCGCTCCATAGGGGACGAAGATCTTCTCAACGTCGCGCCCGTCGTAGTCGTTGTCCTGCTCCTTGTGCTTCATCACGCCGATCACCTCGTACGGGAACCCGGCGATGTTGATCCGTTCGCCAATCGCCTTGCGCGGTCCGAAGAGCTGCTTGCGCGCCTCCGGACCCAGGAACGCCACACGCCGTCCGTCCAAGTCGTCTTCTTCAGAGAAAAAACGCCCGTCTTCGGTTGGCAGATAGCGGATGCTCTGGTAGGCCGGCTTCGAGCCGCTGACTGTGATTAGCGCGCTATTGTACGCGCTGCGAACCGACGTGCCGCTTCGCGTCAACTCCGGTAGGATGTACTGGCAATCCGGGCATTGCGGAATGATGGCCTCGTGATCGCGAGTGGTCCACCAGATCTTGCGCCCGGCGCGCGCCCCTCCGGCCTGAAGCGACGTGCGGCCTGGCCAAACGATCACGATGCTGTCGCCGAACTTCTCCGCTACCTGGCGCTGGCCCTCGCGAAACCCGTCGCCGGCGGCGGTCATCAACGTGATGGAAACCACGCCCCAGGCCAGTCCGAACATCGTCAATCCAGTCCGCAGCTTGTGCGCCGTGAGCGTTTGATAGGTGTCTTTGAGGAGATCTGAAATGCTCACGGCGCTGCCCTCGCAGGTTATTGGAGAATGACTTTCGCGCCCTGGTTCAAGCCGGCCACTAACTCGGTCTTCACTCCGTTGCTGATGCCGAGTTTGACGGGCACCTTCTTGCGGCCCTTCTCTGCGGTAATGTCCGGAACTTCCACGGTCGCTTTGCGGTCCTTGTCGTAGATGATCGCCGCCTCCGGAACCAGCAGCACGTTAGGTTTCTCTTCCAGAATGATCTCCGCGTTGGCGCTCATCTGCGCTTTCAATTCGCGGCCTGGATTGGCGATCGAGACCTTCACTTCAAACGTCGTGACGTTCTCCTTCTCCACGCCTAGCGGACTGATCTGGTACACCTTGCCGTCGAACTTCTTGTCGCGGAAGCTCTCCACTGTGATGCGGGTCGGCTGGGTCAAATACACTTTGCCGATGTCTGCCTGGTCCACCTTGCCGCGCACGAACACGTCGCTAATGTCGCCCAGCGTGAACAGCAGCGTGGCCTGAGAGCCTAACACCAGGATGGAACTCACTGCGTTGCCTACCTCGACGTTGCGCGAGAGCACCAGACCGTCAATCGGGCTCACGATTGTCGAATTGCGGAGGTCCTGATCCGCGCGCTCCAGTGCGGCGGTCGCCTGAGCCACCATGGCCTTGGCCTTAGTGATTTCGGCGCGCGACACGGATAGATTGCGGATTGCGGAAGATTGCTTGTTGAGCGCCATCTGGTAGCCCTTCTCCGCATCTTCGACACTGTTCTTCGCGATCAGGCCTTGCTTGTGCAACTCTCGCGCCCGCTCCATGGCCGTCTTGAGGAAGGGCATGTCCGGACCCTCGGCATCCACCTTGTTGCGTTCGAGGGAAGCCATCGCGGATTCCTCCGCCGCCTGTGCCGCCTGCAGGTTCGCTTTCGACTCGCGAACCGCAGCCTCGAGGTTCTCCTTGTCCAACTCAGCCAGTATTTGACCCTGGTGAACGTAGTCGCTGTAATCGACAAACAGTTTCTTTACAATGCCGCTGGCTTTCGACTTCACTTCGACTGTGGAGCGCGGCTCTATCTTGCCCGTAGCCACAACGCTGCGTGCGATATTGCCGCGTTCAATCGAGGCCAGTTTGGAGGGGTCGATTTTATTGTCGGGTTTCAGTGCGGCGCGCACGCCGTAGCCGGCGCCGCCCAGCACGACCGCCAGAATGCCCAGCCAAATCAGGCGCTTGCGCCATTTCCCGTTCTTTCCGTTTTTGCCGTTAAGTGCCATGTTCGAGAACCTCGCGTTCATACTCGATTACGGGAAGAAACACTCAAAGGTTCCGGACAATTCGAATTTGAATTCAGGGCAACGGCGCGGAATCCAGCCTCCGCGGCAAGCGCTCGCAGTCCGCGCTGGGGGCAGTGCCGGCGATTGGCTACCGGTAGTGCAGTTCGCTGCCGAACATGCTGTGCGGAATGGCGAAGACGATGAGCGTGATCGCTGCTGCCGCCAGCGCCCACCAGCCTGTGGACCTGGCGCCCTTCCGGTTGGCCACCCAGGCGGCCAGCCACGCGAGCCACGCCACGGCGGTCTTGTTGTCCGTCAGGTCGCCGCCAAAAGGCCAACCCGTCCACCAGGCGTCGAAGGAGTACTTCTGAACAGCCGGACCGAGCAGCAGGCCGCCAATGCCCAGCAACAGCAGCGTCCAGAGGATCAGGCTGGTGTATTGCGGTGCCGGTGAGAACTTCTCGAAACCGGCCCGGGTGGCCCACAACATCCCGAGGAACATGGCCAGAACGTGCGGCACCAGCACCCACGCAGGCACGTCGCCTCTGAACCGGATGGTGACGGATTCGCCCAATGGCACTGACTCGGAATTCCGGGTGAGTGTGACGCGGTAATCCAGTTTCCCCGCGGGTGGCTGATGCGGCAGCGTAGCAATCAGTTCCCCGCCGTTTCGCAGCATCTCGATGCGCGTCCACGGATCACTGGTTGCATGCCGGCGAAACTCAACTTGACCACCCGCATTTGGCGCTACTGCCTGAACTGCGATAGGTGCGTCCCCGAGTCCGGCATGGCTGCGCGCCAGCCGGTACCGGATGGTCTCCCCGCCCAACACGACAGCTCCCCGCGCGGGCCAGGTTGGGCCCGTCATACGCTGGTAGACAGCCGATGCCAAAGTGAGGAAAAAAGCGAGAATCCAGAGAGTCCGTGAGCGCACCCCCATACTCTATCGCACCCGGCTTCGACTCTATGGAATACGGAGGTACAGGTAGCCTGCGGCTTCCAGCGTCTCCCTGTCCAGTACGTTGCGGCCATCAACGACAACCGGCACCCGCATACGAGACCGCAGGGCCGCCCAGTCCAGGGCCAGGTACTGCTTCCACTCGGTGACCAGGACCACTCCGTCCGCGCCCTCGAACAGCATTTCGGGGTCGTCTGCCAGTTCGACTTTCAGGTCGGATTGATCGCGCAGGAATCTCGCCGCCGCGGCTGGATCATGCACCATCACTTTTGCTCCGTGGTCGAGCAGGCGGCGGGCAATCTCCAGTACCGGCGCGTCTCGCAAGTCGTCAGTCTCAGGTTTGAAGGCGAGTCCCAATAGAGAAATGCGCTTGCCTTCGAGCGTGCCGTGGACATTCAGCAACTTTTCGATCACCTGCACGCGCATCCGCCAGTTGACCTCGCGCGACGCGCGCACGATAGGCATGGAGACGCCGTGCTCGAAAGCCGTCGTCAACAGGGCGGAGGTGTCCTTGCCGAAACAGGAGCCGCCCCACCCCAGCCCGGCCTGGAGGAACTTCGGGCCGATGCGTTTGTCCATTCCTACGCCCGCCGCCACCGTCTGGATGTTCGCCCCAACCTTGGCCGCGAGGATCCCAATTTCGTTGATAAAGCTGATCTTCAAAGCCAAAAAGGCGTTGGCGGCGTACTTGATCATCTCCGAGGAGGCTGGATCGGTGAGGACGAGCGACACCGGGTCGAAGCCCACGGGCCGGGGCAGGAAAGGCGGTGGTTCGAAGGTCTGCTCGATCAGCGGGCGATACAGTTCCACCAGCCGGTCCCGTACGCGTGGATCGTCCGCTCCGATCACGATCCGGTCCGGAAAGAGGGTGTCCGAGACGGCCGAACTTTCCCGCAGAAACTCGGGATTCGAACCCACTCCTACCAGTTCGTCCGCGTCTCGCCCATGGCGCTCGAAATAGGCGGCTTGGATCACCAGGCGCACCCACTTCCCGCTGCCGATGGGCACGGTGGACTTGTTCACCACCACCGTGTAGCGCTTGCCAAGATACTGGCCTACCTCGTCAGCCGCGGCGCGAACGAAGCGCAAGTCCGGGCTGCCGTCGGCGCGCGGAGGTGTACCCACGGCAATGAAGACGATTTCGGCATCGGGCACCGAGTCTGCGTAGCTGGTGAGGAATCGGATCTGGCCCTTGCTCAGGTCCAGCAACTCCTTAAGATTCGGTTCGTAGATCGGTGGATCGCCCTGCTTCAGCCGCTCGATCTTCGCTTCGTCTTTGTCAACGCAGGCGACTTCGTGACCCAGATAGGCGAGGGCGACGCCCGTGGTCAGGCCGACATAACCGGTTCCGAGAATAGTAACGCGCATGGCGATTAAGCCATCAGCCTATCAACTCCCGGTAAAGGTCGTGTTAACGACGGCCCTGTTCGAGGGGATACCCGTAAAGTTAATCCCAATGCCTGCTGACCTTGGTCTGTGGAGGCTAGGCCAGATGCTTCCGCAGGAACTCCAGACCGCCAACGCCGTGAAATTCGTGTTCGCCGGGGAACTCCTCCCGCGTGCACAACTCAGGGCGGCCGAGTACCTCATACACGCGCTGGACAGCCTGAAACGCCTCGCGCGAGCCGGACAGCGGGAAGATAGGATCCTTCTCGCCGGACTCGACGAACAGGGGTCGGGGCGCAATCAGGCCAGCGATATCGCTCATCTCCGCCCAGTTGAGAATACCCGGGACGTAGTTGTCGATACAGTGGGGAACCGACAGGATGCAATCGCGGAACGTGCATAGCGAGCAACTCATGAACGCCGCGCGGATGCGCTGGTCGAGTGCGGCGGCGTACAAAGTGACAGTGCCCCCGCCGGAGATGCCCATGCACCCGATGCGGTTCGCGTCCAGGTCCTTGCGCGTTGCGATGAAGTCGCACGACCGCATCACGTCCCAGGTTCGCCAACCGGCCATCGTCTCCCCCAGCAGCAGCGCGGCGCCCGCTGCTGGCTGGCAGGAACTCTGGCCCTGCCCGGCCTTGCGCGCCGCAGGATCGCGCCGGCACCCGAAGCCCAGCATCTCGATCGCCAGCGCCGCCATGCCGTGCTCCACGACCTGCAGGGCGTAATCGTAGGCGTAACCGACCTTGACGATTCGATCCCGTCCGTTCGGATCGATGCCCACGATGTCGTCCACTCCGCGTCCGTGCCCGGGGAGGCAGATCACCACCGGCATCGGGTCTTTTGCGGCCTTTGGTTTCAGCAGGTATCCAAACACCCACGAGCCCGCGCGCGACTGGAACGCGAGCGCCTCCCGTGTGTGGTTGGGGAAGTCCGTCACTTCGAAGCTGGTTGGACTCAAAGGTACGCGCCTTTTGGGAAACCCGCCCAAACACGCCTCGACGCGCTGTTTCAGCTTGCTCTGCCACGCGGAGGCGTCGCTCTTCGAGTTCGCCATGAAGCCTAACTCTCGCGGCGACGCCTTCCAGCGCTCCACGGAATAGGCGAGCGAGTCGAAATCAGCAGTTTGAATGCGGCCTTGATATTTCTCTAAAGGTCCGCCGTATGTGGGTTCGCTGGGTGCCGCCATTGATTCTTCAGCTAGTGAAGCGGACGTTAACGCCGCAAGTGCAAGACTACGCCGAGTGATTTCCATGCATCTCCGATCTAAGGTCTTTGCTGAACGGCCAGATGGCAATTCTACGTCGGCCGGCAGTTCCTCCGCAGGTCACGCATATACCGGGCTACGCCTCAGTCCGTTCCGATTTCGCCCCATTCCTCCGGCTTGAAACCGAACCAGACTCGCCCGGTTTCGACGATGAGGGGCCGCCGGATCAGGTTGGGATGCGCTGACATGAGTTCAAGCGCCTCCTGCCGCGTGGGCGGATGCTGCGTCATCTGCTTTGCCCGGTACAGCTCGTTCTTCGGATTGAGGAATTCCAGGTAGTCCCGCTCGCCGATCAGCCGTTCCAGTTCGCTGACCGGCAGTCCCCTGCTTAGATCGATAGTCTCGACCTCAATCCTGTGTTCAGCCAGGAAACTCCTGGCTTTGCGGCATGTGGTTCAAGTGGGTTTTGTGTAGAACTTCCTGTTCACTGTGGATTCCCTTCCGCGCAACGGCGCTTCGCGGCTTCAGTACCTCGGCACCGCCGGATCGATTTCGGTGCTCCAGCGCTCGATTCCGCCCGCCAACGAACAGCAGTTCCCGACGGCTTGCCGCCGCAACCATTCCACCACGTTCAGGCTGCGAACTCCATGATGGCAATAGACCACGAGCGTCCCACTCTCCGCGAGCTCGACTATCTCCTGAAGACGGCCCGGAATGGTGTTCATAGGGATCAGGCGGGCTCCTTGGATCGAGCAAATGTCGTATTCGGCGGGTTCGCGTACGTCGAGCAGCACCACCGTACCCTCGTCCAAGCCTCGTTTCGTTTCCTGCGGCGATATCTCGAGATCCAGTCCCAATTCGCACCCCCTCACGGAGAGTCTAGCGGAGCGGGATTGGCGATTCCAGGCGGCGGTAACACTGCCTGCGCGCAAGCCGCAATAGCATTCCGACAGCTAATACTCAGGTGAAGTAGATTTCACGTGATTGATGATGCCCGGGATCGAGATCGGGGGTTCACAGCGCAGGCAAGCTGCCCTACAATGGACGTGTGGTGGAGACTCCTGCTGCAGTTCGCCCCTCTCTCTTCGCTACCGACTAGCGGCGCTCAATCCTCGTTTCCCGCCCGGCCGTCCGGCTTATTTCCAGCATTCTTTGGTCAGCTTCGGGAGAAACTCTCATGGATACCTCTGTTTCCTTGCGGCAAGACTTGCCGCACCTGGTAACTGCGCTGCCGGGCCCCAAGGCCCGGGCCATCGTCGATCGCGATAGTGCCGTGCTATCACCCTCCAACACCCGCAGCTATCCGCTGGTCATCGCCAAGGGCGAGGGCTCGATTGTCGAGGATGTGGATGGCAATCGCTTTCTCGACCTCAACGCGGGCATCGCCGTGTGCTCCACCGGTCACTCCCATCCGCAGGTCGTAGCGGCCATTCGCGAGCAGGCCGGCAAGTTCCTGCACATGTCGGGTACGGACTTTTACTACGAGAACATCGTCACGCTCGGCGAGAAACTGAGCGACCTTGTTACGCTCGGCGATAAGTCGCGCGAGAAGCGCCGGGTCTACTACGGCAACTCCGGGGCCGAGGCCGTCGAAGCTGCGCTCAAAATGGCCCGTTATCACAGTGGCCGCGACAAGTTTATTGCGTTCTTCGGCGCTTTCCACGGGCGCACGATGGGCGCGCTCTCGCTAACCGGCTCCAAAAGCGTTCAGAAGAAGGGCTTCGCGCCGCTGCTGGGCGGTGTCACGCACATCCCATACGCGTATTGCTACCGCTGCCCCTACGGGAAACGGGTGGAAAGCTGCAACGTGGAGTGCGTCAAGGTGCTGGAAGACCAACTCTTCAAAACCACGGTTCCCGCCGAGGAGGTCGCCGCGATTTTCGTGGAGGCCGTGCAGGGCGAAGGCGGCTACGTCGTTCCGCCGCAGAAGTTCATCGCCGAACTCCAGGAGGTCGCTCACCGGCACGGGATTCTGGTCGTGTTCGACGAGGTGCAGAGCGGCATGGGCCGCACCGGGAAGATGTTCGGGCACCAGCATTTCGGCGTGGACCCGGACATCATCACGCTGGCCAAAGGCATTGCCAGCGGCATGCCCTTGTGCGCGACCGTCGCGAAAGCGAGCTACATGCAGTGGAAACCTGGCGCACATGCTTCCACGTTCGGCGGCAACCCGGTATCGGTCGCCGCTGCGCTGACCACGATTCAACTTCTGGAGCAGGAACTGGTCGACAACGCCGCCAGAATCGGCGGCGTGATGAAGGAACGGATGCTCACCTGGCCCTCGCGTTTCCCCATCGTCGGCGATGTCCGCGGGCTGGGGCTGATGCTCGGCTTCGAGATTGTGCGCGACCAGGCGACGAAAGAAAAGGCACCCGACTTGCGGGATCTGATCGTCGAACTCGGCTTTCAGAAGGGTATTCTCGTGCTTGGCGCAGGCTCGAACTCGGTGCGGCTTGCTCCGCCGCTCGTACTCACGGCCGATCAAGCCGACTTCGCTCTGGACACGCTCGAAGAATGCCTTGCGGAAATCTGCGCGCAATAAGCACGTAGACACGGCTGAGGTGAGCGCAAATGGGCCACATTGGTGGGGCCCGCGGAACCCTAGTCGTTGTGCGAATCCCTGAACTGGGCAAAGGATCCGGCGACCGCCACCAACGCCGCGAGCGCGAGCCAGGCTGCGCTGATCGCGCCCGACTTCCCGTCAAAACGGTGGGCGCCGTTGAGGAAGAAGCCGTCCAATATGATGCCAAACGCAACCAGTGTGTATAGCACCAGCAGCGGCTTGATCAGTTTCAGAGCCGCCAACGCACCAGCCAGAATCCCGCTCAAACCGAAGATGAAAAGCATCACGGTGAGCGTTGTCCCCTTCCACCACGGCAGCATCGTCATATTCAGATTCTGGATGTCGGACGTAACGATCAAGGTCGCCAGGCCCGTCAGAAAGAGGCCTATGACCACGGAAAACGCACAACTCCATAAGCGTAGAACAGCAGCGAAAAACTTCACGTTACCTCCGTGGACCCGTCCTCGAACGAAGCAATATTCTATCAATTTGGAGCGGCCGTGCCCTGCTCCATCGCACGAATCTGATTTCTAGCCGGCGAGCAAGTCCCGCACGGACTGTTCCACGCGAGCGGTGAGCCCGGCCCGGTCCCTCGCGATCAAGCCCTCGACGGCAATGGCGTCGCCAATCCGCAGTTCGATCTTTCCTGGCATAAACCATGAAGAGCGCGCTGGCAGAACGTCGCAAGCGCCCACAATCCCAACCGGGAGAACCGGGACGCCGGACTGAATGGCCAGGAATGCCGCTCCGTCGCGGAAGCGCTGCAGTTGGCCGTCCGGCGATCGTGTCCCCTCGGGGAAGATCAGAACCGACAATCGCTTTTCCCGGATGAGGCGCGCGCACTCATTCGTTGTTTCAATTGAAGACCTTAGGCTCTTCCGGTCCACGGTAAGATGCCCGTCCCGGCGCAAATACCACCCGATGAACGGCACGTTCAGGAGTTCCCGTTTTGCCAGGAACTTGAACGGCATGGGGAGCCAGCCGAACAGGACGCAAATGTCCATCAGGCTGGCGTGATTGGCGGCGACGACGTAATTGGCCAATTGATCGATCTTGTCTACCCCGACCACCGACACTTTGGCGCCGACGATTCCCAAGACCGCCGCTCCCCACTTGTGGTGGAACCATAACTGTCGCTTGCCGCCTGGTGCGAGGAGGATCGTAGCCACCGCGGCGGTTATCAGCACAGCCGTGGTCAGCATGGCTACGGGGATGGTCCAGATCCACGAGCGCAATTGGCTCAGCTTGTTGGTGCGGAGAACGGACTGAAAGGCGCTCAACTAATTCAGTCCCTCAACGTGATCGTCACCGGTGCGGTTAGCCGGAAAGTCAGCACGGTCTCGCTTGGTATCACGGCCGGATTGCCGCCGGTCGCGTAGGCAACACCGCCCCCCGCCGCACCGCCGACCCCAGCGCCTATGGCTGCGCCCTTCCCGCCGCCCGCTATGGCTCCAATGATCGCGCCGAGACCGGCGCCGATTCCCACTTTTGCCGCGGTCTTCTTGCCGGTGCCCTGCGACTTTCGCTCGTTCGTCGCCGTCTGGATGGAGATGGGGTCCGCGTTGGGCAGCGCGATGGCCGTGAGTTGGACTCCTATGAATGAGGACCCCTTAAGTTTCCCGCTAGGATCTGACACGGTGACCTGACCAAACACGGTCGTACCCTTAGGCGCGACCGTGCGGTCGCCAATGACCAGCGGCGCTTCAAGGCTTGCTTCAAACCGGTCGCCGGGCTTGGCGGTCTTGGTGCTGAGCGCGGTGATCGTTCGAACTACGATGGGAGAGCCCGGATCCAATGTGTAATCGTGCGCCTGCACCGTCTGGGGCCGGTTGGGCGAACGATCCGTAGCGCTACCTTGGTCGCCCCAACCCTCTTTGGCCTTTTCACCGGGCGTTGCGCCATGCTCCCGCGAGGCTCGCCGTGCCTCTTCGGACTGCTCCCCGCCGGAGGGATTCGCGCTCGAATTCTGCGACGACTCCGTGTCGGCCTTGCGGGAACATCCTGAAAACGCAATAGCTAGCGCAGCCAGCACGATCGCGCCGAAAGGCATGTGTGTGCGGTTGGACATTCGTGCTCCTGCATGAATTGTCCCACCAAAGGGGTTGTCCCTCCAAGAGTCGGCGTGCGGGACGAAGGCGCGATGTACTGCTAGACCTTCGGCTTCGCCGGCGGAAGTTCGCGCGCTTCACAAGCGGACTGGAAGCCTAGCCGGTTATGCGCCCCGTCGCAAAACGGCTTGTTCTCCGAAAGTCCACAGCGGCACAGGCCGATGGTGGTCCGACCTGCTAGTCCGAACTGATTTCCGGCTGGATCGAAGATCGCGAGTTCGGACGCGTCATCGGCCACAAGCCGGAGCGGTCCATTGTTCAAAACGGTTACCTTGACAGACATGCAGCCGATGTTAGCAGATGGGAAGCAGCGGTCACCGGCGCGCCTGATCCGCCTGACCGGCGACTTCTTCAGAAACGCTACCACCGCTCCATGCGCAGGATGATCTTCAGCCCCGCTCTTGTATTGAGCCTGCTGGCCACACTGGCACCGGCGGCCCCGCCTGACACTGATCCGCCCGCCCGGGAACCGGCGCAATTCGCCGATGCCGAGGTGGTACGCGAAGTGCGCTCGGTGGTTAGCGGCATGCTCACCCGGTTGCCGAATTACACCTGCCTGGAAACGCTGGAACAGACGGCACGGGCGCCGGGACAGTCCAAGTTCCGGTTGGTTGATCGGGTGCGCGTTGAGGTTGCCTATGTGGATGGGACGGAGTTGTACGCCTTCCCTGGCTCCCCAAGATTCGACTCCAGAGAGCTCCAACAGATCATCACCACTCACGGGGCGTTTGGGACTGGTGATTTCGGGGAGCATTTGCGGGCCACTTATGGCGGGAACCTGCCCCTGCTGGTGGCGGGCAGGGAACTGATGCTGGGACGCGATGCCTGGCGTTTCACTCAGATCGTGCCCGCCAATCTGAGCCGCTATGACGTCATCGTCCCCCCTGCTAGAGCGACCGTTGCCTATGCCGCCACGGCCTGGCACGACACCGCGACGCTCGCCCTGCTGCGCATTGAACTGCTCGCAACCAGGTTCCCGCTAGGCTTCCCCGTCCGGCGCGTTTTCAAGGCAACCGAGTATTCATCGGTGACCGTTAACGGCGTTCCGGTGCGACTGCCTGCGATGACCGAGCTCTCCATGACAACTCGCAACGGGATCGAGAACCGCACCGTGTCCACGTTTTCCAACTGCCGCGAGTACAAGGGCGAGTCGAAACTGACCTTTGAAGAGCCTGCTTCCGACCCGGCCGGTTTGCCGCCCCAGTCCGTGGAGACACTGAGCCTGCCGGCCGGGCTGGAAGTTTCGGTCAGACTGGATGACGCGGTGGAACTGACGCAAGCCGCGCGTGGAGACCTGATCGCTATGACCGTGGTGAAGGACGTCGTGAAGAAAGGGCGTAAACTGCTGTCGTCGGGCGCCAAGGTGATGGGCCGCTGGCAGTATTTTGGCTGTGAAGACCGCCCCATAGCCTACTGTTTCGCGACTTTGAGTACCGAGTCTTTCGAAGACGGCACCCGGTCCGGACCGTTCGCCGCCACGCTGGAGTCGCCATCGTGGGAGCGCGATACGGCCTATGGCGGACGGAGTTTCAATCAAGGCCGCGATCTCATCGTCCCGGAGGAGATCAAGCACCTCAAGAAGGACGTCTCGGCGCTCTACACCGGGATCATTACGAAACTCCCACGCGGCTACCGTCTGATTTGGCGTACGCTGGAGGTTTCGGGAGGGTCCAAGCCGTGATTCAGTTCGAACCGGAAATCGATAGAAGCCTGTTTGAGGAGACTCTGCAATTCGCCAAGCGCCAGGTTCGGTCACTGACGGAGCAGAATCCGGGCTTCTATCCGCTCTACACGCAGGACGGAAAATGGAAGCATGATGGCCCTGCCTGGACCCACTGGTGCGACGGCTTCCTGCCTGGCATGATGTGGATTTTCCAGCGGACCGAAGCGGAGGATAGCAGCGAGAAGGACTACTGGAAGCAGAAGGCCATCGAGTACAGTCTCCCGCTGGAACCCCGCCAGTTCGATCGCGACGTGCACGACCTTGGCTTCATCTTCCTTTCGACCTACTACCGCTGGTATCAGCTGACGCGCGAGCCGCGGCTGAACGACGTCCTGGTGCAAGCCGGCAAGACGATGGCGCTGCGCTTCAGGGAGAAGGGCCAGTATCTGTGCTCGTTCGTCGGCGACGACTCGCTATTCATCGACATCATGATGAACGTGGGCGTGGTCTTCTACGCCGCCCGCGAGACGAACGACCGCAAGCTGCGCGACATCGCGATCCGGCACGCGTTGACAACTCGCCGCTACCTG
Source organism: uncultured Acidobacteriia bacterium (assembly GCA_903909435.1). Taxonomy (GTDB): domain Bacteria; phylum Acidobacteriota; class Terriglobia; order Bryobacterales; family Bryobacteraceae; genus CAIVVT01. The sequence goes on along the minus strand of CAIVVT010000271.1, from coordinate 1,505 downwards.
GTGCGTGGAGACGGCTCGACGGCGCACGAAGGTATTTTCGATACGGAGACGGGCGAGTTCCTGCGCTCGTCCACCCAGCAGGGCCAGCGCGGCGACTCCAGTTGGTCGCGCGGCTTGGCTTGGTCCATGTACGGCTTCGGATCCTGCTATGAGTACACGCGCGATCCGCGCTTCCTGCAAACCGCACAGGCCTGCGCCGACTACTTCCTGACCCACACCAACGCGGATGGCGTTCCGCCGTGGGATTTCCAAGCCTCTCCGGAAACCCGCAAGACCGTCGACACATCGGCCGCCGCGATTGCCGCCGGTGCCCTGATCCGCCTGTGCCGGATGCTGCCCGATCCCGTCAAGGGCTTCTACTACTGGTCCTGTGCGCTGAAGATTCTCAAGTCGCTGTGCCTGGACCACACCGCGCGCGGCGACGAGGGCTGGGAAGGAATCCTGAAGGGCGGCGTCTACCACATTCACAAGAATCTGGGCGTCAACGAAAGCGTCATGTGGGGCGAGTACTTCTTCTGCGAGGCGCTGGAAAGTGCGCTGAAGTTCAGCCCCGTGAACGACAAGAAACACCTCGTCGTCTGACGCGCGCGGCGGGGCGGCTCTCCAGAGCCGCGTGGGGTCACCAGACCCCGCTCCGGGAACTAACTTATGCGGACTCTGGAGAGCCGCCCCATCAATCGCGCTCAGGCCGGATTCGCGGCCATGAACTTGGTGATTTCGGTGACTTCCTCCGCATTGAGCCTGAACTCCAATGCGCCCCGCACACCGTCGAGCTGTTCGGCCGAACGCAACCCCACAATGGCCCCAGTGACCGCCGGGTGGCGCAGAGTCCACGCGATCGCCGCTTCCCCAGGTGTGCGTCCATGCTTCTCCCCGATCGAACGCAGCAACTCCGCCAGGTTCAAATTACGCGTCAGCTTCGGCTCCTGGAACTGCGCGACGCGCCGGCGGAAGTCGTCCTCCGGCATCGCGGCGATGCGCTTGCGGGTCATCTTGCCCGTTAGTAGGCCTGATTTCATCGGGCTGTAGACGATCACGCCAATGTCGTTGTGCTTGCAGAAGGGCAGCAGTTCCGTCTCGATTTCGGGCGAGATGATGGAGTAGGGCGGCTGGAGCGAGGTCACGGGGCCCAGTGCCTGAATGCGCTTCAACTGGCTTACGTTGAAATTCGACACGCCCACCCAGCGCACCTTGCCCTCCAGCTTGAGCTGAAGCATCGCTTCCCAGCCCTCTTCGATATCCTCGTCCGGCTCAGGCCAGTGCATCTGATAGAGGTCGATCACGTCCAGCTTCAGCCGCCGCAGGCTGTTCTCGCACTCCTGCCGGATCGAGTCCCGCTTGAGCCGGGCCACGATCTTGCCGTTGGCGTCCCACGTCCGCTCGCATTTGGTGAAGACGTAAGGTCTCGGCGAAATGCCCTCCAACGCCCGCGCGACAACCTCTTCGGAGTGGCCCAAACCGTAGACGGCCGCCGTATCGATCCAGTTGAACCCGGCTTCGAGCCC
>CAIVVT010000270.1 GCA_903909435.1 uncultured Acidobacteriia bacterium | reverse complement strand
TGGATCTGGTGGCCCGCTGCAAACTCCCCAAACGCACCAAACGCCGATCCTATCCACGCGAAGTATGGGGCACCGGCTCCAAGTTCCCGAGCAGACAAGCAGGGAAAACTAAGTGACATTGGGATGTCATCCTGCCCCACAAACGATGCAGGAGCCATCACAGCCGCAGCTGTGTCAGCGTATTGCTTAGACCCCGATTAGGCACCTTCCAGAATGCGCGTTGGGCGAGGGCGTAAGGGGCGACAATGTGGGTGTGGAACTTCCAGAAACGGCACAGGCACGGTTTCGGGTCAGGTATGCCGAGACCGACCAGATGGGTGTGGTCTACCACGGCAACTACCTGCCCTGGTTCGAGATGGCGCGCACGGAGCTGTGTGCTGCGCGCGGCGTCCGGTATCGCGACATTGAAGCGCACGACGGGCTGCTGCTGACGGTGGTCGAAGTGCAGTGCCGCTACCACGCACCGGCGCGCTACGACGACGAGATTGTGGCCGAGGCGCGGTTGAAGCACTCGCACCCGCGCATGATCGCTTTCACGTACGAAATCCGCAACGCCGCCACGTCTCAATTGCTGGTTAGCGGTGAAACCAAGCACGTCTTCATTACCCGGGAGGGACGGCCGGTGAAGGTTCCGCGCAAGTATTACGAGTTGTTTGCGATCGAGGCTTTTCCCGACCGAACGGCCGGCGCCGATCGTGCCACGGTGAGCTGAAGCCAATGACCCGGCGCGACTGGCTGGAGTCCGCGCTGCCGCTGCTCCCCTGGCGGGGAGTCGTCCGCTGGCGTACGGGTCCACTCAGGCGGGCAACCACTTCGGTGATGCGGCGGTGCTCGACAGCCGGTCCGAGAAGCTGCTCTCGCAGGAAGGCGATTGCCGCCGTGCGACGCTCCCCGGCTCCACGCTCAAGCCCTTCGTGCTGGCCGCGCTGCTGGAGCGCCATTTGCTCAAGCCGGATGAGCGGCTCGAATGCCCGGGCGGCTTTCGGCTAGGAAGCCGCGACCTGGAGTGCATCCACGTCCGCAACGCCGGCCCGCTCGACGCCGTGGAGGCGCTGGCCGCTTCTTGCAATTACTGGTTCGCCGAGATGTCGCGCCGTCTGGGGCCCGACGAGTTGCTGAAAGCCCTGCGCCGGTTTGGACTGGCCGCTCAGCGCGCCCCCAGCGCGGAGGAGGTCTGCCTGCAGGCACTCGGACTGGCCCACGTCACCGCCTCGCCTCTGACGCTGGCGCGGGCGTATGGGGCGCTGTTAGGTGCGGGGTTAGAGGCGGGCCCCCCGGCGCTGGTGCTGCAAGGCATGCGCGCCGCCGTCGAACGCGGCACCGCCCAGCGGGCCGCCAGCAATGTGGCGTGGATGGCCGGCAAAACGGGCACCGCACCGGGCGGTTTACCGGGCACCAGCGCGGGCTGGTTCGGCGGTTGGGCGCTCGCCTTCAAACCCGCCTGCCCGGATGCGGAGCTCGCGACCTGCCTCCACACGCGCCCGGGCATCGTTCTCGCGGTGCGGGTGGTGGGTGGAACGGGCGGCGGCGCGGCGGCGGAACATGCCAAGGAACTGGCGGAACAATGGGCGCACGAGGGCTAGCGCTCGGCCTCTGCGTGGCGGTCTGCGCCAGCGCCGCGACGGTGAAGGTGGGCTGGCGCGAAAGCGGCAATCGGGTCGCCGTGCGGACGCTCGACCTGGAGGACTACACCGCGGCCGCGCTCAACGGAGAGGCGGGCGTGTTCACCAGCCCTGCCGCGCTGGAAGCACTGGCCGTCACTATCCGCACCTACGCCCGCGCCAACCCGGGCCGGCACCGTGCGCAGGGCTTCGACTTCTGCAACACCACGCACTGCCAGCGGCTGCTGCGGGGAGCGGCGCCGGTCCGCATCGCCGCGGCGGTGGAGGGTACGCGGGGTGAAATCCTGTGGGTGCGCGGGCGGCCCGCCGAGGTCTATTTCCACCGCAACTGCGGGGGCAAAACGGAAGATGCGGGAGCGGTCTGGCCGGGCGCGTCGCGAGTCTGGCTGCCGGTCCAGGAAGACGAGGCGTGCGCGCGGACGAATCCCCGCACATGGCACGCGGAGATCGCTCTGGCGGACCTGGCCCGTGCGCTGGGCGGGCGCGAGCTCCGGGCGCTTGCGGTCGCTGCGCGGACGCACTCCGGGCGGGTCGCCGCGCTGCGCACGGACTCGGGCATGTGGGACGCCGAGCGAGTCCATCTCGCCGTGGGCCGCGCGCTGGGCTGGGGCTACCTGAAAAGCCGGTTGTACGAAGTGCATGTCGAACGCGGGCTGGCGGTCTTCGAGGGCCGTGGGAGCGGGCATGGCGTGGGTCTGTGCCAGGACGGCGCCGAGGCGCGCGGACTAGCCGGGGAGAGCGCCGAACGCATTTTGGAGCGCTACTTTCCGGGCACCCGCGCGGGCGTCACGGCGAGCGGGTTTGCTTGGAAGGAACTGCGCGGCGAGCACGTGATTCTGAGTAGCGAAGCTCCGCAAGGCGCGTGGCTGAGCGCCAGCGAACGGGCACTGGCCGCTGCGGAGCGGCTGTCGGGCTTGACCGCCAGCGGGAGCGGCATTCGGGTGGTGGTTTACCCGATGCTCGACGCCTACCGGGATGCCACCGGCGAACCGGGGTTTGTGGCCGGGTCCACCCGCGGCGGCACGATCCATCTACAGCCAGTCGCGGGACTGCAGCGGCGCGGCATTTTGGAATCCACGCTGGCGCACGAGATGCTGCACGCGCTGCTGAATCAACACTCGAGCGCGCCGCTGCCGCGCTGGTTTGGCGAGGGATTGGTGCTGGCACTGGCGGGCGGCCCGGCGGAGGAAGCGAGCTGGACTCCGCAGACCACACGTGCGTTGGACGCTCCACGGAGTCCAGCAGAACTGCGCGCCGCTTACGCCGCGTGCCTGGCGCGCGTGCGGCGGTTGATGCAGGAACACGGCCGGACCACGGTGCTCGGCTGGGTGGAGAGCGGGCTCCCCGCGGGCGTCCGTCAAGCCCATTGAGTTTCCTAAAACAAGGTAACGCGCGCCTACGGCCATGCGGGCAGGATGGCAGCCAGCGGCGGTTGGCAACCCGCCTGTAAGCCTGTCGAGCGCCGGTACCCAACCGGCGCGCAGGATGCCATCCCGCCCCACAACCTAGCGTGCCCCACAGCTCAAATTGAGTGTCACCGTTACTTTCCCGGGCTGATGGCGAATACACAGACGTGAAACGAGCATCTATAGGAAACGGAGACCCAATGAACACGCATTCTCTTGTCAATCGACGCCGGCCCCAGTTGCTGGCGCTGGCCGCGCTGACGCTGATCGCGGGCGCCTGCAGCACGCTGCCGGCGGTCGATCTCGCGCACTTCCCCGCCCCGGCCGTAGACCAGGATTCAGCCGCCGCGAAGGGCAATCAGACCGCTATCCTCTCGGGCGGCTGCTTCTGGTGCACCGAGGCGGTGTTCGAGCAACTGGCGGGCGTCAGCGACGTCACCTCGGGCTACACGGGAGGCACTGCGGACGACGCGCATTACGAGATTGTGGGATCGGGGAGAACTGGCCACGCCGAGTCGATCCGCATCACCTTCGACCCGGCGAAGATCACCTACGGCACGATTCTCAAGGTGTTCTTCAGCGTGGCCAACGACCCGACGACGAAGGACCACCAGGGACCCGATTGGGGCCGCCAGTACCGCTCGGCGATCTGGTACAAGGACGCCGAACAGGAGAAGATCGCTCGGGCGTATGTGCAGCAACTGACCGAGGCCAAAGTCTTCAAAGCGCCGATTATTACCGAGTTGTCGCCGGCGAAACCTTTCTATCCGGCGGAAGAATATCACCAGGATTACGTGAAGCACCACCCCGCGAACCCATATGTGGTGGTCAACTCGCTTCCGAAACTGGAGAAGTTGAAGAAGGCCTTTCCCGAGCTTCTGAAGAAGCAGTAATCGCGACATGGAAGCGCTGAGAAATGGAAAATGAGGCAGGAAAGACGATGATGAAGACCACGCAGTTTACGCTGAGCCGGCGCCATGCGCTAGGCCTGTTTGCAGCCGGCGGCCTGGGCGGACTGCTGCGCGCCGCGCAGAAGACGGTCCGCATTGTGGAGTTCGATGCGGCGGGAAAAAGGAAAGGAATCACCGAGATGGAGAAGGTAGTAAAAACAGACGCCGAATGGCGCAAACAGCTCCCGGAGGCGTCGTACCTGGTGACTAGAAAGAAGGGTACCGAGCGCGCGTTCGCGAACGCTTTCCACGACAACCACCGCGACGGCCTGTACGCGTGCGTGTGCTGCGGGACGGTGCTGTTCGACTCCAAAACGAAGTTCAACTCCGGCACGGGCTGGCCCAGTTTCTGGGCGCCGATCGCGAAGGAAAACGTTCATATCGGGACGGACCTGAGCCTGGGGATTCCTCGCGACGAAGTGGAGTGCTCACGGTGCGACGCGCACCTGGGGCACGTGTTTGACGACGGTCCGCAACCGACGGGCAAGCGCTACTGCATGAACTCGGCGTCGCTGACGTTTACGCCGAGGGGGTAGTTGAGGACAAAGTTAGTTCAAGAATAGTCCCGGATTTGTGGGGCCTGCCGGCCCCACATGCGGGCTCTGGAGAGCCCACGCGGGTCTGGAGCGCCGCCCCACCTCCCTACGGGACTAGCGGGAGTTTACTGCGAGCTGGCGTAGCGCGCCCTTTCCTCATCGCATAAGTCCTTTCAGGTTCGTGGGTTGGATGGTTGTGCTGCCATTTGTTTTTGTATTACCCTGTATAGAAGATTTCTATCGACGATCGCAT
>CAIVVT010000269.1 GCA_903909435.1 uncultured Acidobacteriia bacterium | reverse complement strand
TGGATCTGGTGGCCCGCTGCAAACTCCCCAAACGCACCAAACGCCGATCCTATCCACGCGAAGTATGGGGCACCGGCTCCAAGTTCCCGAGCAGACAAGCAGGGAAAACTAAGTGACATTGGGATGTCATCCTGCCCCACAGCCACAGCCACAACCACCGCGCCGCAGGGCCTATTTCGCCAGCACCGGAATCGTGGTGACGACTCCCGTGGCTGGGATGGCCCGGATGCCGATCACGCCGATGGACCCGCCTGCAGGCGGCACAAACTCGACCGTACCGCGCTTGCCGCCGGTCTCGATCCAGGTGCCGGCGAGCATGAATGAGTCGTGGCCGTTCGCGTCGAGGTGTTCGATCTCGGTGCCGATCTGCGCGCCGGTGTCGTCGCGCACGATCGCGTTCACCGTCGCGGCTTGCGCCGAGAAGTTGGCGATGGCCAACCCCGTTTGGAGGCCGCTCGTGTTGTCGAATGCCAGCACGAATGTCCCCAGGCGCGTTTCGAGCGGCACCACTGCCTCCTGGCCCGCGTCGGAGCGGAAGATGGCGAAACCGCTGACATTACCCGGGGAGGTGAGACGCGCGGAACCCGTCTGCCCGGTCGTGCCATTCGTGACCAGTTGCACGGATGCGCCGGGCTGCAAAGTCCCGGTCACGGTGTTCTGCGTGCCGAGGTCGCCGAGTTCCGGCGATGTGATCGGAAGCGCGACCGGCGCTCCGTTGTCCCCATAGAACGTCACGCTGAACGGCGCGGCGGCCGTGCCGCTGTTGGCCAGCGTGAAGGTGGTCTGCCATCCGCCGCCGGATTGGAAATGCGCCAGAGACCCACCGCCGGTACCGACGTTCGCCATGACCGGCAGCGTGGTGAACGCGGCCCCGTTGGCGCGCAAACCGAGTGCCGTAATGCGGCCTCCGGAGGGCGTATCGAATTCGACTGTGCCGCGCTTGCCTTGCGTCTCGGACCATTGGGTGGCGAGCATGAACGAGTCGTGCGCGAACGAATCGAGCCGTTTGTTCTTGATCGCGAGTTGCGCGCCGGTATCGTCGCGAATAATCACGTTGATTTGCGCCGTGGCATCGGCGACGTTGGCGATCGCCAAGCCTGTCAGCAATACGCCGGTGTTGTCGAAGGCCAGCAGATACGAGGGTGCACTGCGCGTTTCCAAAGGCACCGCCGCCTGCTGACCGCTGCCGAGATTGGCGAAGACCTCGAATCCGCTCACGCCGGCGGGGGCTCGCAGTTGCGCCGAGCCCTCTGAGCCTGTGCCGCTCTGGCGCGTGTCGAGCACGGAAAGCGCGTTGGCGGCGAGCGTCTGATCCCAGGTGACCACCTGCTGTGTGCCGAGCGCGGGATTCTGCGGGAAGGTGGACGGCAACGGGACCGGATTCCCGTTCTTGTCGTAGAAGTTGAAGGCCGCTTCGGCTGGCACCGCGGAAGTGTTCACGACGGTGACCGTGCTGGCCCAGCCTGAGCCGGAAGCGAAGTGCGCGAGTACGCCCGCCAGCGGCAAAGACTCAACGGCGCTGCCCGCCTGGCTGATCGCAAAGCTCATGCCGCCGACGGTGATAGTGGCGGTGCGCGTGCCACCCGGATTGGCGGAGACGGAGTAGGCAATCGGACCCGGGCCAGAGCCGGCCCCCCCGACCGTGACCCAACTCTGATCGACCGAGGTGCTCCAGAAGCAACCGGCGGTGGTAATCATGTTCACCGTCCCGCTGGCGCCGGAAGATGGCAGTGACGCTCCGGTGGCGTCGATCATGTAGGTGCAATTGCTCCCCGGAGCCGCGACGGTGATGACGTCCTGGGCGCTCGCGCTGTACATCGAGCCGCCGCCGGTGACAGACGCGGTCGACGTTACCTGCCCGGAGGCGGTGAGGGCGAGTACGGTCTTGGCGGTAATGGGCGGATAGGCGGCCCCGGGGGCCAGCGCGTCGCTGCGCGTGCAAGTCAAGTTCGTGCATGTCCAGCCCGTGCCGCCGCCGCCGGTCAGCGTCAGGGCGGAAGGCAGGGTCAAGGACACAGTAATTGGACCTGACGTCGGACCCGCGCTGGCGGCGTTGGCAACGACGATGCTGGAGGAAATCGGCTGGCCCGCGACGGTCACGCCGGGATGGGTATTCGTGATGGCGAGCACCGGCGTCCGGCCTGCAGGCGTCAACATGCGAATCACGCTGTCGTATTGGTCGGCGACAAACAGATTGCCGTGAGCGTCGATGGTGATGCCGACCGGAGCGCCGAACACGGCATTGGTGGCCAGTCCGCCGTCGCCGAAACCGGGGTAGCCATAGGTGCCGGCGATGGTTGAGATATTGCCGCTGGTGTCGACCATACGGACGCGGGCGTTGTTCCAATCCGCGATGTAGAGATTGCCCGAGGCATCGACGGCGACGCCGGAAGGACTGTTCAACTGCGCCTGGGTGGCAGGTCCGCCGTCGCCGCCAAACCCTTGCGTGCCGTTGCCCGCGACGGTGGTGACGATGCCGTTCGTATCGATCTTGCGGATACGCTGGTTGCCACTGTCGGCAATGTACAGGTTTCCCTTAGAGTCGGTGGCCAGGCCGCTGGGTTGGCTGAATGACGCTATCAAGGCAGGTCCACCATCGCCGCCATAATGAGCACTGCCGATGTTGCCGCAGCAGACGCCCGCGAAGATATCGCCTTTGCCGCTCGGGAGAATCTTCCAGATCTGACCGGAAGCGTATTCCGCGATGTACAAATTGCCCGACGGATCGAAGGTCAGCCCGGCTACGAACTTCGTCCCGGTGAACTGAGTGATCTGACCGCTGGTATCGACTCTGCGCACGTCAGGGTTGTTGAAGTCGCCGACGAAGACGTTGCCCTTGGTGTCGGCGGCGATTCCCCACGGCATGTCGAACAGTGCCTGGAGGGCTGGCCCGCCGTCGCCGGAAGAGCCTTTAGCGCCGGTCCCCGCTAATGTGCTGATGGTCCCGTCAGGAGCGACCTTGCGCACCTTGTTGTTCAACGAATCTGAGATGTAGAGGTTTCCCGCGCTGTCTACCGTTGCCCCGTAGGGTCCATTGAGTTGCGCGGAGGTAGCCGGCCCGCCGTCTCCGGCCGCGCCCAGGCCTCCACCTACGGCGGTATGGATGATGCCGTCGGTGGTCACTTTGCGGATGCGGTTGTTGGCGAGATCGGAAATGTAGAGGTTGCCGTCCGTGTCGACGCCCGCGCCCTGCGGAAACAGCAGGCCGGCGGAGGTCGCGGGCCGGCCGTCGCCGAGCAATATATAAGAATTGGACACGTTGCCCGCGACGGTTGTGATGATGCCCTGTGTGTCCACCTTGCGGATCACGTTGTTGCCGGTGTCGGTGATATACACGTTCCCCACGTTATCGGTGGAAACGCCGTTCGGGTTACTCAACTGCGCCTTCGTGGCCGCCGCTCCATCGCCGGGGTAGCCCGCAGTGCCCGTACCGGCGAAGTTGGTCAATGTTCCCTGAGGACTCAGCCGGAACACGATATTGGCGTTCGCATCCGCGATGTACAGATTGTCGGAGTGGTCGCAGGCCAGGCCCCAGGGGGCGGCGATCCCGGTGTTCAACAGCGTGGAGATGGTGCCGTCGGGAGCGACCTTGCGGATGTTGTGGAAGCTGATATCGCCCAGGTACAAATTGCCGCTGTGGTCGAGGGCAACGCTGGCGATGCCGCCCAGCGAAGCTTGGATGGCCTGGCCGCCGTCGCCCGCCGTCCCATAGATGCCCGAGCCCGCGTAGGTGGAAATGATGCCGTTCGTCGAGACCTTGCGCACCACGGCATTGCCCAGGTCCGCGATGAAGACGTTGCCGCCTGGGTCCGCCGTAATGCCGTTGGGATAGTACATTCGGGCGGTGGTGGCCGGGCCGCCGTCACCGGCGTAGCCTGCCGCGAACGAACCGGCGAAGCGCGTCAGGACACCGCTCTTGTCGAGCTTCAGCACGGCATTCGCCAGAGCGAAGTAGGTGCTCCCCGACGCATCCACAAACAGCGAGCGCGGGTAGTGCACGGAGACGCTGGTGCCTTGGGAGGGCGTGTTGGGCAGTGCGCCGCCCGCCACCGTGGTGACGACGAAATCCTGTGCTTTTAACGGGATGAGGACAAGCGCGGCACTCAGCAGCGCGCGGCGAAGCGGGTAAGAAAACACGAATCCTCCTGGACGCAGCAGAACGCACATTGCAGGCAAACAGGACTGAATATCCAATCGAAATGCCGGACGCGCCTAACAGAATTGTATGCGAAGTCGTTCCGCGCGCTAAGAACCTTAATGGCGGCGCGCCGGGAGTTTACAGGCCTGGTCCGGCCGTTATGCGGCTACAGGCCAAACGCGGCTTCGGTCAGCGTGACCTGCCCGGTATGGAAGAACTGCCCGGGTGTCAGGCCGCGCAAGAGGGCCAGGCGCAGCGCGGCGAACTGCACGGGAATGATCTCCACCAGGGGCGCCAGCGCGCCGGACACAGCCGGAACCTCATACACGTCGAGGCCCGTGGTATCGTCGCCCGCGGGACCGATCACGCGCACATGGCCTCCGAAGTGCGCCAGTTCTCGAGCCAGCGCTAGGTTTAGCGTCCGCGTGGGCCCCAAGGGTGCGAACACGAGACCGCTGAACTTGTCGTTGACCTGTTCCACCGGACCGTGGCGAAAGGAAGCTACCGGCATTCCGATGGCCGGCACTTTGGCGGTTTCATTGAAGAGCAGCGCCGCTTCCGAGGCGGATCCGCAACTCGGGCCGCGCGCCAGAATCGTCACCGGTGGAGCGTAACTCAGGAATGAGTCCCAGCCGGTCAGAGCCTGGCTGCCGGCAGTGATGACAGGCCGGAGCGCGTCAATCGCCCCCTCCGCCTCTGCGCCGGCCGCGTCCAGCGTACCGTCGGCGGCAGCGGCCAGCAGGTGCAGGGTCAGCAGCGTGCCGGTATAGGATTGCAGGGCGACGATCTCGTCGGGCAGGCTGGCCATGTGGATGGAGTGGTCGGCCCCCAGGGCGAGCCGGCTTTGCATGTCGTTGGAAACGCCGATGGTGACGCACCTGCCCTTGAGCCGGTCGAGCAGTAGTGCGACTTCCACCGACTCGCCGGAGCGCGAAACCAGCACCACCACGGCGTTCTCGCAGGCGCGCAAACGATAGTGCAGCAGCTCGCCGCTCTCTACCACCTGCGCGTTAACTCCCAGCGAGCAAAGCTGGTATTCAAGCGGGATAGAGGCGTTCATCGAGGCGCCCATGCCGGTAATCACGACCGGTCGCCCGGAGCACAGAACCCGGGCCGCTTCCAGCAGCGCCGCCCGCCCGCTGCCGGTGTGGTGCCGCAGCACGCCCGCCAGCGATTCAGGCTGCGCCAGTATGTCCTGCTGAGTTCTTGAAATGGTCATGGCCCTCCTTGCCGCGAACGTCTGGGAACTTGTAGAGTCTACCAAAATGGGCGTTTCGGGCTGGGGCGGCGACGGTCCAAAACCCGCCCGGTTGGACGGCAGTGCAACGGCCAGCGGGACTGTCTCCGAAAGAGCCCGCAACCCCGTGCCGCTCCCGCTTTCCAGAAGCTGACGAGCGGAGCGACTCGCAGCCGGCACCCTCGCCGGCCGCGTTCCGAATTGGTAAATGGACCCTGCTAGAGCCGCGCGCGCCCTACACCGTGCAGATCTGCACGGCCTGCTTCAGGCTTTCCTGCCAGTCGCGCAGCGGGATGAACTCGTGCGCGAAGTAGCCGCTGTAGCCGGTGTCGGCAATGGCTTTCGCCACTGCCCGGTAGTTCAGTTCCTGGGTCTCGTCGATCTCGTTGCGCCCCGGGTTTCCGCCCGTGTGATAGTGCCCGATGTACTGGTGGTAGTCCCGTACGGTGCGGATCACGTCGCCGTCCATGATCTGCATGTGATAGATGTCGTACAGCAACTTGATCTGCGGTGAATTGACCCGCTTCACGGCCTCCACGCCCCACAGCGTGTGGTCGCACATGTAGTCCTTGTGGTTCACCTTCGAGTTGAGCAACTCCATCACCGTCAGAAGTCCCTTATCCTCGGCGTACTTCTTGATCCGATTCAGGCCAATGACGGTATTCTCCAAGCCCTCTTCGTCGCCCATGCCTTTCCGGTTCCCGGAGAAGACGATAATGGATTGGGCTTTGGCGGCCACGGCCTGGTCTACGAGTCCACGGAACCGCTGCTCGATGCCGTCGTGGTTCTCCTTCCGGTTCAAGCCGTCAGGAATCGAGGTGGGGCCCGGGACGATGGTCAGCTTCAGTCCGGCCTTCTGGACCGCCGGCCATTCCTTGGGATCCACCAGGTCGACGGCCTGGATGCCCAGTTTGACGGCTGCCTGGCACAGATCCTCGATGGGCACCTTCGAGTAGCACCAGCGGCAGAGCGACTGTTTGAGCCGGCCTGCGGCGGTGGGCTCAGCCTGTGACGAGGTGACAGCCGCGGCGGCGAGCGGCAATGCAGTGACGAACGAGCGGCGCTTCATGCGCTCTAGCCTATCAGAGGTTCAGACGAATGGGTTCAACCTTCGGCCCACATACGGGCCAGATCGATACGGTGTTGTACACCGCGGCGCACGGCGGATTCAGCGGGCAGGCCGTGCCGCTGGGGGGTGGAGCGGCCATCGCCAACCTGCTCGGAGACGAGTGGTCCCACTCTAAGCCATTCGCTTTGAAGCTCTTAGGGCCGGCTGTTCTAGGCTCGTCCGCGCCCTCGGCGCGCGAGATCGTGTCTTTCAACGAGCGTCAGTACGCCCGCTTTTGCGATGCCTTCCGAACCGCCTGCAGCGCGGAAGTGCTGAAGCACGATCCCGCAACTACGACTGTCCTGGTCAACGACATTTCAGAAGGACCCGACTTTGAGCGCATCGCGCGCGCAGGTTTCCGGATCGTGACCATCTATCACGTGGACGTGGTCGCCTACATCTCCGCCCTTTACCTGCGCGGCTGGATCCGCCCGGAGACCCTGACCCGCTGGTGGGAGCGGCTTCGAAAAGGCACTCCCGGGCGCCTCGCCCCAGCCATCCTACGCCTGATCTTCGAGCAGCAGCGGGCCAGCCTGCTCTGGTCGGAGCGAGTCGTCGTGCCCTCCTCGGATATGAAGGCGATCCTGCTGCGCTGTTACCCGGACACACCGCCGAATCGAATCGAGGTCCTGCCATGGGGTTGTCCCCCGCGGCGTGGTGCAGTTGCGGCCGGGGGCGGAGTTGAGTCCGCCATCCTTTCCACTGCTCCCGCGGCGGCCCCTGCGAGGAGTTCATCCTTAAGCGGGGAGGACGCCGGTGCGGCCGCGCTCCGGGCCGAATTTGGGATTGAGCCAGCCGCACGGATTCTGCTCTGCCTCAGCCGCATCTCGCCCGAGAAGGGCCACGATTTCGTCCTCCGGACCTTGCTGGAATGGGAAGACTCACCAGACTTTCCTGATCGGCCTCTCTGGCTCTTCATCTGCGGCGAGCCGGCCTTCATGAACGGACGCCGGTACAGCCTCCAACTGCGCTCCCTGGCAGCTCGCTTGAAGAGAGTCCGTGTCGTTTTCCCCGGCTATGTCACGGGAGATCGCAAACGCGCGTTCTTCCGGCTTGCCGATATCTACCTTTTCCCCTCCAGCCACGAGAGCTACGGACTGACGCTGGTGGAAGCACTCGGTTACGGGCTCCCCGCAATCAGTCGCGATCATGCCGGTGCGCGCCAGATTCTCGCTCCCGAGTTCGGCGTCGTCGCGCACGGCACAGGCCGCCCGGCCCGACTGGAATTCCGGCAGGCCCTGGAACGTTTACTGCTTGATGAGAGCCTGCGTTTGTCGATGTCCGAAGCTGCGGCGGGTTGGGCGCAAGCCCGGCCCTTTTCGAGGAGTGCCGCCCGGCTGGCGGAACTGCTCGCGGGGCCCCGCGAGCATCAGGAACCAGGGGTTCAGCACGTTGTGCATTCCTGACGGCAGTTGAATGGGACGCGAGAACCCCCTGGCGTTCGCACGGCACTCCCACGCCGGCCACCGGCGGGTTAGCGGCCTTCGCCGCGGCGACCACGGCCTTCGTGCCGAAACTCGTTGCCGCGATACCGGCCGCGTTCCTCCCCGCCATACCCGCGCCGGCCCCGGTCGTAGCCTTCGTAGCGTTCGTGGCGTTCATACCCGCCCCGTTCCCGCCAACCGTAGCCGTAGCCGCGTCCGTAACCCCCTCCATACTCGACGTAGGCGGGCGCTCTCCAGTAGCCCACGCGCCAGTAGAAGCGCGGCCCGACGGGGTACCAATAGCCGTCCACCCATTCGTAGCCGTCGCCCGGGCAGGGCGGCTGCGCATACACCGGCGGAGGCGGGGGAACGCGCGAGTAAACCGGGCCGTACCCTCCGATTCCGATGCCGACCGAAAAGTGGGTTTCCGCGAACAACGTCCCGCAACTCAGCAGCAGCAGGGCGAGCATTGTCTTTTTCATGACCGTTACTCCTTTCGCTCCTGACCATGAAACGCGGCCCGGGCAGGTTTGGATACGGCCTCGCAGGCACCCCCCCGTGAATTCGTCGGGGCTACTAGCGTGGATAGAGGATCATTCGCAGCGCAGCGCGATCATCGGCTGCACCCGAGCGGCACGCCAGGCCGGCGCCAGCGCGGCGACGAGGGCGAACAGCAGCAAGCCCAGCGCCGGGGCCAGCAAACTCACCGTATCGCCTGGCTTGACCTCGTAAAGCAGGCTCGACACATAGCGCGAAAGCCCATACCCGAAGGCCAGCCCCGCGGTCAGTCCCAGGGATGTTACCAACAGCATCTCCCCGACGACGAGCCTGATGATGTTCGCGCGAGAACTTCCCAGCGCGAGACGAATGCCGATTTCGCGGGTGCGCTGCACGACGCTGTAGCTCAGCACGCCGTACAGCCCCACGGCTGCAAGCAGCAGCGCTGCGCCGGCGAAGAATGTCGAAAGAATCGCCAGCGTGCGCTCCCGCACCAGGCGGCCGTTGACGATCTCCGCTTGCGAGTACACATCCGTGATCTTCAGCGAGGGGTGAACTCTCGATACCTCGCGCCGCAGGGCGGGGATCACGCCGTCGAAGCCTGCGCGCGTCCGAAGTTCCAACGACCATTCGGCGCCCTCGTCGATGGGCACGAAAACCGTGGGCGACATGCCGTCGCGAATATCCCTGTACATCCCGTTGGCAACCACACCGAGGATCGTGACCGAGGCGTATTTGTCTTTTCCTTCTTCTACCTCAAACCGCCTCCCCAAAGCCGATTGGCCCGGAAAGTAATGGTGCGCGAAGGCTTCATCGACCACGGCCGCGGTGTGTGGTTTGGGCAACCCATCCTGCCAGGTCACGTCCCGCCCCGAAACCAGGCGCATCCCCATGGTGTGAAAAAAACCCGGCGAGACGGCCAGGAATTTCACCTCCGTGCCTTCAACCGCCCGCCCGGGCAGTCGGATCATGTTGATCCATCCGTTGCCCTGCATCAGCGCCCAACTCGACAGGCTCGCCGACTCGACGCCCGGAATCGCGGCGGCGCGGTCTCTCAATTGGGACCAGAGCGCGATTGTCGCGGCGAGTTCCTTCGGCGCCGGATCGCTTCTGATTTCCGCGATCATCACATTTTCCGGACGAAATCCGAGATTCGTGTTCATCAGCCGCTCGAACGTTCGCAGAAACAGGCAAGCCGCGAAAAGCACAACCGTACAGATCAATACCTGGGCACCCACAAGCACGCGCGATTGCAGCCGTCTGGTCATGCGTCCGCCATCGGTTGAGTGGAGCACTTCGCCCGGCGAAGTCCGCGCGGCGCTCAACGCTGGCGCAAGGCCGAAGAACAAGGTCGCCAAAGCGCACAGCGCAACGAGGAACCCGCACCCTGGCAAGCCCAGGCTCAGATCCAATCGAATTTGTTCGCGCGATGTTCCCATCATGTTCATGATCGAGGGACCGGCCCACAATGCGAACAGCAACCCAACCATCGCGGCGCCAACCGTAAGCAGAATGCCCTCCACCAAAACTTGCTCCACCAGGCGGCGTCGCCCGGCTCCAATCGCCACGCGCAGCGCGAGTTCGCGACTGCGCGCGGCACCCCTGGCGAGTAAGAGATTGGCCACGTTCGCGCACGCGATCAAGAGCACCAACCCGACGATGCCTGCGAGCACCCACAGTGCCGTCTGGCTGCCCCGGCGCAATCCCGACCGGCCTGTCGCGCCCGGCTGCAACGTAAGCTTCGACTTCAACAGGCTTTCGACTACGCTCTTTGGAACGGCAGCGGAAAACTGCAGCACGCGCCGCTTCATGAAATCGGAGAACACCGGCTGCATGCGTTGCCGCGCCTGATCGAGAGTCACGCCCTGCTTCACGCGTCCTAGGATGCGAAACCAGTTCCACCCCGGGTTGGTTATTGCCTCCGCTGGCGTATACATCGTGGCAGGCATCCAGTAATCGACCATGTTGCCTGGTTCAACGCCGTTGAATCCCTTCTCCACCACGCCGATCACTTGAAACGAGTTCTTTTGATACCGGAATGTGCGCCCGAGGATCTTTGGGTCTTTCCCAAACCGGCCCTCCCAGTATGAGTAGCTGAGCAACGCTACGGAGTTCTCCCCCGGCTTCTCATCGTCCGCTGGGGAGAATACGCGGCCCAATGCCGATCCCACGCCCAACACGCGAAATGCATCCCCGGAAACATATTGGCCTGTCGCCGATTCGGCATCCGAGCCCCACTGAACGCCGCGCTCTCCCGCGTACCCCGACAGCAGGATATCGGCTTCCCGTGCAGTCGCCGCCTTGAGTTGGCGGTATAGCGGGTAACTGAAGCTATCCGCCTCCTGAGTCGCCTCCGGGCCCTGGCTCGGATACGTCGCAAAGAACAGGCGTTCCGGATGCGCCACCGGCAGCGTACGGAAGACCACGGCGTTGAGCAGCGAAAACGCAGCGGTGCAAGCGCCGATTGCGAGTCCCAGAGAGACAATCGCGGTCAGGCTGAAACCGGGGCTTTTGCGCAGCAATCGAAAGCCGTAGTTCAGGCTGCGCCAGAGATCTTCCAACCATGCGATCACGCGAGTGTGATGGCTGGTTTCCCGCACAACGAGCGGGTTCCCGAATTGAATCCGCGCCCGGCGAGCCGCATCCTCCGGCTTGACTCCAGCGGCGATCAGGCCGGCGGTGCGCTGTTCCAGGTGGTAGGCCAGCTCCTCGTCGATATCGGCGTCCAACGCGACCGGGCGAAAGATATTCTTCAGTTTGCCGATTGTCGACATGGCACTCCTCCTAAGCGAGCAAAAGTACACGCGACACTGCGCCCGTCACGGCGTTCCAGCGCAACTCCTCAGCCTCCAGGCGCTTGCGGCCTTCCTTCGTAATCTCGTAATAGCGAGCCCGGCGCTTGCTGCCCTCGGTGCTCACCCATTCGGCCTTGATCCAACCCGCCTCTTCCATGCGGTGCATGGCTGGATAAAGCGAGCCTTCCTCCACTCGCAGCACCTCTTCCGAGATCTGCTCGATCTGGATCGTAATCCCATAGCCATGCAGCGGACCCCGTTTCGCGAGGATCTTCAACACCAGAAGGTCCAGCGCACCCTGGAGAGATTCGTTCTTTGGCATATTCAGCCCTCTTACTTAGATGTCTCAGTATTCGCGAGAGCGAATTTCGTGTCAAGTAACAAAAGAGTGGTTGTCGCCGCCCGGGGCTGAACCGTGAGCCGATTGGGGTCGTAATCCTACTCAGCAGGATTGACCGCCGCAGCCCTGGCTCGCTACCCGCGTGCTCACCGGCCGGTGCATGGCGTGGGTTCGATTCTGGGGAAACTCGCTCCCGGCGGGGACTGAGCGATGCAGTAAACTGGTGCGACTTCCCTCGCACAAAAGGAGCTGGGACATGGCGCGATCGCGATTCGGACAAGACGGCGGATTCGTGATGCTCTCCGCCATGGCGCTGCTTGTGGTGGCGATCCACACGCTGACCAACGGCCAATACGGGTTCCATCGCGATGAACTCGCCACGCTCGACGACGCCCGCCGCCTAGCCTGGGGCTACGTCGCTTACCCACCGCTGACGCCTTTCATCGCGCGGATCGGGCTTGAGTTGTTCGGCCCCGCGGCGGCAGGTATCCGCCTGTTCGCCGCCCTCGCCCAAGCCCTCGCGTTGATCCTGGCGGGTTTGATGGCTCGCGAGGTGGGCGGAGGCCGCTGGGCCCAAGTCGTCGCGGGCGCAGCGGTGGCCATTGCCCCGGTGTCGGTGAGTGCGGGGTTCCTGTTCCAATACGTCTCGTTCGACTACCTGTGGTGGGTCGCGCTCGCGTACTGCCTCGTACGCCTGCTCAAGTCGGAGGACCCGCGCTGGTGGCTGGCGCTGGGTGCGGTGGCGGGACTGGCATTGCAAACCAAGTACACCATCGTGTTCCTGCTCACGGGGCTTCTGGCTGGCCTGTTGTTGACCCCGGCGCGCCGCTACCTGCGCAGCGCGTGGTTCTGGGCGGGCCTCGGCGTGGCGCTGCTGATCTGGTCGCCAAACCTGCGGTGGCAGGTCCAACACGACTACATCTATCTGCCGTTCATCCGCCACATTCACGAGCGCGACGTACGAATCGGCCGCACCGACACCTTCCTGATCGGGCAGTTCCTGATCACCGCCAGCGTGTTCACCGTGCCGCTGTGGATCGCTGGGTTGCGCTTCTACTTCGTCAGCGACGAGGGCAAGCGCTACCGCGCACTCGGCTGGATGTTCATCGTGACGTTCCTGATCTTCTATGCGGCGAAAGGGCGGGACTACTACATGGCCCCGGCGTATCCGATGCTGCTGGCGGGAGGCGCGGTCGTCGCCGATCGTTGGATTGCGCGATTGGAGCCCCGGCGCGCGTTCGGTATGCGCACCCTCACCGCGAGCGCTTTAGCCGTGGGCGCTGTGCTGGCCGTCGTGCTGATTCTGCCGGTTTCGCCCGTCAATTCGCGCTGGTGGAGGGCCATGGATTCCTGGAACGACAGCTTCCGGGAGCAGATCGGCTGGCAGGATCTGACGCGCACCGTCGCAGCCGTTCGCGACAAACTGCCAGCGGAAGATCGCCAGCGCCTCGGCATCCTGGCGGGCAATTATGGCGAGGCTGGTGCGATCGACCTGTACGGGTCGGCTTACGGCCTGCCGCAGGCAATCAGCGGCATCGATTCATACTGGGAGCACGGCTACGGAAATCCCCCGCCCGAGACGCTCATCGTGGTGGGCCTCTCGCGCAAGTTCCTGGAGCGGCAATTTGAGTCCTGCGAACTCGTCGCGCACAACACCAGCAGTTACGGTGTGCTGAACGAGGAAACAAAGGACCACCCCGACATTTTCGTGTGCAGGAGGCTGCGCGAGCCGTGGCCCGAATTCTGGAAGAAATTCCAATACTTCGGCTGAAATTGGGAGTTGCCGTGGGCCATGGAGACTCGCGCAATAAAGTGACACTCAGCTCAGGTTGTGGGGCAGGATGCCATCCCAATGTCACTTAGTTTTCTAAGCTTTCGGCGCAACCAAAACATTCCATTGGCGTTATGTTTTGACTATGGATGCATCGGCGATCTTTCACTTGTTCGTTGATTTTGCGCCAGCCGAGTT
>CAIVVT010000268.1 GCA_903909435.1 uncultured Acidobacteriia bacterium | reverse complement strand
GATCGTAATAAAATCCGTAGGCCATGAGTTTCGACTCGGAATTTGTTCCTTGGCGATGGCCCTCAGCCTGCAAGCTATAACGCTGGCTGTGGCCACCGTCCGACGGGTCCAGTGTGCCGTATAAACCAACCAGAGGCACGGCGCTCACGGGGATTTGATCGCTCGAATGCCATTTCCCGTGGTAAGCGCGGGCCGTGATGCTGACGCCACCGGCGTCTGTGCCCTGGCTGTAAGTGAGCAAGCCGTTGAATTTGGCAAAGCCGTCCGGATGCACCCATGGGCCGTTGTCGTAATACGCTTCACCGCCGTAAAGCAAACTGCCCGAGCCGAGCTTTTGCGATGCGCCGAAAACGGCCCGCTCATAGGTATACGAGCCGCCTTCCACCTTGACGAAGTTCTGAGGCAGCGTCCGGAAATATTCCACATGGGCCGATCCAGCCGAGCCATAGTTGCCGATATCGGCGTAATACGGACCTTTCTCGAAATTCACCCGCTTCACAAACTCCGCGATGACTGTGTTCATGTCAGAGTAGCCCTCGCCGTGCGCGTGCGAAGGCAGGTTCAGCGGCATATCGTCGAGGAAAATGGCAAAATCCGTGCCGTGGTCCAGATTGAAGCCGCGAAGATAATATTGGTTGGCTTTGCCGCCGCCGGCGTGTTGCGTGACGATGAGACCGGGAACCGTCTCCAGAACTTCTCCCGAACGAAGAATCGGACGATCCTGGATTTCTGTTGCGCCCACCGTTCCCTGGGTGCCGGATTCGGCAATCCCGATGAGGTCATCCTCCCGGCCCTGCACGTTGATGGTGGTGCTCACGGCGCTCACAGCCAGAGAGATGCGCAGCGGGGCCGGCGTCCCGGTGGTCCCTATCGTGACGGGCATTTCTTTGGTTTTAAAACCGGGATTCGATACGACGAGCCGATAAAACCCTGCCGCGAGCCCGGAAAGAATGAAGGCGCCGTTCCTGTCCGACTGTGTCGTTCTTTGTACAGTACCGTTCGCGCTTCGAACCTGCACGGTAGCCCCGGCAATCACCGCGTCAGACGTGTCAACGACAGTTCCTGATAGCCGAGACGGATAAGCCTTATCGCTCGTGGCGACCGGGTGACCCTGCGGATCGAGCACCGTGCCGGTGATGCGGGCAGTGGAAGTCTGCGCGGCCGCGGAGAAGAAGCAGGCAAGAGCGGAAAATAGCAGTATTACGATTATTATTTTCGTGCTACTGACGTACATGATTATTTCCCCTGTTATTTTGAACATGCAAAAATCAATGCTTGTGGCTGTGCTTGCGCCCGTCTTCGTGAGAATGCTCGATGGCATGAGCAGGAACGGTCATCACCAGGCGCCCGTGCTGCACGCCTTTCAGGCCGATGAGGAGATCGGCAAACTGCTCCACCTTTGCCGATCTGCCGTGGACGATCAACACCTCAAGGCAGGAATCGTGGTCCAGGTGGGCGTGGCTGGTGGAGACCACAAGTTCGTGGTTCGCGTGCTGCACTTCGGTGAGCTTTTCAGTGATGCCGCTGGCGTGGTGGTCGTAGATGAGGGTAACGGTGCCGACCACGGTCGCGTCCGGAGCGGCGGTCTGCTCGGTGACCAGGCGGTCGCGGATCAGGTCGCGGAACGCTTCCGACCGGTTGGTGTAGCCGCGGCGGCCGCTCGAGCGGTCAAAACGCTTTAGAAGATCGGAATCGAGTGCGATGCCGATTCTGCTTAGGATCCCCATGCACACTCCTCGAACAGCGATACGGATCTCCGGGGAAGAGACAGAATAGCACGAAGAATAAATTCATGCTACCGCCGCGCGGCGGATAAGGCTCGCCTCGGCCTGGGCTACGGGAGCTGTTTCACGAACGATCTGCAAATTCGGTATGCAACAAGAGGACGGGTTCAACCCCGTCCTCTTCAACATGCGCGATTCCCTTCGAATTTCCGGATCAGGATTGCAGCGCGACCAGTTGGTGAGCGATGGCGAAAAGGGCCAGTTCCAGCCGGGTGGAAACGCCGGTCTTGTCGAAGATGTTAGAAAGGTGGCGCTTGACGGTCTCCTCGCTCAGGCTGAACTGCTTGGCGATGTCGCGGTTGCTGCAGCCTTCCACGATGCAGCCCACCACTTCCAGTTCGCGAGGCGTGAGGCCGTAGGTTTTGCGCTGCGGCACGGCGGCCTGTTGCATCAGTTCGTGGAGTGCCGAAACCAGGTTGACGACGCGCTTGCCGCCGATCCAGTAGTCGCCGCCGACGACGGTGCGGATGGCGGTTTGCAGATGGGCCGCCACGGAATCCTTGAGCACGATGCCGCGCGCCCCG
>CAIVVT010000267.1 GCA_903909435.1 uncultured Acidobacteriia bacterium | reverse complement strand
CGCCTGCACGCCTCCGCAGACTTTCCCCAAGTTTCCTCATGTTTCCTCATGCTTCCCAATTGGGAGGCTCGGGCAGTCACACGAATTCCACACGACCTCGGGGGAGGCGGGGCGAAGCAAAGCAGTCCGAACACTGCGGCCCCAAGCGTGGCAACGGCGCCTACGGGGGTTACAAGTGGGAGGCCAAGAAAGAATCCAACCGCATCCGCCGCGAGAATGCCAGACGCGAGATCCGCGGCGCTACGATCCAAGGTACCCCAGAGGCGAAAGACCCCTCTCCCGCACCGGTGGATTGCGCTCCGCTTCTCTCAGCGCTTCTGCGCTCCTGTAGGGGGCCGGAGTGCTCACTGCGGGCGCCGATTCGGCCTCTGGCTGTCACTGCAATTCGTTTCTGATCTGGTTCCTGGACAGCAACAGCGGGTTGCGAAACAGTTTCCAAACTGGGGCGGCGTAACACCCCCGTCAGCCTGTGCAAAGCGCCGCCTGAAGGCAACCGGTCTGGGTGGTACACCAGGACCTCCGATCACCCCAGCCTCCGTCCCCACGTTGCCCCGTTCCCGAGGTATCTAGAGTCTTACTCCTCATCCCCTATTTCTTTGGCAGATCGCTTTACCGCTATCTCTTCGCGCATCCCGATCGCAATAAAATAGGCGCCGCCCGCAATGAAGAACAGCAGACCAGTTATGTCGGTCGCGGTCAGGTCAAAC
The DNA here is from genome assembly GCA_903909435.1 of uncultured Acidobacteriia bacterium. Lineage (GTDB taxonomy): Bacteria > Acidobacteriota > Terriglobia > Bryobacterales > Bryobacteraceae > CAIVVT01. The sequence goes on along the minus strand of CAIVVT010000267.1, from coordinate 16,333 downwards.
AAAGGTTGCTCACGAAATAAGATTCTGGTCACTTGCATCGCTGCAAACCAACTACCAATAACGACTTTCTTACCTGATGTGCCCTTTTTGTCGCGAAGCTTATTGATGGAGAAAATGCATAGATTAAGGATGATTAGCATACCTGCCGTAATTCTCAGGACGCTTTCAATCGGCTCACCACCGGAATAGAGAAAGACCCCAAAGACCAGCACGCTAACATTCAATGTCAGTGCCAATGAGATCACAACTGCGTTGCGTCGAATTCTGCTCACAGGTTGTCCTCTTCGTCATCGTATTCGGGCGAATACGGACTAGATACGTATGCTCCTCCGCCACCGCCGACTCCAATTACGGTCGGAACCGGTGAGGGAATTGTCTCGACAGGAGCAAGATAGTCTGTGACGTTCACCGGAGTGGTCGAAACACTGAATAGTGGCGGCTGACCGGTCGACAGCATGGCCGTGCCTATTTGCGTCATTCCCAGGAAAATACTGATTGGAGACTTTGTGGCAACTCCTGTTCCGACAGAGATAAGGCCATCCGCATATGGAGAGGCAGCCGCTAGGGTCCAGTTGTTTGGAGCACCAACAACGGCCAGTATTCCAGAAAGTCCAGATCCAAGCAAATCAAGCTGTGGTGATTGTGTGTACTTTTGACCATTAAACCCAGCAGTAACTTGGCTCGTGCCATCTACAGCAGTCGCGATGCCCCCAATAATTCCTGGAACAGCAAGGACCACTCCAATACCTGTCGTGCTGCCACTTATTGCCGCACCCGTTGTGATGACGCCCCCAATGACCTTAAACCCGCCGACACCAATGTTCTTCCAGTCTCCCACCGAACGTGGCCAGAGTCCCGCAGGATCGACGCTGTTTATTGGATCGCCAAGCACATATGCGTAGCGGTTGAAGCTACTTGGGTTCCTGCGATCCATACTCGACCAACTCGGATCGGGCGTCGTAAACCTCCCCCTAGCCGGATCATAGTAGCGGTTCATGGCGTAGTCGAGGCAGATACTGTCGGTCCAGCCAAATCAGCCTCAGCGACGATAATGCCGTCTCTTCATTTTCTGATGAGAACTAGCCGCTTCGTGAGATTTCGCCGCATCATTTGATGCTCCCACTTCCCTTTCCCCGCGAACTTTTATTATGGTCAGCGTAAGGATCATCGCTTCCACAATAAGTACTGGGACAATCTCTAAAATTGTCTTAAACGGAAACAACGAGCGGATAAACAAGAGAATGACTAGATGAGCGAAAAAGGCTGATGACATTGCCGCAACATATTTCGGATGGTGTCGATCAGCCCAGAAGGCCGGCAACAGAATAAGTAGAAGCGTTAGCGAGTAGAGAGTCATTTGAATCGGAATTGAGTGCTCGGGCCACCGGTGAACAGCAGCAGCTCCAGATACACCAAGTATTCCAGCACCGATTACAGCGACAGATTTTTTATTCATAACTTCTTTGTAACTTAGTGATGACAATCCCCGATGTGGCTCTCGTAGTAATCCTTATAACCCATGACTCCTTCGTAAACGAGATACGTTGTAGCCATCACTCCAACTACTGGCAGGATATAGGAGCCCGCGACGGACGCGAATTCCGCGGCCACTGGACCGGTGGTGAGAGCGCGTATTGCACTAAAGACGACAGCACCAACCTGCATTCCAGTCGTTGGTTTGCCGACCGCATTAAAAATTAGGCGCGACACCTCATTAGATACACTGCTACTTCCAGGCGGTCCAACGCCCAACGCGTTGCCAATCCCCGCCGCAATCCCTGCGTAAACGACGCCAGTTTCGCATGCGGTAATTGCATGAATACTTGCTCCTTTGTAGACCGGTACGTAACCGGGATGGGTGTCAGCCATCTGCATACCGAGCTGGCCCGGAGTAAGGGCATTACGGCCTGTACCCCAATCGCCCCAAAAGAAAGAGCCTCCCCACGGACTGGTGGGCGGAGGAGGTGTGTAGGAAATTCCAGCCTGTTGCAGCCCCTCCGGATCGTTGAAGTTGATGGGGTCGCCCTCGGTATACGTGTACCGATTCCAACTGTTGGGCCGAGCTATCGTACCTGAAGCCGCCGGATCGACCGTGGTAAACCTGCCCCTCGCCGGATCATAGTAGCGGTTCATGGCGTACTGGAGGCCACTGCTGCCGTCCTGATGGTAGGTGGCAAATCCAGGGTCCATCCCAGTGATGTTTGAACTGGTCCCCTGGCCGTACGGGAAGTAACTCAGTGAGGTCCGCTGGGTCAGGTCAACGCGAGACTCCTGCATCACGGAGCCGAGACGATCGGCAATGGTCGCGTATGCTTTTGTACCTTCGAACCAGACGAGTCGGCCCGCAAACCGCAGTTCGGGCTGGACCCGAGTGACAGCTCCGGGTGCACCGCCGTCGTAAGACATCGAATCATAGGGCAAGCTGGCGAGCAGTGCGCCATCGGGCCCGTAGAAGTAGAACGTCCCATCAGCTTTGCCTAATGCTGGGTTCGTTTGGCCTGCCCTGGCCTTGAACAGGAGTTCTCCCGAAGCTCCGTAGAAGTAAGATGCAGTTCCGGCTCCATCCGGTGCGCGGACCATCCGGTTCTCGCTGTCGTAGGAGAACGCGTTGGTCCCGGAGGCAGCAGGCGATTGTGTGAGGTTACCCGCGGCATCGTAGACGAAACCCGACGTGGTGATGCGGTTCGTGTTCGGATCCACCAGTAGGCTCAACGCAGGAGCTGATCCGCTGGTTACATTCTGTTGCGAAAGGTTGCCGAAGGGGTCGTAAACGAACGATTGCCCCCAGCCGGAGCCAGTCGGAGTGCTGACCGCCGAGGCGAGCCGGCCGAGCGAATCGTAAACATAGCTGGTTGTTAAGGCCCCGGAAGCGTCGTACCGGCTTTGGATCCGGCCGTCATTTTGCGTTGGCGAATAGTTGTACTGGATGGTCGGCGCGTTGAGCGATCCCGACTGCTGGGTGAGCTGGCCGAGCTTATTGTACTGAAAGCTGACTGTCTCAAATCCGCTCGTTCCGCTGATCCAAGGGGGAGAGTCCGTATCGTAAGTTACTAGAGTCGACCGCTGATAGGAGGTCACCTGTCCCGCCGCACTATAGGTCGCATTTTGGATTAGGGGAAACTGGTAGTCAGATCCGCCACCGGTGCCCAGCCCACTAGGCCGTCCAAGTGCGTCGTATTGCCATGCCCAGCTTTGGGGGTAGTGTTGCGTCAAATGATAGACAGAACCGTTCCAGTCGGCTGTCCACGTTCCCGAAACCGAGAAAGCCGTCATTCGTCCTTCGACATCGTATCCCATTTGCCCGCAAGCGGGATAGAACTCACTGGACGTCTTCGGATTGGCTAGACACTTCTTCGCCAGTAATCCGGACGACGTATAGGATAACCACTCAACAGTACCGTAGCCATGGGTAATCTTCGATAGCCTGCCCCAGAGCTTCTCCTGCCACGGTATAGAGTAATGATCGTAGTTATTGGAAATGGATGAATCGGGCACGTCATAGAGAAAAGTCGTCGTCGGTTCCGGCTCCACCGTGCCTGTCCTGGGTGTTCGCTGGATCTTCGTGACCCGGCCATACAGATCATAAGAGTAGGCGATCAGGTTATTCTTGGCGTCGGTCTTGGTCAGCACGCGGCCAGCGGTGTCGTAGGTATAAGTGGTTGTCCCGCTTTCGGGGTGCGTCACAGAAGTCAGACGTTGATTGACATCGTAAACAAACGTGCGTGTCTGGGTCACGTTATTGCCGCCCGGCATAGTGCGCTGCATGGTCACGTTGGTCAGCTTGTCGAAGGCGTTGTAGGCGTACTGGGTCACGTAATCGGCTCCGCCCGCCGGATTGGGCTCGTTCACCTGAGTCACGTTTCCGAAAGCGTCCGACGTGTACTTCTTCCAGCGCCCGCCGGGATCGGTAACCGTTACCGTATTCCCACTATAAGCGTATGTTGTGTGGCTCGAGGCGTCCGGCAGCGTCACCTGCGTGGTGCGGCCGAGCGGATCGTAGCTGTACGTCGTGTAAAACGGCTCGCCCGTCTGCACGGCGTTGGGGTTGAAGGGGCGCGAGATCTGCTGCAACTTGCCAATCGGAGTGCAGGCACATGGGCCGTAAACGGTAAGCACCCGCGAGACCACGTTGGCGTCGGTGACGCTCCCTGTGCCCGTGTCGCTCTGCACCGTCCGGCCCAGGCCATCCAGCGTGGTTCGGGTCCAGCGGCCGTTGCTGGTGGCCACCACCTGGGCCTCCGTGCCTGGCGCATTGTTGTAAGTGTACGTGGTCGTAGCGCCCGTCGGGGAGGTCGTGGTGCTTGGCCGCGCTGCGGCGTCGTAGCCGACACTCAGCGTCGCGCCGTTAGGGCCCGTAGTTTGAGTGAGGCCCAAGAACGAAGCCCAGGTGAAACTGGAACTCAAGCTAGAGTTGCTGTTGGGAGTGATCGCGCTGGGGACCAAGTACCGGCCCTGGACGTAGTCGGCCGTGTAGCTGACAGCTGACCCGTCGCTCAGACTCGTGGAAGTTACGCTACCAGAAATATCGTAGTAGTTGTACATCCTTCGAAGGTCGCCAACCCCGCTGTAGCTGCTCGTTAGTAATCCCCGAGGAACACCGAACTCGCCCTGGCTAGGCGGAGCGACAGCTGTGAACAAGCCAGAATCATGGTAGGTCACGTACGGTGCGTCAGCCAGGCTCCATCCGTCATAGCCGTTGGTCTGGAGGGTCCATGTCGAACCTCCAGCGGTCAGGGATCTCGACTGCAGCCTCCAGAAACTCGGGACTAGACCCGTGGTGATGGTCAGGAAGGCGTAGTTGTGTGTGCGCGCCGCGTTGACTAGATCGGCATAACCGAACTGCGCGCTGGAAACGATCTGGCCGTAAGGTCCTGTCTTGTTGGCCGCCATGGCCTGGGTCGTCTTTGTCGTGGCTGAAGCGGACGAGCCAGGATCGAGAGTCACGTCCGATTCCGAGACGTAGGGATGTCCCCAGGGATCCGTGGCCCAAACGTAGGCAGAAGTCCTGTATTGCCTTGTCAGTAGATTGTCCCAATCCTCCTCCGAAGTCAGTAAGCCTGCCAGCGGAGCCGACCCTGCGCTAAAGAAGTACTTGCGCAGCGCGCCGCTGGCGCTATCTAGGATCTGGCGCTGCGCGTGGAGCATGAGCGAGGTATCGGCCGAGCCCGGCGTGAAGGTGACGGAGGTCGAGGCGAGGCCCATGCGCGTTTGAATGGAGCGCGTTCCAACCTCCATGTGGGTCATTGACGCAGAGTTCGTGAAGGGGGTGTAGGCCCACTGCAGCACGCCACCGTAAGGAAGAGTCATCTGCGTGAGCTGCCCCGAGTTTCCGGAATCGTAAAGAAAACTGGTGGAGGTCGTCAGAACCGAGTTCTTCACGCTGCTTAGGACCTTGGCGGCGCCAGCACTCAAAGTGTGGGTGAAGGGGTCGGTCAGGTTGGGCACATCCTCGAAGGTCAATGTGTATGCCTCAGCAGTCCCGGTGTTCGTAGTCACTCCAGTCAAGTGCGGGATGGGATCAGCATTGTAGGTGAACGAATACGACGGATACTGGACCCAATTGGTAGTCGCTAACCTCACGTCTCCCACCGTCGTCAGCCTCGAACTGGAGCTAGGGTCCGGGGCGCTCAAGCCCTGCATGTATTTGAAGACTATGTAGTTGGCGCTCGTGTCGATTGCGCGGGAAGGATAGCGCGTGCCGGCGTCCCATTCCGCGCCCTCCGAGAGGACGTCCATCTCCAGGAAGCTGCCGTCCGGAAACATGAGCCAGTTCTTCGTGTCGTTATAGCGGACGTAGATGCCTTCGCTGCTGCGCCACAGGCCATTCTCCTTGATGTCCAACCTGTATTCGGCTCCTGTGGAATCGGTATAAGTGTAGTGATCTATCGACCAGAGATCCGTGTACACGGGAGTGATCGATCCGATCAGCAGTTTCCAGCCATAGCCGAAGCCGACGTCGCCGCCAAGCTTCCAGATCCCCGTGGAGTCCTGCCGCCACAGTTGTGAGTTGTACGACAACTGCACCGGCATGTTGAACCCGCCCCGGCCGACCGGCTTGATCAGCGGTATGGTGGCGTTCAAGTTGCCGCTCTCGAGGTCGATCTGTTCGCCACCAGCGCCCCAGTAGGCCCCCGTGGGACGAACGCCGACACGACGAGGATTCAATGTTCCACTGGCGGGTGTAGTCAAAGTGAAAGAGTAGCCTGGTCCAACATTTAAATCGGCGTCGCGGGCGTAGATTGTGTAGGTATATGCAGTATTGGGCTGGATGGTGTCATCCGCCCATGCGGTGCTCATCGTCGCGCCGATTGGCGTCCCGTTGCGGCTAATCTGGTACTCGTCCACACCGATGCCATTGGCATCGTCCGAGGCGCCGCCCCACTGTATCTCGAGGTGGTTATTGAAGGGTGTCCAGCGGAGCGTCGAGGGCGGAATGGCATTAGGCGGTGCGCTGTCGATAACGCCAAACTGAATAAGGGAGAATCCCGTCAAAACGTAAGACGCGTCCATGAGACAGTTCCGGGCACCCCATCCCGGCTCGCCCGACGCTGGTGGCGAAGTGGTGAGAATCGTCGAGAAGATGAGAGTATTGTCCACCCGGACGCCAAGCTTGTTGGTGGAGGTTAGGAAGGTTTCAAAATCGGCTCCCTGGTGGCATCCAACGGGCTGACTGAAGAGGTGGGTGATGACGCCGCCAACTCGCTGGCTACCAGCAAGTGTCGCTGTGCAGATGACTCCATCGTATTGAATGTTTTGCAATTCGACCGCCACCTAACTGCCTGTCGACGTTGTTGGGCCGTTCAGCGCGTCGCTGCTAGCCCGGTGATAGTGAATCAGAGTTCCGCCGGTCAGGGTAAGGTCCAGAATCGACCGAATGTTGACGTTCGGCTGGGCCCAACTGAGAATTATCGACCCGCCGTTCGCGTCGCTACTGCCGACTCCCTCCGACCAGCCAAGGAATAGCCCCGCACCATTGGTTGTCGTAGCCGGCATGACGCCCGAGCCGCCAACACCCTTGACTTGGGAGTAGTAATAGGGCCAGGAATAGCCTCCCTGCAGGGTTAATGGCACAAGCAGAAAAGCGAAAAACGTAAATACGCCACGACACGGGGCAAGTTTCACGGCTTCACCCCCTGGATGCGATAGCCCGAGAGGAAGGAGTCAAGGTCGAAGTCCTTCCGCAGCGTCTTCAGTGCCAGCTCGACCGTGACGCGGTCGTGCTGTCGCGGATTGAAAGAGTGTGTGGCCTGAGCCCCGAAGGCGTTGACCAACGGATCAAAATGCTTGAAGCTGCGGGCGGTCAGTTCGAGGATCGCGAAGCGGCCGTCGTCGCTGAGCACGTAGCGGTAGCCGATGGGTGTGGTTTGCAGCGAGCTGATCAACTCCGTGCCGAGCGGCCGTCGTGGACTCTCCGGGGTGCCACGGCCTATCATGGGCACCACCACGATCATCCGCTCCATCGCAGCGTCGCGCGAGGGAAGTCCCTGGGCTTGGGTTGAGGTGGTTGGGATGAAAGTTGACAGAAGGAGGGCAAGCAAACAGATATGGCGCAAAGGGTATACCTCTCGATCGAGCCAGAATGAGACAAAGCTTTCTGAACTAAGCCACGATCCTACTTCGCGCGAGTGGCTGAATCAACCGATTCACTCCGATTGAAATCATTTATTCTTGATAATTCTGCGGGTTTATCTGGACTTTACTTTCCAATTCAGTGAATTAACTTCACCTGTTTAAAATGATATGAATATGATCAGGTAAAGATCTGGGGACGCCACCAAGCGTCCCCAATCCCCAATCCCCCAATCCATCTTCCCTTCATACTTCGGCACCCCCTTCGACTTCCGGGACCCGGCAAGGTTCACCGAACCAAGGTGGGCTACGACTATCACGGCATGTTCAACAACGGCGTCGTTCAGATCCCGTCCATCACGGGGTGGGGCGGCGAGTTCGCGACCCTGATTAACCCCGGCGGTTTCGAAATCGGCGGTACCAAGGGCTTTTACTACGACAATTGGATGCCCTCGATCAGCGACGTGCTGACGAAGGCGTGGGGCACGCACACCATCAAGCTGGGCTCGTTCTGGGAGTGGACCCGCAGCAGCCAACCGGACTTCGGCTATACCAACCAGACACTCGTATTCTCCAGTTGGGGCACCAACACCACCGGATCGGCCTACGGCGACCTGATGACAGGCCGCGTCACGAACGACCAAGAGCAGAACAAGAACCGGCTCTTCGATACCACTTACACCTCGGTGGAGGGCTTTGCGCAGGACTCGTGGAGAGTGAACCGCAAGCTCACCCTCGAGCTCCGCCTGCGCGTCTCGCATTTCACGCCCTGGACAGACCGGCAGGGCTTTGGCTACGCGGAATTCGTGCCCGCCCTTTACAACCCTGCCGAAACCAATCCGTTGAACTACCCGGGCTTCACCTGGCACGCCAGGGATCCACGCATTCCCAACGGCATCTTTCCGGCGCGGGCCGCCTTCTGGTCGCCGCGCTTCGGCCTGGCTTACGACATCTCCGGCAAGGGCCACACGGTTCTGCGGGGCGACTGGGGCCGCTTCTACTGCCACCCGAACCTCTATGACACCGGTCTGCAGGTGAGCGGCGGCGAACTGAGCGCCAACCTAACGGCGCGTGGAACGAGCAGTTCAACACCAACACGACCAGCCAGGGCTTCAACATCAACAACCTCTCCATCCTGGGCACGCCATCGATCCAGTTGAACCCCTATGTCACCTGCAATCCGGGAGCCGGGCTGGACGAGCACCAATACATCAACGGCAACTGCTATCTGCTGCCCAACCAGATCGGCCGGAACGGGCCGCTGGTCACACGGCCGCTCTGTGGGCCGTGGTTTATGAACTTCGACCTTGGGCTGTTCAAGAACTTCCAGTTCAGCGAATCGAAGAAGCTGCAGCTGCGCCAGAACGGCTACAACTTCCTGAATCACCCGCTATACTCGTTCCCGCAGCAGCTCAACAACCTGACGCTGAACTTCGCCGACAGCGGTCCGAATCAGGGATTCAATCAAAACCCGAACTTCGGCATCGCGACGGTCAAACAGGGACACTGGATCGTGCAACTGGCGCTGAAGTTCTTCTTCTGACGCCGCTGCTCCACACGTCGCTACCTGTCGCGCTCGATCTTGTAGATTCCATCGAGAAGTACGAGCTTGAGGGCAATGGGCTCGCCTTCGGGCGTCCAACTGAGGTACTCTTCATCTCCGACCCCGGTCAGTTTGGAATCTGTGATCTTACCGATCTCCTCGATCCTGCCTGTCGCCAACTCGATCCGGATCAACCGCTGTTCCTTCACCACGTTGTTGTAGAGGTAGCGGCCGTCTTTGGACCACCCCGCGCGCCCAGAGTTCAAACCCAAGGGGCGCCACTGCCGCGTTTCAAGGCTGTAAAGGTAGGCCTTCCACTCGTCGATCTTCACTGCTTCCAGCCACTTCCCATCCGGCGACCAGCTCGGCCAGCGGAAGCCCTCCGATCCAGGAATCGACTCGACCGCGCCATTCTCGAGGTTGACGATGAGTATGCCCGGGCTTTCAAAGCGCTTCTTATCCGAACCCGGATCGGGCGAGAACATCATCCGCTTGCCGTCCGGCGACCAGTGCGGGCTATCGGCGGGTCCAGGAATAGCGGCGACGCGATCGGGCTTCCCTCCATTGGCCGCGATCGTGTACACGTAGAAGGGCGGCTCCGGTGTTCCGAATGTAGTGCGCGCGCGGCCGATGAAGGCGAGTCGGCTCCCATCCGGCGACCAATCCCCGCCCAAAGAGTATAAACCGCCCTGCAGCATCACCTTGCCGCTGCCGTCGCGCCGGCACTTCCAGAGTTCCCCCTCGGGCAGTTTCGGATACGCCATCCACTGCCCATCGCGCGAGAAGCTGATGTAGGTGATGTTGGCTCCGCCCAGGAACGGCTCCCACGTATTCGTTTTGCGATTGAGCTTCAGTGCGGTCTTGCGGCCCATGTCACCTTCGGCGTAGACCACTAGCGGGTCAGCCGGATCCTCAAAGGGAGGGCCATAATTCGTATTGCCCGAGGTGAGGCGCACCGGGTGGGGCGCGCGCATCCACCCGAGCAGGCTCCGCCTGCGTTGCAGGTAGATGTCGTGCTTGGAGACGAAGTACAGCCGCGCTCCGTCGGGCGACCACTCCGGAGCGTACTGCTCCCCCTCGAACTCTGGGACCAGCGGGCGCAGTCCGGTTCCGTCGAGCCTTACCTCCCAGGCCTTTAGAAGATCCCCATCCTTGCGCAGCAACCCAACTCGATCTCCCGAAGGGTGCCAGAACGGCGGAAACGTGGTCTTCAGCACCCCCGCCTTCAGCACCTGCCGCTCGGGCCCTCCGGCCACCTTCTCCGCGAAGACAGCACCGTCGCGTTGGAAAAGGAAGGTGGTGAGATCCGGGGTAATCCAGACCGCGGCCCGGGCCATCGGCCGTCGGGCGATCCATTGCGGGTTGCCACCGTCCGAATCCGTCAGCCAGTAAGTGTACTCGTTCTTCTCGGGACCGCACGCCAGCAGCAGGCGCTGGCGCGCTTTGCTCGCGTCCCACGTCTCCGCGGGAATCCCCGGCGCGCAGGGCGTCGTCTCCAGCCGCGGCTCACCGCCGTCCACGGACACCGACCACAGCGAGGTCGTCTCCCCCGGCGTCAGCCCTTGAGCCTGATAGGCGATCCGGCCCTTCCAGACCGCGAGAATCCCGTTCTTGATCCGTTCATCCGAGACCAGCGTGGTGATGGTCACCTTCGGCTCCGGCACCGGCCACAGACCCGTGACCAGGATCGCCGCAGCCGCTGCCAGCCCCGCGCCCCACCACAGCCGGGCCCGCGAATGCACCGGTTTCGCGGTTTGGAGGATCGCTTGCCCCGGCGCCTCCGGCACTTCCGGCTTGGGAGCTTCGACGGCCACGACCGGCGCGACAAAGCGGTAGCCGCGCCGGGCCAGGGTCTCTACGTAAACGGGCTTGTCGGCCGAGTCACCCAGCGCCTCGCGCAGCTTGTTGACGGCCTTGTTCAGGCTCTGTTCGAAATCCACGAACGTGCCGTCGGGCCACAAACGGCGTTGGAGTTCATCGCGGGCAACGACCTCGCCGGCTTGCTCCACGAGTGCGGTCAGCACCTGGAGAGGTTGCTCCTGCAGCTTCAAACGGACGCCGTGCTTGGTGAGTTCGCGCGCCCGCGGGTTGAATTCGAAGACACCGAACCGGATCTTGGGGTGTGACTGGTGATCGAGCATCGCTCAACCCGCTCCTCCCGCGCGGCGGATTCCCGACATTGTAGCATCCCGCGCGACTTTCTAAAAAGAGTCATCAAGCTATTTAACTCACTTATTTTCAATAGTTTGAGTGAACAATCGAGCATTCACCTAAAAATCGGGTAAAATTCCCGTCCCCGGCCGCTTGCGACATGGTCGAAGCATGGGGCGGCCCCTGCGCCGGCAGGGGGGGATCGGAAACAAGCGCCGATTTCCCGCCGGGGTCACCGCAGTTGGCGGCTGTAGAGTTGAAACGGAGCCCAATAATATGGCTTCCGCAAGGTCGTCTTTAGCATCCGCAGTTTGGCTTGGCGCAGGGCCAGCGCGTACGGAACTCCATGATCGATGGCCGTGTAAAAGGCATCCATCAGGTCGGCGGTGGAACGATCGTTAACATCCCAGAGACTCGCCACCACGTTCCCAGCGCCTGCCTGGAAGAAGGCCCAAGCGAACCCGACCGGACCCTCGCCCGACAGCGTGCGCGCCCCGGCACTGCGGCATGCCGACAGGGTCACCAGATCCGCGGTGAGCGGAACCTCCATGATCTCGCGAGCGTAGAGCCGGTAGCCATCGGCTTGCGGAGCCAGAATAATCGCCGAATCGAGGGGACTGCGCTCATTGGCATCGGCGTGCGCCGCGAAATGGAGCGTGGAGAAGCGGCGCGGCTGAGCGGCCCGGTAGGCTGTGGGAATGGCTCGGGCCCCCTGGACCACAGTGGACTCAGTTTCGGGGAAGTGGGCGCGCACTGCGGCGATTTCTGCACTAGCGTTGGGCAAGCGTGCAAATTCTGCACTGGCCGGTGCGGGGTCGCCCATGATCAGGAGCGAAGGGTGAGACGCTCGACTGGTTCGATCCGCGAGCCTGAGGAGGGCCAGAGAGGGCGCAATCGAAATCGTCGCTTCTTCAATCCAGTAATGCGGCTGAGGCTTGCTCACCACGAGCGTCTCGAAGTTCAGGCCATGCAGGGCGCCGTCCGGAACGATAACCACAGAGCTGTTTGGCGCTATCGAGGAGAGAGCGGGCTGCACAAGCGTTTCAAACAGTCTTGCAGGAAGGGCACTGGAAGGGCGCAAGGGATCGATCTTCTCCCCTTCCAGCATCGCCCGATAGGATCTCACCTGGTCGCCCAGCTCCCGCTCGCCGGGCAAGATCACAGTCTTCAAGTCATGTTCAGTGACGATCCAGAGGTAGGATTGCGCGGGCGCCAGGAGATAGAACAGCAGGGTTGTGTTGCGGCCGTGGGTCAGATTCTGGACGCGCGACAGGAGGCTGTTGTTCTGGCGGGAGTTGAGACCCGTAACATCCTGGGTGAGCACGCTGGCGCGGCTGGAGTCGGCTACGAGCAAAGCTGCTCTGGAGTCGCCTTCGCGCATCAGAAACGCCACGTATTCCTGGTAAAAGTGAATCAGGCGCGACAGGAACGTAACCTTGTACTTACTTTGCAGCTGCTCAGCGCGACTGGCCTCAATGGTGCGCAACGCGGATTCGAAATGACGGCGGGCGGCGCGGTTGCCAGCGGACGAATTCGCCGCGGCGTGGATGGACGCAATCGCCGCAGTAGCGGACCATTCCACGGCGGGGCTGGACTTGCCAGCGGCTAGCGCTTGCCCGTAGAGGCCGAGCGCATTTTCGTGCTGCCCGCGGTGTTCGGCGATCGCGGCCTGGTTGAGCAGTACGGCGGCTCTCGCTTCCGGATCGCGCTCCTTGTTCGCCGCGATCGCGCGGTGCGTCAGTTGCTCGGCCTCATCCAGCGCACCTGTGGTCTCCAGGGCGGAGGCCAGGTTGCAGGCGATGAGGGAGTAGAGTTCGGGAGTGTCCGCTTCGCTTGCTAGTTTCAGCGCCCGGCGCAGGCTTTCGATAGCGTCGTGAGTCTGGCCTTGGAGCATCTGACTGGACCCCAACTCAAGGTAGCTGTCACGCAACAGGGTCGTCAGGCCGGACTGTTGCTGAATGGCGATGGCCTGTTGACGCAGCTCCATTGCTTTGTCGAAGTCGCCGAGATTGTAGTAGCAAGTTGCGAGATTGCCGAGACTGATGGAATCGAGCAGTCGCGCATCCACCTGGTGCGCGGTCCGAGCCGCTTCCTCAAAGTTGGGAATGGCGGCCGCAAAGCGCGATTGGTGAATGCGCAGCAATCCGAGATCCAGCAGGGCAGCCGCCGTCTGGTAGCGAAGGTTGTGCGCCTTGCCGAGTTCCAGGATTTCGCCGATGAGCTGCTCGCTTTGCGCTGCGTCGTCGGGCGAAGCGTAAGCCGCCAGCAACAACTGCGAGTCCGCTGCCAATTCGTAATCGGCGATTTTGCGAGCAGAAGCAGTGGCACTTGACAGCAGCGCGCGAGCTTCCGAGTCTCTGCCGTCCCGAAATGCAACATACGCCTGCAGCATTTGAAAACGAGGCTGGAGATCCGCACGTGCCATAGGGAGTGGCGAACTGAGCAGCGCACTGGCCTGCCGGGTCTCGCCGTTGAGCAAGAGCATCTCGGCGTTCAACAGCTTGAATTGCCAGTGCCATTTCGACTCCGGACGCGAGAGCCAGCCAGCGTAGCAACTCTGCGAATCTGCCATCGCCAGCGTGAAGTCGCCGCGCTGACCTTCCATACGAATGCGCGCGTAAGCGGCGCCTGGATCGTTCGGATCGATTCCAGGATGGCGAACGTATGAGCAGCCTGAGATAGACAACGCTGCGACCAGAAGCGGGCGCAGCCAGCTATGGAACCGTGGGTGACTTCCTGGGAGGCCAACTCGAGCCATTGGTTTGCACTTCAACGACAGAGCCTTCGCCTCCGGTGGGAGATCCTAGCTGAAAGCGTAGCAGCGTGAGACGGCGGAAGCCCGCTTCGATCAGAATCTCACCAAAATAGAGAGAGCCGAGGCCTTCGATTTTGATTGAATTGCCCGCGAGGGCCGTCCCTTTGGGAATATCGCCATCCCAATTGAGGCCGGAGACAACCGTGCCATAAATAATGCCGTTAGCTTCCGGGATAGAGTGAAGGCGGGATCTGGCAGGACTGTCACCGAAGAAGAAGTGCGAGTAGCGGCTTCGGAATTCGAGGTTATTTGCGAAATCCTGGGCCAGCAGCTCTTTCGTGGGATGCGTCGTGAACAACTCGCAGTGAGTTGCGATCCTGAGCGGTACGCCGTCGATTTTGACGCCCTGAAAGTCCGCGGACAACGTGTGAAACTGCGCAGCCCCGATGCGATCGGACGAAGCGGCCATTCTTGCTTCAAGCGACTCAACCTCAAGCACCCGGCCGCCGCTGCTCAGCTTCAACCCGCCTACGAACGCCTCGGAGGAAGTCTGTGTCGCGAGGTCGTTATCGCCGTGATTCCCGTTAGTGAACTTGAGGGCCTCGCTCTTGTCCGCGAAATCACCGGAGACTGCGGTCGAGGCGCTTCGATACGATAGCAGATCGCCGAAGTGCGCTGCCTCGGACGCGGCCTTGCCAATCCCGCCGGTGACAGGCAAACAAGTGGAGGCGACTGCAGGTATATAGAAATCTGCGGGTCGCCGGACGTGACCAGCCAGGGCCACGGCACTGGCATGAAAGAAGAAGCGTTTCTCAATCGGCTGGATATTCATTTGGCAGCTCCGACGCGGATCACGAAGTTGTATTGTTGAACAACCAAACTGCGGTTGGCCGGATCACGAACGCTCAGTGTATACCGCCCTGGGGGAAACTGCGACGTGAGCAGCAGGAACGAAAGCGTGAAGGAGGAGACTTCACGCAAGCCTGATTCCATGGTCAGGATCGCAGCCCCACGCTCGTCCATGAACTGGCAGACGTAACTGGAGTTTGCGCGAGGCGCGTCCAGCATGAAATTCAGATTGAAACGCGGCAGCCTCGGGTCAATTGTGACAATAGGCGCCGCTTCCCGCGTAAGGGGCGCGATGACGCTGGTTGAGAGCAATTGCGGCGTGCGCAGGGAGGGAAGAGTCAGCAGATTCTGATAGCCGACAATCATCGCAAGGCTCAGCGCGACCAGCGACGGCGTGAGTGTTGCCGGCCTCAACCACGCGAACCAAGCAGCGGGGCGCCTGGGTTCAACGTGTGGCTCATCCCTAGCGGCATCTTCTGTCTCACGCTCCATTAGCGCTTTGACCGAATCGATGAAGATCGAGCCTTCGCGAACGTTGCTGGCACAGACGACACAATCGAAGTAGTGCGCTTCAAACTCGGCGCGCTCCTCGGCGCTAAACTCATTCAGCAGGTAGCGATCGGCTGCTCCAGTTCTTTCAGCAAGTTGATGGTCCATGGTGCGGTCCTGATCTCAGCCGGCAGCTTTGGCCGCCCGGGAGAGTTTCCCCTTACTCTGAATAGACAAACGAAATCTCTCTATGGCGCGGTGCACGCGCACTCGCAAGTAGTTGCGATCGATCTTCAATTCCTCACACAGTTGATCTTTGTTTCGCTCCTCCAGGAACACCTCGCGGAGCAGCTTGCGGTCGGCTTCGGGAAGCTCGGACATGACCCGCTTTACCAACTGCGTTCGTTCTTCCGTGATCAACTCAGATTCGACGCTGTGGGATCGATCGATGGGCTCGGTCGCATCTTCCTGCATCTGAACTGTCCGCTTACCTGAGCGGAAGTACTCAAGCAGAACGTGCTCGCAAACGGAATTCACGAAGCCCCCGAGACGTTCGGGATGCTGAATCGCATCCTTCTTCCGAAGCGCGTGAAATACCCGGACGAAGGTCTCTTGGCGCAGGTCGGCTACGACTTGTGGCGACCGCAACCGGCCCCGCAGTTTGACCAGCAGGAGTTCGCCAAAATATGCGGCGAAGTGGCGCTCCACCTCCGCGTCGCCCCCGGCGAGGCGCTCTAGATACTGCCGATCGAAGACGTATCGCTCCAAGGTCCCTCGCTGACGGCGCTCAGCGTAGTTTAGCGCCGGGCCGCCGGCTTCGCAACCGATGGGGTTTGCGGCCAAGAGCAAAATCGGCTCCTGTCCCCAAAGTGTAATTAGCGCTCGACGGGCAACGGCAGCTGAGCGCAGCAGTGATAGATCGCTGCGATGAAGTTCTCGGCGCTGCGGAAGCCGAATGAGCGATGACTGATGGATTT
>CAIVVT010000266.1 GCA_903909435.1 uncultured Acidobacteriia bacterium | reverse complement strand
TCGTGTTCACCCAGTGGAGCGACGGCGTGACTTCGAACAGCCGCTCGATTCAAGCCGGAATTGCGCCGGTGAATTACAAGGTCGTCGTGGCCAAGCAGTTCGCCGTAACGGCGAGCGCCAACCCTGCGGCCGGTGGAACCGTCAGCGGGACGGGTTGGTATACCGCCGGGACCAGCGCGACGCTGACCGCCACCCCCGCGCCCGGCTACGCCTTCACCGGTTTCAGCAGCAGTTCCCCGGTGAACTCGTCCACGACCACGTTCACAGTGACTGCGCCGATTCAACTGGTGGCGAACTTCAAGCTGAAAAGCGGCGGCTGACGACCGCGATGAGCGCAGACTAAAGTTGGCGGACAGGGGAAGCCGGGACTCCGGGTTCCCCTTTTCTTTTGGGGTTACGCAAAGTGCGGAGACGCCCACGCCGCGTGGGGCAGGCTGCCAGGCGAATCAACTGAACCTCTGAAGACCGGCGGAACTCACCGTGTTGGCACGGTAGACTGTGGCTATGCCGCTTTCTGAGCGCATCGTCGTAGATCCCGAAGTCCTGGCTGGCAAACCAGTAATCCGAGGGACGCGCCTTGCCGTCGAGTTCATTCTTGAACTCCTCGCGGCGGGCCAGTCCGAGAACGATCTCCTGGCAAACTACCCCGGACTGGCGCGCGAGGACATTCTCGCCTGCCTGTCGTATGCCAGTTACTTGGCCCACGAGTACAAGGCATATCCGATTTCAGCGTAGATGCGTCTGCTTGCTGACGAGAACTTTCCCAAACCCATCGTCGAGGCTCTCCGCGCGGACGGCCACGATGTCTTTTGGGCCCGGACCGATTGTGCCGGATGGCAGGACGTCGTATTTCTGGATCTGGCCGAATCCGAGGCGCGCATCGTACTAATGCTCGACAAGGACTTCTGGCAGATCAACGTTCTACGCCGCATCCCGCTGGAGCAATCCGGCGTCGCTCTGTTCCGGGTTCATCCCGCGACGCCGGAGACTATCCAGCCGCTCATGCGGGCGTTTGTCGCAACGAACAGGGCTTGAGCCGGACACATCAGCACAATCGCCCCCGACGGGATTCAGATGCTGGCTGCTCGCAGGAGTTGACGGCCCACTCTCTGTCGGCCGTCGTAGGTTGGACCTCCAGGCGATTCTGCCCTGCTCCCTACCGAACATTCCAAGAGCATGGTCTTTAGCCAGTCATTTGGCGTAAGCGTCAGACCAATCCAGATGCACACACCCACTCAGGCGGTGGCGGTGCGGCGGCGCCGGAGCCGGATCGAGGCAGACGAAGTCGTTGGCGCGTTCCAAGCGCGAGGACTACATTGGGATTCGGACTTCCCCATCGGAAATGCCGAATACTACCTCGTGAGGTCTCAACCCATGACGATCAGAAAAGCGGCATGGACCAGCTCCTGCGCGGTACTCGCACTGTGGATGGCACCGGCGGCGTTCGCGGGCGCCTTCGAGTATCACTACACCGGAAACCCGCTCGACATGGCGGTGCTCGGCTTTCCGCCAGTCACCCGACCTATCACCTCATCCAGGTACATCGACCTGGACTTCGTCTCGCCGATATTCCTGGATGCTGGCGCCAACTACACCGATCTGAGCTTTCTTTCCTCGCTCAATGTCACGACCGGAACTACATGGTCCACATGGACCTTGTCGGATATCTCTACTAGTGATTCTCAGATCCAGTTCTACAGCTACGACGCGGGGATACCGTCCGAGTGGCAGATCATCATCACCACCGCCGGCGGGTCGGTCGCGATCGGGACGAGAAACTCGAGTCGGACGGTGGATGGCATGTTCGGCTACGTGATGCTCGGAGGTGAGCGGACCGTCGGAAGCGCCGTGTTCAACACCGATTCACCCGGCGTCTGGACCGTGACCTATCACTCCGCCGTCCCGGAGCCGGCGGGGTTCGTGCTGGCGGGAGCGGGCCTGGCGGGCCTGCTTCTGATGAGAGCACGGAAGCCGCGCCGACAGCAGCACCCGAGGCCGGACTGCGCGGCTACTAGTTAGGCTCCCCTTGAAAGCCGGGGCTCCAGACAATGAAGAGTGGGAAGGTGAAAAGGGGCGTGTTCTTGGCAAGGCGCTACTGCACTGAACCCCTCGGTTGAGACAAGTAAGAAAGGGACAGGTTGCCGTTCTCTGGGAACTTCTGAAAGTTACTTTGAAAGGCTGAGGGGGATGTCCCGTCTTTACTTTCCCTTGACCATCGGACAAACATGTCCGATGTTGAAGATATGAAGGGGACCGCGGTCATCCGCAGGATCAAGGTTCTTGCCCGAGAGAGCGGCCTTGATTTCCGATAGGTTCCGGCGCGCGGCCATAGAAGCCACGGCACCCTCTACCTTGGGCCCAGATTCACGATCGTCCAATCGCTGGCCCACGAACTGAAGCCTGGAACCTTTCAGGGAATGCACAAGCAACTCGGACTCAAGAAGGAGGATCTCCGCTAGAGGGGAGAACACTATGCGCGACTTCGTATACCCGGCCAAACTCACCGCTGAAAAGGTCGGTGGATTCAGCGTCACCTTCCAAGACCTACCCGAAGCCATCACTCAAGGCGAGGACCTCGCTGACGCGCACGAGCAGGCGTCTGACTGCCTGGACGAAGCGATTGCCGGCCGTCTGACGCGGATCGACGGCATCCCGGCAGCATCCAAGACCCGCAAGGGCGAATACCTAATCGCGGTCCCTCCGCTCGTGGCTGCCAAGGCTGCCCTCTATTTGGCCATGCGAGACGCGAATCTAAGCAACGGCCAGTTTGCCAAGCGGCTGGGATGCGATGAGAAGGAAGTACGGCGTATGCTCGATCCGAAGCACCAAACGAAGACCGCGACCATCCACCGCGCACTGCGGCTATTCGGCCAGGCGCTGAGCATCGGTGTGATCAGCAATGCGGCCTGAGCAGAATCCCGCACACCCCAAGGCCACTGAATCCGATCGGACTGCGGCGACGAGTTGATCTTCGTCCGCTGAATCCGAGGCACCACTGATTTCGTCACCGCCTGAGCCGATCCGCCCACCGTACCCCGCCCCAGTTTGAGTCAGACTTGGTTTCGGACCAAGGGCCGCTGGCGGGCCAGAGTTTTTATTTGACCCGCTTGCAACCGGCGCCCGCCTGACCTTGTCCTAAGGGCGAGGTGAGAAACAAATGAGCTACTCAATCGGCGATGGTTTGGTTTCGCTCGCGTTGGCAGCGGGCATTGTTGGTTATCTTCAGGTGACACACCGCAGCCGGCAGAAGAGGATCGAGATCATTCATCAGGAACGGATGGCGGCGATGGAAAAGGGAATACCGCTGCCGGAACTTCCGTTAGATCCGTCGCAGGAACGTCGTCAGCCCGATCCGACCGTCCTGCCGATTCTGGGAACGGTGCTCTTGACTCTTTCGATTGGAACCATGATCGTACTCGCTCTGAATCTTCCGGCTCCGTCCAATCGGTTTTGGGTCGCTCCTCTGCCGTTCGCTTTCTTGGGCGCGGGCTTGATTGCCTTCCATTTCTCGCAGGCCAAGCCTGGGCGTTAACTCCGATGGAGAACGATTCCCAACTCGTGGCCCGCGCGCAGAGCGGCGACCAGCAAGCCTTCGCTGAACTGGTGAACCGCTATAGCGCGCTGGTGTTTCGCCTCGCGGTCTCGATCCTGGGCCGGGAGTTTATTCCGGAGGCGGAAGACGTGGCGCAAGAGGTGTTTCTCAAGGTTCACTACGCGCTCGAGTCGTTTCGCGGCGAGGCCGAATTCAGCTCCTGGATCTACCGGATCGCGTTCAACCAGGCCGTGAACCTCAAGGCGCGGGTTCGCTTCCGCAGCCCCCACGCAGACGACACGGTTCTGGATTGGGCGGTGAGTCTGGAGCCTGGACCGCACCGGCAGGCTGAAACGGCGCAACGCGACCAGGCCCTTGCCGGTTGCATTCAAACACTACCCGAGGTCTACCAATCGGCCTTGCGGTTGTACTATTGGCTGGGCGCGGGCATGGACGAGGTGGCGGCGCTGCTTGGCGTTCCCGAGAATACCGCCAAGTCGTATCTGCATCGCGCGCGCCAGTTGCTGCATGGCATGTTGAAAGAGAAAGGATATGCTTGTGACTGAGATGGAACCTAGCGAAGCCGGGATCGACAGTTTGCTGCGGCGTTCCATGGCCGCGCCCCTCCCGAGCCTGCCCTCAGATTTCCACCAGCGCTTGATGCGCGAGGTGCGCCGCGGTTCGCAGCCGCTCGACCGCTACCGACGAATTCTGTTCACCGGCTACGGTCTGACGTCGGCCCTGGTGTCCGCGGTGATCATGCGCGGCCAGGGACTCGACTGGGGGGCCATCGCGGTGATGATCCTTGGGCCAGTCGCCCTGGCTGCGGCCGCACCCTGGGCGCGGCGCGCAACCCGTACAACAATGCGGCACAGTGCCAAGTAGACCTGGCGAGCAGAATTCCAACCGCAAAGTCGCGCAGTGTTTATGAATCCGCGGAGTCGTCCTGGACGTATAAGGGATGAAATGCGCTATTCGTCCCCGTGCAGTTGCAAGCGCTGAATCGACACAGTTTGAGCGGTCCGCCCCGGATTAGTACCAACAAACGAGCTTGGCACCCGGCACCGGCCAGGGAGCTGGTGCCCTCGCGTTCCAGTCGTGATTCCGGCTCCCCGCGCGCCTACGGCTTCCTCCGTTTGGCCACTCCACCGTCGGCGTGCAGTTCCATCGTTCCATCGACGGCCTTCACGAACTTGGTCGCCGGTACGTGCTCGTCCATGTCGAAGAACGAATCTGGCGCTTCGGCGAGCAGTGCGACGCCGCCGATGCCCACCGCAGAGGTGAGTTGCCCGTCCTTCACACGAATCCGCACCACCGGCCCACCTGGGAAGGCGTAGTCCCCAACGTAGGACGCGAGCACCGCCGCATCGACCGGTACGACTGTCCGCTCCTTGGGCAGGTAGCACGCCCATCCGTACTCGACCGCGACCGCGCGCAGGATCTCGCTCGGCAAGTCCCCGCCGTTGTCGCCGTTGGTCATCACGATAGCGCCCTCGCCCGAATCGCGATAGGCAAAGTACTAGCAGCGGTAGCCCTCGTTGGCGCCACCGTGTGAAAACGACGCGCGTCCGGCAGTCTCCGCCAGCCCGATGCCCAACCCGTAATCGCCCGCGCTCCGGGTGAGCATCGTCTTTACTGTCTCGCTCCGCAGCGCCTTGCCCGGCTTCTGGATTTCCATCACAAACTGCGCCAGCTCGCTTGGCGTCGTCCAATGCCCAGCCGCAGTCTTCTCCGGATAGGTATGCCAACGCCCAGCGATCGCCTTGCCGTCGCCGCGATAGGCGCTCGCCGCGTTGCGCGCGCGCTCCACGCCCAGCGGCTGCTCATAGGCGCTGCGATGCATCCCCAGCGGATCAAGAATGAGTTCCCGCGCCGCCTCGTCGAAGCGCTTGCCCGTGACGTCTTCGACCAGCAACTGCATCACCTCGTACCCGCCCCCGGAGTAGCGGAAGCCGCTCCCTGGGGCTTTATTCACGCGCACTGCCTCCGTATTCGCCGGCGGCTTGCCGTCAAGCAGTTGCACCAGCGTCGGTACCTTGGCGCCCTGTGAGTAGCCGGGAAAGCCATGCACAGTGAGCCCGGCATTGTGGCTCAGCAGACGCCGCAGCGTGACCTTCTCCCTCTGTGTGAACTCGTTTTCCGGGACCTTCCAACTCCGCAGCTTCGCGTTGACGTCTTCGTCGAGACTGAGCATGCCCTGCTCGACCAGCCGCATCGCCACCGCCGCTACTCCCTTGCTGATCGAGGCCGCCTGGAACAGGGTGCCGGCGGTCACCAGTTCGCCCGACTCCGCGTCGCGCTTGCCGTATCCGCGCGCCCACTCCACCCGGCCCTCATGGATCACAGCCACGCTTACACCAGGAACCTTGAAGTGCTCCATCCGATCAGTGAGCTTCATCGGCTCGGCTGGGCTGCCCTTCAGGCGGTTGGGCTTCTGCAGTCCGTTTTCAACGCACGCGATACGCGCTTCAGCCAGGGTGGCGGCGCGTAGCAGCGGCAGTACGGCGAGCGCACACGCCAGGGCCGTCGCAATGGAATTGCGTGGAATCATGTCAGTCTATACGCACGTCTGATGCTGTGGCCCCGCGTCAGGAGCATCAATGTTCTCCCAACAGGTTCGCAGGTAACCGCGTTGAGCAGGTGTCCCTACGATTGTGGAGGGCTCATTCGGTTTGTCTGGCCGGACCAGCGCGGCAAAAGGCTATAGGAGGCTGTAAGTGAAGTCGCGCATGCAAGTAAGTCCTGCCAGTTTGCGAGAGGCCAATTCGTCGCCTTGTCATAGAATGTGATTGAAGTTGGCACGCGTCGCCAGGTTGGCCCGTGCTCAAAGGATTGCAAGCCACCCGAATATGCGAAGCGCGACCGTAGTTCTCCTGCAGCTCGTTGTGATCGGCTGCGTGGGCCGCCCCGGTTTTGCCGCGGCAGGTGCACGCGTAGTCGGCAAAAATATCCGTATAGAGTTCGACGGCAACATGCATGGCCGCGTGGTCGCCGTGCTCGCCGGGCAGGAACGCGTTATCGGCGATTTCACTCCTTCGGAGTTCATCCGGGTATCCGGCCGCGATGTTACTGACTTCTCCCTGAAATCCCAGAAGCGCGAGCCGGTCCGGGACAAGTTGGGGCTGGGCCACCGAACGGTCCTTACCGGCACTGCTCCCTCGCTAGAGAAGACGGTGACCGTAGCGGTGTACGATGCGTTTCCGCGCACAGCGGTCTTCGAGGTCGCATACACCAACACGGGAACATCGGATCTGCTGGTGAGCGGCTGGACCAACCAGCATTATTCGATCAGCGCTCCTGCTTCGGCCGCTCAACCGGCGTTCTGGTCGTTTCAGAGCGGCTCCTACGAGAAACGTCCGGACTGGATCCTGCCGCTGAAGCCGGGTTTCAGACAGGAGAACTTCCTGGGCATGAACGCACCCGACTACGGCGGCGGTACCCCGGTCGTGGATGTGTGGCGCCGGGACGCCGGCATCGCCGTGGGACATTTGGAAATGGCGCCGAAGCTGGTTTCTTTGCCGGTGACGGGGCAGGGCGCGGACCGCGCCACGGTGTCCGTCGAATTCAAGCAGAATCAGGTGCTGAAGCCCGGCGGAACGCTGAAGACATTTCGCACCTTCGCTGCCGTCCACGAAGGAGATTACTTTCAAACGTTGCGCGACTACCGCGAGGTGATGATTGCGCAGGGCATTCATTTTGACGCAGCGCCCGATAGCGCGTTCGGTCCGATCTGGTGCGCCTGGGGATACGGCCGGAAGTTCACGCCCAGCCAGGTGTACGGCGCGCTTCCGATCGTGAAGAAGCTCGGCTTCACCTGGGTCACGCTGGATGACGGCTGGCAGACCGCACAGGGCGATTGGTTCCTCCAGCCGCAAAAGTTCCCACACGGCGACGCCGATATGCGGGCATTGGTAGACAAGATCCACGCCGAAGGATTCAAGGCCCAGTTGTGGTGGGCGCCGCTGACTGCGGATCCGGGTACGGAGTTGGTGAGGGATCATCCAGCATGGCTGCTATTGAATGCGGACGGCAGCAAACAGAAGATCTCCTACTGGAACTCGTGGTATCTGTGCCCCGCGGATCCGGAAGTTGTTGCTTACCACAATGCGATCGTGGTGAAGGCGCTTAGAGACTGGGGGTTCGACGGGTTGAAGCTCGACGGCCAGCACATGAACGGAGCGCCGCCGTGCTACAACCCCGCGCACAAGCACGCCCGCCCGGAAGAATCCGTGGAGGGAATGCCCAAGTTCTTCCAGGCGCTCTACGAGATCGCACGGCAGACCAAGCCGGATGCGCTGGTCGAGTTCTGTCCATGCGGCACGGCGTATTCCTTCTTCACGCTGCCTTTCCTGAACATGTCCGTTGCGTCTGATCCTGAGTCGGCATGGCAGGTACGCACGAAGGGCAAGACGCTCAAGGCGCTCCAAGGAGATGCCGTAGCGTACTTCGGCGACCACGTCGATATGACGAAGGACGATTTTGCCTCGACCATTGGGGTGGGCGGCGTCGTGGGAACCAACTTCACATGGCCGGAAGGCTCGGCGGAGAAGAAGCGCGGCGACCTTACGCCGGCCCGCGAAAAGAATTTCGAAAAGTGGATTGGCATCTACAAAGAAAAGATGCTCTCTCGCGGAGAGTACATCGGGACTCTGTACGACATCGGTTTTGACCGGCCGGAGACTCATGTCGTTCGCAAGGACGGCAATATGTACTATGCGTTCTACGCACCAAAATGGCGCGGCACAGTCGCGTTGCGGGGTCTTTCTCCGCGCGCCTACCGCGTCACTGACTACGTAGATGGCAAAGATTTGGGAACGGTCCAGGGACCCGCAGCCACGCTGGATGTCCAGTTCGAAAAGCATTTATTGCTCCAAGTAAAGCCGGAGTAGTCCCATGAAGAGACGCGCGTTTCTGCAAGCAGGCACAGCGGGACTGGCGACTGGCATCATTCCCGCTGCGTGTGCTTCCATCCCGGAACACAACTGGGAGAAACATGACTGGGGATCCGGTCCGGAAGTGAAGGACCGGTTGTATCAGGGTCCCTTTCCACAGTACCCGCCCGCGGCCGTCGTGCCTGACAGCGACGTGGTCATGGTGACCACGCCTTCAAAGGACATAGTTCCCAATTACGGCATGGGATTGGTGGTCTATGTGTCCGGCGATACGGGTCCTCCGCGCATTCCCGGAGAGACGCTGGAAAAATCAATCGAGGACCTGGTCAAGATCCCGTTCACCCAGAAAATCTATATCCGGCCGAACTGGCGGGAAGTGCAAAAGCAACCGGGCAAACTGGAATTCCCGGACTGGTGGCATATCACTTTTGAACTCGCCAAACGCTACAACAAGCGGGTCGGATTCCGCATCATGCTCGAGAATCCCGATTCCCCAGAGCCGGGCATGCCCGAGTTTCTCATGCAAAAGGTGCCGTACGTAAAGCTCAAGGGCGAGTGGAAAGGAGACCCGTCGCAGGCCCGTTACAAGAAAGAGCATAAGATGCCGCGCTATGAGCACCCGGCTTATCAAGCGGCGTTTCGCGAACTGAACGCCATGCTGGGCGCAGAACTCAACGGTAATCCGCAGGTCGAGTACATGGACACGATGATGTACGGATTCTGGGGCGAGGGTCATGCCTGGCCGTTCGAGGGCAACACCTTCCCGAGCAACTTAGTGGCCGAGCAGACCTGGATGAAGATGCTGGAGACGCAGTTGGAATGCTGGACGAAGACGCCGCTAGTCACCAACACTGAACCGGATTTCAGCCTGGTGGGCAATGCCGATTTGCTCGATCGAACCATCCGCACGCACAACTGGATTCGGACGGATACGATCTTCATCGAAAACACGCAGATTGAAGCACTCAGCAACCGGCCGGCTTGGATCGCGGCCGTTTGCGAAGTCGGCATCACCACGGGCGATCCCCAGCGCCTCCAGATCGACGAAGGCATCACGTACAACGAGAAGATTACTTCTCACGTGCTGGATGTCGGGGCGAATTACTGGTCCGTGTGGAACTGGCACAATGAAGCGGCGAAGAACGTGCTCAGCTACTACGAGAAGTATCCGGAACCCATCGACTACGTCGCGCGCCATATCGGATATCGCGTGTTCCCTTCCTTCATCTGGAGCTTTGTCCGCGAGGGAACACCGGGGCTTGTGGTGGGTCTGGCCAACAAAGGTGTCGCGGGCGTGCCGGGCGTGCTGCGCCTGACAGTGTTCAGCGATGACCGCAAAGTCAACGTGAGCGGATGCGTGGATCCGGGTTATCCAAAACCCGCCGGCATCCGCCAGGCAATGCTGATGCTGCCGCCTGGAGCGGAATGGCAGGGGCTGAAGTTGAAGGCGGAGCTAGAGGTTAAGGGCGTGCGCCATCCCATGAAGTGGGCCTGCCATCAAAGAACCAACCCGGATGGATCGCTTACCCTGAGACGCAACGTACGCGGATAAGCCGGCGGTGATTCCTTGCACGCATCTCCTCCGCCGCGGCCCTGAAGGGCTCACAGGCGGTCCATACCCCGTTTGAGCGGATTCATACGTCACCACCAGTTTGGCTTTCTGGAGAAAAACTCATCGGAGCCTCACGCGTCTCGGCCGCCATTCGTGAATGAGCCCAAGCCTCGCCGCGTGGACGAGTAAACGAGTTCACAGCATCTGACGCGCAGGTTCCCTCTGGTTGGCCGCAGTCGGCAAGTCGTCAGCCGAGAAATCGAATCGTTAGAAGACCCCGGGCCAGTTAGAGACAAGCAAAGATCGAGCACATCTACATGGCAACTATCGGGACGGGCAGTGGCCATAGCGGTGCTGCGGCCCAGTGCGACCCCACGAGGTTCAGGACGGCCCCGATGAACATAAGGTCCACAAAAAAGAACCGCGACGATCCACTTCCGTAAGGTAGCCTCAAGCTCAGCTTGCATTGGACAAGACTCCGTGCTCGCGGACTGCGAAATCATGGTCGAATAGAAACGCCTTTCATCTAATCCAGTACAACCGCGCGCCAAGGGCGCCCAAGGAGACCTGCTATGACCAAGCGGACGAGACGTGATTTCTTGAGGAGCGGTGTTGCCGCTGCGGCGTCGGCGCCGGGGATCCCGCAGGGGGCAACGGCAGCGCAAAGCCCGGCCGCTGAGAGAACGGCATCCTCCACGGATGCAGCGGAAATCGCATCCTCGCGCGAGCGCCTCTTGCTCGACCAAGGCTGGCGTTTTCAGCTTGGCCATGCGGATGATCCCGCGCGCGACTTCGACTACGGACTCGCACTCGGATATATGAAAACGGGTGAGTTCTTCCTGCCCGCTCAGCCGGCTTTCGACGACGCCAGTTGGGGAGCCATTGACCTGCCACACGACTGGGGGGTAGAACTGCCGTTCGTTCAAGACGACCAGTTGGTGATCTTTCATGGCGCCAAACCCCTGGGCCGCAAATATCCCGCAACCAGCATCGGATGGTACCGGCGTGTCTTCGAGATTGCTCCGGCCGATTTCGGCAAGCGGCTTAGCATCGAGTTCGACGGCGTATACCGCGACTCGATCGCGGCGTTAAATGGCATTTTTCTGGGGAGAAACATGAGCGGCTATGCGCCGTTCCGCTATGACATAACCGACGCCGTCCACTACGGGGAAAAGAACGTGTTGGTGGTGCGCGTGGACGCCAGCCAGGCAGAGGGCGGATTTTTAGGAAATGACGGGTTTTACGAGGGCGCCGGCATTTACCGTCACGTGTGGCTGGTGAAGACAGATCCCCTGCATGTTCCGCAATGGGGGACGTTCGTGACTTCCGAATTCGAAGGGAACCGGGCCGTGGTCACCGTGCGCACGGAACTCGCAAATGAAGCCGATGCCGAAGCGACGTGCAGGATCACTTCGACGATTGTGGACCTCACTGGCAGACAGGTAGCAAGCGGCCGCTCGAATTTGCTCAGTATTCCCGGCTGGGAACAGCGCGTTTCGACGCAACGGCTGCAGGTTGTTGATCCGCAAGTTTGGTCAATTGAGCAACCCAACCTTTATCGCCTGCTCACGGCTGTCGAATCCGGGGACCGGGTCATCGACCGCTACGAGACTTCCTTCGGCATCCGCACAGTTCGTTTCGATCCGGACGGGGGTTTTCTCCTCAACGGCGCGCCAGTCAAAATCAAGGGAACGTGTAATCATCAAGACCATGCCGGGGTGGGCAGCGCTTTGCCCGATCGGCTACAGTATTTCCGCATAGAGAAGCTCAAGGAGATGGGCTCGAACGGGTATCGCACTTCGCACAACGCTCCGACGCCGGAGTTGCTGGACGCTTGCGACCGGCTGGGCATGGTGGTTCTCGACGAGACCCGCATGTTCTCATCCTCGCCTGAAGGTCTGAGCCAGTTTGAGCGTATGATCCGGCGCGACCGGAACCATCCCAGCGTGGTGTTCTGGTCCACCGGCAACGAAGAGCCACTGCAAGGCACCGATCCCGGCGCGCGGATTTGCGCCGCTATGAAGCGGCTTGAACGCCGACTTGACCCGTCTCGGCTCATCACCCAGCCGGTGAACCTAGAGTGGGGGAAAGGGATCTCGCCGGTGCTGGACGTCATGGGGTTCAACTACCACCACGCGCCCGAAATCGACGCCTTTCACAAGCGGTTTCCGCGGCAGCCCTTGGTCGGCACGGAAACAGCCAGCACGGTTTCAACGCGAGGCATTTACTTTACCGATAAGGAGAAAGGCTATGTAAGTGCTTACGATGTGAACTTCCCCGAATGGGCTTCCACCGCCGAAGAATGGTGGCAAACGTACAACCAGCGCCCCTTTCTCGCCGGCGGCTTTATCTGGACCGGGTTTGACTACCGCGGCGAGCCCACGCCTTACAGCTGGCCGTGCATCAGCTCGCATTTCGGGGTGATCGATACCTGCGGCTTCTTCAAGGACCTGGCCTATTACTATCAGGCGTGGTGGAGCGGCAAACCGGTGCTGCACCTCTTCCCCCACTGGAACTGGGCGGGCAGGGAGGGGCAGGAAATGGACGTCTGGTGTTTCAGCAACCTGGACAAGATCGATCTACTCCTCAACGGCAAGAGCCAGGGTATGCAATCCATGGAGAAAGATTCGCACGTGGCTTGGAAGGTGAAGTACACGCCCGGCACGCTGGAGGCCCGGGGCTACAAGGCAGGTAAGCTGGTCATGTCGTCCAAGCGGGAATCCACCGGGCAGCCGGCAAGAATCGTGCTTCAGCCGGATCGCGCGAGAATCCAAGGTGATGGCGAAGACGTTTCCGTGGTCGCGGTAAGTGTGGTGGACGAGCAGGGCCGCGTGGTGCCCGTGGCGGACAATTTGGTCACCTTTGAAGTTACAGGCAGCGGTAAGCTGATCGGCGTGGGCAATGGCGATCCCAGCAGCCATGAGCCGGACAAGGCGCACCAACGCCGCGCCTTCAATGGTTTCTGTTCCGCCATTGTTCAGGCGCAGAAGGTGGCCGGCAGAATCGAGTTCCGCGCGACGTCGCCTGGACTTGTCTCCGCCGTCACCGTGATCCAGTGCCTACAGGCCACACCACGACCCGCCCTGGCATGAGATCGTGACTATGGCGCGAGGCACCATCCAGCTATCGCTAGTGAAACTCCATGCAGTGGGGAGGGAACCATCAAGGGATGCCGAGAGGCGCCCTAGCACCAAGGAGACGAGGAGTGATTAGGCCTGAGGGGGAGTTCGCTCCTATATCGGGCGAATCAGAGCTATTTCCAGTTCCTGCTCGACAGGTATGGCGGCCCGCAGGACGTCCCTATGGCCCTTTGGCCAGACGTTGTGCATCAAGGTCGTGAATCCGACCCGACCTTCCATTCGACCTTCTCCCATTGCCGGCCGACATCACCGAACTCGTTCGGCTCCGGGCTTTCTCAACAGTTAGACTGCACAGCGCCGATTGCGGCGATCCGTCTGCCCATGAAGAAAGAGATGCTGTCGCCAGATGACACCTCGTTTAGTCGAAGGTACTGGTCACCTGGCCGGGATTGGAGGCTACTCCCCGCGGCGCCAACCGCCAGGGAGCAGTCAGCGCCCGCAGGAGTAACGCTGCCACGAGGAGTAGGCTTTAAATCGGTGGCTGCCGCGCTAGCGGGAGTTTACTGCGAGCTGGCGTAGCGCGCCCTTTCCTCATCGCATAAGTCCTTTCAGGTTCGTGGGTTGGATGGTTGTGCTGCCATTTGTTTTTGTATTACCCTGTATAGAAGATTTCTATCGACGATCGCAT
>CAIVVT010000265.1 GCA_903909435.1 uncultured Acidobacteriia bacterium | reverse complement strand
GGGCCACTCGCTGAGGATGCGAGCCCGAGAAACTGGGAGCAACGCACCGCTTGCGCCAGCCAGGGAGTACGTTCCGCACTGGATGACCGGCGGGGAGGTCGTGTATGTGGACTGCCGGGATGGATATGAGCGCAAGCTGATCAGCAGCACAAACCGGCCCGGGTCTTGCCCCGATGATGACCTTTGTGGATTCTCTGCCTATCCGGCCAAGACTACCGTCATCAAGTTTCACTGCGCTAAAAAGACGAAATAGTGCGTGCCGGTGGGGTCCTTCTGTCGAAACTCGACAGTTCTGGCTGAGAAACCGGCATACCGGTAACTTGCCAATCGCCCCAAAACCCAAAACCGTAACTTCTTACGGTTCTTGTTTTCAAGTTATTGATTCTAAGTAGGTTATTTAAGAAAAACGTAAGATCTTACGGTTTTGGTTTTTGGCGTAAGGTCGTTAAGCCGCGCCTCGCACCACGATAATCGCCCAAACAAGTCAGGCGATGCCGCCCCAACCGGAGGGGATACCGGTGCATTCGCGCGCTTCCATCGGCAGTTCGACGGGCGGCAACCGCCGCTGTTTTGAGGGGGAAAACGCACCAGGCCGATGGCCAATCCACCGCAGCTTACCAAATTGCCCCACAATCGGCGGCGTCAAGCGCCAGGAATCATCGTCATTCTGCAGGACGCAGTACCCGAGTGCCTGGACCGCAAGATCTTGTGCTTTATGCAAACGCTCCCTTACTGTCGCGGCTCCAAACCGAAACGGAGCCGCGACAGGGAGCGAGCGGTTGTACGGCATAGGCTCAGGTCTTGAACCGACCTCCGAAGAGGTCATAAAGAGCGCCGGATCATGCGGTCTGGGCGCTAGAAACCCGTCTGCATCCGGGCCTTCCTGGTTCCCTTCTTCTCGACTGTCTCGAAGCCACCTTTGTCGACAAGCTTTACGGGCGGCGCGGCACGAATCCAGTTCAAACCCAGGGCATCCTCCAGGACCTTATCCGCGATCTCCTGCTGGCCCTCGGACACCACACCGGTGACATCCTTGAATGCCCATTTCCCGCCGGCGTTCGACACATACCAGCGAGTCTTGGCGCCGCCAGGCAGCACGAACGTGACGTGCGGGTGCGTCATGGCCGATACGGCCGCCGTTTTCGGCTTGGTGAAATGAATTTCGGCATAATCCGGGCTGGCAGAATCGGTCGGATCGATTTCCTCCAACTTATCGATCCAACTCTCTTCGCCAGCGTAGTCAACTTCCGTGTAATTGTAGTTTGCCATCGCTCCTCCTCGAATCAATCTGACCTAACGTAAGACGGGTCTCCTGGAATCTAGTCCAGCGAGATCCTGTTTGCATTGCACCAGCCCGATTCCTTCCAGTCGATGTCGTACGTCTGTTGCCCCACGTGATAGCCGCAGCCGATGATCTTGAGCACCTCTCCAGGGCGCACGACGTAGAATAGCGTGCATCCCTTCGTGGGCCCCACGCCCGAGGACGCGTGATAAACCGTGAGTGCGTTGTACTTGTAATCGTCGCAGGGCTGCGCCGTGGGATCAGAAATGATCTTATTGATCGCCGTAGTGCAGTTGCTCTTCCATTCCGGTGTCGGTCTGAGGCTGGCCTTTCTGATCACCATGTCTCTGACTTGTTCGACACTCATGATCCCGAACTGGCCGTTGCCGATCTCACCGTGAAAATCCGCCATATGTTCCTCCTTAATCCACCGCGATTCAAACCGGGATTTCCATTTTGCCCGTCCTGGGTGACAAAGTCCAACCCCAAACTCGTTTGCTAATGCTGAAATCCTGAAGAAGTTCAGACCAGAATTCCATCCACGACCGCCGCCTTCTCAACGCCGGTCAGCTTCTGATCCAGACCCTGATACTTGTAGGTGAACTTCTGGTGCTTGATGCCGAACTGATTCAGGATCGTCGCCTGCAGGTCGCGTACGTGCACCGGGTCCTTGGTGATGTTGTAGCTGAACTCGTCGGTCTCGCCGAACACCGTGCCACCCTTAATGCCTCCGCCGGCCAGCCAGATGCTGTAGCAGCGCGGATGGTGATCGCGGCCATAGTCGGTGGCGGTGAGTTTGCCCTGCGAGTAAATGGTGCGGCCGAATTCCCCGCCCCACATGACCAGCGTGTCCTCCAGCATGCCGCGCTGCTTCAGATCCTGTACCAGCGCCCATGCGCCCTGATCAACGTCCTTGCACTGCGACGGGAGCACCTCGGGCAAGTTCCCGTGCACGTCCCAGCCGCGGTGGTAAACCTGGACGAAGCGGACCCCGCGTTCCAGCAGCCGCCGGCCCATCAGGCACGTATAAGCGAAACTGCCTGGTTTCTTGGCATCGTCGCCGTACATCTTGTAGACGCTCTCGGGTTCCTTCGACAGGTCGGTCAGTTCCGGGACCGAAGTTTGCATGCGAAACGCCATCTCGAATTGCGACATGCGAGTCCGCGTTTCGGGATCGCCAAAGCGGTCCAGGGTCATCTGATTCAGTTCGCCGAGACCGTCCAACATGCGCCGGCGCATTTGCGGCGGCACACCGTTTGGATTGGTGACGTAGAGCACCGGATCGCCCGACGAGCGAAGCGCCACACCGGAGTATTGGCCCGACAGGAATCCCGAACTCCACAATCTCGCCGAGATGGCCTGCACATTGGCTTTCGGATGAGTGTGCCTGGCGTGCATCACCACGAAGGTGGGCAGGTCCTGGTTCATGCTGCCCAGCCCATAGGCCAGCCAGGAACCGATGCAGGGTTTGCCGGGGATCATGAAGCCGGTCTGGAGGAACGTGATGGCGGGCTCGTGGTTGATCGCCTCGGTGTGCATCGAACGGATGATCGCCAGGTCGTCCACCATCTTCGCCGTGTGCGGCAGCAACTCACTCACCCAGGCCCCGCTCTTGCCGTGCTGCGCGAACTTGAAGACGGACGGCGCGATCGGGAAGCGCGTCTGGCCGGAGGTCATCGTTGTGAGCCGCTGGCCCTGCCGGATGGACTCGGGCAGGTCCTTGTCGAACCAGGCAGACATCCCCGGCTTGTAGTCGAAGGTCTCCTGCTGCGGAGGCGCTCCCAGCATGTGCAGGTAGATGGCGCGCTTCACCTTGCCCGGGAAGTGCGGCAGCTCCGGGAGACCGCCGATGCCCTTGCCGTCCTTCATGTCGGCTTGCGCGGTCTCGCCCAGCAGCGACGCCAGCGCGATGCCGCCAAATCCGCTGGCGGCGCGCGAAAAGAAATGACGCCGCGTTTCCATCAGGGCTCGTTCTCTTACCGGGTCCATCTCAGCTCTCCCTTTGCTTCCCTTGAGTGGGGCGGCGCTCCGTGTGCGGCGGCTCTCCAGAGCCGCGCGGGGTCTCCAGGCCCCGCATGTGTGCGCTAACACTCCTGCTGTCCAGCCCCCACATCACTTCACCAGCACTTCGTCCAGGTTCATCACCTGGTTCACGATCATCGTCATCGCCGCGAATTCAGCCGGATTCAGCTTCTCGTCCGCCTTGGATTCACCCACCGCCAGCAGCTTCTTGGCGTCCTGGGGATTGGCGTCGTAGTACTTCAGGAAGTCGTGCCAGGCGCCGCTGAGCACCGTCACTTCCCGCGGCTCAAACGGGCGCGCCAGCAGCTCTTTGCCCACGAACTCGAAGCGTTGTTCCGCCGTCGAGCCGCCCCCCATCAGAGCTCGTTCCGCCAGGTGCCGCGCGGCTTCGACAAACTGCGTGTCGTTCATCGTCACCAAGGCTTGTAGAGGCGTGTTCGTGCGTTCCCGGCGAACCGTGCATATCTCGCGTGTCGGCGCGTTGAAGATGTCCAGCGAAGCGGGCGGCGCGCTCCGCTTCCAGAACCAGTACAGGCTGCGCCGGTACAGCTTGTCGCCCGTGTCTGGCTTGTAAAAGCGCGTGTTCGATTCGTCCATCGCCACGGCTTCCCACAGCCCCGGCGGCTGGTAGGTCTTGACGCTCGGCCCGCCGATCTGCGGGTTCAACAGCCCGCTCGCGGCCAGCGCGTAGTCCCGCACCATCTCGGCGTCCATGCGAAAGCGCGGACCGCGCGAGAGCAGGCGATTCTCCGGGTCTGCCTTCAGTTTCTCCGGCGTCGCCACCGCTGCCTGACGGTACGTCGCGCTGGTCAGCAGCATCCGGAAGAACTGCTTGATGTCCCATCCGGATTCCCGGAATTCCACCGCCATCCAATCCAGCAAGGCCTGGTTGGACGGCAATTCGCCCTGCGACCCGAAGTCCTCGGCCGTACGCACGATCCCAGTGCCGAACACCTCCTGCCAGAACCGGTTTACCGTGACCCGCGCCGTCACCGGGTTCTCCGCCGACACCAGCCACTGCGCCAGTCCCAGCCGGTTGCGCGGCATGTCCGGCTTCAACTGCGGCAGAATGCCCGGTACCGCCGGCTCGACTTTGTCCCGCGGCTGGTCGTACATGCCCCGATAAAGCACGTAATTGAACGGTGTTTGATCGGTTCGTTCCTCCATCACGAAGGTGACCGGACTGTGGCGCGCAATGCCGTCGCGTTCCACGTCCACCGTCCGCAATTGCGCCGTCAGCGCCTGGTATTTCGCGTCGGAATGGAGTGCGTAATACAGGCGCAGCGCACGTGTGTCGTCCGCTCCTAGCTGGTCCACCGGGGTCCGTCGGGCCGACACGATTCGCGGCCATTCGGCCAGCAGCCGGGCCTCGACCTCGTTCACCTCGCGATTGAAGATGCGCAGTTCCCCGATGGCCCCGCCCAGGAAGTGGCTGTCGCCTTCTTTGCCCAGGCGCAGCGGCGCGCTGGTCGTAATCCCGCCCACCAGCGGTTTGCGGTCCCGTTCGCCCTCGGTCGCGATCTGGCGGCCGTTCCAGTACATCTTCAAACCGGCCTGCGCGCGTGAGCCGTCGTACGTGACAGTAATGTGCGTCCACTCGCCGGGTTTCGACTGATCCACCGTGCCGCTCAGGATGTGCAGCGATTTCCCGTCGTCCCCGTTGAGGCGGATGTGGGGCGCGCGCCCTTCCAGGTAGAGACGCCAGCCGCGCTCGTGGTCCTTCGAGTCGTACTGGCCGGCCAGCATCGAGTAGCTCTCGCTCTTCGGGGACTGGTACCAGACCGAGACCGTGAACAGTTTGTCGGCGTCGAATCCGGGGACGTTCGGGAATTCCAAGCCGTTCTTTGCATCGAAATGAACAACCTTGACGCCCGGCAGCGGACCGTCGCCGATCGTCACGCCGGCGGCCAGCGATTCCGGTTTGACGGCTTCGAGCGCGCGGTCCAGCGCAAACGACTCCGACGCCGCATCCAGCGGTTGCGCCTCGATCTTCCTCGCCTTCAGCTTCAACCAGCCGTCGAAATGCTTGTCTTTCCCCGACTCCAGATCCTGCAGGCTCTGCCGCAGGGCCGTCCGGCGCGCCTCCAACTCATTCCAACGCGGCAGGTCTTTCTCGGGAGGCACGGGAATCACCGGCGGGCTGTCGTGGACGTTGCCGTCCATGGCCAGCTGGTTTGCGTTGCGGAAGAAAGCGCCCATGGCGTAAAAATCGCGCTGGGCCAGCGGGTCGAATTTGTGGTCGTGACAGGTGGCGCAGCCGAGCGTCAGCCCCAGGTAGACCGCGGCTGTCGTGTCCACACGGTCCTTGGCCAGGTTGGCCTCCACTTCGGGGACAATCGCTCCGCCCTCATTGGTAGTGGCGCTGCAGCGCTGGAACCCCGTCGCGATCTGCTGATCCAGCGTCCGGTTGGGCAACAGGTCGCCGGCGATCTGATCGATCGTGAACTGGTCGAATTTCAGGTTGCGATTGAAGGCGTTGATCACCCAGTCGCGATAGGCCCACATCTCACGGTAATTGTCGATATGAATCCCGTGCGTGTCGGCGTAGCGGGCGGCGTCCAGCCAGTAGCGGGCCCGGTGCTCGCCGTAGGCCGGCAGGGCCAGATAGCGGTCCACCATCCGCTCATAAGCGTCCGCCGCCTTGTCATCCACGAACGCATCGACGTCGGCGGGCTTCGGCGGCAGGCCGGTCAAATCCAGAGCGACCCGGCGGGCCAGCGTGCGGCGGTCGGCCTCGGGCGCAGGCTTCAGTCCCTCGGCCTCGAGCTTAGCCAGAATGAAGCGGTCAATCGGGCCGCGCGCCCAGCTCTGGTCCCTCACGGCTGGCGGAGTGGGACGCTTGGGCGCGATGTAAACCCAATGCTCCTTCCAGGTTGCGCCCTGCTCGATCCAGCGCTTCAGGGTCTCTTTCTGATCGGCGGTCAAAACCTTATTGGCGTAGGGCGGTGGCATCCGCTTGGCCGGCTTCTCCGCCGAGACGCGCTGCCACAGCAGACTGTGGTCCGGCGAGCCCGGCACGACGGCGATACCGTTTTCCCGCTTTGCCGTCGCAGCCTCACGCAAGTCCAGCCGCAAATCGGCCATGCGCGTCTCCGGGTCATGCCCGTGGCAGCGGAAGCAATTATCAGACAGGATGGGCCGGATGTCGCGCTGGAAATCAATCTTCGCCGGCACGGCGGCCAGCGCGGCACTAGCCGCGAAATAGATCAGGGTGGAGACACGGAAAGGCCACATACGAATCGCCCCTCTGGAAGGCATTTGATTCAAGATACAACCGTTTAGATTCCGGTGGGGGGTTGTTCTCGATTTTGTGATCGATTCAGCCTGCCTTCCAGGAGTGGGTTGCCATGCCGCGACGATGCTGGCCAGTGTACGTGCATCGGACCGGTTCAGGCGGCATCCATAAAATATGGCGGGTTTTAGGCGAACCTGAGAAGTGGCGGTCGGATCAAATTGGCAATTCTGGAATTCACAAACGTCAGCAAGGACTACATCACCGAAGGCCAGAGCGTGCCCGCGCTGCACGAGGTGACGCTCAACGTGGAGGCCGGCCAATTCGTGGCCCTGGTGGGGCGCAGCGGCTGCGGCAAATCCACGCTGCTGAACCTTGCCGGGGCAATGGACTTTCCAACCTCGGGCCAGGTGCGAGTGGGCGGTGCGGTGACGTCCACCCTCGACGACGCGGGCCTGACGCGGCTGCGGCGAACGAAAGTCGGGTTCATTTTCCAATCGTTTCAGCTACTTAACACGCTCAGCGTGGTGGAGAATGTGGAGCTGCCGCTGCTGCTCGCCGGGGTGGGAGGCGCGGCTGAAAAAGCGCTCGAATGCCTGCGCCTGGCGGGCATGGAAGGCTACGCCCGACGGATGCCGTACCAGCTCTCGGGCGGGCAGATGCAGCGCGTCGGCATCGCGCGGGCACTGGTTCACGAGCCGGTGGTGCTGCTGGCCGACGAACCGACCGGGAATCTCGACACCGTCACCGGCGACGGCATCCTGGAACTCCTGCGCGGGATTGCGGCCGGCGGCGGTACGGCAGTCGTGATGGCCACGCACAGCCTGGAGGCTGCCGCCCTCACCGACCGTACCGTGCGGCTGCGCGACGGGCGTATCGCCGCGGACAGCGGGCACTGACGCATGGCCCCGCTGCAGGTCTTCTACCGGCTGTTCCTCCGGCCACTGCGCCGGAACCTCCTGCGCACCACGCTGACGCTGCTCTCGGTGTCGCTGGGCGTGGCCGTCATCCTGGCCATCGAACTCGCCGGCGACGCCGCCGCGGGCTCGTTTCAGGCGTCGGTGGAGACGCTGGCGGGCAAGGCGGACTTCGAGGTCACCTCCATCACGGGCGTGCCGGCCGAAGCTCTGGGCCGCCTGGCGACGCTGCCCTATGACCTGAATCTGCAGGCGCGCCTGGAAGGCACCGCGCTGGTCGAGCCGTCGCTGCGGGCTGTTCCCCTGGTTGGCGTCGATATGGTCGCCGGCGCGCTGCAGCGCTCAGGCCAGCAGTTGAAGCCCGGCGCGGACGGCGCGTGGATCGGGATCGACCTCGCGCGCGATCTGCACCTCAACGCGGGCGGCCGCCTGGGCATCGTGGTGAACGATCGCCGCGCGGAGTACCCGATACAGGGCGTGCTGGGCGAGGGCTCCGCGGACGCGGTCGTGATGGACCTGGGCCCGATGAGCCGCCTGCTCGACCGCGCGGACCGCCTGGACCGCATTCTGGTCGGTGTCCCCAACAACCAGCCTCAACGGGATTGGGAACGGACACTCCGCGCGGCGCTGCCGCCGGGCGTTACCGTGGCTCCAGCCGGCGCGCGCACCGGTGAAAACCGCAAAATGCTCGGTGCGTTCCGGTGGAATCTGCGGGTGCTGAGCTACATCGCCCTGGTGGTCGGCGCATTTCTGATCTACAACTCCATATCGGTGTCGGTCGTGCGGCGCAGGACCGAAATCGGGGTGCTGCGGGCTTTGGGCGCGACGCGCGGCGGAGTTCTGCTCGCGTTCCTCGGCGAATCGGTCTGCCTGGGGCTGGCCGGATCGCTGGGTGGCGTATTGCTCGGACGTCTGCTGGCGGCCGGCGCGGTGGGCATGGTCGCCTCCACGGTGAACTCGCTGTACGTCAGCAGCCGTCCCGGCGCGATCGCATTGACCCCTTTGACGACCTTGTTCGCGCTGGCCTTGGGCGTGGGCGTCTCCATCCTTTCCTCGCTCGCCCCGGCCTGGGAAGCTTCACGCGTGGCTCCGGTCGAGGCAATGGCTCGCGGCCGCGTGGAGCATCAGGCGCGACTGCACACGCGCCGGCACCTCTGCTTCGCCGTGCTGCTGGGTGCCGCAGCGTACTGGGCGGCGTTGCAGGATCCCGTGGCCGGCAAGCCGCTGTTCGGCTACCTAGCGGCCGTGCTGACGCTGGGGGCCTCAGCACTGGCGATCCCCGCGCTGGTGGCTGGCCTGGCCGCGCTCTCGGGCCTGTACCTGGAGCACTTGCTGGGCGTCGAGGCACTCCTCGCCTCGCGCAGCCTGGCGGGCTCGCTGCGCCGCACTTCCGTCCTGACCGGGGCGCTTTCCACCGCCGTGGCCATGATGGTCGCGGTGGCCATCATGGTGGGCAGCTTCCGCCAGACGGTCGTAGTCTGGATGGAGGACCGCCTGCAAGCCGACGTGTACGTGCGCTCAGCCGGCGGGTCAGGCGGAGACCGCTTCCCTGCCCTTTCGGCCGATACCCCGGAACGGCTGGCCCGGCTGCCGGAAGCGGCCGCCGTGGATGCCTACCGGGCGTACGCCATCCATTACCACGGCCTGCCCGCCACGCTCGGGGCTAACGATGTGCGGCTGTCAGCCCGCTACATGCGGCGGCCTTACCTGGGCGGCGAGAACCCAGCGGAGGTGGCACACGAGTTGCGCTCAGGCGAGAGCGTGATCGTCAGCGAGCCATTCGCCAACAAGCACCACACGCGCAAAGGCGATTGGCTGCAGCTGACTTTGGGTGAGCACCAGCCGCGCTTCCGTGTGGCAGCCATTTATGCGGACTACTCCAGCGAACGCGGGTCCATCGGGATGGACCGGGCGACCCTGCTGCGCTATCTGCCCGACCCGGCGCCTACCAGCGCGGCGGTCTATCTAAAACCGGGCGTCACGCCAGAACAAGGCAAGCGGGCGGTGGAGCAGGCTCTCGCGGGCCGCATGATCCGCGTCTTCACCAACGGTGCTTTGCGCGTGGAGGCAATCAAGATCTTCGACCGGACCTTTGCCATCACGTATGCGCTGGAAGCCGTTGCGGTCTTTGTCGCCGTGCTGGGGGTGGCGGGAGCGTTGATTGCATTGGTGATCGACCGGAGACGCGAGTTCGGGCTGCTGCGCTTTCTGGGAGCCTCAACGGGGCAAGTCCGCCGGCTGATCCTGTTCGAGGCGGGACTGCTCGGACTGCTCGGCAACGCGGCCGGATTCGCGCTGGGCTACGTGCTCTCGCTGCTGCTGATCTTCGTAATCAATCGCCAGTCGTTCGGTTGGACGATTCAGTTTCATTGGCCGGTGGGCGTGCTGATGGGGGCGTTGACGGCGATCTATGCCGCTACGCTGCTGGCCTCGATTCAACCCGCCCGGATCGCCACGGGTTTGAATCCGATTGAGGTAGTGCATGAGGACTAGCGCAAGGCTGGCGGCAAGCGTCGTCTGCAGGCTGGCACTGGTTTGCGGCGTGGCTGGCGCGGCCGGTCCCGCGCAATACGAGCTCGCCCGGCCCGGATACCGCTATCAATTCCCGCGCGACCATTTCAATCACCCCGCCTTCCAAACGGAATGGTGGTACTACACGGGCAATCTGACGGCCCCGGACGGGCGACGGTTCGGGTACGAACTCACCTTCTTTCGTCAGGCGATCCAGCGCGGAGGCAAGCCGGGG
>CAIVVT010000264.1 GCA_903909435.1 uncultured Acidobacteriia bacterium | reverse complement strand
TGCCGATCCATTCGATCTTGCGCAGGTAGGCGAGGAATACGGCCACGCCGCCGAACGGCGTAACCGCCCGCGAAGTCTCGCGCAAAACGACACGCTTACCACCCAGCAAGGTGGCTACCTCGCGCGGGACGGACCTGTCCGCAAAGGATGTTTCCATCCTCCAGTTTTATAAGGACTCAATGCGTCGATGGGAGTTCAGCTTCGGAATTCAGGCTTAGCGCCACTCGTACGTAGACCGATGTCGAAGAAGAGCTGCTGTGGCCGAGGATCTCGCTTACGACCTTGATATTGGCCCCGGCATCAACCTGCCTGGTCGCGTGACTGTGCCGAAAAGCATGCGCCTCGATCACCTTTGCCGAAATACCCGCCAGGCGAGCGTAGTGACGGATGCGGTATCGGATGGCGCTGCTGGTCATGGGCTCGTAGGGCATGTTCTTTCGCAGAAACAGGTAGGGTATCGACTTGGCGGGCGGACGTTCCCATCGCAAGTACGAGGTCAGAGCTTTTGCGACAGCCGGCAACAATGGAAGCTCGATGAGTACCTTGGTCTTTGGCCTACGCGCCCTCAGTATGCCGGCCTGCCAGTCCAGATCCTCGAGCCGAAGCCCAAGGACTTCGGCCGCCCCGAGACCATAAGTGGCCAGTAGCAATAGGATTGCGAAGTCGCGCTTGCCCGGCGATTCGGTGCGACGGATCGACCGCAAAATGAGCTTCACGTCTCCCCATGGTAAGATCCGCGGAGGCCGCTCGGATAAGCGGAATCGAGGAGCTATTACACCGCTAGCGAGATCTGTCGGCAGCCTTCCGGACGCCTGAAGCAACCTTAGAAAGGCCCGAAGCGAACTGCAGGTGTCCGCAACGGTTCCCTTCGAAACCCGGGCAGCAACGCTCTGCACGAACGCATCGACATCTGTTAGCGTTGCCCGTTCAAGTGTTTTTCTTCGACTCCGCAATTGTGCGAGAAAGCCCTGCGCAGTCTCGACATCCCGCACCAATGTTCGTTCCGCAACGCCATTGTGCGTGCGCCGATACCTGCAATACTCAACCAGTAATGGCGGCAGTGATGGTGAGGTAGGGCTAATGCGCCAGGGCGGCAGAGGCGTACCCAAAGCACGCACCGCGCAGGCCCACGCGTGGAGACCGTTCCGCGCCGCATCACAACTGCTCCGAGCGATTCGTCTCCCCCTGAGTCTGGGACCTGCATAGGCGCGAGCGAATTGCAGCACGCCGATCAAGGTTAGT
Source organism: uncultured Acidobacteriia bacterium (assembly GCA_903909435.1). GTDB lineage: Bacteria > Acidobacteriota > Terriglobia > Bryobacterales > Bryobacteraceae > CAIVVT01. The sequence continues at coordinate 465 of CAIVVT010000264.1, read as the reverse complement.
TGTTCCGTCTCTGAAAGCTGCCGATTTGCACAATGTGCTCTGAATCGACGGAACCACTGAAGGTAGATCTGGATCGTGCCCGAAGACAGGTGACCACGTCGCCACAACTCAACGACCGCACGCTCGCGCTCATCCACTTGCTCATCCATGCGCTGTTGGACGGACTCGGGTGAAAAGCGTTTGAGGAATTATCAAGAGCAACGTTGTCGGTCTGCTGCGATCCACAATGCTTCGAAGCGTCTGCTCTGGATAGCATCCGAATCGAGATAATGGGCCCAGCAGGCGGCCTCGACGATGCCGCGCTCTGGATCTTCATAGAGCGCGTTGAAACCGGCGAAGGCGTCGGCCTGGAGCGTTCCGCGAAAGTCCTTCAGATGCTGCTGCGGATGCTCGCCCTTGCGGTTGGGCGAGTAAGCAAACCAGACCGCCGGAGCGGCCGTGTCGCCGGCTGGTCGGTCGTCGCGG
>CAIVVT010000263.1 GCA_903909435.1 uncultured Acidobacteriia bacterium | reverse complement strand
TGCCGATCCATTCGATCTTGCGCAGGTAGGCGAGGAATACGGCCACGCCGCCGAACGGCGTAACCGCCCGCGAAGTCTCGCGCAAAACGACACGCTTACCACCCAGCAAGGTGGCTACCTCGCGCGGGACGGACCTGTCCGTAAAGGATGTTTCCATCCTCCAGTTTTATAAGGACTCAAAGCGTCGATGGGAGTTCAGCTTCGGAATTCAGGCTTAACGCTGTCGATTGTTCGTCTGGCGCCAGTCGCCGTCAATAGAGTGGGAGCGCCGGATTCACTCGTCCCCTATCCGCGATGGTTCATTCAACTTCGATTGGCACACTCTTCATGGGCGCTATCTCGATCCAGGCATGGTCTCGATCAAAAACGCCTTCTTCTGGTTGGAATTGACAACACGTCCACGGAACTTGGTCGTTGCATTGACATCGCAATCCACCTGCCTGTCGAGCCGGTAGTCGAGTTGCAGCAAATCCCCGACTTTCAGGTCGAGCAAATCCCGAACTCGCAGCTTGGGGCCACGCAACCGAGCGTCCAATAGCAGCTCGGAATCGCGTAACAAAGCCAACGTCCGCTGCTTTTCCACTTCCGTGGCCTCGGTTTTTCGCAAACTCCATTGCTGATCGAACTTGTTGCCGATCATCTTGATCGTGATTGCAGGGAGGGCCAGATTCATCGTGCCGGAGATTTCGCCAATGTGAACTTCGATGGTCACACTCACCACGGCTTCATTCGGAGCCAGCATTTGGAGCATTTGCGGCTCGGTCGCAACCGCCTCCATTTTGAAGTCGATCGCGGCCACGGATTGCCACGCCTCCTTCAAATCTGTCAGGACGACTAGCAGAAAGGTTTCCAGGAGCCGGCGCTCGATCTCCGTCGTCTCCCGTCTTAGGTTGACCGCAGTCTTCGCCTTACCGCCCAGCAAGAGCTCGATGATCGGGAAGATCAGCGGCGGGCTTACCTCAAGCACCGCCCGACCGTCATAGGGACCCAGACTCAGCGACACGATGTGGGTAGGTGTCGAAAGTCCTTCCAATAGCTCGCTGTATGTCAGCTGTTCCACGCTGATGAGATTCACGGTCAGATACGAGCGCAAGTACGCGGTGAGGCTAGATGTGAGGTTGCGGACGAAGCTTTCGTGCAGCATACGAATGGCTTGGATATGCGATTTCGCAATCCGGCCCGGGCGCCGAAAGTCAAACTTGGTCTCACGGCTCTTAGCACCGTGAGTGGTCGCAACGGCTTCCTTGAAAGTTGCGTCGATCTCTTCTTGGGTAAGTTGGCGATTCACGGTGTTTCAGATTCATTTATGCAATCGAAGGGCCAGAAATCCAGCCAGAAACACCCGCCGCCAACACGCTTCACTTAACGTCACACCGGATGAGCGTAAACGCTTTCCAATACGACATCCGGATCGCCGTGCGCGGGTGACTCGACGCCCAACGGCCCAAGCGCGATAACGCTGAATTCAAGTGCCTTCATCCAGGAAAACCCCCTTCAATGCCCGATAAGAAAGCCAGAGCATATGATGGACGTACTAGTTGTCGACGATTCCGCTGCGATCAGGAAGATCCTCAAGCGCGTTTTGCAGCAAACTGAGATTCCTCTCGGTCAGGTCTACGAAGCGGGTGACGGAGTAGAAGCGCTTGCGGGGTTAAAGCTGCAGCAGGTGCACCTGATTCTTTCTGACATCAATATGCCGAACATGGACGGGCTACAGTTCCTGAGTGAACTCAAGACCAATCAAGAATGGAAGAAGATCCCGGTGATCATGGTCACGACAGAAGGCAGCCAGGCCAAGGTCCTCGAGGCAGTTGGTCTTGGAGCCGCAGGCTACATTCGTAAGCCATTCACCGCAGATCAGATCAAGGAAAAGCTCGCCGGAATCGTCTGGTAAGGACTTATGCTGATGATCGACCACGATAAGCTCGTCGAATACGCGCGATCCGCAACGGATTCTGTCTTTGTCACGATGCTCGATATGGCGGTGACTCCGCAGCCGGAGCACCTTGACCGGAAGCCTCCGATGGTTTCCGACGGCGTAATGGCGCTGGTGGGATTGGCCGGGCCATGGATCGGAGCGGGTGTTGTCACTTTCAGCGCCGCTTTCGCCATTGACGTCTGCAACCACCTTTTGATGTGCGAAGAAACAGCCGTGAACGAAGACGTTTTGGACGCTGTCGGTGAAGTTGCCAATATGATTATCGGGAGCTTCAAGACGCAACTGGAAGACGATTTAGGTCCGTTGTGTTTGAGCATTCCCACCGTCGTATACGGACGCAATTTCACGTCCCGCAGCGTTGGAACCGACGATTGGGTAGTACTCCCGTTCCAATACAAGGGAGAGGTGATTGAGCTCCGGATTTGCCTTTCTCCTTCCAAGAACTCGGTACCTAATCACGTTGGCAGCATGCAGTGCGCTTGAAGGTCCGGTTTTGGGTGGCTTCCGTCTGGCCCTGCCTGGGCTGCTAGATGGCGGACACCCCATTCCAAGTTGGCGGCCACGTCTTCCGGATCATCCCATCAAAGCTAAGTTGCGCTGCAAATCGCGTTGGCCCCCGTCCTGGGGACTCAAATTGTCGCGGCCAGTTTGAACTTGGATCAGGCCCGCCGCGCTTTGAATCCCTGAGCTGCCAGGTTGGCCCAGCGTCACGCCCGATTGTTGGAGTTGCCTAAAAGCCGAGCCGCCGCAAGTCTGGCGCCAATTTCCAGCTTGACTTGATCGGCCGAGTGGCCCAGCCACGGGGTGGGCTTTTGCGGGAGAAACCCCGTCAATTCCTCGAAGGACCAGTCCCTCAGCGGAGCAAATGCCGCGTAGCCGAGAGTGTCGGCCAGCCGCCAACTCACCCTGATAATGTTGTCGATGCTCCGCTCATCTGCGACGGGCTCATCGTGATGGGTGGCGATCACACTGGCCAGCTTCTCTGGGAAACTCCACTCATGGGCCAGAAATGCGCCTGCGGCACAATGGTCGATGTCGAAGAGATCACGTTCAATCGACAACAGGTCGAAGCCGAAATCGTGTGACACCTCAAGCATGCGGGCGTACTCCTCTGAATAGGAGGACATTAGCCCAAGAATGCCGAGGTCGTGCAGCAGGCCGCCCGTGTAGGCGAATTCGCTGTCCAGGCGCAGGATGTTGGCTGCTTCCTCGGCAAGAATCGCGGTGACTACGCTATGCAGCCAGACTTTGCGGATTCCATCGCCGCGCACGGATGAGCGCACCATGTTGTTGACCGCGACGAAAGTGGCCATCGACTCGACGCGGTTCATGCCTAGTAGCGCGACGGCCTGGGTGAGACTGGTGACTCTGCAGCGTACCCCGAAGAGCGCAGAATTGGCGAAGCTGAGCACCTCGGCGGAAAAGGACGGGTCCTGCCGGATGACAATAACTAGTTCGTGCGCACCGACGTGTTCCTGCTTCGAGAGAGCGAGAATGCGTTGAACGACGGCCGGAAGCGGAGGTACCAGGCTGATTGCCCAAGGGGCTTCCTGTAAGGGCTCGGGTGCGGTCATGTATCGTCCTCTATCACCTTATCGGTCAAAGCAACCCGTCCTGGCAGCTCTGTCCTTCATAGCCCTGCGGAATGCAGGACTTCGCTAACAGCTCTTAGTCGATTCGGATTCATCGAATGGGACTCTGGTATATCCGAGGGGAGCCTGAGTCGGTAATCAGGCTGCCGGATAACTCGGGCGGCGGGCGCGCGTGCGGCTGCTGAACCCGCAAAGAAACAGCCGCGGCTTACGGACCGGAATCCGAAAGCCGCGGCTTAGGCTGCTGAGCCGAGTGGACCGGTAAACGCTAGCTCTTGAGCAGCGAGAGAATGGCCTGTGGGGCCGAATTGGCCTGTGCCAGAGCGGCGGTACCGGCCTGGATCATGATCTGGGCCTTGGTGAGGTTCGCTGCTTCGCTGGCCAGATCCGCATCGCGGATGCGCGATTCGGCAGCGGCCAGGTTGGTGGTCTGCGACTGCGCCAGATTCATGGCGTAGTTGAAGTTGTTCTCGCCTTTGCCGACTGCCGCCTGGGCGGAACCGAGTGTGCTGACCGCGTTAGCCAGAGCATTGACGGCCTGTTGCGCGTCGGTTTGGTTCAGAATGTCAACCGCGCCGCCGGCGCCGTTCGCGGCCGAATCGTTGAAGACGGCCTGCGTCGCCGTGCCTGTCTGTGTGAGTCCCTGTCCGGCGGTGCTGGCCGCACCGATGTAGACCTTGAAGTCGGTGCCACCCATGATGACGATCGATCCGTTCGCGGCTGCGTCCTGATCGACGGCGACCAGCTTGCTCAGGTCGTTATTCGCCGCCTTGAGCGCGGTGTTGATGGCCGCTACCTGGTTCGCTTTGGTCGTGATACCGGCACCGCCCATGGTCACGCTGGTCGAAACCAGCGCCCCGGTGGAATCAACCATCGAGATGGTCATCACTTGCGACTGACCAGCCCCGAGAGACGTGCCGTAGTCGAGCTTCAGTTGCTTGTCGCCCTGCGCGCCGATTTGCACGGCGGCTGCGGCGGTGCCGAGGATGTTCTGAGCTGCTGCCGGGCCGTTCGTACCACCGGAAACCGAGAACGCGGCGTTGGCCGACTGGAACTGAATTGATTTTCCATCCGTTGTCGCCACGATGCCCGCAGCTTTGAACGCGGCGGCCCCGGTACCGGCAGCGGTTGCCGCGGTGGCAATCGCCGTGTTGATGTCCGCGACCACGTCGTTGAGCGAAGTCGCACTTCCTACGTTGTTGGCCGTGACGGTTATGCCGCCGTCAAACCCTGCACCGAAGAAGTTCAGGTCGACTGCGCCGGCGGTAGTGCCAGCGGTAATCGTGCCCAAATTGGGGGCGACTGTAGGCGCGGCAGTTTGGAACGTGGATAATCCGAGTGCCTTGGAGTCGACGGCAGACCGGGAGAGATCGACACTGATCGATCCATTCGCGATCGCCGCGTTGTTGTTTATTTGCCCCGAGGCGTCCTCGCCGCCGCCGATGAACACCGAAAGCGCTTTCGCGAACTGCCCGCCGGTGTTCATGCCGACCGCCTGCGCCTGGCGGCTGATTTCAGTAATCACGCTCTGGAATTCGCTGTTCAGGTTAGCGCGGCCGTTCGTCCCGCCGGCGAAAGTGCCGGAGGCCGATTGCGTCGCCAGGGTCCGGGCGCGATCGAGCAGCAAGGAAATGTTGTTCATGCCCCCATCGATCGTCTGGAGGGTTGAGAGGCCGTCGTTGGCGTTGCGGATACCTTGGCCCAGCACTGCCTGGTCGGAACGGAATCCGTTGGCAATCGCGAGACCGGCTGCGTCGTCACCGGAGTTAACGATGCGCAGACCGGAGGTGACGCGGTTAATGGTTTTGGATTGGAATTCGCTGGAGGCACGCAGGTTGTTCTGGGCCTGAAGCGAGGTTACGTTGGTATTGACTGAAAAAGCCACATCGGTTCTCCTATCACTCAGCAACCAGGAAATCCTCTCCCGGCCGGGCGGCTCTTGCCGCCCCGAGTTCCCACACGGAGTTCCTCTTGCAAACGGGTGGCCTTTTCTGAATGAGGGGTGCACCGGAGCGGATGCGCGCGGCGGGTGGCGGGTCGAGTTGTTGACGCAGCTGCCCGGTCAGCTCACCGGAACGGAGCCGCAGAAGGAGTCGTATCTGCCACGGGACTTGACCGCTCGCTTTCGTTCGCGGCCCTGTGCAGGGCAGTGGAAGCAGAACTTCATCATTCTTGGATCAGAGCTCATCGGCGAATGCGCCGGTCTGATCAAAAACGGCCGCGGTCAGAGGACCGGAGTCCACTGGCCGCGGCCTAATCCCCAATTTAGGGAAGTTCAGTCATTAGCCCTTGAGCAGCGACAGGATCGCCTGCGGGGCCGAATTGGCCTGGGCCAGGGCCGCGGTACCGGCCTGGATCAGGATCTGGGCCTTGGTGAGGTTCGCTGCTTCGCTGGCCAGATCCGCATCGCGGATGCGCGATTCGGCGGCGGCCAGGTTCGTGGTCTGCGACTGCGCCAGGTTCATGGCGTAGTTGAAGTTGTTCTCGCCCTTGCCGACGGCGGCCTGAGCGGAACCGAGTGTGCTGACTGCATTCGCCAGAGCGTTGACGGCCTGCTGCGCGTCGGTCTGGTTGAGGATGTCAACCGCGCCGCCGGTGCCATTCGCGGCCGAATCTACGAACGAAGACTGAGTAGTTCCGCCGTGCACGGTGAGGCCGTCGCCGCCTGTGCCCGCGCCGACGTAGACCTTGAAGTTCGAGCCGCCCATGATGACCAGGGAGCCGGTTGCGCTGGCATCCTGATCAACTGCGACCAACTTGCTCAGGTCGTTGTTCGCCGCCTTGAGCGCGGTGTTGATGGCGGTAACCTGTTGGGCCTTGGTCGTTGCACCGGCAGCGCCCATGTTGACGCTCGTCGAGATCAGCTTCCCGGTCGAATCCGTCATCGAGATGGTCATCAGTTGCGACTCACCCGCGCCTAGGGCGGTTCCGTAGTCAAGCGTGACCTGCTTGTCGCCCTGCGCGCCGACTTGCACGCCGGCTCCAGCCGTGCCAAGGATGTTCCGTGCCGCAGCGGTGCCGTTCGTGCCGTCGGAAACGGAGAACGCGGCGTTCGCCGCCTGGAACTGAATGGACTTCCCGTCCGTGGTCGCGACAATCCCGGCCGCCTTGAAAGCGGCCGCCGGGCCACCGGCGGCGGTTGCGGCAGTGTTAATAGCGGTGTTGATATCCGCAACCACGTCGTTCAGCGAGGTTGCACTGCTGACGTTATTTGCAGTGACCGTCACACCGCTTTCAAACCCCGCACCAAAGAACTTCAGATCGACGTTGCCGCCTGTGGTGCCGGCGGTGATGGTGCTCAGAGTGGGGGCAGTGGTGGGAGCCGCAGTCTGGAAGGTGGTCAATCCAAGCGCCTTGGAGTCAACCGCAGACTGGGAGAGATCGACGCTGATCGATCCATTCGAGATCGAAGCCGTGTTGTTGGACAGACCCGAGGCGTCCTTGCCGCCGCCGATGAACACGGAAAGCGCTTTCGCGAACTGCCCGCCAGTGTTCATGCCGACCGCCTGCGCCTGGCGGCTGATTTCAGTGATCACACTCTGGAACTCGCTGTTCAGCGTGGTGCGACCGTCGGTGCCGCCGGCGAAGGTGCCGGAAGCCGACTGCGTCGCCAGGGTGCGGGCGCGATCCAACAGCAGCGAGATGTTGTTCATGCCGCCGTCGATCGTCTGCAAGGTGGAGAGGCCATCGTTGGCATTGCGGATACCTTGGCCCAGCACTGCCTGGTCGGAACGGAATCCGTTGGCAATGGCGAGACCGGCCGCGTCGTCACCGGAGTTGACGATACGCAGGCCCGAGGTAACGCGGTTAATGGTTTTGGATTGGAAGTCACTGGAGGCGCGCAGGTTGTTTTGGGCCTGAAGCGAAGTTACGTTCGTATTGACTGAAAAAGACACGTTGTTCTCCTATAACTCAGTAGCCGGGAAATCCTATCCCGGCCGGTTGGCATTGCCACCCCGAGTTCGGTCAAAATGCTTATCGTTCACTCGGCTTGCATTTCCGGAATATGAGTCTCTTTTTTGATAGCAGTAGCCTGGCTGTCCGCGGCAATAAGGCCGCCAGGCCGCGACGAGAATTCGCCGCTGGTGTAACTTCGACGCGCCGCATCGGCCATTTGCGCAGTTTTTCCGAACTATTTTTTGGAAGGCGCCGTGCATCGTTCGCGGCGTATGCTGAATGGAATTAATAACTCGCTCGAGTCCTATCTCGATCTGCTCAGCGTCCGCCAGAAGCTGATGGCGTCGAACATCGCGAATGCGGATACGCCCGGCTACAAGACGCGCGACGTTGACTTCCAAACCGAGTTCCAGAATCTGGTTCACGGCAGTGCGCCCCACGTGACGGAAGTCACGGGTTTGAAGACCAACAACGACGGGAACAATGTCAGCCTCGACCGCGAAGCGCGCCTGCTTGCTGAAAACGCATTGCGCTTTTCCGCAGTTTCTCAACTGCTGCGCGGGCAGATCCGAACCTTGAAGGCTGCGATCGATGAAGGGAAGAACGGATGAGCCTCTTTTCCGCACTATCCATCAGCGCTTCCGGAATGGCCGCGCAGCGTACGCGCGCCGAACTGGTCACGGAGAATCTTGCGAACGCAGAAACAACGCGCACTCCCGACGGTGGCCCTTATCGCCGCAAGGACGTGGTGTTCCAGACGGGATCGGCCGGCTCGCCATTCGCCTCCGCAATGGATGCGGCCGTCAGCGAGGGCACGGGCGTCTCGGTGTCTGAGATCATCGTGGACCAGCGCGACCCGGAACAACGCTACATGCCCGGGCATCCCGATGCAGGAGTGAACGGTTACGTGGCATACCCGCGGATTAACCCAGCCGAGGAGATGGTTGACCTGGTGAGCGCGTCGAACGGTTATCAGGCCAACGTGGCATCAATGTCAGCGCTAAAAGAAATGATTCAACGTTCGATCGACATATTGCGGTAGCACCATGTCCCTCACCATTCCAGCTTCATCGACAATTGCGGCAGTCAGCAGTCAAGCGACTGCGGCGGCGGTGCCGGCTTCCGGCAAACACGGCGAGTTCGCTTCCGTATTGGACGGTGCAATCCAGGCCGTCGAAACCCCGCGCAGGGACGCCAATCAAGCGATTCAGAATCTACTCAACGGCGACGAGGAGTTGCACACGGTTGCACTGGCCGCACAGCGAGCCGACCTCGCCTTCGATCTTGGGCTGCAAATACGGAACAAGGTGGTATCGGCGTATCAGGAGATCATGCGGATGCAGATGTAGGCCGGCTGCGGCCAACGTTTGCGGGACATGACGCTTTATGGACCAGTTTAAGAAGATACTCGCCAGCCTTTCCACGGGCCAGCGCATTGTCATAGTAGGCACGGTTATCTTAGCGTTGGGTCTCATCTATTCCCTTTTGAACTGGCGGAAAGAGGCGGATTTCAAGCCACTCTATACCGGGTTGGCGGCGGAGGACTCCGCGGCAGTAGTGGCGAAACTCAAGGAGAGCAGCGCCGAATACCGTCTCTCCGCATCCGGCGACTCAGTGCTGGTGCCCTCCGCCAAGCTTGCGGAGATGAGGCTGGAGTTGGCGGCAGTTGGACTTCCCAAGACCGGGCGCATCGGTTACGAGCTCTTCGACAAGTCGAACCTCGGGGCCACGGAGTTCGTGGAGCACATTAATTATCGCCGCGCATTGGAAGGCGAACTGGAGAGGTCGGTAATGGCGCTCTCCGAAGTGGAACAAGCCCGCGTCCATGTTACGTTTCCCAAGGACTCGGTGTTCTTGGATTCCCGCCAGGACGCAAAAGCTAGTGTGATGGTCAAGCTCAGAGTCGGATCGAAGCTATCTGCGCGTAATGTCGTCGCTATTGCCCACCTTGTAGGGAGTGCCGTTGAAGGGCTTAATCCAGAATGCGTTTCTATCTTGGATATGCAAGGGAATTTGCTCAGTCGGCCAGTTCCAGCATCGGCGGACGAAGCCGCTTCGGAGGCAGGACTCGAGCACCGGCAGAAGGTCGAACGCGACCTTCTGCAGAAGATCAATGCGACGCTGGACCCGCTGCTGGGACATGAGCGCTACCGCGCCGGAGTTTCAGCGGACTGTGAAATCAACAGCGGGGAACAGAGTGAAGAGACATTGGATCCGACACGCTCGGTAATGGTGCAGTCACAGAAGTCCGAGGAAGTGACGGGCAGCGGAGCCTCGACGAGTGCGGGAGGGATCCCTGGAGTGGCGTCCAATTTGCCGCGTCCGCCGACTTCCAAGCCGGGGTCGTCAGGAGTCTCCACCAATAGGCGTACCGAAAACGTCAGCTATCAATCGAGCCGGATCACGCGAACGATGAAACTGCCACAGGGCGCAATCAAGCGTCTTTCGGTGGCAATGCTGCTCGACCAGTCCGTCCGATGGGAAGGCAGCGGCAAGAATCTGCGCAAAGTCCTCGTTCCCCCCAGCGCTGAAGCAATGAAGTCGGTGCGTGACGTGGTAGCCGCTATAGTGGGCCTCGACGAACAGCGCGGCGACAAAATCACCGTTGAGACCTTGCCCTTTGAAGAAACGTTGAATCAACAGGCGCCGGACGCGCTTGCTGGAACGCCGCCGCCGGGCGGAAAGACAACCAAGTGGGAGAACTGGATGCAACAACCGCTACTGCTCCCCATCGCGCTGGCTTCAGGGCTAGTCCTGATAATTGGCATCGCATTTCTAGTGATCCGAAGCTTAATCAAGAAGCCGTCGGCCGGAACGGCCGAAATGACGAAGCAACTGCCCTCCGCAACCGCGAGCCCAGTCATCCCATCGGGGAACGCAACTGATTTGTTTGCGGCTCAGATGGCCGAACGAGCGGTGGAACAGCAGAGGGCGGATATAGCCGCGCTGGCTGCTATCAAGATACCTCTGGTAAAGACGAAGAAGACGGAGTTACTGGCCAAACAGGTGCGCGACGTGACCCAGAAGGACCCCGTGCCAGCCTCGCAAGTGCTGCAGAATTGGATTCACGAAAGGACTTGATAACGAAGCATGCCTGCGCCTCCTGAGACCGAACTCGAAATCTCCGGGATCGAGAAGGCTGCCATCCTTCTGGTCGTGCTTGGCGAACAGGCGAGCGCGCACATCGTCAAGCAGCTTTCGGAGACCGATGTTGAACTGGTCAGCCGCCAAGTGGCGCGTATGAGCCAGATTTCGCCCGAAATCGCCGAGGCCGTGCTGGAGGAGTTCTTCCAACTTACTTCAGCGCGGGATTTCTTTGTGCGCGGAGGACTAGACTACGCCAAGAGCATGCTGGTCAATGCCTTCGGACACGACGTGTCGAAGCGGCTGATCGACCGGCTGATCGCAGGCCTGGGCGAGGACACGGCTACACTCGAGGCGCTTCAGAAGATTGACCCTCAGCAACTCGCCAAGTTCCTCCATAACGAGCACCCCCAAACCATTGCGCTGGTTCTGGCGCACCTGAACCCGTCGCAGGCGGCAGCCTTGCTTAGTTCCTTGCCTCCCGAGATGCGCGGGAGTATCGCCCTGCGGGTGGCCGGTCTGGAGCAGATCTCACCGGAGATTATCGGGAAGATCGCCGTCGTAATCGATCAGAAGCTCAACAGTCTGGGCCAATTCCATCGTCAGTCTTATGGTGGGGTCCGCGCGGTCGCCGAGATGTTCAACCGGCTGGACTCCGTAATGAGCCGGGATATTTTGAACTCCATCGAGCAGCAGGATGAGGCCTTGGTTGAGACTATCCGGCACTTGATGTTCGTGTTTGACGATCTCGTCCGGCTTGATGCAGTCGCGGTCACCGAAGTGCTCTCCAGGGTGGATCGCAAGGTTCTCACCGTAGCGCTGAAAGGAACCGGGAACGAACTCAAGAATCTGTTCCTTCAACGTATGTCCCAACGCGGTGCCGACATGATGCTCGAGGACATGGAAGCGCTCGGCCCCGTGAAGATCAAGGATGTGGAAGCCGCCCAGCAACAAGTGATTGCGGTGGTGAGGCAATTAGAGTCTGAGGGTGTTCTGAGTACGCGCGGCACCGGTGGAGAGCAGTATGTCGTCTAAGGTGACCAATGATCGCTAAGGTGATCACCGGGCCTGCTACGGCAGAATGTCAGCCGATGCCATGGCAAATTGCGGGCGGAACGCTGAGGCCCGCGAGCCACACGCTGCAGTATGACTCACCCAAAGCGGAAAGTGCGCAAGAGCCTGACGCTGAACTGCGGTTAGCGAAGCTCGAAGCCAAGTTGGCCATGGCGGACGCGGAGAAGGACCGTCAGGCCAGGGAAGCGTGGGAGGCTGGCCGGCGTGAAGGCGAGGCTGCGGGGCGTCGTGCCGCCGAGGCGGAACTGCAGCCCGTCCTGCAGCGATTGGCCGCGTCGATTCAGCATATATCGGAACTCCCTGCGACATTGCGGGCGCAATCCGAAGCCGAACTGGTGCGGCTGGCCGTTGCTATTGCACAGCGCATTCTGCAGCGCGAGTTGAATGTCGATCCGGCCGTAATCACCGGGCTGTTGCGGGTGGGGCTGGAAAAGGTCCGGACGCAGGACGTGATGCGAGTGCGGGTTTGTCCGGAACATCAGGCCGCCCTCAGGGAATACCTCCAGAGTTCCGGCGCTTCATACGTCGAAGTTAACGCGGACCCGACCCAGGAGCGTGGCGGCATGGTCTTCGAAACGAGCCGCGGCAGACTAGATGTCTCGATTGGGACCCAACTACGCGAGATCGAGCGTGGACTTACCGACCGGCTGAGGGGACTCGGATAATGTTAGACAGCATCGATTTAACACCGTACTTTGAAAGACTGCAGCGGATCAATCCCACAGTGTGGACCGGCGATGTCACGGAGCTGATCGGATTGCTGGTGGAATCGTTGGGCCCGGCAGTCGCAGTCGGCGATTTTTGCGAGATTCAGACCCAGTCAGGGCGCAGCATACGGACTCAAGTCATCGGCTTCCGCAACGGCCGCGTACTCTCGATGCCGCTCGAGGAGACGGACGGCCTGCAACTCGGGGACCTGATAGTTGCGCGGAGCGATGAGGCGCAGGTCGCCGTCGGGCAAAGCCTGTTGGGACGAGTGTTGGATGGCTTCGGACGCCCAATGGATGCGAAGCCGGACTTCGTTCCGGAAGCATTCTACAACCTTTACACACCTCCGCCCAGTCCGATGGAGCGCGAGCACATTGTGGAACGACTCGTGACAGGCGTTCGTGTCATCGACAGTTTACTGCCATGCGGAAAAGGCCAGCGCATGGGAATCTTTGGCGGCAGCGGTGTCGGGAAGAGCACGCTACTGGGCGCAATGTCGAGACAGAGTTCCGCGGACGTAACCGTGATCGCCCTGATCGGGGAGCGGAACCGGGAGCTAAGGGCCTTCCTTGAACACGATCTAGGGCCGGGTGGAATGCAGCGCTCCGTGGTGGTCTGCGCCACATCGGACCGCCCCGCTCCGGTTCGCGTTCGCGCCTGCTTTGTAGCGATTGCGATTGCGGAGTACTTTCGCGATCAGGGTGCCAGTGTTCTCCTGGTGATGGATTCGGTGACACGCCTGGCGATGGCACAAAGGGAAATTGGTTTGGCGGCAGGTGAACCACCGAGTCAGAAGGGCTATACGCCATCTGTGTTCAACCTGCTGCCGCGCATCTTTGAGCGCGCGGGCAATTTCGCCCATGGTTCGATCACAGGCTTCTTCACTGTGCTGGTGGAGGGGGATGACTTCAACGAACCTATCTGCGACGCGGTGCGTGGAATTCTCGACGGGCACATCATTCTCTCGCGCCAACTTGGAGCGGCCGGGCATTACCCGGCGATCGACGTGCTCAATTCGGTGAGCCGGCTGCAATCGCAGCTTTCCACACCAGACCAGAAGAAGTCCGCGCGCATTTTGCGCGAGGCTCTGACGGACTATCAGCAGTCCGAAGACCTCCTGCAACTTGGGGCTTATGTATCCGGTTCTAATCCGCGGTTGGATCGCACCATTCAATTACGACCGGAGATTCTAGGGTTTCTGTGCCAGGATTCAAACGCCAACGTCCCGATTGAAGAGACTCTGGACGGAATCTACGGACTTGCGATGAAGCTCAGGGGATAGTGGCGGATCGATTGAAATGGGGCTGACTCAGTGAGAGCATTCCGTTTCAGATTGGAGCGTGTGCTTACCTGGCGGGAAAATGAGCTTTCCCTCGCCGAGGCGAAAGCTGAACAACTGTCCAACAGTTTGATCGCAACTGAACGGGCACTGTCCCTGGCGCTGGCAAGCCGGACGGATGTTCAGGCCAAAGTGACTCGCGATCCGACGCTGACCGGCGCCGAATTACGTGCGCTTGAGATGGCTCGGGTCTGGGCAGTTCGCGAAGAGAAACGACTGACTTCGCGCGTTTTGGAATTGCAGCGATCCATCGTAGAGCACCAACGCCATCTGGCGGAGGCAAGGCGCGCCGTCAAATTGGTTGAGCGGCTGAAGGAGCGGCAGCACGGGAAATGGAGAGCCGAAGCCGACCACGAAGTGGAGGAGTTAGCAGGTGAATCGGCGATAGCACAATGGCGCCGGCTGCATGATTAGCTATCGGCTCTTTCCGCGCGTTGCCTCAGCCGTTCGCTGTAAGGCCATTGGAAAGATGATTCGAGAGCGATCGAATCGCGGGCGCGGGGTGCGCCTACTGGCCACTGGGCCCGACCACGCGTGCGAGACGCGATAGTAGGTCGTTGACATCGAATGGCTTGGTCAGGTAATCGATGGCCCCAAGCTGCGCGGCTAGACGAATGTCCGATTCTGCCTTGCGAGCGCTTAGCAGGATGACTGGAACCCGGCGCGTGGACCACTGATTTCGCAGCGTGTACAGAACCTGAAACCCGTCCATACGTGGCATGTTGACATCCAGGATAATTACACTGGGTGGACTGTGGAGCGCCATGGCACAGGCGAGCACGCCGTGATCGGCCAACCGGCAATCGAACCCAGCAGCTTCCACGGAGAGCTTGATCACGGCTCGAATCGTGGCATCGTCGTCTACCACGAGGATGTTCGGCTTTGCTGCTGACGTCGCGACCCTCACGCCACTCGGCGGTTGCTCCTTGCGAGCAGCTGTGGCAGGCCGTTCGACCGGAACGGCATGGGTGAATTCATGCAACAATTCAAACAGCGATTCGCGCAGGTCCTCCCGGCGAATGGGATCGGCCGCTTCAGCCAAATCTTCCACGCTCCGCGCGCGCCTGGTGATTTCCGAGAAGCCGAGCGTCCCGCCTACTCCAGCCCAGCGGTGCAGCGCACCGCGGATGGAAACCAAATCCAGCTCCGGAACGAATAGCCGGCTCGCGGTGAAATCGGACAGGAGGCTACGGCATTCGCTCGCGCCGGAAGAGAGGAACTCCTGGCGCAATTCCTCGATGGGCAGGTCGCCGACCAATGAAGCTTGAGTGGCGGTGGCGGACGCACCTACAAACCCCGCGATTACCCCTGGAAATAAAGTGGCATCGACCGGCTTGCAGATCATGCAGACGCAGCCGGAACTCTGCGCCTTGACTTCCAGCTCTATTGAATTGTCGGCGGTCAGTAAGATCACCGGGATCGATCTCCAGAGCGGGTTTCTTTTGATCGTCCGGGTGAAGTCGAGGCCATCCATTCCGGTCAGATGGAGGTCGGTAACGATCAGATCGGGCAAGCTCCCGTTAATCCATGCCAGGCCATCCTCGGCAGAATCAACCGTATCGACTAGAACGCCCGCCTTGCGCGTCAAGGCAGCAGTGATCTTTAGGTTGATAGGATTATCGTCGATGACCAGCACGCGTCTGGCAGCCCCGGTGTTCAAGACACAATCCTCTGCAATTCTCGAGATTTCCTTGGGCAGCGGAGAGCGATGAACGGGATGCGCATTAGTTCTCCAACCCAATGACAGTCTAGAAGGTTTTGCCGCTTTCCTGCGGCAACCGGAATTCAGCCTCTAAAGTCGAGCTGCATCTTCCTGCGCAAGCATGGTGAACACGGCGGTGCCGGCGGCGAGTCCGAGTACCGGATCTGCCGGACATATTCGAACACGATTGAACCACGTTCCCTCGGTATCCGGTTCCGTCTGCTCCAGTCGAAGGTACGAGGACATTCGGTCCACGGCGTTGGTTAGCCGTCAATAGGCGTAAGGTAAGCTCTTAGCCCGAAACGGGCAGTACATCGAATAGTGTAGTGCGCGGCATTTTGGCCCGGGCGGATAGAGCGGCCTGCAACTGAGTGGTACCCTCCGTGAGCGCAGTAATCGCCTGCGTCATGTCGGCGTCGGTTTTGCTGCTCAGTTGTGTTTGCAGTTGGACGCCGTTGCTCTGCACCTGATTCAGATCGGCACTCACCCTACTCTCCGCTTGACCGTAATAGGCAAGCTGAGTGTTCATGTAAGTGGATGCAGAGTTGATCGCTGCAATCGAAGTGTTGATTCCGGCGGTGTCGTTCACAAGCAGCGCGACCCGCAGCCCATTCAGAGCGGCGAAGGCATTATCGGGAGCGTTCGTGTCGTCGGTGTTGCGGTGATCGAATATCATGTTGCCACTCAAAGACGTGGAATACCGGGCACCGCCGGAGCCCTGCACAAGACCAGTTGCGGAAGCGACCTGGAGGCGGTCTACCCCGTTGGAAGCGCTGAGATTCAATTGGTACAGCGGCGCCCCATCCCGGTCGCCGCTAAAGACATAGCGCCCTCCCAGAGTGGTGCGGCTGTCGGTGACCATTTGCTCCAACAGCGCTTGGACGTTTTGCGCCAACTGCTTCCTTGTGTCCGCGGTCTGAGTAGTGCCGGTCGCCTGGGTCGCTGTAACAGCGGCGCTCTGCAGCAGGTTCACGGCGTCGGAGAGTGCGCTCTCGCTGGTCTTCACGGTTGTCAACGCGGTGTTAAGGCCGTTTTGAAGATCCTGGTTTTGCTGGATCTCGGAGTGCAACTGGAGAATAGGGCTGATCTGATCCGGAGCGTCGGAGGGCTGGTTAACCTTCAAGCCGGTGGAAATCTGCAGTTGAGCTACACTCAGGCGCGCTTGAGTAGCGTTGAGTGAATCTACGAACTGTTGACCAGATGGTGAGATTGGAGACAGCATATAATCCTTTTCCGCCCTACTGAATCATGTTGACTACCGTCTGAGTCAGACCGTCCAGAATCGTGACCATCTTGGAGACGGCTTGATAGGAACGCTGGAATTCGAGCACCTTTATCGCTTCCGTGTCCAACGAGACACCTGAAGTCTGCTGGCGCAAATCCTGGGTCTGAGTCAGCAGTTCTTGTTGAGTTGCTTGACTGTGCTGAGCGCTGGAGATTGCGGTCCCAAGAGAAGATGCGATATTGCCGAAGTACCGGGTATAGCTGACGTTATCGATTTCGTCGGCGGCGCTGTCGGGCGTGGCGAGGTTGGCGAGTTCCAAGGCGATGCCGTTGCTGACCTCCGGAGGTCCCGGGTCGATGGCGGCGAGCTGAGCGGCCGTCACGGTCGGCGTTAAAGCAAGTGTCCCGGCGATGTTGCTCGGACGCGTGGCATCGTAAGTAAACAAGGGAACGCCTGGGACAGCCGGTATTGCGGCAGTAGTACCGGCAGCTGGCACCGCATCGCTGATATTGCCCGACTGAAACAACGCGTTCACCCGATCGGCGATAGACTGTGCCAGTTTGCTCAACTGGCCTTGATGCTGCGAGTCGCCACGCAACTGTGCCAGCACTCCGTTCCTGGCTTGCAGTAAGCCGCCAATCTGGCCTTGGGTAACTAGGGACGTCACGTCTTGACCGTTCGAATCCAAGACGTGTGCACCCGGCGGTCCCGTGGGATTGGTGGGAGCAGGAGATTGAGGAACGGCGATACTCGCACTGATCTTGAATTGCGAATTTCCCACGACCAGCGGAATCTGCCCCGCCAGCAATACAGTGGTGGAGCCATCGGACTGCTTGAGCGTCTGCACTGGCACCAGTTGAGAGAGCTGTTCGACGGCGTTATAGAGACTGGCCTCGACCGCCGGGTCGCTGCCTCCTCCCTGTTGCCGCTGCACATTGTTCTGTTGGATGGTCGCCGCAAGTTGGTTGACCTGATCCACAAGACCGGTCAATTGGGTATCGGCTTGGGTAGCCGCCTGTTCCAGTGAGTTACTCTGCTGCTGAAACGCCTGGGAAACGGCTTGCGCCGCTGTGATCACGGTTTGCCGCGCAGAAGGGTCATTGGGGTTGGAACCCCAGGCCGAAAAGGCGGTATAAAGACCATTGAGCGCCCCCGGGATGCCCGTCGTCCCCGTGATGTCAAAGCTGGCTTGGAGCGGCGATAAGGTGGAGGCCAGTTGTTGTGACGTACCCAACGCGGAGGATTGAAGTTGCACCGCCTGTTCGGCGTAGATGTCGCGGGCGCTCTCCACTGCTGTGGCGGTCACCCCTCCGGATAGCCCAAGACTCGCACTAAAGGGCAACGCCTGTAGCCCCAAGGTCTGCCGTGCGTAGCCCGGAGTTGACGCATTTGACACATTGTTCGACGACACGCTTAACGCCTTCTGGAAGACGCCCAGCGCAGCGCCCGAGGATTGTAGGGTGGCGAAGAGATTTGACATGCTTCAGACGTCCAGCGATAACCGCCCCGTCGATTCAGTGCAAGGCCGCTGCTGAACAACAGGGCCCGACGCTTCGACCATGCGTTGGATGAGATTTACGTGATAAGACGCCGCGTTGTCGAGCAGACCGGAGATTTGCTCAATCTCCTTACGCAGGCCAAGCAGTGCCCCCGACAAGTCCTGAACACCGGTCTCGCTCAATGTGGCCTGCAAGTCCCCGATCTGCGTGATAGCCGCCGCAAGCGAGGAACACGACCTATCGAGGTTTTGCGGAGTAGGTCGCACTAACAAGGTTCGGGCACGGCTCAAACTCTCGGTTGCACCGAGCACAAGTTCATATGTGCATCCCGCGGGCTCTGAGTTGCTCATAGCTTGCCGCCGCTAGCGGAGGAGATTGCACTGCTGACCATGGCGTGGCTGATAGCGCTGGCGTCCACGTGGTAGGTCCCTGACCGCACGGCCGCCGTGAGTTCGCCGATGCGTTGCGCCCGGCTTGCCGCCGCTGCCTGGACACTTTGAGAGAGCCGATCGGCGAAGCTGGAGAGCTGCACCGAATCTGTCGCTGAGGAGCTCTTTCGAAGCGCCGCGGCACCCTTGCCGGCTTGATCGATAGACTGAAGCGCGCCGGGGCGTGCAGATTGGGCTGGAGTAGAATTCCCGATGTTGGTTGAATCGACGATGCGCATGTACAGAGCCTCACGTATGCGGATTGGCAGTTCCGGGTAATTCGTATGCAACTTATCGGCCAATTCGGCCGGAATTCGGGCCAGAGTAGGTGGCTGCCGAGACATCGGGTGGGACCGAGCGATAAGCGCGCGTGGGAGCGGGGAAGCGACAGCTAAAGCGACGAAGTTCTGCCGGAGTGGCGAGAATTCGCCGGTCAGAAACCGCAGCCAGTCCACTGTGACCATTGATCTTTGTCCGATAAGAAAGTGTGCCAGACGAGAAGCCCAAGCCGATTATCGTCAAGCGCAAAGTGGCCGGGCACGGCGGACACCACGGCGGCGCATGGAAAGTGGCGTATGCCGATTTCGTGACTGGCATGATGGCGCTGTTCATCGTCTTGTGGCTGATGAATTCCAACGCGCAAGTCAAGGAAGCGGTCGCAGGGTATTTTCGGGACCCGGCTGGATCCGGCAAAATGGCCGGCACCGACAAGGCAGGCACGGACAAAACGGTCGAAGTCGCTAAAGACAATATGGAGAGTCTTAAGCACGAACTGGAAAGGGCGATCAAAACCCTTCCCAAGTTCCAGGCGATGAAGGACCAAATCTCGATTACCGTAACCGCCGAGGGACTACGGATCGAGTTAATGGAAACTAAGTCAGGAATGTTCTTTGAGATTGGCAGCCCTCGGGCTACCGAGATGGGAATCGGCCTGCTACGGCTACTTTCCGGGGAGTTGGGGAGGTTGCCCAATCGGGTGGTCATTGAAGGACACACGGACGCAGCGCCCTACGCCACCGACGGGGCCTACAGCAACTGGGAACTCTCCACGGATCGCGCTAACCAAGCCAGGCATTTGATGCAGGGCAGCGGGTTAAGGGCAGGGCAAGTCTTTCAAGTTAGAGGATTTGCCGATCAACAATTGCGAACGGGGAGAGACCCTACCGATCCGTCGAACCGCCGGATTACGGTCATTGTGCAGTATCAGCCTCAGCCTGGCAAAACGGTTGCTCCAGGGGGTAAGAATGACGCTGCTCAGGCGCCTGCGAGTCCAGCAAATCACAGTTGATCCACCCGGCCTCCCAGAACGACGAAATGGGTGCGCGAGTTTGTAACTCAAACGCCTTTACGGTCGGGCGCGCCGATACTGGACCAAGCGCCGGCGGAATGTGGCCGACCGTTCCCAGAACTAACGCAACCATCCGAATCGAGACCCCAGTCTCCGTTGTCCAATCTTCGTCGCGTAAGAACAGGGTAGTGACGCGGTCTCGTCCCGGAGCGAGGACTCGTATGAAATCAGGTCCGACAGAAAGGACGGCTGCTACTACTCTCCGCCCGGAGGGGTACGAATATGTCACTTGCATCGTGGTTCACCCACATCATAAGTTCACCCCTTTGTTGCACTGAGTAGATACGACTGCGTGGGGAACGGTCCCGGAGCAGTGCCCTCTCAGAAGTTACCGGCAGGTCCGGGCTGGGATGGCTGAATTGATTTCTGCCAACCAAGCCGCGATCATCCAATTGCACCTAAGCGCTGCGAACCGATTGGGTTCCTTCAGTGGAGGAATCCAAATTATACGCTAAGGCCTGGCGCCTTCTAAACGCTGACTTGTACCACTGGTCACCGCTTTCCGGGCGCTGAGGAGACCTGCACGCGACTTTTCCCTTGCAATCTGAATGCCGTTGAATTGCCGGCTCACTTGGCGTGGGATGGCAGGTACAATTTGGCTGGATCCCGCTTCTGGGGCGGCTCCTATTACCGACGGCGTCCTTCACGCCAATAGTGTTTCCTGGAGAACCTCAGCCGGTGGCCCCCCGGCGACGTTCATCGCAGGGGCACAGCCAACCACCTCTGGAGTCTCCCCGACGATTAGGGAAAGAGCTTGGGCTGAAACCGTGGGAAGTTGGCGACTGATCGAGCACGCCATTCGTTGGATGAGCCGTGCCAGAACCGTGGCCGGAATCGCATCCTGGTCACACATGCTCTCGAGGCTGTTGATCGCAGTCTCAGCCGGCTCTTTACCTTCGGATGTGCGCCGAAAGCCAAACGCAACTAAGTACTCGGATAGCTTAGCTTCATCGATCGGCTTGACGATGTAGCCGTCGGCTCCCTCGCGCCGGACCGCATCGACGTCCGTCACTGCACTGGAAGACGTGACGACCAGCACGCGCGACTTGAACACCGGACTTCGCGCTGTTTCGACTTCGCGGATCTTCCGCAGGACATCCGTCCCGGGCATCCCGTTCAGTCCCAGATCGAGACAAACCAGCTCGAATGGAGCGTCTTCTCCGAGGCGTCTGGAATAGACGGCGATGGCTCTCTCGCCGTCCGCGACTGACACGCACTCGCCATAGCGCTCGAGCATCCGCTCTAGGAGAACTCGAACCACCGGACTATCGTCTACGATTAAGGCGCGCACAGGTACCCACTCCGATCAGGCTCAGCAGTTAACTTCTGCTCGCAGGGAGCCACCTGCGCGAGAAATACTCAGGCTGCGGCGGCCTGCTCCGCATTCGCCGCGGCGCCGCCTCGGCGGCACGTCGCTTCCATTTCGCTGAAGCTGGGCCTCACGCTCGAGGGAATCGCCCGGCGGGCGAACTCGACCGCCAGAATCGGCGTCGACCCGCGCACAAACGCCAGGATTCCAACGCGCACGACATGGTAGTACTGCGCGTCGGCCTCGTTAATCGAGGTCATTCTGGCTGCGATCGGGCCAAACAAGCCGTAGCAAAGCAGGATTCCCAGGAACGTGCCTACCAATGCCGCTGCGACTTTTCTTCCAATTTCTTCGGGTGGGCCGCCGAGCGCTCCCATGGTGATCACGATGCCCAGCACGGCGGCTACAATGCCAAGGCCTGGCAGCGCGTCGGCGGTAGAAGTGAGCGCACTTACTGGTCGCTGCGCCTCGTGGTGGTGAACCTCCATGTCGAGTTCCATCATCTGATCGAGATCGAACGGATCCACGCCAGCGGTTATGTACATACGCAACGTATCGCAGATGAAGTGCACCGCATGACCGTTACTGAGGAAGTTCCTATACTTACTGAAGATTGGACTCTTCGCCGGCTCATCGACGTCGGATTCCAGTTTGGTCAGCCCGTTCTTGCGGGCATACCCGAACAGATCGTTCAGCATCTTCAAGTTCTCGAGGTAGAACGCTTTGCTCCGGGCGTCGGGCTTGAAGACCGCCAGACTGTCTTTGAGTAGCCTGATGGCGGTCGGGAGGGGGTTCGCGATGAGGATCGTGCCGAGCGAAGCGCCGACGATGATGATGAACTCGGCAGGCTGAAAAAGCACCAGCAGTTGGCCGTGCTCCATTAAGTATCCAGCCAGGATGGCGCCGAAAACGACAACGATACCAATAACGGTGAACATGCGCTAAAACAACGTCTCCTAGTTGACCATATCGGTCGCTTCTAGGCGGATTCAGGCGCGTGAAATCCGTTAAGCCGACATTTCCATCACGCGGAGTTTGGAGACGAGAGTCGTGCGTTTCAGCCGCAATAGATCCGCCGCAAGCGTCTTGTTGCCGTTGGTTTTTTGGAGTACCTGATCCAGGATCGATCGTTCAAAGTTGGTCACGAGTTGAGCGAAATTCACGCCGGTATCCGGCACTGCGAACGGCAGCAGAGAATGGATTGCACTCGCGTGGGCGACCTCAGCCGGAAGACGAAAATCGCTGGGATAAAGGACTTCGCGGTCCCCCGCCATCACCACGGCCTTTTCCACGAGGTTCTCGAGCTGCCTTACATTTCCCGGCCAGGAGTACCAACTGAGGTGCTCAAAAGTCTCGTTTAGGACCTCCTTAACCGGAATACCTTCGAGTTCGCAGGTCTTGTGAACAAAATGCCGCGTAAGAAGCGGGATGTCGCTGCGGCGCTGGCGCAGCGGCGGCATCTGGATTGGCACCACGTTCAGGCGGTAGTAGAGATCTTCCCGGAATTTCCCTTGCTTCACGAGTTCGAGCAAGTCGAGGTTCGAAGCTGCGATTACGCGCACGTTCAACTTGACGGTCTCCGAACTGCCCAGCCGCTGCAATTCGCGTTCCTGCAGGACACGCAGCAGTTTCGATTGCAGATCGAGCGGCATATCGCCGATCTCATCCAGAAACAGCGTGCTGTTGTTGGCCTCTTCAAATCGGCCGGTGCGCGAATTCACCGCACCAGTGAATGCGCCTCTCGTGTGTCCGAATAATTCGGCTTCCAACAGGTGTTCCGGAATTGCACTGCAGTTTAAGGCGACCATCGGAAACCGGGAGCGATCGCCAGCCCTGTGGATAGATCTGGCTGCCATTTCTTTGCCCGTGCCCGTCTCGCCGGTGATCAGGACCGTGCATCTGCGGGATGCCACCAACTCGATGATTCGCGCGAGATCTTGCATAGGCGCACTTTCACCGACGGACAGGTTTCGCCAGCTCTCCCGGTCCTGGCAGTTTACCAGGCTCCTGCAGCGTACCTCCTCCTTGGCGCTTTCCAGGCATTGGGTCAGTTCGTCAGTCCCATTTCGCGCGTCCAGAGCGTGGTATGCGCCCAGCTTGATCACGCGTATCGCCTCGGCTAGCGAAGCTGCCTCGTCCAGCAGGAAGATCACAGTTACGGGGGTTGGGACCGTTCTCGTACGTTCCAAAAGATCGCAAGGCGGTAAGTCCAATGCGGCATGTTCCGCAACGACGATCGGGTACGCTCTTGATTGAATCTTCGGAATGAGTGCTTCCGCTGAGGTGGCACGCTCCACCACCAGATCCGCATTCAGAGCGGACTGCTGAACAACCTCAGTGTATCTGTCAGAGCCGAAAAAGAGGACCTGTGTGGACTTCATGCCGTACAACCCCATGGAGGAAAAATAGTTCCAAATGCAGATCGAGGTAAATCGGCGGTACTAGCCGCCTTCTTAGTTGGCTTGCTCACGCTCTTCATGAAACAAAAGGCGAGCGTTCAGCGCCATCAGCGATCCCATAACCGAGTCAGCAGCCTCTCGGGTGTCCCAACCCGGATTCAATTCGGCTGGAGTTGGAACAGCGTCATGTTCCTGTTCCCCGGACGCGGACAGTTCAGCGTGTGGCGGAGACGAATGCACCACCTCGCATTCGAGCGACTTTCCGTCTATCCTAAGCTGCGCGGCGGTGCCAGGAGCAATGAGGCGTGGACTCAGCAGCCGCAACCGTTGGTCAAAGCGCTTCAGGACTACCACTTCCACGGTGTGAAAGTGTCCCGCCGGTCCTTTTGTTTGATCAGGCACGAGAATATTTCCTCCAACCGCCACCCAATCCATGGAAGGTCACTCGAAGACAAACCGAATTCGCCGAAACTGTTTGGTCAAGATTCAGAGAATCAGACCATCTCATCTTCTAGAACTTTATATGAAAAATGTACCAGTACGCGAAACAAGGCACAAGAACTTTAGTACTAGAGCGTACTATCTTTCGAGCACATTGAGAGGGTCGGCTGGTTGGACGCGCTACTGGAGCGATTCGCTGCCCTTGACATGTAATACGCTGATTTGAAACGATAATGAGAAAGCTCTATCTGATGGCCAGCATGACGAGAATATGGAATCCGTCACAACCCCTCGCGAACTTCCGCCGCTGATTCTCCACCCGTTCGATAAGCGTCTGGATCGCGACGCGGCGAGCGAATCGAGTGATCTCGATCCATTCATACCGCCCCACCTGCAACAGCGGTACGCCGAGTTCAGGATGCTGTGCCTTATTGGGAAGGACCTGGACCGCTGGCTGAGCCAGTGCGTCGATCTTGCTTCACGAGAGTCCGCTTTGGCTGGATTTTCGGAGTCGAACTTCATCTTGCTGCTTCTATTCTCCCCGCCGCTGACATTTCTGCACAAGATGCGGAGTTGGTCGATTAAGAACTATCAGATCATTTTCTCTCGTGCGATTGGGCTGAATGCGGTTTTCCCACATCCACCGGCAGCCAGGGATTTGTCTGAGGCGTTCCTCCGCAAGTTCCACAAATACGCTGACGCACTTTACGACGCCAGGCTGAACTCCGAGTATTCGGCGAATACCCTAGAAGACCGGTTCACATTCGAGGTTTACGCCTCCGGCGAGTACGCCTCGAGCCTCGCCAAGAGTTGGGGTGAGTGGACCGGTGGATCTCTCGTCTAGGAGGCTTTGCTGTTCTGGAGCCGCTGAACCGCCTCCAAGAGGGGGATCTCGCTCCGCCTGAACCCGAGGAAATCTGAAATCGTTTGGCAATCAGCTCCAAGCGCGAACATGCGAAGGGCTTCCGAGCGCTGGTGGGAATGCACGGTTCTCGCGGCCGGGTACGCGACGGGCAGCGGGGGCGACGGTTCCCCTGCAGTGCGCAAGTGCAACCCGCGTTCCTCCAACGCGGTGATCGCATCGCGCAGGGATAGGCATTCCGCGATGTGCCGCTTCTGCTGCCTGCGCAACTCAATTCTGGTGGAAAACGCCAAGTGCAGTGCGGCCGATAGGCCCGCCGCTAAAGCGCCGTAAATGACGAGTGGGCTGCTCATCCGGCCGAGATTCATAATTCTCCCTTTCTCACTTTACAATTCCGAGCGATAGGACCTTCAGCTCCGGCGGGACCTCGTTGTGGGATAGCACAAAAAGATTTGGCATGCTGTTTTCGACGAGCTGGCGCACGAAATAGCGCGCCCCAGAGCCTGTGACCATGACCGTTGGAGCCTCCGGCCTTGGGATGGAACGCTCGACGCTTCCCACCAGATCGCGGATGGCTTCAGGCGAAGCGACTAGGTGACTGTTCTGCTCGCCGTGTTCTATCGCCGACTCGATAATCCGTTCCGCACCTGCATCCAGGAAGTAAGCGGGCAGCTCGCCGGATCGATTGACATACGGTTTTATGACCGTCCGCCGGGTGGACTGGCGCACGAACTCGGTCAGGAGGATAGGATTGCGCGTTGAAGCCGCTGCTTCCCCAAGCGCTTCGAGGATTGAAGTCGCGTCGCGAATGGAAACTCGCTCCCGAAGCAGGTTCTGGAATACTCGCTGAAGTACCGGCAACGATAGCTGTTTCGGGACAAGATCTTCGACCAGCTTTGGGTTTTCCTGCGCTACACGATCAAGAATTCGCTTCGCATCTTGCCGCGAAAACAGTTCGTGAGCATAGCGGCGCACGAATTCCGAAATGTGCGTGCCAATCACCGTAACAGGGTCCACAATCGTATATCCGGCTTGGCGAGCGCCTTCACATTCATCTTCCGGCACCCATAGGGCAGGAATGCCGAACGCGGGCTCGCGCGTGGCGATGCCCTCTATCGCAGCGCTTGGTTTGCCTATCGCAATGGCGAGTTCGCAGCCAGGCGGCACTTCGAAACGTGTGATTTCCACGCCCTTCATACAAATCGTGTACTCGTGCGCCTTCAAAGAGAGATTGTCCTTTAGCCGCACGATAGGCAAGATGTAGCCCAAATCGGTGGCTAGCTGGCGCCGGATGGCGCCCACTCGCCGCAGCAATGGCGATTCTGAACCGCCTTCGACCAGGCGCACCAGCCCAAACCCCACCTCAATCGAGAGTGTGTCCACCCGCAACAGGTCCTCTACGTTCTCCTTTACAGGCTCCTTGGGTGCCGCGGCGATTTGCAAGTCCTTGCTGGCGACATTCTGCCGCATGCGCCATGCTACGCTGCCCAAGCCCACGCCCATGATCAGGAAAGGGATCGCGGGCAGTCCGGGGAACGCTGCCAGGCCGGTCAGTGCCACGGCAGTAAACATGAGAGGTTGCCAATTGCCGAATACTTGCCTGCGGAATTCATCGCCAAGACGGCTATCGGAGCTGGATCGAGTCACAATCATCGCGCCGGAGATCGAGATCATCAGGGCAGGGATGACGGTTACCAGGCCGTCGCCAATCGTCAGGACGCTGTATGTTTGTATAGCGCGCTTCAGATCCATCCCGTGCTGCAGAACGCCGATTAGGAATCCAGCAACCAGATTGATCGATGTAATCAGGATGCTTGCCATGGCGTCCCTTTGCGTGAATCGGGAAGCGCCGTCCATCGCGCCGTAGAACTCCGCTTCCGCCGCCAGTCCCTTTCGGCGTGAACGTGCCTCGGATTCATCGATAAGGCCGGTGGTCAGGTCCGAATCGATGGACATTTGCTTGCCGGGCAATGCGTCCAGCGTGAATCGTGCGGTCACTTCTGAGATGCGGACCGCGCCATGGTTGATAACCACGTACTGGATCGCAATCAGAATTAAGAAGATCACAACACCAATGACGTAGTTTCCTCCGACCACGAAGTTCCCGAACGACTCGATGACGCTTCCTGCGGCTGCAGTCCCGGAATTGCCATTCAAAAGAATCAGGCGGGAGGAGGAGACGTTGAGTGCAAGCCGGAAAAGCGTCAGAATCAGCAACGTGGTGGGAAAGACACTGAACTCCACTGCTTTGGTCAGATAGAGCGACACCATCAGGACGATTACGGAAAGCATGATATCGACCACCAACAGCAAGTCCAGCAGAAACGGTTGCATAGGGGTGATGAGGGCGACGATGATCGCCAGCACAGCCAATGGAACCGCCAGATCCGCCATGGCGGCGGGAGTTAACTTAGGAATCATGCTTGCGCGCGGGCCGGGTAATGCGTTCGTGGCCATCTAATCCTCTCTCGGTCGTCTTACCGCCTGTGCATGAGCTTGAAAATGTAGGCGAGAATCTCCGCAACCGCCCGGTAGAGTTGTGGCGGAATCTCCTGTCCTACTCCGACCGACTTGTACAAAGCCTGGGCCAGGGGAGGGTTCTCCACCAGCGGCACCTGATTCTCCACGGCTAGCTTGCGAATCCGTAGTGCTAAGAAGTTCTTTCCCTTTGCCACCACGATTGGTGCGGCCATGCCTTCCGGATCGTATTTTAGAGCGACGGCGAAGTGCGTCGGGTTGACCACCACCGCGGTGGCTTTGGCCACCTCCTGCATCATTCGCCGGCGTGCGCGATCACGCCGCAGAGCCCTGATCTTCGCCTTGATTTGCGGGCTACCTTCGCTCTCCTTCGCTTCGTCTTTAACCTCCTGCTTGCTCATCTTGAGCGCGTTTGAGTGACGCCGCGTTTCACGGAACAGTTCTACGCAGCCAAAGACGAGGAACAACCCGGCAGCTTTCCACAGCAGCGATTGGAGCGCTTCCGACACCACGTGCATGCCCGAGGCGACGGTGATCCGAGGCAGCAACATGAACGTATCCATATGCTCGGATGCGACCGCGTAAATCGCACCAGCGAAGAGGGGCAGCAGGATCACTGCATGGATCATCGCGGGTACATTCTGGCCGGGCAATTGGCGAAGCCTTGTGAGCGGATTCAGCCGGGTCGCGTCGGGAACGAGCTTCTTGACGGAGAGGCCCAGCTTCGTGATTGCCAACTGAACCGCGAGCGTCAACAGAACGAGTACGGCGCCGCCCGTCAACAGTGGCACAACGCAGCGAATCCCAAGATCGATGCCCACACGGATCAGTCCCGCTGCGTTGACTTCAGGAGTAAACGCGTATTTGATGAGGCCGCGTGCCGAGGCGACGACTCCATCCATCCACTCCCAGCCTTTGTTTTGGACCATGAAGACGAACACGCAGAATTGAACGCCTCCCACGAACTGCTTAGCTGAAGGAAACTGACCTTCCTCGCGCGCCTTCTCGAGTCGCTTTTTGGTTGGCTGCTCTGTTTTCTGCGGGTCGGCCATGGTCAGTGTCCGATCAGCGCCGGCAGCGCTCCGAAAAGCTTCTCCGCATAAGCCCGGTAGATCGCCGGGAAGACGGCGAGAATTGCGGAGACGACCGCGAGCCCAGCCAGCATCTTCGCGGGGACGGTCATGGAACCTAGCTGCAATTGGGGGCTGATACGCCCGAGCAGAGCGAGGGAGATATCCACCATCACCATTAGCGCCACTACCGGGAAGGCCAGCCTTGCGCCGGTTGAGAATACGGTCGAACCAAGGTGGATGAGCGCGTCGGCGGCGATCGGCTTAATCTGGAAGGAACCTGGCGGGATGGTCTCCAGACTGCGCGCGAACACACGCAAAACTTCGCGGTGCAGGCCTAGAGAGAAGAACAGAAGTCCCGAGAGCGATTGGGCGAGTATGACGAGAATGCTGGAATCGGCTTGCGTCGTCGGGTCTATGGTTGAGGCAAAGGAGTACCCCGCTTGCAAGCCCACCATTTGCCCAAAGACACCCAGTGCCTCCGACAAGAAGCTCACAACCAATCCCACCGTAATCCCAAACACTGCTTCGGAGATCAACCAACCAGCCAACAGGACTGGGCCTGGCATCGTGGCGACCACCGGCCAAAGCGGAAACAGGGCCACGGCGAAGCTGAGCGCGAGGATCACCCGGACGGGCTCTGGGCCAGCGGAGAATCCCGGCACCGGAACGAATACTATGACGCCAGATGTTCTCGCCAGCACCAGCAGGAAAGAGCACAGCGTGGCTAGCGGGATGTTGGCATCACTGGGCATACCGGCTGAGATTCCCCAGAATCAGAGTGGCGTATGTGCTGGCTTTCTGAAGCATCCAGGGCATGGCCAGGATAAGCGCCGCGAGCACTGCGGCGAGGCGCGGGACCGTGCTGAACGCCGAGTCCTGGATGGAGGTAACGATCTGGAGCAGGCTCATAACTATGCCAGCAAAGAATCCCACCAACAGGACTGGCGCGCCTAGCCAGAAGGCCATCATCAGCGCGTCACGGACGATTTGCACAACTGTATCGGAGTTCACTGTCAGTAGAAGCCTTTCATGAGCGAGCCGATCACCAGGTTCCAGCCGTCCACCAGCACGAACAGCAGCACCTTGAATGGCGCCGAAATCATAACGGGCGGCAGTTGCATCATGCCGATCGATACAGTCACCGAGGCGATTACAAGGTCGATGACCAGGAATGGCAGGTAGAGCACAGCCCCAATCTGAAACCCAGCCTTGAGTTCAGACAGAATGTAAGCCGGAATGAGCACCTTCATGTCGAGGTCCGCCCGTGTGCGCGGCGGCTGTGCGTGCGTCACCTCGACGAACAATTTGATGTCCTTCTCCCGGGCAAACCGCAGCAGGAATGTGCGCAACGGCTTGGCTCCCTGCTCAAACGCCTGTGAGGCTGTTAGCTTTCCCTGCTCCATCGGTTCCCAGCCTTGGTGGTACATGTCGGCGGCGATCGGCTGCATGACGAGGATGCTGAGGAACAGCGCCAGTCCAACAAGGACCTGGTTGGAGGGCGTTGATTGCGTCCCGAGTGCCTGGCGTAGGAAGTGCAGCACGACCACGATGCGCAGGAACGGCGTAATCGACATGACGACCGCGGGCAGCAGTGTCAGCACCGTCATCATAATGACGATTTGCATGGGGGCACTGATCGACTCGCCGCCATTGCTGAGGCTGGCGCCCAGCAGCGGGTCCGCGACTGGAACGGCGTGGATCACGGGAAGTAGCACCAGGGTCAGCGCAAGCACTTTCGCCCGGGAAATGACTACTCCCGCCTGCCTCGCCCCAGACGAATGCATTATCACCGCTTCACCTCCAAAGAGTCGCTTTGGACAGTGTTCCAAGGGCTACTGTCTACGACTTGACAGCCTGAGGGCGAGGAAGAGATGAGCAGCGCGCGGTCGGCGATTCGCACCAGATGAAGGGTGTTGCCCGCGGAGAGGGGCAGGCAGTCCACGCTCTGCAATACGGCGCTCTTTCGACGCCTGGTGAGCCCTGAAACTTGTGCTAGACCCCGACGGCGAAGCCACCAAAGAGTGGCGCACAGGAGTCCGAGCACACCCAGCACTCTTAACATCTGTTGCAGGCTTTCCATGTTCACTCGTTCCGGAAGAAATCCGTGAGGCGGATCCCGGTGGTGGAGTCGTTGACCACGATCTCACCGAAACCCAGCATGGCGCCGCCCACACGGATGTCCAGGTTTTCCCCTGCGGACCGCCCGGCGCGAAGTACGCTCCCTACTTCTAAAGCTAGGATCTGGCGAACGGTCAGGAGCAGTCGATCGAGTTCAACATCAACGTCCATTGGAACGTCGAGATACAAAGCCAGTTCTTCCGTCGCAGTCAATTGGGGTCTCCGTTACCTGACGAGATTGATAGTGTCTTGACTAATCTGATCGCCTGCCGTGATCACCTTGCCGTTGGCCTGATAAGCACGCTGCAACACAATCAAGTTTGTGAACTCCTGCGCGATGTCGACGGTTGAAGATTCGAGCGAAGCTCCCTTGATCTCGCCGCGACCTCCGGTGTCGGCCGCGCCGATTACTGCCGAAGCAGTTCCATTGGTTGCTTGGTAGTTGTTTTGTCCGACAGCGAGGAGCGATCCGGGGTTTATGATGGAGGCGATCGCCAACTGCGCGACTACCTTTTGACTGCCGTCCGAGTATTTTGCGAGGACCTGTCCGCCATCACCCAATGACACGTGAGTTATCTGCCCGGCGGCTACGCCGTCCTGAGTGTTGGCGGATGCAGCGGATGGCAGCGAGAACTGGGTAATGTTGGGGTTCCCATCGGCACCGTACAGATTGAACTTCATACTCAGGTCCGCGGCATG
The DNA here is from genome assembly GCA_903909435.1 of uncultured Acidobacteriia bacterium. GTDB lineage: Bacteria > Acidobacteriota > Terriglobia > Bryobacterales > Bryobacteraceae > CAIVVT01. Next base: position 3,869 of record CAIVVT010000263.1, on the reverse strand, counting down.
ATCGGAGAGTCCGGTAACGCTGACCGGGATGGCACCGGCAGTTGAGGCAGGCGTCAGTAGTTTGCCTGACGCATCGAACGTCAGCAATCCTGGGGTCGCAAGCAATGGTGTTGGAGTGCCCGGCTTCCCGGCTGTGGTCGCGTCGCCAGGAACCGTGAACTGGTAGTTCCACTGCAGGGGCGTCGTTGGATCCTTGGTGAAGGTGGCGGTCACCACCAACGGATTCCCTAATGAATCCACCACCTGGATCGGCGTGGAAAAAGTGTCCATGGTGGCCCCGGTTTTTACTCCGGCAACGGCTGCCGCGTTCAGGTTTGCGTCGAGTGAGAAGTTCGCCGTGGCTGCGGGAGCACGGTTTTGGTCTAGAGGAATCTGGATGTTCGATGTGGCTCCGGTTGGACTCAAAACTCCGCCGGTCGCTGTCCAGCCTTGTACATTCTGGCCAGTGCTGGTCAGCAAGTTCCCGTCTTTGTCAAGCTGGAAATTGCCGGCGCGAGTGTAGAGGGTCGCACTCGTGGAGGGGTCGTGAACTACGAAGAAACCATCCCCCTGAATCGCCGCGTCGAATTGACCGGAACTGGCCTGGACGTCGCCCTGAGTGAATTGCCGCGTGGTGAGCGGTCGGGCAACCCCCATGCCAACCTGTGTTTCGCTTAGCCCCGCACCGAGAGACTGCGAGACCAGGTCGTTGAAGGACACCTCGCTCTCCTTGTAGCCGGTGGTGTTGAGGTTCGCGAGGTTGTTGCCGACAACGTCAATGCCTGTTGAAGTGGCGTTGAGCGCGGAAAGAGCAGTTGAGAATGAAGTGAACATGAGGTCTCCTGTCTGTCTGTGATCAGGCGGTCGGGGTCGTGCCCGTGGTGGCCGCGGCTGCCGTGGCCGACGTATTCAGAGCATCGACATCCTGGCGGATGGCGATGACTTGCTCCAGTTGGCTGAATTGAGCCAATTGTGCAACGAACTGTGAAGGATCTGATGGACTGGTCGGGTCCTGGTTCTTGATCTGGGCGACCAGCAACTGCAGGAACATCTGCTCGGAAGGTGCACTTCCGGTGATGCCGGTCGACTGTGTTGACGATGACGAACCCGACGCCGCACCAGCCGCCATCGGCTTAGAGGACGTCGCTGATGGGCTTGGGTAGTTCAACGGTTGGATGGTCATGCTGTGCTCCTATTGATCTGGCTTTACGCCAGAGAGTCTTCTAATTCTTCAACCCAGGCCAGCCGCTCGCGGCGTTCGTCCTGAGCATGTTGCTGCTGTCCAGAACCACCGCGTTGCGAGTCTGGCCTCTGGCCGCTCGAGGGATCCTGTTCCTTCTGGCCGCTGCGCTGCTCCGTGAGACTTGACGAGCCGGCGTTGAGCGGTGTGAAATGCTCGGTGGCGTATCCGCTTTGAGCAAGCTTGCCGGTGAGGCTCCCCAAGTCCTGGCGCATCTCGTCGGCCAATGCCGAATCGGGAGTTCGCACGCTGACATGCACTTCCCCCGCACGCTCAACCAGGTGTATATCGACCCTCTGATCGCCGCCGGTCGAGATCTGCAAAGAAATCTCGTTCGCTAAGCGCGTTGAGGCTGGCGGGGCTTCAGGCTCGAACGAGGTAGCGGTGGCGGCCCGCGCCGACGGGGCGTTCGACTTGTCCGATCCCGGGCGTTCGGGGAGAACGGAACCGGCGCCCAATTGGTCCACGAGTGTCGTCCTTAACGGCTCCTCGCGCGCGTCAACAGAGTGATTCTCGCCGGGTGCAGGCGGCTCCGCTGCTTTGGTGCGAGAGGAATTAGTCAACTGACTGGCCAGATTGGTCGCGGCGTCCGTCGCGTGGTCTCGCCGGCTTGAGTCTTCACCCTTGTTGTGTGAATCGGAGCTGGCCTCGATCGGCGCTTGGAGAGGGACCGGGCTCCTGGACGAGTGGCTCGAGACTCCGGCAGATTTCGCTGCTAAGTCGAGCGATGCGGGTGCGGGGGATGCGACTTGCGGCAGCGCCGTGACGTTTGCCTCCAGCGGTTTCAGCCGCAGCGCGAAGGCGAGGCTAGCCGGATTCCCAACCGTGCGAACGCCATTCGATTCCGTGCTGAGATCCTGTGGGGAAGGTGCAACTGGAAGGGGCATGGCCTTGCGGACCGTGTCGTCCACCTGATTGGGCAAGGACGGTTCAAGCTTGGACGGGCGCTCGGAACCGGGTGCGGGGATCAAGCCGACACCCACTCGCGGGTCGTCGAGTGACATCGCTCGGGCCGACGTGCCGCTATCCCTCAAGTCAGGTCCACTCTTCCTGCGGTAGACCTGCTTGTCGTTTGCATGTCCCGGAGCGGCGTTAGTTTCCCGAAGCGTTGACTCACTTGGACTTTGCCGCAACGAATCGAAAAGCCCCATTGACCGCAGATCGAGCGGCTCATTCGCCTCGCTGGTTCCTTCGTCGTCATGCGCGTTGACTTTCGCAGAATCACGCAAAACGGACGGGTCCTGCGGAGCTTGGCCACCGTTCGGCGCGACTCGAAGCCGGACTTCGAACTCCGCGGAACTTGAGGGCTGGGGAGTTGATTGGGGCGCCGGGCTAATCAGGGATTGCTGTATCGATTCCAGAGACTTGACAGCCGAACGCTCGCTGACATCAACCGACGGCGTGTCAGTTCCGGCAGATGCAATTGAAGTTGATTGACGATTGAGATGGGAGGATGTCGCGGTCCGGTAGGCAGGAGCGCCATCCAGACCAGAGGGCGTTGCTGGCTGGACAGCAGGTTGAACAGTCGGCCCAATTGGAGTCAGCTGTGGCAACTCAACGGAAGTGATCCTCAAACCATTAAGCGCGACATCCGTTCTGGATATGCACATTTCAGCGGGCACATCCGATTGGGCGCCAGCGGGAGAAGTCGACTTACTATCAACGACCAGGAGCGCTGCAGCGAGTGAGGGGGGACCACTTCTGAATACGGCCGATTCTGAGGCAGGGGCATCCGGCAGAACCGCCTTGAGAACTGCAGTCTGTTGCTCCATCTCGGGGAGGGCGATACCCAGATGATCGAGTCCCGTGGCTGCTTTGTAGTCTGCCGTCCCCGCGGGGACATCGGTTTGAGTAGTTGCGAATGCGAACTGGAGGGGCTTCGCAACGAATGGGCCCGCAGTCTGTTTCGCACACGAAAGCAATTGTCCGGAGATGGGGTCGATCGCCTCAGAACCAGGTTCAAGCAATCGTCCAATAGCATCCTCCCGCCGCGACTCGAAGATGCTGTTCGAGTGCTGAGTGCCCATCTCCCTAGTGCCGAATCGACCCTTTCCAAAAGCGCTCTCACGAGCTTCCGTGGACAGCGAAACAGATCGGCTGGCTTTGGAGGACACTACTGCAATGGCCTGACAACTTAGGCCATCAGCTTCGGATGGAGGAGCAGATCGCAGGGGTTGTTCGGTCACTAGTCCGGCAGAGGTTTGTTTCAGCAACTCCAGAAAACTGGCCCGCCATGGGGTGGGCGCGCCATCCGTCGTAAAGTTCCCCTGACTTGCGACTGCTCCAGTTCGAGCGCAACCAGCGAGAGCCGCCGGAAGAATCGCCCTTGATGGAACCGAAAGCACGCTGGGTCGAGTGCATTCCGAATGCCAAGCAATGTTTCAGAGAGGATCAGGAGATTTGGCCTCGAACACCGCCGGGAAATCGACGAAAGCACACTCACCGTCGAAGTTTAGACAGTGAGAAGAATCCTCTTGTCGTCTTTATCGGCCATTCCGGCGAATTTATCGCATTTTTCGGTTCCTATCCGAAAAGTGTAATGGCACTTGAGGTCCTTGGAATGCCTGGAGTTGCGGGTTGACAAGGGGTTGAGGAGCACCCCGTTTCAGGTTACTTTCGTGGTTTCCGACCAAGGAATACGAAAGGACGG
>CAIVVT010000262.1 GCA_903909435.1 uncultured Acidobacteriia bacterium | reverse complement strand
TTCCCGAGCAGACAAGCAGGGAAAACTAAGTGACATTGGGATGCCATCCTGCGGCGGGTTGGCAACCCGCCCGGTGGTGGTTGTTTATCGGCGCTCGACGGCCTATTTTCAGGCTCGTTAGGCGGGATGCCATCCCGCCGCAGGTTAACAACCTGCCCCACACGGCAGAGTGGGCGCGACACTGTGATTTGCGGACCTCAAAGAGTGGTGCGGCGCTCCACACGCACTCACTTACACTACTGCCGAAAACCGTTCCCGCACCTCCGCGCTCACGGCGACGGGCTTGCCGGTTCCGCTGTCGATCGGGCACCACACGGTGCGGGCCCTGGCCAACGCCCCCCGATCGCTCGCGCGCAGCAATTCAACGAAGCGTTCGAACTTGATCCGGCTCGCCTGGCCTACCCAGGTTCTGGCGAGAATCGTGTCTCCGGGCATGGCCGGGCGCAGGTAATCGATCTCGTGCCGCACAACCACCCAAAGCAAGCTGGCCTGGTCCTGTATCGACGCAGCCGCCGTCCAATGCGCTGTAGCAGCCTCCTGAATCCAGCGCACGTAGACCACGTTGTTGACGTGGCCCATCTGATCGATGTCACCGGGTTGCACGGCAATCTCGACTTCAAACACTTCGGGAGCCTGGCTCATCACCTCCCAAGGTACCGCCGCAGGGGACGTGCACTTCAAGCCGCAGAATTAACACTCCGTCGACACGGCAAGCAAATACAACCAATTGAACTGGAGTGGACCATGCGAACTTCCTCAGCATTCCTGACATTTGCGTTCATCGCGAGTTTGACTCTATCCCTGGCCGCCGAATCAACCGTATTGCCGCAACGCCCCGCGCTCAGCAAGTCGCACATCGTCTTCACCTGGGCTGGCGACCTGTGGGTTGCACCGCGCCAGGGTGGAGAAGCCCGGCGGCTCACCACCGCGCCCGGCATTGAGACGAATGCGATCTTCTCACCCGATGGCGGAACCATCGTCTTCAGCGGCAGCTACGACGGCAACACGGATCTATTCAGCATCCCGGTGGGCGGCGGCGAGCCCAAACGGCTCACCTACCACCCAGCATCGGAAGTGCCGATCGCGTTTACGCCTGGGGGCCAAGGCATCCTGTTCCGCTCCGGCCGCACGTCGCCCTCGCGCTTCGAGACGTTCTTCACCATGGGGCTCGATCCTGGTCCCGCGACGCCGTTCCCGCTGCCGATGGGAGACGACGCCAGCTACTCGCCCGACGGCAAACGCGTCGCCTACACGCCGCTGTCGCCAGCGTTCCGTATTTGGAAGCACTATCGGGGCGGGACGTCCTCGGCCATCTGGATTGCGAACCTCGATGACTCCTCGATCGAGAAGCTGCCGCGCGACAACTCGAACGACTTCTGCCCGATGTGGGCCGGCGACCGGATCTACTTCCTGTCGGACCGCAACGGCGCCATGACGCTGTTCTTCTATGACCTGAAAACGAAGCAGGTCACCGAAGCCGTGAAGAACCCGGGGCTCGATTACCGGCACGCCTCGCTGGGGCCGGGCGGCGTCGTTTTGGAGCGCTTCGGCCAGCTTGAAATCTACGACCTGAAGAGCGGCAAAGTGACTCCGGTCGAGGTCCGGGCCTCGGGCGATCTGACCGGTCTGCGACCGTCCTTCGAAAAGGTCGGCGAACACATCAAGGCCTCCAACCTCTCGCCCACCGGCGCGCGAGCCGTGTTCGAAGCGCGCGGCGACATCTACACCGCCCCAGGCGACAAGGGCGACGTGCGTAACATCACGGCGACCTCCGGCGTGGCGGAGCGCTCCCCCGCCTGGTCGCCCGACGGCAAGGAGATCGCCTACTTCTCCGACGCCTGCGGGGAGTACCAACTGCACATCGCCAAACAAGACGGCAGCGGCACGCCGCGCGTATTCGATCTCGACGGCAAGGGCTTCTACTACACCCCGCTGTGGGCGCCCGACGGCAAGAAGATCCTGTTCCGCGACTCCAACCTCAAGATCGGATTCATCGACCTGGAGACGAAGAAGGTGACGCGCTTCGACGCGGATTTCTATCATGACGCAGATAGCGGCTCCATCAACCCGTCCTGGTCGCCGGACAGCGCCTGGATCGTCTACACCAAGCAACTGAAGAATCGTCTGCGGGCGGTGTTCGTCTACTCACTGATGACGGGCTCGCCGACACAGCTCACCGACGGATTGAGCGATGCGCGCTCCGCCGCATTCGACAAAGGCGGCAAGTACGTGTACTTCACGGCCAGCACCAATACGGGCTTTCAGACCGCCTGGCTGGACATGACTTCGGACGGCCATATCATCCGCCGCAACGCCTATTTGATTGTGCTCGGCAAAGACGACCCGTCGCCCTTCGCGCCCGAGAGCGACGAAGAGAAAGCCGACAAGGACAAAGACAAAAAGGACGAGAAGGACGCGAAGAAAGACGATGCGAAGAAGGCTGAGGCCAGGAAGGCCGAGGTGAAAATCGACTTCGAAGGCATCGGCCAGCGCATCCTCGCCATGCCGTTACCCGCGCGGGACTACAACAGTCTCTCCGCCGGAAAAGAGGGCATCGTATTCCTCAGCGAGTTTGTCCCCGGCGAGGGCGAGAAGCCGCCCAGCAGCACCCTCTACCGCTTCGAAATGAAGACCCGCAAGTCGGAGAAGTTCCTGGATGGCGTGGATAGCCTCGACCTCTCCGCGGACGGCGAGAAGGCACTCGTGAAGCAGGGCGAACGTTGGTTCATTACTTCCACCACTCCGCCCGTCAAGCCGGGCGAGGGCACGGTGAAGACCGGCCTGATGGAAGCCCGCATCGACCCCGTGGCCGAGTGGCGCCAGATGTACCACGAAGTCTGGCGCATCGAGCGCGACTTCCTATACGACCCGAACTCGCACGGCTTCAATCTCGCAGAGGGCGAGAAGCGTTACGCGCAATACCTGCCCGCGCTCGGCCATCGCGCCGATCTCAATTACCTGTTTGGCGAGATGCTCGGGAACCTCGTGCTCGGCCACACCTTCGTCGTCGGCGGCGCCTACCCGGCGGTGAAGAGCGTGCCAGGCGGCCTGCTTGGGGCCGACTACTCGATCGAGAACGGACGCTACCGCTTCGCTCGCGTCTACGACGGTGAAAACTGGAACCCCAGCCTGCGCGCGCCGCTCACGCAACCTGGCGTGAACGTGAAAGCCGGCGCCTACCTGCTCGCTGTGAATGGGCGCGAGGTGAAGGGCACGGATGACATTTTCAGCTTCTTCGAATCGACCTCGGGCAAGAGCGTGCTGATCAAAGTCGGTCCCAACCCGAATGGCGATGGCTCGCGCGAAACGACCGTTGTGCCTGTGGGCAGCGAACGCGGCCTGCGCTACACGGCATGGGTGGAGGACAACCGCCGCAAGGTGGAGAAGCTGAGCGGCGGCCGGCTGGGCTACGTGCACCTGCCGGACACGGCGGAAGGCGGCTTCACGAATTTCAACCGCTGGTACTTCGCGCACGTGGGCAAGGACGGCATCGTGCTGGACGAACGCTTCAACGGCGGCGGCCAGGTCGCCGACTACATCGTGGACGCGCTGCGGCGTCCGTTGCTGGGTTACTTCATGACGCGCGAGGGCAACGACTTCACCGTGCCGATGAACTCGATCTTTGGGCCGAAGGCGATGATCGTCAATGAATACGCGGGTTCCGGCGGCGACGCCATGCCCTGGATGTTCAAGAAGCTCGGCATCGGACCGCTGATCGGCAAACGCACGTGGGGCGGACTGGTGGGCATTTACGACTTCCCCGGCCTGATCGACGGCGGCGGCGTCACGGCACCCAACCTCGCCTTCTACAACACCGAGAAGCAATGGGACGTCGAGAACCACGGCGTCAAGCCGGACGTGGAAGTGGAACTCGATCCAGCCCTGGTGCGCCAGGGCCACGATCCGCAGCTCGAAAAGGCCGTCGAGATTCTGATGCAGAATCTGAAGACCGCGCCACTGCCCAAGTTCGAGCGCCCGGCGTTCCCGAACTACTACAAGTAAGCCCGGCTCCCAGTCGTTACTCTCTCTGCGCTGGCCAAAATCCGAGGTCTTCCGCTTCGTGCACGGCCAGCGCAATCTGCTCCAGGCTGCCGTGCCGCCCGTTGTACCACAGCATCCAGCGCCGGCCATCGAACAGCGCGAAGGGCTTGTAACAGGCGTCCTGGTCGAACTCGTCCTGCCCCGGGCGCAGGATGGGATTCAAACGGTTGCGCTCCCAGCCGGTCAGCCCATCCCTCGACCTGGCGATCCCGATCTGCGCGTGGTTCATGTCGCGATAGCCGATGTACAGCATGTAGTACCAACCGGCGTGCTTGAACACCTGCGCCCCGGCAACTTTGAAACGCTCCCAGACGTTCTGCTCCATTGCCGTGAACACCGGATTCGAGGACTGCTTCGCCCAGTGCAAACCGTCGGGGCTGGTCGCGTACCCTATGGCGTCCGGCTCGTAGTTGTCGCCACCCGAATACCACATCCGGAATAGGTGCAGCCGCTCGTCCCACAGAACGTTGGGATTCATCACGGCGCCCTTCTCCCAAGCCGCTTCGGGCGCCAGCACTGGCGTTGCGCTCATGCGTTTCCAGACCTTGCCCTCGGCGCTGGTTGCATAGCCGATCGACGAATGTCCGTGCGCCTGGCCGGTGTACCAGAGGTGGTAGCCGTCCGCCTTGTGCAGGATGCTGGGACGGTTGACATCGTCCTCCCAACCGCTAGCCGTGTTGGGCGGAAGAACGACTTCGGGATCACCCCAGTGGACCCCGTCCGTACTCTCAAACAGCGCCAGACTCCGTTTGGGCCGCCACGAGCCCCACATCCTGTACTTGCCAGCTTCGTGGAGCACGGCAACGTCGAAAATCGTCCCGAGTTTGCCGCCTCCGATCAGCGGATCGGCCTCGTGCTTGCGCCAGCCGCCAGCCGCATTCGGCAGCTTCGCGCGGATCCACTGCAAGCCCGGAGCCGAGCCGATCTGCTGGCCATTCGCATACAGAACCAGACCTGCCCCCTTGCCGTAGCGCTTACCCGTCTTGTCGTAGACGATGCTCAAGTCGCAGTCGTGATAGCGCACGCCGTCGAGCGCGAAGTAATCCAACGCTCCCTCAGGCACTAGCGGATTCAACTCCACCCATTGGTCTTCACGCGGGCGCAGCCCCACCAGCCCGGTGATCACCAGGTCGTTGAACGTCGAGTGGTTGTAGTCGCGGCCACGGTCCTTCCCGCCCTTCTCGGCTTGCTGGGCCGGGGTCATGGCGTGCAGTTGAGTGCGCGCGATCCAGTCGCCCGTGAATGGATCGAGGTCTTCGTCGATGAACGGGATGGAGACACCGTCGGCCAGTTTCAGGCGCTGCGAACGCGCGTAAGTTTCCAGCAGGTCCAGGTAGTCTCGCTTGCCCACGTAATCCTGCTTATAGTTATTCAACAAGTTGGCCAGCGCCACCAGCGTCTCCGACGTCGCGAAGGGCCACGATGGGCCGTTCCAGAGACACTCATGCGCGTACTTGAACATGAAGCGCGGGTGACGCCGCTCCGCCGTGGTGGGGCCAAAGGGAGCTTGAAATCCCTGCGGATCGACGAGTTGTTTCCAGGCGACTTCGTGTCCGGGCTTGGGCAGGTTGAAGTACCACGGCACGTAGCCGATGAGTTCGCGTACGTCCACCGGCTGCGTATCGGCTCCGCGCGGACGCGTGACGTAGAAGCTCCCGGTCTCGTCCCACAACTTCTCTTCCACCAGCGCACGCAGCCGGTCGGCCTTTTCGCGAAACTCCAGCGCGATGTCGCTGCGATTCGGGAACACCCAGTTTGCCATCTGCGAGAGCGCCAGGGCGTCGCCGTACATGTAGCTGTTGATCGTCGCGCGATAGCCGCTGCCGCCGATGGAAATCTCCATGCCGTCCCTGTCGTCCTCTTGCCAGAAGAGCCCGTTCTCGTCGCGATTGCTCTTCTCCCACGCGTGGTAATTCTCGATCAGGCTCGGCAACAGTTCGCCTGCGACGTATTGATCCTGGTTCACCAGCGACCAGGCACGCAGCGCGTCGGCCGCCCAGAAGCTGTAGATCCGTGGGTTACCGCCCTTCCGGAACCAGAACCGCGCGTAGTCGGTCAAGTAACGGCGGTCGCGCAGCCAGCGTCCCTCGTAGAAGTGGTGGGCCGCGGCGCAGCTGATCGTGTTGTACTTGCCGGCCCACGGCACGTTAGGCAGAAACTCGTCGACCACGAATCCGTCAGGCGTCGGTTTGATGTGCTTGCGGTAAGTCCACCAGCGGAAATAGTACGTCTCCTCAATGCTCTTGTTCGAGCATTCGAACAACGGCACGTTGGCCTTCATCCACTCCCAGGCGGCCGCGTTCGGGATGTGACCGCCCTTGAGTTCGGCATCATTGCGGTTGAACGCATCGACGTACTGCCGGAACTTATCAGGCTGCAAAACGACTGCGGGCGTCTGCGACAGAAGCAGAGTAGCGGCGCAGTTGAATAGCGCAGCTGCAATGAGAATTCGATGAGTTTGCATTGGGATGAATCCGAAAGCCTGAACTAGGATAATGTCTCAACGCTTCACGATCGGGAACTCGACCTTGAAGTATGTTACACGATGGTCCGGGGCGTGCGGCCACTGTACGCGCCCGAGCAGATGAATAGTCCACGGCGCCGAGCACGACGGGTTGATCATCGGGAGCGAGATCTTCGCCGTCGCGCCCACGTGGTCGTAGTCGCTCCAGTCGTCGGAGGCCCGCTTCGCCAGGTAAACGCACGGATCGTTGGAGAATAACTCCGCCGCGCGCCAGCCCTCGCCATCCGGCACCAGAATAGCCAGAGTCTCGCCGGGATTCGCCTGTCCGTCGCCATTGCCTTCGCCGAGCTCCAGCTTTGTAAGCTTCACCCCGTGTTGGAAGACGCTGAACTCGCGCCCGGCTGCGATGCGAAAGGCTGGAGCGGGCGGTGCATCCGGAAGCAATGGCACTTCCAGCGGCATGCGCTGGCCGCCGACGACACCAAACATTTTCACGACTTCGCGTGTAGGGTCATCGACCGTGAAGGCAAGCAGGACGTCCATGGACGTGCCTGCGGCGATAGATGGAATGCGATCCGTGAAATCCCCGAACTTGACGCCTGGATTCTGCGACTCCCAATGAAGGCTGGCGGGCATGGAATGCGCCGTGCCACGGTTGTAGACGCGCACTTGCAGGTGCACCGGCTTGCCGGCTATTGCCAATTCGCCGTCTCGCACGAACGCTTCGCCCAGCGCAAGATTCGCACCAGTCCCGATGCCGACCTGATAGAGCGTACTGCCGAGTTCAAAGTGCAGCCGCCCTTCGGCGTCCGCCTTTACTGTCACCCGCTCCACCGGGCCGCCGCGCCGGCGAATCTTTGTCACGGTTTGCGGCTGATTCGGGGGATACAGCTTGCCTGTCCTGATCGATAACTTCACCCCCTGCAGCACCTCTCCCGAGGGCACCCACTCGCGAACGCTGGAGGCAAAACCGCTGCGCGAGACATTCTCAAGCACGGTGAACCCCGACTGATGGCGATCGGAGCGAACATCCGAACCCCAGACGGAACAGTCGGGATACGCGTCGATATGGCTCCACACATTGGGACGCGGCAGCGGATCGGCAAACGCCTTCATATGGAAGTCGAGCGTCTCGCCCATGTGCGGTGTCCCATGTTCGGAAACGAAGGTCGCCGTCTCATGGAATGGCCGCGTGAAATCCCAAATCGCGGCCATCCGCGCGTGATAGAAACGAATGAAATCCTGGGTCCCCGTGACGATGCGCGTGCGCAGGCCCTCGTAGTTGCCGTGCATCTCCTCATGCCGGTATTCGGCCGGGAACCCGCGCGGCCCGACCGTGAACTCGGACGAGCCCATGAAGTTCGACGCGCTCCCGACGAGGTGAGGGTATTTCCCCGCGACCCAAAAGGACATGAAGCCGCCCATGGAAAGTCCGGCCGTGGCTCGGTGCTCGCGATCCGCAATCGTGCGATAGTGTCCGTCGATTTACTCAACGAGTTCCGGGAAATACAGCGGGAATTGCCGCTCCGTTTCCACGGGACTGCTGTTATAAGGGCGCGGATAAGCTTCGCCCGGAGTACGCGGGTTGTAGCCGTCCCACTTCACCACGATCACGTCGTGGTTGCCGACGAAGCGCCCGATCGTGTCTCCACCATACACTCCGTCGCCCTGATCGTAATTGCGCTCGGGCGCCCCGGCCGGAGGCTTGTTGTAGCGTTCGCTCCAGCCGTGGAACCAATAAATCACCGGGTAGCGTTTGCCCGAGGTCTTGTAATCGGGCGGCAGGAAGATCCTGTAGTGCCGGGTCTCTCCGAAGACCTTGCTCTCGTGAGTTTCGTCGAGAATCAGCGGTTCCGCACTGCGCAGCACCAAGCTCACAGCCGCTAACAAGAGCAATCGTCGCATCGCGCACATCATACAGCACCCGAGCGAAATGGCAGTCGGCCACCGGCTCCCGCACGGTTGCGGCGCGGTTCATTGCCTCATCCCGCACCTTCCCGCGCCGGGTGTACCATCAAGCTGAGTTCTTTATGCTGGTCGCAATATTCCCGATGATCCGCAGGTTCGGCCGCTTCCTGGCCGCGCTTGGCTTCGCTTTCTCCCCCGGCTTGATATTCGCCCAGACATCGACGCCGCAGAGGGCCGCTGGGACGCCCGAGCTGATGAATTGGACCACTGCGCAAGATCACCGGAACATGCTGGACCAATTGGGCATTAGAGCCCTGCGCCCCGGTCCCAATGGAACCCCGGGCAAACCCAATTCGGCGAACTACGACGAGGCCAAAGCCAACCCCTACCCCGACCTGCCCGACGTCCTGAAGCTGAAGAATGGCAAGCCGGTGAAGACCGCCAAGGCGTGGTGGAAACAGCGCCGTCCGGAGATCGTAGAGGACTTCGAGCGCGAAGTCTACGGCCGTATCCCTAAGAATGTGCCCAAGGTCGCCTGGACAATCGCCGAGACGCTCGACACCGTGATCGGCGGCTTACCCGTGAAGGCCAAGAAGCTGGTCGGGCATGTGGACAACTCGGCTTGCCCTTCGATCAACGTGGACATTCAAATGGCGCTGGTCACTCCCGCCAGAACCCGGGGCCCCGTCCCAGTGTTGATGATGTTCGGATTCGGCGCAATGCCTCCTGCACCCGACGCCCCGCCGAAGGCGCCCCCCAAGGGCTTCCCCGCCCCGCCAGGTAGCCCCTCCAATCAGCAACTGATCGCCGCCGGTTGGGGTTATGCGTCCATCAGCCCGATGAGCATCCAAGCCGACAATGGGGCCGGCCTGACCAAGGGCATTATCGGCCTGGTCAATAAAGGCCAGCCGCGCAAGCCCGACGACTGGGGGTCCTTGCGCGCATGGGCCTGGGGCGCCGCCCGCGGTTTGGACTACCTGGAGACCGATCCGGCGATAGACGCACAACACGTCGGCATCGAAGGCGTCTCGCGTTTTGGCAAAGCCGCCTTGGTCACCATGGCCTTTGAGCCGCGCTTCGCGCTGGTCCTGGTCGGATCGTCTGGAGAAGGTGGCGCGAAACTGAGCCGCCGCAATTTTGGCGAGGCGGTTGAGAACCTCACCGGCTCCGGAGAATATCACTGGATGGCGGGCAATTTCCTAAAGTACGGCGCTGCCGAATCGTCATTCGGTGCGAAGACACCGAATGACTTGCCTGTGGATGCTCACGAGCTGATCGCGCTGTGTGCCCCGCGTCTCACCTTCATTAGCTACGGCATCCCCGAACGCGGTGACGCCAGCTGGCTCGACCAGCAGGGCAGCTACATGGCCACCGTTGCGGCTGGCCCTGTGTTCCGGCTGTTGGGCGTCCGCGACATCGGCGTCAAGGAAGACTACCGCAGTGCGAAAAGGCCAACCGTCAACACAGGCTTGCTCGACGGCGAGCTCGCCTGGCGTCAGCATGACGGCGGGCATGAAGACCAGTCGAATATGCAGTACTTCATTGCCTGGGCCGACAAGCTCATTCAGCACGCGAAACCGGCTGCCATTGGTGCGAATTGACGCGCGCTGCCACCCGCAGTACGGCCGCTCGTTAGCCCAGAAGCTTGACCGGTAAGGCGAGCGTCTGATTTGAGACGGGAACGGCAGGCGGGCCGCTGCGCGGGGTGGGCATTCGCTGGTCGTTTAGCCAGTAGAAGGCGCAACCCATCACGGCCAGGCAGACGACCAGCCTTGCAAGGGAGGCCGGCCCCGGATTATGCGCCGTAATGAAAGGCAGCTCCCGCACAGTACCCGGGGTTCGCCGCCCACAAAGGCAGAAGAAGATCCCGCTCAACACTGCCAGGTTGGCGAGCAGTCCGGCAAGCGCACTCACGTCGAGATTGGAATTGATCACGTGCGGCAGGTTCCCGAACAAACTCGCCAAAACGAGGTAGCAGCCCAGGAGGCGCAGCGTTAAACGGGTTTGGCGGCCCGACAACAGCACAGCGGCGCCCACCAATTGCAACGGACCGCCGACGGCCAATGTGTGAGTCCCAGATCCCCAAAGGCCGTCCGGGGAGAGTTCAAACACCACACCTGTCGCTCCGAGCGTCTCGATCAAACCCGAGACCGTGAAAGAGACCGCTAGGAGATATCGTGTCCACGTCCGCAGGTTCATAATCGCCTCTGAAATTCAGCCGTTTGACTATTGTCGCCACGGCCACTCAGTGCTATCCGTGAGTCGTCGTCAGCGATGGTATAGATTGGCTTGCGGCCGTCTCCAGGTGGGACGACCGCAAACGAACCTGCTCAGCCTTTGGCATCTCTCTCGTTGATGCCATCCACAAGAATTTCTCTAGCGGCGTACGGCACTGTGGACATCGTGCGCCGTTTCCTTAAGAGCTTGCGACCATTCGTCGGCCTGCTTCTCCGCCTCATCATTCGCCACGCCGTACCGCTCTTGAATTCGCCCGACCAGTTGCTCTTTCGCGCCGGCGATAGTCTGCCAGTCGTTTTCGGTTAGCTTGCCCCAACGCTCGCGCGCCGAGCCTGCAAACTGCTTCCACTTGCCTTGGACCTGATCCCAATTCATACGCTGCTCCTAAAGAATGTCATTTCGAACCGAGCCATTCACCAACTGCCAACCCTGCAATCTCCCGAGCACGCCGGGCCGGCTGCTTCCGGAGTGTCCCCCCGAACCGGTCGCCTCTCTTCCCGCCGTTCGCGAACACGACCTGAACAGAACGGTGGAAGTTCAGCCGAACAAGCAACTTGCTTGGGGTTCCGAGAATGAAGAATGTATTGCACGTGTGCCACCGTTCCATTTGCGGCGGCGATGCGGGACGGTCCTACCACAAGCAAGGCCCGTCGCGTCGATTCACACGGACGAATGTGCATTTCGTCAAGCAATATCTGCACTGGAGACGTCCGCGCTGTCCCCAGCACTGATTGGCACGCCAACCACCGCCAGGTATCGCGGTGCCGACAGGGACGAGGCGCAGAATCCTCCGCTGCGGCCTGGGAAGAATGTGCAATCGAACTGGCCGTCAGCGTGCAGGCTTGAGTGTGAGATTCACGGAGATGATTATTATGCAAATATTTCGAGTTAGCAGTGCCGCAGCCTTGTTATTGGCCGTGGGTCTGATCACTCCCGCTTCTGCCCAACATGAGCAGAAGGAAGAGAGACAGGCCAAGCCTCAGCAGGAGCAGCGAGCCCAGCCGGCGCAACGGCCGCAACAAGCGCGGCCTCAGCAACAGCAACGCGCCGAACAACCACAACACGCCCGGCCGCAGCAGCAACAGCGTGCCCAGCCACCGCAGCAGGCCCGGCCTCAGCAGCAACAGCGTGCCCAGCAGCAGCAACAGGTGCGTCCTCAGCAACAGCGACGGGCCGAACAATCACAACAAGCCCGGCCGCAGCAGCAACAGCAAGCGCGTCCTCAGCAGCGACAAAGGGCCCAGGAGAGCCAGCAGACAAGGCCACAGCAGCAACGGGCTGAGCAGGCTCGACCGCAGCAGCAACAGCAACAGCGGGCGCAGCAGTCGCAACAGTCCCGACCTCAACAACAGCAACGGGCGCAGCAGCCCTATCAGCAGCAACAGCAGAGGCATTACCAACCGCAGCAACGCTCGCGGCAACAGGCGGCAGCCTGGCAGCAGCAGCGCGGATGGGCTCAGCAAGGTGGCTGGCAGGCGCACACAACCTGGCAGCAAGGTCGATCCCGTAATTGGGATGGCGACCATCGCGATTGGGGCCAACGCGGCGGATACGGTGGTTACTGTATTCCGCAAGCCAGCTTCAGCTTGAGCTTCGGCTTTGGCCATTCGTTCAGGATGAGCAGCCGCCCCTACATGTACATGGGCTATCCGCGCTTCGCCTACGGTGGCTACTCGTTCATGCTGCTCGACCCCTGGCCAGAATCATGGGCGGATGACTGGTATGACTCTGATGACCTTTACATCGACTACGACGACGGGTATTACCTCCACAACCGGCGGTACCCGGGCATCGAACTCGCGATCAGCGTCGCGATGTAACTGACGCATCGACGACGGAGAGGCCGTTACATCAAAGGCCAGTCGCTGGGCGGAAACGCACTGGCAGACGTCAAAACCGCTCACGTGAGCGGTTTTGACGTTTCGGCCATGCTGCTCTGGGCGGATCGTTCATTGTTTCAAGTTCGAGATCGAGCCCGCCCGACCTTGACGCCTTCGAAACTGCCCGCCGGTACGAACGCAAGAATGGGGATAAGAAAGACATGGTTGCACGGCAGATTGAGCGTCACAAAACAGACCGCGTCGGCTGGCTTCGCGCCGCAGTTTTGGGTGCAAATGACGGGATTCTCTCAACTTCAAGCCTTGTGCTCGGCGTTGCGGCCGCGCATGCGGCCCATGGCGCCGTAGTGGTCGCGGCGGTTGCCGGGCTAGTCGCCGGTTCGATGTCGATGGCGGCCGGGGAGTACGTGTCCGTCCATTCACAGGCGGACACTGAAAAGGCCGACCTGAAGCTGGAACGCGCAGAGTTAAGGACAGACAAAGTGGGCGAGGAGAAGGAACTCGCCGCAATCTACGTTGGACGCGGACTCGATCGCACGCTAGCCAAGCAGGTTGCCCTGCAACTGATGGCTCATGACGCGTTGGGTGCGCACGCACGGGACGAACTTGGCATCTCACCGGCTCTGAGCGCGCGCCCGCTGCAGGCCGCGTTGGCGTCCGCGGCTAGCTTCGCCGTGGGCGCGGCGATGCCACTGGTGGTCGCAATCGTAGCTCCGGATGCGGTAGTCATCCCGCTGGTCTCTGGAACGTCGCTGTTGTTCCTGGCAGGACTGGGCGCACTTGCCGCACACGCGGGCGGGGCCAGCATGCGAGTCGGGGCAATCCGCGTGACGTTCTGGGGCGCGCTCGCCATGGGTATCACCGCGGGAGTGGGTGCCCTGTTTGGAACGGTCGCTGCTGGATAGTTCCGGCCGTACGGTGCGGAGCCGGGCCGCGACCGATGAGAGTATTCGAGAGTGCCGAACCTGATCGCACCGTGCCGTTCGCGGCTCGTTGCGAATGACAGGCGGCCAGGGACGAGTTTGCGATCCGCTTGTGTACGGGATCTGGTCTAAAGTAGCGCGTGCCGGCGGTAGAACCAGGTCTTCACTGCCTGCACCAGGAACAGATAAGTCAGGGCGAGTCCCGCAATCGCGCCGAGCAAAGACATGGGCAAAGGCGCAAATCCCAGCAGCGTGCCCAGCGGCGTGTACGGTAGCACGGCACCGATCAGAGAAACGGCCGCGACGCCGAGCAGAAGCGGGCGGCTCGGACGGCTCTTGAATGGGTTGCCCGCCGTGCGGATCACGAACACCACGAGCGTCTGCGTGGCCAGCGACTCCACGAACCAGCCGGTCCTGAACAGTGGCGCGTTGTTGGCGGCGTGAAACAACCACAGCAGCACTCCGAAAGTGAGGAAATCGTAGAGCGAACTGATCGGACCAATGATCATCATGAACTGCCGGATGAACGCGATCTGCCAGCGCTTGGGCCGATGCAACAAGGCAGGATCGACGTTGTCGCCAGGGACCGCGACCTGCGAGATGTCGTACATGAAGTTGTTCAACAGGATCTGAGTCGGCAGCATGGGCAGGAAGGGCAGGAACACCGACGCCCCGGCCATGCTGAACATGTTGCCGAAGTTGGAACTGGTGCTCATCACGATGTACTTCATGATGTTGGCGTAGCAGCGGCGCCCTTCAACGACACCGTCGTTCAAAACCGCGAGGTCTTTCTCGAGGAGGATGATCTTGGCCGCGTCTTTCGCCACATCGACGCCGTTCATTACGGAAATCCCGACATCCGCCGTGTGGAGCGACGGAGCGTCGTTGATGCCGTCGCCAATATAGCCGACGACATGCCCGCGCGCCTTCAGCCCGAGGATGACCCGGTTCTTCTGCTCCGGGGAGACGCGCGCGAAGATCGCCCCGTGTTCGGCCTGATAGGCCAGGGCCGCATCGTCCATGTTGTCTAACTGGTCGCCAGTGACGATGCGGTCGGTCGGCAGGCCGACATCGTGCGCGACCTTCTGCGTCACGTGCTGGTTGTCACCCGTCATGATGACAACCGCCACGCCGTTCTTCTTGAGCGCTTCGAGCACCGCCAAGATGCCCTTCTTGGGCGGGTCCAGGAACGCGGCGAACCCAACCAGCGTCATCTCCCGCTCGGACGCCAGCGCATAAGAGTCCTGCTGCTCCACCTTGCGGGTGGCGACTCCAAGCGTGCGGAAACCGTCCGCGCTCAACTGCTTCAACGTCTCCGCAGCCTTCGCGCGCAGCGCCGCGTCGAACGGTTGCGGCATGCCGTCAACCAGCGCGGTCTGGCAGATGGCGAACACTCCTTCTGCCTCGCCCTTGGTAATCAGCAGACGCTCGTCTCCGTGACGAACCACCACGGAGAGGCGCTTGCGGTTGAAATCGAACGGAATCTCGTCTGCCTTCTGGTACTCATCGATCGTCGAATGATCGTGTTTGAGGATCGCGTCGTCGAGCGGGCTCTTTATGCCGGCCTGAAAGTGGCTGTTCAAGTAAACCAATTGCAGAACACCCTCGTTGTCCTGGCCCTTCAGATCGACGTGCCGGTCCAACTCAATCTCCCCTTCCGTCAAGGTGCCAGTCTTGTCGCTGCACAGAATCTCCACGCTGCCGAAGTCCTCGATCGCCGTCAGTTGTTTGACCAGCACCTTCTTCTTGGCCATGCGCCGCGCACCCTGGGCCAGCGTGATGGTGATGATCATCGGCATCATCTCGGGCGTCATCCCCACAGCGAGCGCGATCGAGAACAGAAACGACTCCAGCACGGGACGATGGAAGGCGATATTCACCAGCAGCACGAACAGCACCAGCAGCATGATGACCCGCGTCAGCAGCAACCCGAAGTGCCGTATGCCCCGGGCGAACTCAGTCTCGGGAGGCTGTGCCGCCAAACGCTGTGCAATCGCCCCGAAGGCCGTGTCTTTGCCTGTGCGAACGATGACTGCCGTGCCGACGCCCGTCTGAACGGCAGTCCCCAGGAAGACGCTGTTACTCGCGTCGGCGATGCTGTGCTGCCCGGCTGCCAGATCGGCCGCCACTTTGTCCACGGGCAGGGACTCGCCCGTGAGGGCAGACTCGCGAACATGCAGGTCTTTGGCGTCCAGCAGACGGACATCCGCCGGCGCCAGGTCGCCCGCGTTGAGCTTGACGATGTCGCCGGGAACCAGCTCCGCAACCGGCAACTCGAACTCCTTACCGTCGCGTACGACCGCTGCCGTCGTAGCCACCTGCTTCCGAATGTCCTCTACGGCATGTCGAGCCTGGAACTCCACGTAGAAGTTCACGACGACGCTGAGCAGGACGATTGCGATGATGATCGAGCCGCCGACCGGATCGCCGAGTGCAATCGAAATCGCGCTGGCCGCCAGCAAAATGAGGACGAGCGGATTGGCGAAGAACCGCAAGAAGCTGAAGAGCACCGCATAGCGGGACTCCCCGACGAGGCTGTTCGGACCGTGCTCGCTTAGTCGCGCATTGGCCTCGGTGGATGTGAGCCCGCCTGGACTTGCCTTGAGGATCTCCAGCAGGCCGGCGAGCGGCACGTCCCAATAGCGGTCGAGTGTCTTGTCTGGTGTGGTCACTGGCGGTTTCTCCCTGGGTTCCTGCGTCGCGTGCGCTATCGACATCTTCTCGCGCCGGTTCGCGCGCGTGCTGAGCGGCTTGGCGCATGAGTGCACGGCAAGTTCCAAGCATTTTCAGCGGGGAACGCAGGCCATGCGAGTCCGGCCAGCCGTTTTTCTCACCGCACTGACAAGAATTGACATGCTGGTTCGGCAAGAAGCGCACGCAAGGCATGAGTCCCATCTGCACTAGATTCGGGAGCAAGTGCAGATTCTGCACCAGACAGTTAGGGAAATCAGCGCTGGGGAATGGTCTGATACGGGCGGAATCGTTGATTCGCTCAAATTGCCGCTTTGGCCCCGCGCTTGCACTTGTCCCTAACGTAAGGAGCTAGAAAGATGCTTTGGACACTATTCGTGGTCTTGCTGGTGTTGTGGGCGCTGGGAATGGTCACATCCTATACCGCTGGCGGGCTGATTCACATCCTGCTGGTCGTCGGACTGGTGGTGTTGGTAATCCGGTTGATCCAAGGGCGCAGGGTCATCGATTAGTATGTTCCCGGGAAACATCGGTCGAACCTGCTGCACCCTTTCGACTGGGCAACCAGCTGACGCTTTGAATTGCGGGAGGGCAACAACATGCCTCTGGTAACTATCGTGATTGCGCTTGTCGTGGTTGGCGTGGTGTTGTGGCTGATCAATACCTATATCCCAGTGGCATCCAGCATTAAGACCATCCTGAATATAGTCGTAGTAGTTTGTATTGTAGTTTGGCTACTGCAAGTATTCGGGCCTTGGGGAACTGTAACCAGTTACAAGTTCACTCGATGATGCACTGCCGTCCGGGCGGTGCCACCTTAGGGTTCATCGACGGGGCGCCCGCTCTGAAGTCCCTGCAGTGCGGAAATTTCAATGTGCGGAATCGTTCAATCTCAGAGCGTTCCTGGGACTTCGCCGCCGGCAAACCGCCATTAACCGCACGCACGGCTGCCCGGAAGTGTCATAAAGAACCGAGACAGCGCGTTCGTGTGAACACGAAAAGTACAGATGGATTAATCGCGTCATTAGCCGCATCCTGAGTGAGAAGGAGAATTCTCTTAATTGAAATGCAACACCCTATCCTCTGCGCCTTGCTAGAGTAAAGGCTAATGGCCAAACTCTTCAAGGTGTCGGGCCGGATCCTGATAGTCGATGACGACGTGCGACAACGCACGGCGCTGGCCGCTATGCTCTCTGCTTCTGAATTCGATACTCGGGTAGCAGCGGACGGCCAGGAAGCGTTGGAGCAACTCGCTGCCTTTGACGCGGATGTAATCGTTTCCGATCTGGTCATGCCGCGCATGGACGGGTTCGAGCTACTGCGGCGCTTGAAGGAACGCGGCGATCTCACGCCGGCAATCGCGCTGACCGGTTTCGGAAGCATGGAAAAAGCACTCTCGGCCGTGCATGACTTGAAGGCATTTTGGTTCCTTGAAAAGCCGGTCGAACCGCGGGCCTTTATCGCCTTGCTGGAGCGCGCGATCCGCTTCAAGAAGAGCCTCCAGAAGACTGAAGAACTGCAGCGCGATCTCAGCCTGCGAGGTGTGCTCGGCGGCTTGGTGGGATCGTCGGCGGCGATGCAGCAGATCTTCTCACTGATCAGGCAAGTGGCGCCGACTTCAGCGCCGGTCTTGATTTGCGGGGAAAGCGGCACCGGCAAAGAACTGGTGGCGCGAGAGATCCACAATTGCAGCCCCCGCAGCGATGGACCGTTCGTCGCCATCAACGCGGCCGCCTTGCCGGAAACACTGGTTGAAAGCGAGCTATTCGGCCACGAAAAAGGCGCCTTCACCGGGGCCATGGAGCGATCAGCGGGTTGTTTCGAGCAAGCCCACGGTGGCACCTTGTTTCTCGATGAGATCGGCGAGATGCCGCTGACCACGCAACCCAAACTGTTGCGCGTGCTGGAGGACTTGAAGGTCCGGCGGCTGGGCGGGAAACACGAAATTGCGGTGGATGCACGAATACTCGCCGCGACCAGCCAGCAACTTGGAACGCATTTGCGCGAGGAGTTGTACTACCGTTTGAGCGTGTTCCAGATCTTGGTCCCTCCACTGCGAGAGCGCAAAGAAGACATCCAGGCGATCGCCGATGTTCTGCTGCAGAATGTGAACAGGAAACACGGAACGCGCATTACCGGGATGGATGCGGCGGTGTTGGAACTGCTCCACCGTTACGACTGGCCGGGCAATGTACGCGAGTTGCGCAACACGCTTGAGCGAGCCGCGATCCTGGCGGGCACGGGCTTGATCCAAGTCGCGGATCTGTCCATCCCGTCACTAGGCGCCAGTCCCGGCCGCTATGCAAGGCAGGATGAAACCGAAGAAGTGCCGCTCGCACTCCAGCCTGGGCAACCGCTCTCGAAGATCGAGGAAGCTTACATCAAGCTCACCCTCGAGCACGTAGGCGGCAATCGCAAACGCGCCGCCGAGATGTTAGGCATCAGTTTGCGTACGCTCCAGAACCGGATCGCCGCATTGCGGGAGGAATCGCAGGCCGCCGCAGCCGCCGATTCATGAGCGACCCGTCCCAGGGCGTTTCTGCCGAGGCTTTTATGATTGACATCTTCCGTCGCGCGGCATGCCGTGGCTGATCGCGCTGTGACTTGAGTTCGAGATGGTTGGAACGCTAAAGCCACCGCAGCCATACGCCCCACGCACTGCGGGGAAGCTCGCAGTGCGCACGCTGCGGACCTTGCCCGAACTGCTGAAAGCCTGCTGCATCGAGTGGATTGGCGACAACGCACCGCGTCTTGGCGCCGCAGTCGCCTTTTACGCCCTACTTTCGCTGGCCCCTGTTATCATCGTGGCCGTAGCTGTGGCCGCCGTCTTTTACGGTCAGCAATCGGCGCAAGGCCGGCTGGCGCTGGAGATTCAAGGCATCGCAGGGCCCGACGTAGCACGCACCATCCAAGAGGTCATCACGGGTGCCTACCAGCCTCGGACCGGCTTGATCGCCACTTCGCTCGGTCTGGCAACCCTCGTATTTGGAGCCACCTCCATGTTCGTGGAGTTGCGAGACGCAATGAACACGATCTGGGGCGTGCCGCAGCCTGTCGATCACAACCATGTGGCCACGCTGATTCGATTAATGAGGGACCGCTTCTATTCGTTCGCCGCGGTGACCAGCCTGGGCTTTCTGCTGCTGATCGCACTGATGTTAAACGCCTGGACGGCGGCACTTCGAATCGCGGTACCGCCGGGCGCTACGTTCCTTGTTCTTTATCTGGTTGTCATCGCGTTCTTTGGTGCACTTTACAAGCTCGTGCCCGATGTCACGTTGAAGTGGGGCGACGTTGCCTTGGCGGCCATGCTGACGGCCTTGCTTTTCATGCTTGGAAAGCAGTGCATGGGTTTGTATTTCGCGCACACCGATTTCGGATCGACGTATGGCGCGGCTGGCTCGCCGATCGTCGTGCTGCTGTGGGTCTACTACTCGGCTCAGCTGTTCTTTTGGGGTGCCGAGTTCAGTAAGCTGTACGCGCGGACCCTGGGTTCGCACAGCGTCCAGCAGTATTGAAAGCGCTGCGCAGGCGACTTGCAGCGGATACTCGCTTCAGGCAAGAACTGCTTCCTGAACGTCACCATTGAGCCGGGATGCCGGCCATTTCTGCCGGAAAGAACGCGTGCACGGGCGCACTGAGACGGTTGCAAATGAATCTCCGCCGAGCCGTCCGTCGCGCCATCCCACGCTGCAAGTATCGGCAAACAGTCAGGTGCGTCTCCAACGCTGTCGGGGTGCAAAGCCATTCAGACGGCTCTTGGCCCTACAGTTGAGCCTCCGCTGCCATCACCGGCCGGTTATGGTCACTGGATTGCTCAGTCTAGAGTCAGGAGCAAAGTCATGGAAAAAACTCAAACGAATTGCAGGACAGGATCCGGAGCGCTGATGTTCTTGACCGGGATGGGCGCGGGCATCGCCGCAGCGGTGCTGCTGGCCCCGCGTTCCGGAGTTGCGACGCGCAGAATCCTCGGCCGCAAATTAGAAGTGGGAGAGGACTGGGTGAAGGAGCGGGCCTTGGATGCTCAGGACTGCGTCAGGTCCTACGCAGAGGATATCGGCGATCGAATGAAGGAAGTTGCCGAGGCCGTTGGACGCAGCTAAAAGACACACCAGGCAGACTACGGCCCGTTCACCGCTCGGCTTTGAGCAGGCGATGAGACTGTGCGGAAGGAGGAAGCGAGTGTGAGGAACAAGATTCTCTCAGGCGCGCTTGTAGTGGTCGTCGTGTTTCTGGCGGGCTTTCTCCCTTCCTATGCGAAGGTGCATCGGCTGGAAAGTGAACTACGCGAGGCACGGCGTGAAAGCGGCATGGCTCAACTGCGGGACTTGGCCGGCCTGACCTATTTGCAGGCGAGCCAGCGGGACTATGGGCTCGCGGCCAGCACCAGCAGGCTGTTCTTTGACCGCGCCCAGGAAGCGGCCAATCTGGCAGCCGACGCCGGAGCAAGGAAACCGCTGGAAGATCTACTGCTGCTCCGTGATCCCATCACGGCGGGATTGGCGCAGGGTGACCCGGCTATCCTGAGCGATCTGCAGGCGCTGTTCGTGAAGACTCGCCAAGTGACGGGCATCGCGCAGGGCACGCGACCGACAGGCTAGGGATGTACCGAAGGCAGGTCATGAATCAACTGGCATTCCCGTTCGTGACCCGCACGCTGTTGGTGCTGCTTGCATCGACGACGGCCGTGCTGGGCCAACCCGACGTGCGCGAGATCATCCGGCGCGCCGTCGTAGCCGATGAGCTGAATTGGAAGATCGCCAGAAACTACAACTTTGCGGAGCACGCGAACCTACGCTATCTGGATGCGGAGGGGCGCGTGAAACTCCGTGAGGTCAGCCTCCACGACGTCATGCTGCTGGACGGATCCCCTTACAGGCGTTTGATAGCGCGCGGTGATCGCCCGTTGGCTCCAGCCGAAGAGAGGAAAGAGCAGGAAAAGTTGGCCCGGAGCACCACAGAGCGACGCGAAGAAACGCCTTTCAGGCGGTTGCAGCGCCAGGCCGAGTACATCAGCCGTCCGGAGTGGCAGCGTGAAGCATGGCGGGAGTTGCCGGAAGCTTTCGACTTCCACCTGGCGGCTGAAGAGCTGTGGGAGGGCCGCGCGCTGTACGCGATCGACGCGACCCCGCGCCCGGCCTACCAGCCCAGGTCACGAACGGCAAAAATGCTGGCTCACGTCCGAGCAAGGCTCTGGGTGGATAAACAGGACTACCACCTGGTGAAGGGCGAAGTCGAAGTCATCGACACCATCTCGGTAGGGTTCTTCCTGGTCCTGGTAGCCAAAGGCTCGCGAGCCAGCTTCGAAGAAACCCGCGTGAATGACGAAGTCTGGTTACCCCGCAAAGTCAGCGCCTTCGCCTCGGCCCGTCTGGGCCTGTTGAAAGTGGTACGCATCGAACAGGAGTACACCTACAGCAAGTGCCGCGAGTTCCACTCCGATGCGCTGGTCGTTTCACGCTTAGGCGCGAAGTAGCTCGCATGTTGATCAGCAACTGGCGCACGCCGAGGAACCTCTCAATTACTTCTTTGCCGAAGTCTTAGCCGGTACCGCAGGCGCGCTGGCGTAGACCAGAATCTCGATGCTTCCCGCTTCCTTCGCAGTGGGGCTCTTTCCCAGACCGCGCGTCTTCATGCGTGTGTCGTCCAGCGAGTAATTCTCCACCAGATACTTGCGCACTACGAAACCGCGGGCCTCGCTCAGTACGCGCTCCTTGACAGAATCGCCGGTTCTGCCTGTGCTAGCCGTGATCACGACCAATCCGAACTTCTCGCTCTGCAAGTACTGACCTACCACGTTGAGACTCTTGGAGTTCTTCAGTTTTGCGGAGTCTGGCTTATCGAAGAGTTTAGTCGGATCGTATTGGAAGCTCTTAGTCGGTGACTGTGCAGGAAGTTGCGCCACTGCGTGTTCTTTCACTTCGGCGGGATTGGCATACCCGCGGTCCTTGAAGAAGCCACGCAGCAGGAAGTTACTCTTCATCGCGTCCGCATCGTCGTGCAGGGAAGTCACGCTCGCCGAGGCCTGTTGATACAGCGTCGAGTCGTTGATCAGCTTGCCGATGGTACCGTGCCCGGTATTGATCTTGCCTGTGATCAAGTTGAGGTTGTCCGTCGCACCCATGATGTTTTCGAGCACGCCCTGGCCTGTGTCCAGAAGTTGATTCGCCTTGTGAAACAGATCCGCCACATCCAGCGGCGGTTCACTCGCAATCTTCTCTCCACCCTTCAGTTTCCCTGCGTCCACCGAACCGAAGGAGATGTCTACATACTTGTCGCCCAGCAGGCCGGCCGATTGGATGGACGCGACCGAGTCCTGCCTGACGATGGCTTGCGTCTCTTTGGACAGGTCCATCGAAACCGTCACCTTGCCGTCCGGCCGATTGGGCAGGACGATGGACTGGACGGTCCCTTCCCGAATTCCCCCTACGCGGACGTCGGCCCCGTCGTTCAGGCCCGAAACGCTGTCGAATTCACTGCGAACTCGATAGTTCGAGCCAAACTTCAACTGCTCTCGGCCGACCAGGAATACGCACGCAGCGAGGAGTGACAGCGTGGTCATCAGGAACAGTCCTAAGCGAAAACTTGGTGACATAATTTACCTCAAGCGGCGTCTTCGACGAATTGCGCGATAAATGGATCTTTGCTTTGGTCGAGACCTTCGAACGTACCGTCAAACAGGGCCTTGCCTCGATCCAGTACGATCACCCGGTCCGCGATGGTCCGAGCCGTATGAAGGTCATGCGTGACCACAATCGAAGTGATGTGCCGCTTCGCCCTGAGCTCGACGATCAGTTTCGCGATCTCCGCGGCGGTGATCGGATCGAGCCCGGCGGTAGGCTCGTCGAACATAACGACCGATGGATCGAGCGCGAGTGCGCGGGCCAGCCCCACACGCTTGCGCATGCCCCCCGAGATCTCCGAGGGCATCTTGTCGAGATCCTGCTCGAGTCCAACACTGGCCAACAGTCGATGAACCCGTTCGCTGCGCTCCGCACTGGCGAGTTTGGTGTGCCTGCGCAACGGAAACGCCACGTTCTCTTCAATGCTCATGGAATCGTAAAGGGCCGCTTGTTGAAACAGAAAGCCGACTCGCTTTCTTGCTTCGTTCAACTCGCCGCCGGAAGCGCTCGCGATGTCATAGCCCTCGAGCCGAATTGAACCCGAGTCGGGCGTCTCCAGGCCGATCAGGAGCTTGAGCAAGACGCTCTTCCCAGTGCCGCTGCGCCCCAGTACGCAAGTCACTTCGCCGGCCTTGAGCTGGAATGTGATTCGATCCAGAACCACGAGCGAGCCAAACGACTTGCAGAGTCCGGACACGGCGATCGGCGACTCAGGATTGGGGTGTTGTTCCATTCAGAAGATGTTTATGATCAGTTCGACCAGCACTACGTCGGCCAGGATGATGAAGAGGGACGATAGCACCACGGAACTGGTAGCCGAACGGCCTACGCCCTCCGTGCCGCCCCGCGTACGCATGCCCTGGAAACAGGCGACCATTCCGATGATCAAGCCGAATATGGCGGTCTTGAAGGTGGGTGGCAATATGTCGGCGAAGCGGACGCCGTGGAAGCCATTTGAAAGGAACAGCCGTAAGGGGACAGGGTCAACCAGCGTGCAGGCTATCCAACCCATGAAGACTCCGCAGAAATCGGCCGCGATGGTGAGGAGCGGCAGGGCGGCGATGCAGGCCAGCACGCGCGTGGCCACCAGATACTTGTGTGGATCGACCGCCGAGGCTTCCATGGCATCGATCTGCTCGGTAACGCGCATCGAGCCCAACTCGGCGCCAATCCCGGCACCTACACGCCCGCTGACGACGAGGCCGGTGATAATAGGCCCGGTCTCCTTGATTAGCGAGAAGACGATGACCGACGGCAGCATCGACTTAGCGCCAAAGCGGGCCAAGCTGTCGCGCATCTGCAAAGCCAGAACGGCGCCCGTGGCCGCCCCGGCCAGCGACACCAAGGTGAGAGATCTTGCGCCGATCGCATCCAGCTGCCGAACAAACTCCGCCCATTCAATCGGACGCGAGAAGACCGCCTTGGTCACCCGCCAGAAGAAGAAGCCGAGGTCGCCGGTCCATTCGATGGCCGAACGCAGGGGTTGCAGGAATGCGAGCACGTCGTCCTTTAGCGTTGGTTGGGGAGCGACCGTAGTGGCCATGCCGCACATTGAATGGCACATCGAATGCCAAACTCGTCAACTAAGTGACAGGGCGTGGACAGATTGACCTGTGACCACTTTCAGCACGCGGAAAGCCGAAGCGGACTGCGCCCGAACCGTTCGCCGCGACCAGCCTCGTGCATGCAACGGTGCAGTTCCTGCAGCCATTGCGCAAGAGTTGCCGAGCGCTTCTCGCGCCCGGGTCTAATCGTTGCGCCGGTTGGATGCCAGCCGTTTCATGGGCAGTCGTTTGGCCGCCATCGACTGAATGCATGGACTGAATTTATTGTCGCGGCCAAGTGAGAAGTTCCTAATCCAGCCAAGTAGAAAGTTCCTCTTGACAGCCTTAAGGCTGAAGGATGGAACGAATTTCGATGAGCCAAGCGGAACGAGACGAATTGGACTGGTTGAAGCGGGCCAAGGATGGAAGCATCACGCAGCGGGAGGCGGCACAAAAGATCGGCGTGAGTGAACGCTGGGTGCGAACGATGCTCAAGCGCATGAGCAAACGGGGCGATGCCGCAGTAGTGCATGGACTGCGAGGACGGCCCTCCAATCGAAAGCTTCCAGCCGAGACGCAGAGACAAGTTTTGACGCTGCTAAAGCAAGCGGAGTGGCACGATTTCGGGCCGACCTTCGCCGCAGAGCAACTGGCCCAGCGGCACCAGATTCAAGTTGGCAAAGAGACCCTGCGCGGGTGGATGATCGAGG
>CAIVVT010000261.1 GCA_903909435.1 uncultured Acidobacteriia bacterium | reverse complement strand
CGCAAGCACAACGCACCTTCGCCCCGTCAAATCCGCCCGCTCATGTCGAGCCGCAT
The DNA here is from genome assembly GCA_903909435.1 of uncultured Acidobacteriia bacterium. Taxonomy (GTDB): domain Bacteria; phylum Acidobacteriota; class Terriglobia; order Bryobacterales; family Bryobacteraceae; genus CAIVVT01. Next base: position 26,539 of record CAIVVT010000261.1, on the reverse strand, counting down.
CAGTGCACCTCGAAATCGGCCTCCGAAACCCACCGGACGATAGCCCACCTGCCATCAGCGCCGACTCTGTGAGAAATGGCGGTTAATCCGCCAGAGCTCAAGCCGGCGCGGCCAGCAGCGCCCGGGCCTCGGCCCACTCCAGCACTTCGGCGGCTTGCCTTCCGAGCCGCGCCAGCGATTGGCGCACGTGACGCACCAGCTTGCCGGGCGAGCAGAAGATGCGGAAGCGCAGTCGCTTGGGCCGGGCCCTCAAATACTCCGGTTTCAGCGCAAAGCGCTTCAATCCCGTGAGCACCTTGTGCGTGAGCAGCACGAGGCGCAGCCACACCGTATTGGCGCCGAAGCGTCCGCACGGCAACACGCCCGCGGCCAATTCTTTCTTGAGCACATCGTGCAACGCCTTCATCGTGCCCGCCTACTCGCAATGCCAGACCAAGAGCATTCTGGCACCCCAACCCCATTGATTGGTCGCCACCACGAAGTAACGCGCCTCGGCGCCATCGGCGAACAACTCGCTCTGCCGTCGCCATACCCGGATCGCCACGCAACGCAGTGGCGCCGCGCCTTTCGCCCGGTCCTCTGCTTCTGGCCAGTAGTTCAGCAGATGGGCGCACTCACGGCTAACATTGCAATCCTCCCGGTACGACTTCCACTGCTACTGTTACAGTCGCGCGATGTGCTTCTTCGGTTTGGCCGTCATGCGCACGCTGACCGCAGAAGTAATCACACCTTGCGGTACCTCGGCGTGCCGCTTGTCGCGCAGCCAGTTCAGCAATCCGCGCTCCCAGCGCGACGAGTCGAAGCGAAAGTAATACTCCCCGATCGTCTCCGGCAGCGCCTGAAAAGCGCGCCACGTCAACTCCAGCGGCGTTTACTGCGCCGGCACATTGCCCTCGTGAAACTCGTCGCCCAACGCCAGATCCATCTCCAGCACATAACGCCAGCAGCGGCCGATAGCCTGTGCCGCCTTCATAGGTCGGCTTGGCCTCGCGCTTAGCGCTCTCGATGATGGTCGCGTCCAGGTCGACAGTCGCATTGCGTTGCTCGGCACAACGCCGTCCCAGCGTCCCGATCAAATCCTGATTGACCTTCGCCAAGGCGCACAATGGCTCACTCGCGGCGGGGATATAACTCACCAGCACCAGGGCCAGTTCGGCCCGCGCCCGTTAGATTTTTTGCTAATCGTGAAACCGGTACAAAATCTTGCGCGCCGCCTCCTGACTCGGCAACCCGTGGCACAGCAACTCCGCCAGCACCGCGTCATCGCGCAAGCGCACGAAAACTTCCAAACATTCGCACCCAATGCGTTTAAAACGAGAAAACTCAATACGTAAGTCGCTTCGTCAAACCCGCGCCGCCGCTCTTCCACGTGCAGATGCTGCTTCACGCTCACGGCACCCCGAATGAAGGTGCCATCCGCGCCAACAATGGAATGCCCGCGTGGGCCGTGAGCACTTCTTCCGCCGGCGTCCAATCGCACTCAAAGGGGAACTCGCCTTTAGCCGGCGAACGCTTCGGTTGCTTCGGTAGAGCCATCACCAGAGACATAGCAATTTCAAGCCCACCGGGTGAGAACGCCAACCCTGTTCCCGTGCCTTCGCTTCGGCTTCCGGGACGTACTCCGAAATTGCCTGCCAAGCGTCAGGGCACTAGGCTAAAATGAAAAAGTAGCCTGAGCACTCCCCGGTCGTCTAATGGTAGGACAGCGGCCTTTGGAGCCGTGAACCGTAGTTCGAGTCTACGCCGGGGAGCCAACTCCTTTTCGCCCGAACTCCAACCACCCGTTCTATTGACAGCAGCGCCCTCCGCAGGCTGTGCCCGTATCCCCAACATTCCGCAGGTTTTCGTGCCCTGGGCCGGTTCTCCAGTCGGAAAAGAGGCGGCGCGGGGGTGCAAGCACAACCCCAGCGTTGAGGTCGAACCCCACGTTTTCACTTACGAATTCTCCGGTTTCTCCGGTTGACAGGAGGCGTTTGTTGACGGCCGTGTTCAACGCCGCTCCCCTCTCTGAACGTTCCTCGAAGCTTCTCCGGTGGCTGGCCGGCTTGGACGCGCCGCGCAGAAACAGAATCTGGGCTAGTTTGATGCAGATTTGGGCGGTGGATTCGGCTGCGTCTTTGCTCAACGCATCTCGGGAATCCCTTGCATCGACTCTGTGTACGACGCCCCGCGAACCGCTTCCCAGCACTCTGGTTTCTTTGCCCACTCTGAGATCATTCTCCCGCCAGCAGAATCATGCAGGACCTTATTGACCTCGGCAGCCCACGCCTGAATTTGCATCTTCAGCTCCGCTGAGATGTCCTGTCGGAGCCAGATTTGGTCGAGGTCGAGCTTCTCCCCCAGACGATTTGCCAGAAGCGATACCACGTAGGCTGCAACATTTGCCTGCGCCTGCTGGAACATCGGGCGCACCAAGGCGTGCGCTTTCTTGAAGAGAATGGCCTTGGCAACCATCGTCTTGTAAGCAGGGACATCTGGCAAAGGAGGCGGCACTTCGGCGTCGCTGCTCGCGAGGTCCGCCATGAAACGTTCGAAGTTCTTTTGGGTGCCGAAGCTAACGAAGTCCGGCCTCTGAGCCCACGCGTTTAAGTACTTGGCCAGATCCGTCTTGGTGATTCTCCGGCTCGTCGGGATCGACTCCTTGAGCTGCCGTAGTCGCGCAGGTGTCGTCCCTTCACGTAAGAGCATGGTGTTGTAGCTTCCCGCCGCGCGTTCATAGAACCAACGCCCGATGCCGTCAGGGCAGTAAGTCGACAATGCCAAGTTTTCGATCTGGACGTGGAAGGGCTTGTTCGCAGAGAGATCGGATAGCTTGACGGAGGTTTGACTGTTAGCAAATCTGGAGATGTCCGAAATGAGAGCCTCTTCCGCGATCGCGTCTTGTGAGCGAAGGGCGATGATTTTGGCAGGCACACGAACGCGGCCAAGATCAATCTCCGGATTCTTCTTTTTGCTGAAGTAAATAGACGCGGTTGTTTGGCCGCCATTAACGATCTGCATACCTTTCAGCCAGAGGATGCCTGGGCCTCCATCGCCTGTCTTCCCCAAGTGCACTTCGTCCGCGACAATCACGATCCCGTTGTTGTACGCCATGAACCGTTCGGGCGTATGCTGGAGCGTATCGCGGATGCCCTTGTTGACCTTGGCCGTTGCGCTAAGGAAGGAGCGGACGTTCGCCTCCAGGAGCCGCCCGCCGTATTTCTCGTACACAAACCGGAGTGCCTCGCCGGGAATAACCGTCATCGCATAGTCGTAGTCAGAGGCTTCGCCGGGCACGTAGACACAGGGCAGTGCGCCGCCTGAAACTTCTTCGAAGTTCACGACCAACTCATCGCGCGGCTTGCCCTCGGACCAATGCCTGTGCAGCCGTTCGATGTCCATCACCTCAAGCTTTACGGTCTTGCCACTCACTTCACGCGGCTTGAAATTCTTGGCCTTCGCTTGTCGATCCGTGAGGACGTAAACCCTGATCTGGTCCAGACTGGCGTAGCAATCTTGAATGGTGATCGCGAATGGATATGCATCATCAGATTCGTCCATGGTCTTGGCCAGTCGCCCTTCCGCGCACTTCGCCAGAAAGCGCATGCACTGCTCGGCGGCTGTCTTCGTTTCTGTATCGGTGATCGGTGTCACGTCGTCGACACCGCTGTATAAGATCACGAATAGATCGAGCTGATCGGTCTCATCGGACATCGCGTATCCACTCAGACGCAAGATCGCGTTTCCAACTTTCTTGGGAGCATAATGGCAGATCTGCGGATCGAAGGTCATGCCTACCTGTGACATGTGCTGCATCACGATCTCGGCGAAGACCGACTCCGCGTACGGATAGCCGTTCTCAGAACTGCCGAGACGTTCCCCGATCTCTGATCGCACCTCGGCTTGCGTTTGCCGGAGAAAGTCCACGAGTTCCATCGCTAAATTACCCCCAGTTGATCAAGCGCGTCGCGGACGGCAACAGAATCGGTGTCGATGCAATCGATGTCCAGTTCGTAACGGGCTTGTCTGATCTGCATAGGAACGTTGGCCCTTGTTAAGCGCGGAAACCCCAACTCGACGTGGAGCACCCTGGTTGAAACATGCGCAAAGCTCCGCTTGTAGTGATCCGAAACCGCATCCAGGTATCCTGCGTGAATAAGCCTGAGGTTGAACATACTCTGAGCTGGCGCATCCGCACTCAAGATCGCTCTTGTATCTTCGATGATGGCCGGGAGGGACATGCCGGACCGATCCAGCCGAATTCGTACCGCAGCGAGAAACAGTGGTTGTCGAGTTGAGTCGTCCATCTGCTCCAAGGACCCGATTGTCGCAGGAAAACCGGCGGTCGCTATGGTGGTCTTCACCTCGACTGCGCCGCCTCCGAGGACGAAGTCCTGTATGCCGTCAAGTGGTCCGAGCCAACCATCGACTGCCGCAGCTGTGTGCAGTCCTGCTTCAATCATGCTGCGAATGAATAGCAGTTCTCCGAATAAGCCGATTTCTTCCTCGGGCCCCAGCGTCGTGTCCGTTCCTCGGCGCATGAAATCCTGCCATGCGTGTATTCTGGCAAGGAACAGTTGGAAGAGCATCTCCTCGGCAGTTGCGCTGCCGGCGTTCAGCGTCGCTATGATATCCAGCGCCATCATGGTGAACATGTCCAGGCTGCCCCCACTGCGGCGCGACAACGCTAGCCAGAGCATACCAGTGACCTCAGTGCCCAAATCGATCTGCGCCACGAGAAAGCCTTGTCCCTGAGGCAACTGGGCGGGCGGCGGTACACGAACTGAGGTGAAGCCCACCAACAACGCTTCTTCGTTTCCAGGAAAATGCCTGCCGGCGCGAAGCCTCCGTGGCCCAGGCAGCGCGAGTGGAATCGTGCTCCAGCCATCGGTGCCTCCGGCGCTCCCGCCGAGAGCTCGCCATGCAGAGTGAAGTTCGTCGATCTCAGTCGGCTGGACCATATTCCTGCTCCCAGAGGACATTGTTCACTTTGTACTCAATCTTGAGCCCTGAGTTGCTTCCGGGAAAACTCACGCCGAAGGCGATGATTGGCGGCGTTCCATCGGGGAAGCCTGCGTCGGCCTTCAGCGGATCCAGAGCGTACAGTGCGAGGACGCCTCTATCCGGATGGGCAGGGATGTTATGTGCTCCAAAACCGCGAATTTTCCTGACCGCCGGACCGCTTGGGGCGTCCGGCTCCTTGCCCGTCTTTAGTCGGGCCGGATCGGCGTGCCAAGCCTCGCGGGTGGCCGCGAGCGCCGCAAGCCATTCCTTTCCATCGAGATCAATCGCCTCGTCGCGAGGAGACATCAGTCTCCCAATGGAGTATCGATTCTCATTCCCGCTTTCGAAGCTCCGCTGCAGCATGCTGACTGAAATGTCGTTCGCAACAGCGAGGTCACTACCCTGTCCGCCACCGATCAGAGCGACTGTCCAGTGCGTCAGTTCTCCGACAGCCACCATCGAGCGGATGAACTCGCTGAGGAGAGCGCTATTCACTCTGTACGCCTCCGGGTGCGTTCGATAGGCCGTCAGGAAATCCGCAACATCGGAGGCGTGGACGTTCTCCCAAAGGTAGCCTTGCCACTGGCTCCGGCTGCCGTTGCGAACCCGCTCCGGATCGACCGTTGGTGCGGGAATCCGGGACACCAAGTTTTTCAGGGCATCGAGGTTCTTCTGCAGAATTCCAGGGTCGCGGTAGAGAGCGACAGTTTCGAGCAACTGCCCGCTGAACGAGAGCATCAGATTCCTCGCCGTTCGCATCTTCAATCGCGATGTAACCATCAGGACCGAGTGCGACTGCACCTTCAGGCCGTATTCGCGCGGGGTGGAACCGCTCGCAGCCATCAGATCAAATTCCTCTCGCAGCTCCTCGGCCGCGTCAGTGATGTGTCCGAACCATTCCACCAGTTCGGATGTTGTATAAAGACGGCACAGGTCCAAGTATCCTGGGCGATAACCGAACCATCGTCCCATTTGCATCAGCGTGTCGTACATCCGCGAGGCGCGCAAAAAGTAGCTCACGCACAAGCCCTCAAGCGTTAGGCCCCGCGCGAGCTTATCCCCGCCGATTGCGATTACTTTCAGCCCGGCTTCCTTGCTATCTGCATAGTCGAGTGCGTCCTTTGCGGTACCGTTTATCATCTTGACCTGAAGGTCGGCCAAAACATCGGGGAGCACATCTGTAATGTCCTCCCACCCCGTGTCACTGGGTATCGCCAAGTCTGGATACGCCGTTCGAATCTGCGCAGAAGCCGCTCGGCAGTCCTCTTCCCACAGTGTTCTCAGCTGCACCAGAACGGCCTCGTGGTCGATGCGCCGAAGCAGCCTCTGACGCACGTGGCGAATGTACTCCTCGACTTGGTGGTATACCGCATGTTGCACCGCCGTGAAGCGGGTCACATGGATCAACATGGAGGAATGCTCCTTCGTCTGTCCGCGCTGATATCGGATCGCGCACGCCAGCAGGAAGGCGTCAATCGCCCTCGCGAGGGATGGAGGAATAGCATCCTGGCCGTTGTAGCGTGGCTGGTGCCAACTCTTGTGCTTCTGCGGCATCCATCCACCTTGCCCATCAGGCGTGGAGTGATCCGCAATTAACCGGACAAGAGGAAGGCCTTCTCCTCGTGCATCGCCGGACTTGAGCCCAAACACTCTCGCCGGCCCGACATAACTGGAAGCCGCCGCAAGGTTGATTATGAAGGCGGCTGGGAAGAGGTCCGGGCCTTCATTGCGCGTCGTTCCCCTCTCGTGAATGAAGATGTTCGCGAAGGGCGTGGCAGTATACCCAACGTACGCCGATCTGGTGAACGCATAAAGTATGCGTCGAACGCACCTGTTGATGGCGGTTGGCTGGTGAGTCTCGTCGGGCTGCCCGTCGCTGTCAAAGATCTGCTCACCTGTATCGACTGACGCGTGGTCTGCCTCGTCATCGATCAACATCAGTGGAAGGTGCGTAACGATCCTCCGACCGGTGACCTGATCTTGAGCGTTTGCGACGTGGTCTCTGATCCAACTATAAAGACGGTCGAGGACAGTCTTGTTCTTTTTGACCACAAACAGCCACGGGCGCTGCTCAGGCGTGATGCCGAGATTCTTGGCAATTCCGGTGTTGAAGTCGCCCTTCTCAGAGCGGTTCGTGGCGTAGTTTGGCCTAATAGCGGGGTCTCCGTCGATCTCACCGACGCCGATGATTCTGATCTCATCCGGTACAGGCTTCGTTTCGAATCCCAGGAATCCTTCATCGAGGCGCATCTGAGTTTGGGACCTGAGGTTGTTGTGGAGTCCGGCAAGGACAATTATGATCTTGTAGCCGGCGTCTGCCGCTTTGCAGATCAATCCGGTGTAATTGCCGGTCTTTCCAGATTGGACATGCCCAACAACAAGACCTCGTCGATCCCATGGGCCCTCCCGCGTAGGGTCTTCTAACAACCCAAGAATCGTGTCACTAGACCGATCAAGTGCCTCAACGGCTTTGAACGACAGCTTTCGTTCGAGCCATTCGCGATATCGCTGCCAGTACCGCCATTCTCTCCGGCGCGCAGCGTTGAGCCACTGGACGTGACCGACGTCGCTGCGTAGCATGCTGTCCTGGCCAATCCACAGGCTGAAACGTCTGATCAGCTCATCGGTGACGGCTTCCCTGTCCAGACCATCCCCCCATTTGGGGTTCATCCGAATGACCAGTTCGATCTTCCCGGCAATAAGCGCGGGGGTTATCGAAGACTTGTCCTCTTCGTCAAGCAGAAGCTCCTGAACGAATTTGACTACTTTCTGTTGGGTTTCGTTCGCCGCTGAATTCACGTTCGCCTCACTATTCGGGGTTCGCAACGTCGGGGAGGTCCATCACCAGTTCGGCATAGTTGTGAAAAGGCTCCGTCCGCAGCAACTGTTCTCGCGCCAGCGCAGGCGATAGACCCTTTCGGCCTGTCAGGTTCCTGTACATCACGTCAAGCACGGCGACCACTTCCGCTGGGGCCGCCCCGGCGAAGCCTGTCCTCGGTGTTTCTCTCGATTCTGTCGTGTCCAGCCAAATCCGCTGGACCGGGATGGTCTCCTCGATGATGCGCAGCATCGCGGTGATTTGGGGGGCGAGGCTCCCGGCGTCGTCAAGAACGGCCCTGACCGCTGGATGATTCACATCGATTCGATATCTGATACCGTCATGGAAATGCTCGGCGCGCCACGCCTGTGACAACTGGCCGCCGGCAACAGGCACTACCTGTCCACGATGGGCAAAGACTCGCCGGGCGCGTTCTCGAGTATCTTCGGCCATGCGTGTCAGCCTGGCGCGCGCAGCGATCGGTGGACGCGCGGTTGATTTTCGGATATCGATTTTCCACTCAGAATCGGTAGTATTTGGAATGTCCAGTCGAATTCTCGCCAGCCTGTGAGCCTCTTCTTTCGTCCAAAGCCGCGCGGACCCCAGACCGAGCCAGTTGCCTGCTACCAACAGACGCTCATTCCGGTACACGTAAAACCCTTGCTGGGCTGTCCAGCCGTCGGGCCCTGCGGCTGACAAATACTCCTTCTCACTCAAGCGATCCTTGTGCGGCAGAACATGGCACTGAACTTCAAATGCACCAGAGGCTACAACGCGAGGGTCGACCGGGGATGACCATGTCGCCGGGTGGCTCGAAAGGAATGGGTCCCAGGGAGCAACCTGTCTTCCGTTAATCGTCAAGCGCAGTCTAGGATGCGGTCCACCCAGGTAGCGGTGGAATACCATTGCCAGGTGGGATTCTATACGATCCATCAAGTCCAGAAAGTCCTGCTCGGTGAAGCCTGGGACGACTAGCCGGTCGAGCACCTCCCAAAGGGCCAACGTTCCTGAAGGAAATGCGTTCAGATTGTCGAGAATCGTTTCAGATCCTGGCGCCGCACCTTCCAACAGGTGCCACCCGCCATCAGTACTGGCCGCGAGGACGTCCAAGTCCCACCGAAGACAATGGACTTCCCCATCTTTCTTGCTCGCCACTGTCAGCCGGCGGCACTGGGAGAATGATGCCGTCTTTAGCCCCAGACCGAAGCGCCCCAAGTCGTGGGCACTCCTCGTGTCGAGCGGACTTAGCGCTCCCAATCGCATGGCCCGCTCGAGCTCACCATCGCCCATCCCGTCGCCATTGTCGAGAACAGCGATTCTGCTCGCTGGCCCGTGCCAGAAGAACGAAATCGCAACCTCTCTGGCGCGAGCGGAAATACTGTTGTCGACAAGGTCGGCAAGTGCGGTCGCCGCCGTATATCCAAGCCCGCGAAGGGCTTCGATCATCGCGCTCGCCTTAGGGGGGACATTGCGCGACTTACTTTGGGTCATCGCTGGTCTCCTTATCCTCGTGAGCAACATCTTCGGCTGTGTGACTCGTGCCCCAGGCTGCAATCAGGCGACGGATGCGCGATGGGTGCCGGAGTTTACGCAGCGCTTTGACTTCGATTTGGCGAATTCGTTCGCGCGTCACTTGTAAACGCTGCCCAATTTCTTCGAGCGTCTGCTCGTTGCCATCCAAAAGGCCGAAGCGCATTTTGATTATGTGCTCCTCGCGTGGAGTCATGGTTTTGAGTACTCTTGCAGTCTGTTCGCGGATGTCCTGGCTGATCAGGTCGTCCAGAGGCGAGACAGCACGCTCGTCGCAACAGAGATCACTCACCACTACGCCCTTGTCTTCCCCATAGGCCGGAGTTTCCAGCGGTATCGGCTCCTTCGCAGCCCGGAGCAACCTGTGGACCTTGCCAACGGGCAACTCAAGTCGCTCCGCCAAATCTTCAGGGGTAGGATCGCGCCCGAGTTCCTGCCGAAGTTGGCGCTGCACTCCCATCACTTTATTCACCGCCTCAAGCACATGCACGGGGAGGCGAATGGTGCGTGCCTGATTGGCGATCGCACGGGTGATGGCCTGACGAATCCACCATGTCGCGTAGGTCGAGAACTTGAATCCGCGCCGGTAGTCAAACTTGCCCACGGCTTTCAGTAAGCCAATGTTGCCTTCCTGGATCAAATCAGGCAAGAAGAGACCAGACTTGCCATATTTTCTGGCAATTGCGATCACGAGTCTGAGGTTAGCCTCAGCGAATCTCTCTCTAGCACAGCTCGCCTTAGCAAGGCCCGACTCGATCCGCTGATACGTCTCGATCTCGTCGGATTGTTTCCGTCTTGGGATGTTGCACAGGTGTTCGATGAACCCCCAGGACAGATGCAGGGATTTCACCTCGTCGCTGACTGCAGCGAAAGCGCTTGGGTCGTTAGTCGCCCCCTCCGTGAACGCCAAGCGATGCAGTTCGCGAATCGCGGCCACCCGTTTCGCTAGGTCGCCAGCGGCATCACCACCTACTGGATCGTTGTCTTCTTCGTCGTCACCGTCGGGCACGACCAGATTATCGATTGTCGTTGCATTGTTCTGGTCAGGTACGCCGCCCACATCGGGAACATCCGGGTCGATCATGACTTCCAGCGGCGTTTCGCCGCGGCCGATGGCTTCCGCGACCCGAAGAATCTCTGCAATTGCGGGCTCACATTCACTGATCGCGCTGACGGCTTCCGCCAATCCGTGTTCCATCTCTTTGGCTAGCGCCGTTTCTTCATCGCGCGAAAGAAGCTGATTGCGACCGATGTCCTTAAGGTACGCATTGAATGGATCACCGATGGCTGAGTTCAGGTCCTCCAGGAAAGTGACGGCCTCGTCCGCCAGCTGCCGATGGCTAGCGCCCGCGTGCTCGTCGTATTCATTGTCCGACGAGGTGCTCGGATACGCTGGGTCCGCGGTCGCAGGATCTTCATCAACCTGAACTCCTAGGTCGCTCAGGGTGAGGAGCAAACGCGCCGTAAAATCGTCAGCCTTCTCCTGATCGTTGACGGAGGCGAGGAACTCAACTTGTTGCCGCACGACCCTGCCAACACGCAGACCATCGAGAAAGAGTCGCCGGATACCGCTTCTGACGCCCTCTTCGAGATCCTCCCAGAAACGTCGTGGCGCAAGGTCGGGGAGTTTGATGTCGACGTCTGACCAATCTTCTGCAGTGTCGATGGGGATATGCTCAGTGAGGTTTCGCTGGATTACTACTGTTTCAGAGAGGCATGAAGCATCCGATGCCGGGGCTGGCGATTCGACCTCCTCCTCCCAATTGGAGACATCGAGTGTTCCTTCGTCGGCAGAATCCGGCGCGATTTCCAAAATCTCTCCAGCGGCGCTAGCCGACTGAGGCTCGACAGGATCCGCGTGCCCGTGGGAGGATGGCAGGCACTCGCGTATCACCGCCCCGGCTCCATTCCATCCGTTGCCGAGCGCAAGAGTGAAAGCGTCTTTGCCGTCCCTGTCAACCAATGTGGGGTCGGCACCTGCATCAAGAAGCAATCGGCAGATCTCGATGTGCCCTTTCAATGCCGCAAGCATCAGAGGCGATCTGCCGTCGCCGTCCCTTAAGTTGACATTTACGCCCCGATGGATATGGAACCGCACGGTAGGCTGGGCACCCGAAAGCACCGCCAACTTGAACAACGGACTCAACGCCCGACCTCTATTGCCATATCGCCGGTAGACATGCGCTGCTTTCGCTAGGCGGATCGTCCTTGGCGACGAAATCGCAGTCCCAATTTGGGCATGCTCTCCCATCCGTGAACTGAACAATTAGGAGTTGTCAAAACACATCTGCACATCTGCAAACTCTCAGCTTCCCATCGATTTGGTTAGGCTAAGCCGGCTGGGGGGCCCCTTCTGCGCGTCACGACTCGAAGCAATCAACATATCACCGCTTGCGCCCTGAGCGGACCCCAACGTCCGAAACCGTCAGTCTCGGCCAGCAATGAGATGTACTTTACGGAATTTCCGCGAGGCCACCCTGGCTGCCCAGCCAGCGAGCCGTTTTCGCCGCTACCACCAAGTTGCGTACTTGTGCTGGTCGGCGTAGCGCGCACTCCCACACCGTCAAGACGCGCCAGCCCATGCGCCGCAAGGAACTGACAGCACGCCTATCACGAGCACGGTTTGCACCGATCTTTTGCAGCCAGAAGTCTGTGTTCGTTTGTGGCACAACGAACAGTGGGCAGTCGTGCCCATGCCAGAAGCACCCATTCACAAAAACCACAGCGCGGTACTTCGGGAAAACTAAATCCGGAGTACCTGGCAAGCGCCGATCATGCAGTCGATAGCGAAATCCCAAGGCAAAGAGCGCCTTGCGAAGGAGCACCTCAGGCTTGGTATCACGCGCTTTGATCCGCGTCATGCAATGTCGCCGCTGTTCGGGCGTCAAGACATCCACAACCCTTTACTCCTGCGAAGCGAGAATCCGGGCAACAGCGCGCGCGACCTGGACTGCGAGATATGGCGGTACGGCGTTTCCGACCTGGCGAAACTGATCGGTGCGGGTCCCCTCAAAGAAGTAGTTATCCGGGAACGTCTGCACCCGCGCGGCCTCCCGCACCGTCCAACTGCGACATTGCTTCGGGTCATGGTGGATAAAGTAGTGCCCGTCCTTGGAAATATGTGAAGTCACCGTGGTGGCTGGCTGATCCGCGACTTGCACCCGAAAACGATCATTGAAAAAGCCATGACGCTGCTCAAGCGTATGAGCGACATTCTGATGGTTCGGCAGCAGGTCACGGGGAAACTCGTGCAGCTTCGGGGAGCGCCCGTTCACCGTCGCGTAGGCGGCCGCAAACAAATACCGAAGCAAGTCCTCCGGAATGTGCCGTCGGGTTTCGTGATTGACCACAAAACGCATCAGTGGATCGAGAAGCCATTCTGTGAGAGTTGTCGCAGGCAACGAACATCCATTTTTCGCAACCCAACGACCACCAGAACTCGTCGCACGAGGCAAGCACTTCAGCGCGGTTCGCATCACTGCGAAAATGTGATCGCTTACGCTGGCTTGCCGGAAGAAGAGCATCTCACGAGTGAGCGCCTGTACCCAGGCTGCGGCATCATCGTGTTCCCGGGAGAGCTGGCTGCGCAGCACGGGCAAATCGGCGAGTACATCGCGCACTTCTGGTGCATCACTTGGTTGCAGTTCTAGCTCTGGGGGGATTTTGAGATCTGAGCGGACACCCAGAAGGATGACTCGGTGTCGCTTCTGTGGGACGCCGTAACGTTCAGCGGGAATCACGTAATCTTCAGGTCGAAGACTGCCATCCGTCGTGTGCACGAGGGATAGGATCGCGTACTCGCTCCCGCGCCGCGACAAGGTCATCTTGTCGTTGATGGACTCTCGCACCGCAAGCGTCGGTGAGGACAGGTCGCTGATCATGCGCTCAAAGGTCGAATGCCCACCATAGGTTGCGGAGAGCAAGCCCTTCACGTTCTCCATCACAAACAACGGGGGACGATACCGGGCAAGGATCCGAAGGTACTCCCGGTACAGTACATGCTTTGCGTTCTTCTCGAACTCCTCGCGCTTCATCTTCGTTAAGCGCGAGCGGCCGACGACCGAGTACGCCTGGCAAGGAGGACCGCCCACCAGGACCCATCGCTTCTTGCCCGCAACAAGGCGGTCCATGTCCGCGTACACGCGTTGCGTGGTCCGCGGGGCAAGCTCCAAATGAAGACACCGTGCCGTGGCCGCAGCGGCAGCCGCAGGTAACGCACGAAAGAGCTCATCGCGACTCATGTCACCGCGAAGGTACGAGTAATACCGTGCCCGCTCATCGTCATTTTGCAGCTGACGAAAGAACGCGCGTGTCAGCAACGTCTGGTGCGCGGCAGCATCCTTCTCCACCGAGAGCACCACATCAAACCAGAGGCGGTCGTGCGCCACCGCCGAGAACCCTTCGCCCAACCCGCCAGGGCCGGCGAAGAGATCTATCACAGGTACGCAGTCCTTGTTCGGATGAAATGACGTTGGCATTTCGTTGTCGTGCAAAGACAACAGTGTACCAGGTCTGGCAGACTGCCAGACTTGAGTATACCCCAAACCGTTCATTTGCAATTGTTTAGCGCTGCTTCGCAATGGTGGAACGCTGGTGGCCTGGTTGTAGATGCGTGGGCACCACCTTCTAGTAAGAGTGCTGTGGCATTTCGAGTATGGACAGGAAATCAATTGAATGTGCGCTGAGCACAACGCCTCCGCCACGAGATGGACTGGAAACTGAGCATTAGTCGACAGGACGGCCAACACGGTCGGCTGATAATGCTCTCCAGCCCAGCAAGACAAGACTGCACACTCTCAAATCGTCTGAGTATGCGTAGACCGGGAGCGCGAAAGCACATCGGAGCACCAGCCATCGAACGGGTCCCCCAGAGGGACCGAACGACTAGCACTTGTGATTTCGTTTTTCTGCCCTCTCAACCGTCATTGCGCCGCACGCACAGCGGGGCTTCGTTCGCGGCCGGCCAGGTCCAGGCGTCGCGGTGACGCGCAATGAGGCACGGAAGCGTCCCCAGAGGGAGCGGATCTGGTCAGTGGTCAGGTTGTGCCCGCAGTGCGGGCAGTGGGTTCTCACGACTTCAACCCCCCGGCCTTAATCCAAGCATCAACGGCATCCTGCACCGCGTTCCAGAAGTCCGTCTCCTCGTTGTCGAAATCATGCTCGAATGCGCCGCCGTATCCGTTGGCGTCGACGTGGTCGTGTAACTCACTGTAAGAGGCACAAGTGGTAGGGATCGTTCCTTCGGCAACGTCCCCAAGAATCTCGGATTTGGACCGCTCGATAGCCTGTTCGAGTGTCGTCCACGTCGGTGTAATCATGGTATGACTATAAACCACATGTAGTTTTATGTCAATGGATGTCTAACCCGACTCTGAGAACCGGATTCAAAGGTGCGCCGCCAGCTTTTTCGACGTAGCGCTAGCGGCCAATCCGCCGTCTGCGCCCAGTTTGTTGACGATGCCATCCAGCGCGGTCAAACAAAGCTGCACATTTTCCAACTCGCCAGAGTATTAGTTGACAGGGAGCGCGAAAGCGCCCCGAAACACCAGACAGCGGGCAGGCCGCCAAGCGGGACTCGTTGTGGGTGCTGGACATTGGGTCGAGCAACCACGGCGGCCATACCCCTCCTTCGTCCACACCCACATCACCCTCGCCAGGCTGCGCGCCCTTGGAGGCGAACACATGCAAAGCGGCGAGGAATCCAAGGTTGACGATGCAATCAAGGAGATCGCGGCGTTACTGGCTGCGGCGTATAAGCGGCGCGCCAGAATCCGGCTTGTCCGCACGACGCCCGAGCCGCTCCCGTCAACACAAGGACTTGATAACGCGGGCGAAACGAGGCCTCATGAACTGAAGTTGACGGGTCGGAGAAAGGGGTCACCACAGCAATGAGGAAACGCGACGGGCCGCCGCAGATCGAGGATCTGCCACGGATGACAGCACCGCAGTTGCAGGCGCTGCATCGAGAGTTGTTTGGAGCGGAGCATCGGATTGCAAACTGTCAGCACTTGCGGCGGAAGATCGCCTGGCACCTGCAGGCGGCGAAGAGCGGCGGCCTTCCGGAGTCAGTCCGGCAATACGCCATCGCCATCGCTCGTGGAACAGAGTTGCGGTCGCGTATCGCTGATAACGCATCCCGGCAGCTGGCTGGGGTCCCGCAGGACCAAACCGTGACCACCAAGGTGATTCAGACGCGAGACGCGCGCCTACCTATGCCGGGGAGCTTGGTCGTGAAGAAGTACAAGGATCAGACCGTCGTGGTCAGGGTTCTCAATGAAGGGTTTGAATACGATGGCCGACGATTCGCCTCGCTGAGCGCGATCGCGGGCGACATAACCGGCACGCGCTGGAATGGCTTTGCGTTCTTCGGGCTGGAGAAGGAGTCACGACGTGCGCGGTGAAAGGAGTCCGAAAGAAAACGGAAGCGGCCTCGCGGCGCGGGCCGGTGTCCGCTGCGGGATCTACACGCGGAAATCGACGGAGGAAGGCCTCGACCAGGTTTTCAACACTCTTGACGCGCAACGCGAGGCCGCGGAATCGTTCATCAACAGCCAGCGGCAGGAAGGCTGGGTGGCGTTGCCGCAGAAGTACGACGACGGCGGCTATACCGGCGCCAACATGGACCGCCCGGCCCTAAAGCGGCTGCTTGCTGATATCCAATCCGGTGCTGTGAACTGCGTGGCCGTCTACAAGGTGGACCGGCTCTCGCGATCGCTTCTCGATTTCGCGCGGATCATGGAGATCCTCGATAAGCACGGCGCGACGTTCGTGTCGGTAACACAGCAGTTTAATACGACCAGTTCCATGGGACGTCTTACTTTGAACGTCCTGCTGTCGTTCGCCCAGTTCGAGCGGGAGATGATCTCTGAACGCACGCGCGACAAGATGGGTGCGGCGCGGCGCAAAGGCAAGTGGGTCGGCGGCAATCCGGTGCTGGGCTATGACGTAGCCCCACTGGGCGGCTCCCTGGTGGTGAATGAGGAGGAAGCGCAGCGGGTTCGTGAGATCTTCGCGCTCTACCTCGAACTTGGATCATTGATCCCGGTGGTGGAAGAACTCGACCGCCGCGGATGGCGGATGAAATCGTGGACGACGCGCGAGGGCCGGCATGCGGGCGGGAAGCCGATCCCCAAGAACAGCCTCTACAACTTGCTCACGAACATCATCTACACCGGCAAAGTAGAACACGCCGGGCAGGTTTATGAAGGCGAGCACGATCGGATCATCGACGACGAAACCTGGAACAAGGTCCAGAGTACCCTCAACCGGAATGGCAGATGCGGCGGCCGCAGCATTGGCAACAAGTACTCCGCGCTCCTCAAAGGGCTGGTACGATGCGGCACCTGCGACGTCGGCATGATGCACACGTACGTCAACAAGAAGGACAGGCTCTACCGCTACTACGTGTGTGTGAAGGCCCAACAGCGGGGCTGGGCGCAGTGCGAGACGCGATCCGTCTCGGCTCCCGATCTGGAGAACGCTGTCTTGGAGCAGCTCCGGGGCATCGGGCGGAATCCCGAAATGCTGCGCAAGGTCCTGCGGCAACTGAACGAGCATCGGCAGAACGACTCAGCGGGAATCGAACTGGAGCGAAAGGCGATTGACGCGGAACTGAGACAGATCGCTCAAGAGATGAAACAAACCGTTTCGATGGTAGGCAAGACTGGTCACGCGGCCGACCTCGCCACTGACCGACTGGCCGAACTCCAGGATCGCGTGTCGCAACTCAACAACCGGCTTGCCGAGCTTCGCCAGCAGGAGACGGCAATTGAAGCTGAGGGCGTCGACACCAAAGACGTGGAAGCGGCGCTTCACGATTTCGACCCGCTGTGGGAGCAATTGTCCACGTGGGAGCAGGAGAGGTTCATCCGCGCGTTGGTCGAGACTGTTCGCTATGACGGCAAGACCGGGACGGTGACCCTGGGCTTCCGCTCTCGGGGGATCAAGGAATTCTGCACTTGGGCGCCAGCCCTGACGGAGAAATATGAGCATGCAAAACAGCGCAGTTGAAATTCAGTTTCGCTTGCACGCTACAAGACGGCAGTCGGGGCGAACGGGATCGTCGGATGGGCCGCATTCCGGAACCGGGCGCCTGCCCCGGGTCGCGCAGGTAGTGGCGCTGGCCATCCAGTTCCAGGACATGCTCCAGCGCGGCGAGGCCAAAGATTACGCGGATCTTGCCCGTCTAGGCTGCATCACTCGGGAACGGATGAGCCAGATCATGGAACTGGTATGGCTCGCGCCGGACATCCAGCAGGAGATTCTGGAGTTCCCGCCAAGCGGGGCGGCGCGATTCCCTATCAGTGAAGTGGCGGTACGCAAAGTAGCGAGTCCTCTCTCATGGAATGACCAGCGCCACGCATGGCAATTCCTCAAAAACAGTTTCCACCTGTGATGTTTTTCGAGCGTGGTAAAATCGACGTTGAATGCTGACTACTGGTTTTGCTGGCGAGTCACCCGCTTCCGTTCGGTACCTGGGAGCCTAACGTACCGAATGAGTAGTTGATCGAAGCCGCACGGAGCCTCGCCGAAAGGGGAGGAGTTTGTGCCCAATTCTTACAATCCGCGCTCCGTCATCCGTCACATTCCCAACGCGCTTCTCAAGCGCTTCTTCAAGCAATTCCCTGAGTTTTCGAACTTCGATTGGGAGGAGCTTCGAGAGACGCAAGACGAACCCGTCTTCGACACGTTGCAGACCTTGGCCGAGCCAGAGCGAAACCGGATCGACATGGTCTTTCGCAAAGTTCATTCGTTGGCCGATTCGCTTGGCACTACGGTGCTGATTGAAGCCGCCCGCGACAGCAACAGGAAAATTGCTGCCGAAATCGGAGCGATGCAGAACGCCTATGAAAGAGCCCTCTGGTGCCACCTTGAGCACCCGGCGATTTTCGAGGACGCCCGCACGCTCGCGCACATTGATGGTTTGGCACGGAACTCGTGGGAAAAACGCAAGGGGCTCCCCAAGCAGGCGATTAAGGTGACTGAAGGCGTGCGTGAGCGGTTGGGCAAAGGGATTTCCGGCTTTTACGAGGCAGAGGAAGGACGCGGGCAGCTTTGCATCGTCGAGCATCGTCGCCGCGAGGGCGACCTCGATTGGTTTTTCGCCTACCCATCGGACTATCCAGATGAGCGGGAGGGTTACCGGGACGACGGCAAATTCATTCGGGAAAGCTGGAGACCGGCGTTCGAGGTCGTCTTTGTCTACGATCACTCCGCCGGCGCACTCGAGCTCTTTGCGAAAGGCGGAAAGAACCGGCGAGCCATGATGTCCTCTATCTTCGCGAAGTGCATTTTGGGAGTGGATGACGAATCGGAGCCCTGGCAGGCCGACACTTTTGATCTCGAAGTTTTCAAGAACCCTGACATCAAATTCCCGACCAAAGCGGCTGACAAGATCACCCTGGTCCGAGTCACGGCACTTCGACTTCAAATTCATCGAACTCCCGGCGGACGCCTGACATTCCAGGTCAATCCTCGGAGGAAGGATGTCACTGTTTACGACTTCGTGGCTGTGGCGTTGAATGAGCGGCGGGCACGATTCGCGGACTGTACCGTGCACGGCGTAACGATGCAGGCCATTTTCCAGAAGCCCAATGGGAAGGATCGGCGTTTCTCCTTCAATCTCTCCGAAGGATCGAAATGCGATTTGGGCGACAGCCCGGAGGAGCTGTTGCTGAGGCGTTATCTCAAGGTCTGGAAGATCGAACGCGATGCGTGACGCCTGGCAGGACCTGCTTGGCCGTCTGAGCGGCCCACACGAAGACTTCGGTTCCGGCGATGTCGCTAGCTGGAAGCGAGCCGACTTCGAAGCACTCTGCGACCTCGGCTTGGTGTCCGATGGGCAGCTAGCCGCGAGTATTCTTTGCCCAGAGTGTTCAGCGCACTGGGCTGAGGTGATGTGGAACCAGGATGGGACGCGCGCTTTCATCGTTTGCACAAGTGAAGGGCTGCCAATAAACGTTGATCCTGAGCGCCTGCGTCAGTGGGAGCCAAACAAGCCGCGATTCGCCGCGGAATTGGCTGCCGAGCTTGGAATACCGGATCCGCCGCTGAACCTCGTGATTGGTCGACTGTGGAGACTCGGACGATGCTCAATTGCTAATCGGCAGCGGGATATCTTCTTCGCTGCGGTAGCCCCCGATGACTTGCAGTCCGCAGTCATTGAGATCCGTCGGGGCTACGGATCGGTGGCAGGAGTCCTTCTTCTTCCTTCGGCCGCACCTGATCCGGGTCAACACAGCAAGTTGAAGGTCATTGATCTGTCCAACGCTTCCGCGCTGCGATGCGGCCGAATCGATGTAGATCTGCCCTTCATTGAGGAACAGTTCACAGATGGCCGGCGGGCGAGCAGTAAGGGCCTACGGCTCAAAAGTCCGGCCAGGGATCTCAAGGAACAGCGAATGGGGATTTTGAGGGCGTTCGCGCCCAGCCGGGATCACAAACAGATGAAGGATCTCGCACGACACCTGGGCGTTAGCCCAAGCGCGCTGTATGGCATGGTTCGCGATGATCGAAGTCGCTACTCCCAGGACAAGCTCGAGACTGTTCTCTCCAGAATTGGCTGTTCTCGAGCCAAGTGGGACCGCAGTCCGAAGCCTGCTTCGCACGCATAATCTCCTCGTTTTCTCCTCACTTCTCCACGTTCTCCACATTAGCTTCGTGATTAGCAGAAGTTCACAGTGGAGACGCACGAATGGCACGCCGGGCAACTCAAACACAACCGACCGAGATCGACCTGCTTACCGAAGTGCAGGCCCATCAACAGGAACTGCCGATGTCGCTGGCCTGGTTCCGCCGAAAGCGAGTTTTCGGTGGCGGGCCGCCGTTCCTTCGCGTATCGAATCGCATCTTCTACCGGCGCGGAGAACTGCGGCGATGGATCGCCTCGCACGCTGTTGACCTGCGCCAAAAGGTAAAGCTATGAAGCCGCAGTTGCCGGCGGCCGCCGCGACCACGCGGTTATCCAGACTGTCCGAACTCTCCCCCCAGCGACAGGCACTTGTGCGGTTGTGCCAGTCTGTCGACTACGGCCAAATCCTGGACCTTCAGGTTCGCGACCGGGAGCCAATGTTCAACCCGGCGCCCACGCTGCTACTCGATTTCAAGCTCGATGCGGACTGCGGCGATCGGCCCGAATCTGAACTGGCGGACTTCGCCTTGTGCGCCGAAGTTTGTCGTTTACTCGACCGGCTTGATCAATTGCACACCGGCTGCGTCCAGCGTGTCGAGGTGCGCGCTGGTATTCCGCGCCGCGCCGTCATCCAATCCAAGCTCCTGGAGGCCGCAAGATGAACGCGGCCGTCGATCCGTACATCCTGCAGCAGGCATCCTGTCGAGCGAGCCTGTTGGTTGCCACCGCCGGCTTCGGACCGGACGAATGGCAAGACTTGTGCCAGGAACTAATTTTCGACTGTCTCCGCCGGTCGCCGAGATTTGATCCGTCACGTGGTGATTGGCCAGGATTCGTTCGAGGCGTCGTCAGAAACCAGGCCAGCGCCCTGGTCACACGAAGGAATCGGACCGTACGCCGGGAAGTTCTCGCCGAGGACCTCTTGCACCATGAGTCGGCATGGGCAGACGATCTACCCAATGCACTCGGCGCGAGCAACCAACACGAAATTGCGGCTGGGCTTGAGATGAGCATCGACGTTCAGCGCGTGCTCAATGGGCTGCATCCCCAGTTACGAAATCTGGCGCTTCTCTTGAGCGAGTTGCCCGTGCTGGAGGTCTGCGTCAAGACCGGCAAATCACGGTCGCGCGTTCGCCAGTTGACTCTGCAATTGAGAGAGGCCTTTGTCCGCGCCGGATTTCGGCCCCGCCATTCGAGGAAGCGGGCGGTGAAGCAGCTTTCGCTCCACGGTCAGGCGGCAAGCCAATGAACGCTTCTGACGCGGGCGGCGCCATGCAGGACCACGACCGCTTGGCGGCTCGCTTCCTGCGGAGCATCTTTAGCGGCCAAGAAGCCGGCTTTGTCGTTCTCTTCAACAAGCCGAGCAAGCATTCCACGTTCGTATCACTCAACAACCCGGATTGGTACCTCGAAGCGGCGAATAGCGCGATGCTCGCGCGAGAGAGGGAAAACGTTTACTTCGCGATTGGCGTGCAGGGTCAACGGCCCCATAAAGGGCGTGGAACGCAAGCAGGCGTTGTCGCACTGCCTGGAGTGTGGGCCGACATCGATGTGCTTGGTCCGAACCACGCCGCCACCAACTTGCCACCCACCTTGGAGGACGCCTGGAAGATCATCAGCGCAATACCCCTCAAGCCGACCGTCGTGGTCTATTCCGGTGGCGGTTTGCAGCCACATTGGTTGTTTCGAGAGCCAATGGAGACGGCAACCGACAAAGACCGGCGAGCGGCGATTCGTTTATCCAAGGGCTTCCAAGCCGTCTTGGCTGGTGCCGCCTCCCAGAATGGCTGGAGTATTGACAACACCGCTGACATCTGCCGGCTCTTGCGGGTTCCTGGTACTTACAATCGCAAGCAAGAGACGCCGGTGCTAGTCGAGTATGAGGTCATCGATGGAGGCCAACGATATAACCCGTCAGAGTTCGAGGAACTTGTCGAGTTGGAGGCCGACCCAGAACTCAAGGCCCATGTTCAGGGCGCAGCGCCGGCAAATCCGAGCGGGGAGTTTCTCCGCGTACTGGCGGAGTGCCCCTGGATGCAACACTGCAAAGACGATGCCGCCAGGCTGCCGGAGCCTGAGTGGTATCGCATGCTTTCCATTGTGGGGCGGTGCAAGGATGGCAACCAGATCGCCCATGATCTCAGCAGGCCCTACGCAATGTACAGCCCGACAGAGACCGAGGAGAAACTGCGCCAGGCTATGGGCGCCTCCGGACCCTCCACCTGCGCATTCATCGAAAATGAGTTGGGCCAGCAGCAATTCTGCAGTCAATGCAGGCACCACAACAAGGTGAAGAGCCCGATCGTCCTGGGGATGCCAAAGCGCTTTCGATCGGGCACTGAAGATGCACCATTACCAGAGTGGCGCCACGCTGCTGATGGCCGTCGTCTGCCGAACATCCAGGCCACTGACCGGCAGTTGCGGGACATCAGCCGTGAAGCGTTAGCCGCATTGAGGCTTTTCAACGATCCGCCCTCGCTGTTCGCTCGCACAGGCAAGATCGTGTGCGTCAGCGAGGAAGAATTCGGACGCTATGTCATTTCCGAGGCATCCGATCGGGTTCTCCGGAACCGGCTGACCAGATCGGCAGATTTCTACGAAGTGGGATTGCAAGGTATCCGGAATTGCGCACCGCCCATGGACGTGGTCAAGGACATCTTGGCGACGCCGCCAATCGAGTGGCCATTCCCGCCCCTGCTCGGTATTATCGAGTCGCCAGCCCTCCGCGAAGATGGAACTCTGATTACGTTGCCGGGGTACGACGGGGCGAGCCGGTTGTACTATGCGCCCGACCCGGCGTTAATCATCCCCGAGCTCCCCGAGGAGCCGACTGCGGATCACATTGAAGTGGCGATCGAAATGATCATGGGCATCATTGGGGACTTCCCCTTTGTGGATGGAGCCAGCCGCGCAAATGCGATCGCCGCAATGCTGACGCCGGTTTGCCGTCCTGCCATCAAGGGCCCCACACCGCTTGCCCTTTTTGACGCCACCACTCAGGGTACGGGGAAGACTCTGTTGTCCGAAGTCGTGTCGCTAATCGGCAGCGGCCGCGAGGGCGCGCTATTCTCCGCCCCGAGGGAAGCGGAAGAATGGCGCAAACAATTGACTTCGGTCCTGCGTGAGGGCTCATCCATCGTCATTGTCGACAACGTGAACTATCGTCTTGACTCGGCCGATCTGTGTAAGGCGCTGACGGAGACGATCCACGGCGATCGTATTCTGGGCCAATCCCAGACGATCAACTTGCCCGTCCGCTGCACCTGGATCGCCACCGGCAACAACCTCCAACTGGGTGGAGATATGCCCCGGCGCTGCTATTGGGTCCGGATGGATGCGAAGTGCTCAAGACCGTTTGAACGGACTGGGTTCCGCCATAAGCGGCTGAAGCAATACGTCCTCGCTCATCGGGGGGAACTTCTCGCCGCACTGCTGGCATTGGCGCGATCCTGGTTTATCGCAGGCTGCCCGCCTCCGGATGTGACGCCGGTTGGCAGTTTTGAGGACTGGACAACGATCGTCGGCGGCATCTTGCAGCATGCCGGTCTCGAGGGGTTTCTGGCGAACTCCTCTCAGTTGTACACGCAGGCGGATGCGGAATCGATTCAGTGGGAGGCCTTTCTCAAGACCCTCGATGACGCGTTCTATAGAGAGGCCTTCACCGTGGCCCAAGTTTGGGAACGAATGAACAGCAAAACATACCACGCGGACACGCACCAGATGGCCCTCACAGAGCGAGCGGAGGAGTTGCGAGCCGCTCTTCCGGGCTACATCGCCCAGGCAATGGATCGCGAGGGCTTCTTCAAACAGCGGCTCGGTTTTTGTTTCGGCGAGCGCGTCGGACGTCGCTACGGTGACGCACAATTTCGCATCGAGCGCGACACCGATGATCTCCATGGCAAGGTCGCGCGCTGGAAAGTCATGATGAACGCGTGACCGCCGCCCCTATCCCCGCAAATCTGCGGGGATAGGAAATGGCTATCCCCGCAGGTTATGTTGATGAAAACAAAAGGTCTGCGGGGATAGCGGGGATAGATCCCAATGCTAGCGCACGGCGCGAGAATTTTTTGCGCGTAACCCGCATGCACACACACGTGCGCTGGTGAATTGTAATGGACGGAGGCTATCCCCGCTATCCCCGCAGACTGTTTGTTTTCAGTGCGTTAACCTGCGGGGATATGGCTGGCCACTCTCGTTTTGCGGGTGTGGAGCACGAAAGTTGGCACGTTCACTCTATATCCTCCCCGCTCTTGGTGAGCTGGAAAGGTGCACACTTCGATCACATCCTGAGTATTGATAACCAGAGATCGTCCGGTTTGACCGACAGAGCTCCACGACGCACCGGTTGAACGGATCTTTCACCCACCGAGCGACGGGACGCTCGCTAATCCCTTTCCCTACGACTGTGAGGTCGGAGTGTCTCCAATCGAGCAGCACCACCTAATTCCGTATTACGCGCCCGATGGCATCTCTCTGGGCAAACGAACCTTGGATTCAGCGAAGCGACTGATAATCGGGGGGGTCGTGAAGCCCTCATATGGTCGAAAAGGCCATCTCACTGCGATCTGGCTGTGCGAGGAGGACGGAAGCAATCCTGCTGAAGCACGAGTGCCCGTTGGAACGCGATACAGCTTCCTTGAAAACCTCGACAACGGCAGCCGCTGCTGGAGGCATCGCCGCGAGGATGCGCGCGGCGTCTTCCTCCAAGTGGTTCGGGATTGTCTGGTCGCATGAAACTTCGACGGCAGGTCGGCGGGCGCTACCTCGCCCATGTGCGTGGCGCGTTCACTCGCTGGCAACTGTTGGCTTCCGGTACAGGCAAGCCCGAGGCCGATGTCGGACGCAAAGGTGCGACACGGTCCAACGTGGGCGCAAAGGGAGCCAATGGTGGGGCGCGTCCCTGGGAACCAACCGCGTGCCGAAACTAGCTCGCTGCACGCGCACGACGCTATCGACTGCTGCCGTTCGTGGGATGCGGCGGCATGTCAACCGTGGGAGGCATGTCAATCCGTGCGAGATTCAGTCGAGTCTCCAAGAAGATCGGCCTGCGACTCGCTAAGTATCAGTCGGTACGCCTCCTCTGTCTGGGTTAACAGGCTATCGAATTGCGAACGCCCGTAGTTGAAGAACGCTTCCGTGGGCTGCTCGTTTCGAATCAGGACATCAGCCATGGCGTTATAGTCGTCGATGAGGCGATCGAGAGCCGCGCCTGACCGCTCGGTAAGTATCATTCCGGCAACGCCTTTGCACGCTAGAAGCTTCTCGACGGTACCTCGCTCGTACATGTGTTTTGCGAATGCCT
Organism: uncultured Acidobacteriia bacterium; assembly: GCA_903909435.1. Taxonomy (GTDB): domain Bacteria; phylum Acidobacteriota; class Terriglobia; order Bryobacterales; family Bryobacteraceae; genus CAIVVT01. The sequence continues at coordinate 1,276 of CAIVVT010000261.1, read as the reverse complement.
CAATGAGAATTTGTGCTTCAGGATTCGGACTCCAGAAGCGCTCAAGCGATTGGACAAGCCACCTACCCTTTTGCTTGATCTCTTCGAGCATCTGGAGAAGCTGCCAATACAGTTCACGTTTGAGATCCCATCGGCGCTGGTGGATCCATCCGGCGCGCGCAATCTCGCTCTTGATGCGTTCAGTTTCCTCGGTCTGCCTCCGCAACTGCTGCAAGAGCGCATCGAAATCCGCTTTGGTTGCCAGATTCTCGCCGCGCCTCCGAGAATACGCACCAACGAATGCTCCCGCCGTGCCTCCAAGTAGCGAGACGATGACGAGGAGCAAATAGACTGCCGGAGAGAGTTGAATACCCTCACCGAGCACTCTTCTGAGGAGTAGTTCAAGTTCGGCTGGCGACATGTTTTACTTTAGCGTCACAGACCATGATAGGTCGCGCACACGCATGTCGTTACCGCAATCAGGCGCATCGTGCTCAGGGAGCACTGTCTTCTCTGCTTTGGCGCCGTCAATGAACAAATGTCTATGCGTCGCTTCAACGACTGGGCGTCCGGCAAGCCAAACGCGCGCGAACGGTGCCCGACGAACGCGCATATCCTCGGGTCCTGAAACGAGAGGGTCGGCCGGCGGGTAACGGATGGCATTTCCAGGCTAGTTAGACCGATTTCGCGTGGTTGCCGGTCTGGTTGCCGGTCTTCTTCTAAGCCATTGAAACAGATAGAGCTACCGAAAAAGCTGGAGCACTGGCCGATAGGCAATCTGCTGCCATACGCCCGCAATTCGCGGACGCACTCTGAGGAGCAGCTCCAACAGATCGTCGCGTCGATGGAACGCTTCGGCTGGACCAATCCGGTGCTGGTCGCCTCGGACGGGACGATCATCGCCGGCCACGCGCGAGTGCTCGCAGCTCAACGCGTCAAGCCGCCACTGGAAATCGTGCCAGTGATCGTATTGGGGAACCTGACCAAGGAAGAGCAGCGCGCGTTGGTGATCGCGGACAACAAGCTGGCGCTGAACGCCGGGTGGGACGCGGAGGTGCTCCGCGAAGAGCTCCAGGCGATTGAGGAGAGCGGGTTCGAGATGGCACTGCTGGGCTTCACGGACGCAGAGATCCTTGAGCTCATGGACGACGCCGGCGAGAAGCCGACAGTCGCGGCAGACCTGCCAGAAGACGTCACGCCCGAAGTGCCACCCGATCCGGTCACCCGCCCGGGCGACATCTGGGCGATTGGCCGTCACCGCCTGATCTGTGGCGATTGCCGCGACCAGGCCGTGGTG
>CAIVVT010000260.1 GCA_903909435.1 uncultured Acidobacteriia bacterium | reverse complement strand
GGCCTGCAGGCCGTCAACGCCGCTGTCACCCAGATGGATCAGGCGACCCAGCAGAACGCGACCATGGTCGAGGAATCCACGGCCGCGAGTCGCTCGCTCGCGCGGGAAACCGCCGAACTCGCCACACGCGTCGGTCAGTTCCACATTGGTGAAGGGGCGGGCGGCGCCCCGATTCGCGGCCCCGCACGCCGGGCAGCCTAGCGGTCCGGCTATGGCGCCGAGGGCGAAATCCCGCGTTTTTCAAGCGCAGGGGCGAGTTGGCCGCTCGTCAGCCGACGAAACCATAAACCCTAATGACAATCGTGTTATTGCGAACGGCGTGGGTTGCAAGGTTGAAGAGCAATCTTCAGCAATTTTTTTACAAATTCTGACAAATCCAGTTTAGGCAGAGCCGTTACGGGACACCGGGCGCGGAGACTCCCCAGTGCTGGTCGCTATTGTTGATGACAACGCAACAAATTGCCTGTTGCTGAAGGGCCTCGTCGGCAAGGTCGGGGAGTTCGACACGCGCGTCTTTCGGAGCGCGCCCGAGGCGCTCGAGGCCTTCCATCAGCAACCCTTCGATCTCGCGATCTTCGACTATTTCATGCCGGAAATCGACGGCGTCGAACTGATCCGGAGAATTCGCCGGATCGAAGCCCATCGCGATACGCCCGTTCTCGTCGTGACGGCTTTCGATGAACTCGATATCCGGCTCGAGGCGCTTCAGGCCGGCGCCACAGACTTTCTCTCCAAGCCTGTCAACGCGGTCGAATTTCGCGCCCGTTTCGCCAATATCGCCGAACGCCGGCGCGCGGAAATCGCTTTGCGAAACCGCGCCGAGTGGCTTCAGCAAGGCATTGAGCCGACATCCGCCAGTTGGCTGTCGGTTCGCGTCCAATCTGCGACCATTTCGTGCTCCCGGCAAGCCGGAAACGTTCGTCGAATCGCCGTTGGCCCAGCGGCGAACACCGCCGAGGCGTGTCGAAGCCGCCTCGAACGTTCGGAAGACAAAAACTTCCTCGATCAAGACACACGTCTCCTGTCGGTTTTGACAAACGCGCGACACCCGAACACCCTACGCTGTAGACGCGGCCGGCGGCGGCCGCAGTTCGGCAATGAGCCGCAAGACGTCGGCGAAGAGGTTTCGCGGGATCGCGACCTCGGCCATCTGGAAGGCGACATAGCGGCCGTGGCTGACGACCTTCGCGCCGATCTTGATCAGCTTCTCCTTCAGGCTCGTCAGCGACCAATCCTTGATCGGCTCGGGCGTGGCGAGGGTGCGTAGGAAATTGCCGAGATTGTAGGCCAGCGCATGAAGCTGAAGTCGGACGGCGTTCGCAGCGAACGAGCGACAAGAAAGCCGTGTCCATCGGATCGCGCCCTTGCCCTCCTTGATCCACTGTTCGCAAGTTCCGCGCTTATTATAGAAGCCGACGACATTCTCGGCCGGCCTCGCCATGTTGGTGACGATGAAACCGACGCGCGGGTAGAGTTCGCCCGGATGCCACTCGACTTTGGCGACGACGCGGCGGGGCTTGGCCCAGCTTCCCGCCCGATACGTGAAGTTGGCATAGGAACGTTGCACTTCGTTCGGCGGACGGCCGGCCGGGCGCTTGAGAAGATAGCCGATCCGTTCCTGCAAGATGCGGTTGGCGGGAAGCCGGATCGCGTACTTGATCCTTTGGCCTTCGAGATACTCGTAGACCTCAGGATTGGCGAAGCCGGCGTCGGCGCGGAAGTAGATGCGCGCGACCTGTCCGAGATAACGCGCCACGACAGGCTTGAGAACGCTCTCCCAGCCATCAGCGCTGTGCACGTTACCGGGACGCAGCGCGCAGCGTTCCAGATCGCCGAATTGATTGAACAGGAACAGCGGATGATAGCAGGTGCACTGGTAGTGCCCGTTCCAGGCGCTGTGCTCCTGTTCGCCGTGGGTCGGGCTGACGCTCGAATCCATATCGAGTAAAATTCCTCGCGGTGGACGGCGAGCATGAACACGGTCGATCCATTGGCCGGAGAGATCGGAGAGCGCCGACAGGTTCTTTTCGGCCGTCAGCCATCGCGTCTCGAAGCGGCCCATCTGGCTTGCCGAGGCTGCGCCATCATGGGCTGCCTTGCCGCCGACAATCCAGCGCATCGCGGGATCATGGCGAAGACGTTCGGCGTCGTTGACGTCCTCGTAACCAGCCAAGCGGCCGAACACGGCCTGCCGCAACATGCCGACCAGAGCATGCCGGCCGTTCTTGCCCGTGCGGGCGTCGGCGAGCTTCTCGCCTGCTATGTCGCTGAGGCCGAGCGCGTCGTCGAGTTCGCGATAGGCGAGCAAACCGGCGTCCGAGGTAACGACCGAACCGCGAAATTGAAGCATCAGGCGGCGGTCGAAATCTAGCCTCAGCGCCTCGCCATCCGATTCACCCGCCGGGTTCGCCATGACGTCCGCTTTCGAATCATCTTAACCTGCTGATTAGAATAGCTGAATCGTCGAAAAAACGCTTCAAATTATTGCGTCATCCGGCGAATGCGGGCTTAAACCTTTCGAAGCCTTAACCGGCCCTTAAATCGCCGCCTTTAACCTCGAACGGTCCGGCGGCGCCCGGATCTATCGACGGCGCCGGAAACCCCAAGGTTGCGTGATGTTGGGCAGGGGCGGCAAGCGGGGG
>CAIVVT010000259.1 GCA_903909435.1 uncultured Acidobacteriia bacterium | reverse complement strand
GGGACATCCTGTTCGAATCGCCTTATCGGCCGGTGGCTGAATAGGGGCGCGCCAATTCGGGACATCGGGAAGATTTTCCGATGGCTTAAGAGAGGTGGTACCGTAATGCCTGTACGATCTTTGTCGAAGCAGGCTTACGGACATGACCGATTCCCAGAAACCATTCGTCCGTCTCGAGAAGAGTTCCGCGACTAAGAAGGCTCGGAAGAAAGCGGTGGCTGAGCCGAAGGATCTGAACATTAAGCTGGCGATTCGCCTCAACGAAGGCATCAACGACGCGCTTCGAACGGTGATGCGCTATCGAGGGGACCTCTCTGCGATGGCGTTGGAGGCGCTCGGCACTGTGGACCTCACGCGGGTGGCGATGGTCAGCGTCGAGGAGAAGATGGTCCGCGACACAACCATCACCATGCCGCGCACTCTTCACCAGAAGCTCAAGAAGATCGCTGCTGACCGGGACAGTTCAATGAACATCCTGGTCAATACGGCATTGGCGCACTGGCTGGCGAAAAAGGGGGAACTTCGAATAGGTTGATTGAGCACATGACGGTATTCCACGCTGCCGTTTCATAGCTGAAGCAGAAGCGGCGAAGCCTCTCGACTCCGCCGCTCCGGCGGGAGTGGTTCAGGCGCCTGCCGCCTTCGCAACCTCCTTGCACTGCGCTCCGTTGGATCGAAGCGTTTCTCGCAGAGAAACAATCGCGCGGCGCTTCAGCTGGCTGACGCGGGACTGACCGACTCCCAGGGACGTGGCGATTTCTCGCAGCGACTCGCCGGCGACGAGTCCTTGAATCACCACGCGTTCCGCGCGAGGCAGCCGCTTGACGGCTTTGCGGACACGGTCGACCCGTGCGGCGTAGTCAAGTCCGTCGGCAACGTCCACCGGAGTGTCGCCGATTTCCGCCACCCCTGCGGACAAGGCGTCGAGACTGACGACATTGGCCGCATGAACGACTTCGCGCACCCTCGCTAGATTTCCGGACGTGATGCCGATTCCCTCGGCGATTTCGGATTCCGACGGCGTCCGGCGGAGCCGGTTCTCCAATTCGACAGCGGCCGCTTCGCTTCGCTTGTGAAGCTGACGGATGTTCCTCGGTAGACGATCAAGCTGGCGCAGATAGTCGAGAATGGCGCCGTTGATGCGGTGCTCCGCGAGGGTAGACAGCTTACAACGCCGGGGATCATATCGGTCGACGGCCTTGACGAGACCGATGGTCCCGGCGGAAATCAGGTCGTCCAGTTCGACGCCCTGCGGGCAGCGGCGATGGACGCGGCGAGCCAGCAGGTTAACCTGCGGCAGATGGCTGAGAATCATTTGCTCTCGCTCATGCGATGCGAGTGTAGCGACGAAAGACATGGAATGCTCCTTTCCGGCGCGGGTGTGCATCGTAACGATGTCGAGCACCTCGCGCTTGAGCAGGAGCCAGCGCTCGGGAGCGGAGATGTCAAGGCCGGGCGTGCTCGCCGCAGGTTTAGCCTTGACTGCGAGCACCAGAGCGCTACGAAGGGAAGAGCGGGAGGGCGGTGACCGGGTTTTCGCTGCGGTTAGCGCAGCGCGGAAACGGTGTGATCGGGAATCTCGATGAGGACATCCGTGGCGCGGTCGCCCCAGTTCATCAACACTACGGCGTACTCGCCGCGATGAGGCGCCTTGAAGGCGACGGTCTGGACGGTGACGTTTTCGTATTCGCAGTAAACGGGGACTTCAATGTCGGGGTCACATCCCGAATCGGCCCAATGCTCGAAATCCTCGAAATTGCACAGCATCAAGTCGATCGGGAGATCTGAACTCACGATGAAATCCAGCCGTTCGTCCGGCTCCAGTTCGAAAAGATAGGGCAGGTCGTCATGGGCCTGCAGCGTGATCGCTTCGCACAGGAAACGCCCCGAATGCGCTGAAACGAGTGCATTTTGTCCATTGTCTTCGGTCATGATTTCCTCCGAAAATGCTTAGCAATTTGATCGGTATCCTACACAAGGACATATCGTCTGCAAAGGGTTGAACGCACAGGACGGGCGGAAACCTTACGACAAACAGTCAAATTTAATGCACTTTAGGGTACGATTAAACCCATGGGGCATTCGGCCCCGGCAACGCACGATGGGCCCTCTTCTTAAATTGCAGCTTGCCGACCGCTCCGGCAATCCGCTGAACCTCAGGATTCATGCGGCGCTGGACGCGCTCTTGGCGCGCTTTCGCCGGCGTTTTCTGAGCATCCGTGACGAAGCCATAATCGCTAATCTCTTCGAGGAGGCTGGGCGCCGAATCGACGACAAAGAGCGAGCCGACGGTCAGCTCGAAAACCTGCACGGCTTTGCGTGGACGACGCTGGAACACCTGACCATTTCCTGGATGCGCCGTTCTGAACAGCGACTCCAGATCCAGAGCGTTTCGATGACGGAATCGGACGGCCTCGCTTCGTTGCTTGAGGCGCGGGAAGGCTCGCCGGCGCAACTGGAAGACAATGTATTTTGGCGGGAAATCTTGGGGACCATGAATGAGACCGAACGTTTGGCGCACGTGTGGCGGATTGTCGGCGGGCTCTCAAATCGGGAGATCGCGAAAAGACTGGGACGTTCACCCGGGAGCGTGGACACCATGTTTTCGCGCACACACGCCAAGTTAAGAAAACTGATTGCAGAGAGGACGCGGCGGCGGACAGTATAGCGTTCGTGAAACTCGAGGGAAAATGGCGGCAGACCATTTATTCGATCCCGTAGACGAAGCTTTCGCACGGGCCAACCCAAATCCTGATCGTGTCGGCTGTCCGGACAAGGGAGTCTTGCGCGACCTGGCCGCGAAGAGACTGCCGGCGGACGATCCCGCTTACAAGCACTTGACCCAGTGCTCACCGTGTTACGTGGAAGTCCGCAAGATGCAGAGTGAGTTGCCGGCTCGCCGGCCGCGGTCACGAACGGGAGTGGCAATAGCGGCGGTCATCATCCTCACCATTGGCGGGTATCTTTGGTTCAGCCGCTCTCAACGCGCGCCTGGCCCTGCCTTGGCGCGCAACGACGCAGCGACAGCGCCGATCGAAACAACCCTGCTCGACTTGCGACCGTACGCCGTTGAGAGGTCCGATCAGAATCGGCCCGATAACCAGCACTCCACCCTGCGGCGCCTGCGCCAGAGGCTCGAAATCACCCTTCCGGTTGGGTCTCCGGCGGGCAAGTATGAGTTGAATATCATCGCTCCCCAGGGCGGCGTGGTGCAGAGGACCTCGGGCTTGGCGGCGATTGTGAGCGGACTGACAACAATGGAGGTCACATTGGACTTAGTCAATGTTGCTCCCGGCACGTTCATCCTGGCATTGAAACACGAAAGCGAGGGATGGCGGACTTATCCGGCGAGGGTCGAGTGAGAGCTTCACATCGAGTGCAGTACCTGGACTGGTTAGCCAGCAGATGCTCGCACGTTACAGTTACATTCGGATGGAGGCGAAGCGCAAGGCGCTTGAGAGGCTGGCTCGGCTGCGGAATGGCGCGCCGCCCGAGGCTCAGGCGTCGGTGAACGCGGAGAGTCGATCAGAGCCTGCTACTGGCTTCGTTTCCAAGCGGATCGAGCGCGTGCGATAGCCATCAGTCCGCCAAGGCACAGCAACCAGGTCGAGGGCTCAGGGATCGCCGTTCCGCTTTGTACCTCAACAGTGAAATCGACCGTGCCCAAAATGTCTTGCGCACTTCCGTCCGCTCCGCCGAGCACTGTGAATTCCCCACCGTAGCTGCCGGGTGCAAGACCTATCGGGATTGTGATCGTGAACATGTCGATGGCCGACATTGAGTCTCCCGCGGCCAGAGTCAGAGGGGCGTTGATCAGGAATGGCGTGACGTCCAAGTCACTGGCATCGAACGCCCCAGCCAGATTGACACCGGCCGAGTTCAGAAACAGCGTGTCGAGGGTGGTGTTCATCAGCGTCCCGTTGAACGTGATCTGGGAACCCGGTGTACCTGCCACCAAAGGAGAGGTCAGGTCGATCTGGATCGAAGCCGCCCGGCTGATCCCACAGATCAGGACGAACGCCACGACCGCGAGTTTGAGGCTCTGAATGGTTCTCATAAGTGCTCACTTCAAGGCAAAGTAATCCTGGACGCGAAATTGAAACTGCCGCCCGTGTACGAGCCGCCCAAAGTCAAGGTCGTATTCGCGCCCTTAGCCCCGACCGACGCCGGGAAGACCAGCGAAATGGGGACGGACGAACCTGCCGGGATGTTGACCTTGGCCATCGGCAATCCGGAGGCCGAAGTCGTCCCGATTTTGCCGACCGTGACGACCACGTTCTGGGCCGTCACGCCTCCCGTGTTTGCGAGCGTCACGTTCGCCACGGCGCGATTCTGGGAATCCCGGCTGAGGGTTTGACTTGCAACAAGCTTGGCGGGGCCGGTCAGGACAATCTGAGTTGAGGTATCCCCTAGGATCTTCGGCGCCTCCGCGTTGCCGACAAGGTCGCGGGCGATGCAGTAGAAGCTGTACGTGTGGCTGGCGACCCCGGTGTAAGTGGCTCCGGTGAAAGCTGTCTGAGTCTGCCAGGGAACGAAGGGACTTCCGTTGTCGGAGACGAAGATAGTGTAGTCCTGGATACCAGAACCAGCATCCAAACCTGTCCATCGGACGTTGAAACTGAGAGCCGACTGGATGGCACTCAGCGGGACGATGTGACTGGCTGGAGCTGAATTGTCGATCGTATTTATCCACACTGGCGTATTGATCGAAGCGTTGGCATCAAAAGTAATCGATGCCTGAGCCTTCACCTCCGCTCCCGTGGTCGCACTCTGGCTCAACATGGTGGTATACGATACGCTTCCCTCTGCACCGGGAGGAAGGAAACCAGCATCAGGGTCTGTCGTGGGCAATCCAGTTGCCGGGTCAGTTGACGTGAACGTCCATGTGATCAAACGGTTTACAATATCCAGCTTCACTCCTACGTTCACTAGCACATTCTTGCCGGGGCGAAGATCAAGCGTCGTCTGCGCTGTGGTGATTCCGACTACGGCATTGATGCTAGGAGTGAGAGGTACTTGAGTATTGCCGATCAGGATGCTACCTATCCGTGCACTATCGAGGTTCGCCGCCGGATCGAGCGACTGTGTGATGGTTACATTGTGAGCTGACGCGGTCGCCGAAGCCTTGTTCTCAAAGTAGATCGAGTACGACATTGTCTGCTTGGTTGAAACATAGTGGGACACGCCAACTCCCGCAGGCCCCGCAATATCATTTGGATCGAATGAAGATACTGAGTAAAGCAAAAATGTGCTTACAATCGCTCTATAACAGAACCCAGGCGAACCTGCGCAAATATCGACCGCATTACATCCTGCTGCGGCTGTTTTGAAGTAGTCCAAGATGTGAAGAAGATATTGAGCAGGGCCAGTACTTACTTCCGCCGTGCATTCCGCCGTTTCCAATGTGTCTCTGGTTGCCGCATAGACTAATTGAACTGCAGACAGCACAGCATCTGAAGGTGAACTAGCATGTACGGCATCAATAATATCGAGCCACCGACCATCAATATATTGGATGAACTTTAACGAACAGCCTCCACCCGGTATTAGACCGACGCCCTGAAGGATGAACTCCCAAGTAGCGCTCAGGCAAGCTTTCGCGTCCGGTGGAAGTGGTGATCGGTACAGTGGCCTGCCTACGCCCGCCTGGAGGTTGACAGCGGCGCCGTAGCCGTTAGGCCCGACTAAGAAGTGTATTGAAATTGACGAATTTGCGGGTACTACTGGCAGTATTAGAGGTACAACCTTCCCCAGTGGAGAATAAGGCCCACCGAGGACATAGTTCTGATTAGTGTCGACGATTGTCGGGACCTGATCCCAGTTGATTGGGGTGCCGTTAATCGGCGGGGCCACCACCGGTGAAAGTAGAAGTAGGTTCCAACTACTCGGAATTCCAACCAACCAAAAAGGAACGCCCACGGCGTCCACACTGCCCCGATTTGAAATTGTGACATGAAAATCAGTGGACAAGTAGGTTAGAATTCGATTAGGTATGATGATATCCACCAAAAGATCTGGACTGCCTCCGCCTGTTACGGCAAAAGCTTGAGGAAGCGTGACAGTCGCCCCATCCGTGTTCGCTACAACAAGATCACGGGCCCCCAGAGGTGCTCCATGGAGGTCAAAGGTCGCGTTGACGCTTCGTCCGAACGCACCAATTGCAACCAAGTTTGCATTGATGTCCAAGTATCCGCCGCTTCTAAGGACCACCGACACGCCGCTGTGGAGGCCGGAGCCGTAAACAGTGACTGTCACTCTGCCGGCGTTCCCACCACTCGTCGGAGTTACCTGAAATGCTCGAAATGTACCGCCCAGCGGAAACTTAGTGACGAAAGCATCCAAGCCATGAGCAGAACACCCGATGGACCCAAGTCCACAAGTCACTGGGTTAGGGTTGAGAAGTGGTTGGAATGCAAAACTGGAGATGGGGAAGTCCGGTGAGGACGTATAGCCCGTCACATACGCGTCTCCAGTCTGATCGACCGCGACGGATGTGGCTTGGTCGCCCCAAACTGAATTACCACCGAGATAACTGGAGTAGACAAGAGCAGACCCATCAGCGTTCAGTTCGGTAAGGAAGGCACGATTGCAATGGAGGCCACAGGAGCTCTGAAAAGCGTCGGTTGTGACGGGAAAAAAGGCAGTAGTCGTAGTACCTATCACATACGCATTGCCGCGGGAGTCCACCGCAATATTGATAGCTCCGACATCACCACTCGAGGCATGTATGTCCGTGTTGGCGGTTTCTAGATAGGTCGAATAAATAAGGTTCGAGCCTCCCGCATTCAACTTTGTCACGAAAGATGCGACGCGTCCATTGGGCGGGGTAGTTTGAAAGGCACCCGGAGTGACCGGAAAACCGACAGAAGTCGTCTGGCCGGTCACGTAGGCGGAGCCAGAAGAGTCCACGGCGATGGAGCCCACAAATGTGGGATTGCCTTGGCCCGCAAGATAAGTGGAATAGATGAGAGATTGAGGCCCAGAGGACGAAGGATCTAGTTTCGCGACGAATCCGCCCCAAAGATAGCAGTTTCCTGCAACATCACGATATTGGCAAGTGGAAGTTAAGAGAGATGTCTGGAATGCCCCTGCAGTGACGGGAAAGCCATCGGTGGTCGATCCAGCAACGTAGATCATTCCCGACGTGTCAAGGGCGACACCACTGGCGCCACTGTAAATCGCCGAGCCCAGAAATGTCGAATATTTCAGCGAGGACGCACCGGACTTTGTCGTGTCAAACTCGGCGATGGTCGCCGAGGCTAATCCGGGGTAACTCGTCTGGTATGCGTTGGAGGTTATGGGAAACCCAGAGCCAGTGCTCCCTGCAATTGCGACCGATCCGTGTGAATCAACTGCAATTGCAGAGGGAGTGTGGCCCCCAACTCCAAGACAGGTGGAGTAAACGAGGTGGTCTCCGGTCGGAGCAATCGCCGTCACAAAAGTGTCACCTGAGGCGCAATGCTGCGAGGAATTGGTGGGGTAATAGGCGTTCGGAGTCGTCGGGAACCAACTTCCCGCCCCGGACCCAGTAACATACGCGATTCCGGAGGCATCCACAGCGATGGCGGTTACGGAGAGAGCGTTCAAATACGTGGAATAGACCAGCGCCGAACCAGTAGCATTCAGCTTCGTGACGAAAGAACTCTGATATAGCGAGGAGTCGGAGTTAGCTTGAAAGGCCCCAAGAGTTGTCGGAAAGTCCGTTGACCGCGTGTAACCAGCGACGTATGCGTTTCCAGAAGAGTCTACCGCGATCCCATTGGGCGCCTCCTGGACATTGTCTCCGCTCCCACTGCCAGCGGAGCCGCCCAAGAACGTCGAGTACAGGAGGGTGGGATCGACGACAAGGGCATACTCGGACTGATACGGGCCGACCTCAAACGCATACGAGGTCTCGCTGGTTAGTTTGAAGTGGCCATCCACGGCGATTTGTTTGCCGCCGATTTCCTGGTAGATTGACGGTTTCGTTTCGTGGAGCTTTCCGAAGGCGGTAACCACTTCCAATGTGCCGTCCGGTTCCACGACGACTTTGTCGATGCCTCGGTAGCTGACCTGAATGCGTGACAGATCGCCCCCAGGCCGAACGATGAATTCCTGCTCCAGATCGGAGCCTCTGCCATAAACTCTCAGGTCAATGTCTGGCCAGACGTCGTGATAGACAACTGCGGAGTAGCCTCGCACATTCGTTCGCCATTTGGCAGGATCACGGCTCAGGAAATAGTTGTAAGCACCCGGCAGCGGTTCCTTCGCATCGACTTTCGAGCAGCACTCAGCATTTACAAGGTCCTCTGCGAACACAAATCGTTCGAAGACCGAAGCCCGGGAATTCGATTTCTTGAATGCCCTCGCCGCGGAGTCCAGGTCCAGGGGACCCTCAGGTGCTTTGTTCTCGACAGGCCGCGTGGCGTCGAAGGTGATACCGTCTTTCGTCAGCCAAGCCGATTGCGACCCAATCTGTACCCGATAGAGTACTTGCGGATCGAATTGCCCCAAATTCTCGATGAAGATCGCCGTCGAGGTCGTGGGACTCTTGATCTGGTGAATCGAGGGACGAATGCTTCCCGGCGGCGGGGCGAAAGACGGCTGCGTTTGGATTACGCCCGGTCCAGATCCTTGGATGCCGTTCTTGGCCGGCGGAGTTCCTTTCGCGGGGGACAGGAGCTCCGATGCGGCGGGCCGTAGACTATCCAGGACGTCAGTTGCCAGCGCCTTTGCTAAAACAGGACAACCCAGGAAAGATAAGATAGGGACCAAGGCCCAACTAGAATTCCTCAGTGCACGGGACATATCAGTCACCCCCCGAAAACGCTGTATCTACCGTCTGCTGGCGCCTGCGGCTGGCACGCTATCCGATTAGACGATGCTCTGCATTACACTTCCGTGCGGCGCACTTCTTCCGCCGACCGCACGTTTTCGTGGCCTGCGCGACATCCCGGCGAGGAGTTCACCTCTCCTTCGGGCCAAAGCCCTCGAATTGTCCTGCGGCACGTGCAGAGTGGTCGAGGACGAAACCGGGACACTGATAACATTAACCTGCAAGGGGTCTAAACGGGCCTGAATATATCATGAAGAGTTTCTGAAGGTTGCTATGCCCAACGGTAGAAAGCACTTATACGAGTTCGGCCCCTTCCGCTTGAGCGAGCGGGAAGGCGTGTTGTGGCGCGATGGCGATACTCTTCCGCTGACTCCTAGGGCCTTCGATCTCCTACTCGCCCTGCTGATGGGCGGAGGGCAAGTGCTGACCAAGGATGAGCTCCTGCAAATCGTATGGTCGGGAGCAAAGATGGACGAGAGCAACCTCCCGACTCAGATCGCGATCTTGCGCAAGGTGGTGGGCAACGGCTACGTCGAAACGATCAGACGGCGGGGCTATCGCTTCGCGGGCACGATCACCGAAAGGTGGGAGGAACCTGACGATCCGGCGAGGCAGGCCGAGACGCTTCCGTCAAGTCTTGCTGCAGCCCCGAGTTGGCCAGATTCAGTAACGGCGAGCGGACCCACAAGTAGACCAACTCCCCGTTGGTTCGTTTGGGCTACGCTAGCCGCAATTGTCGTTACGGTCTGTGTGATTGGTTTTATTGCGTTTCGTGATCGTGGCTTCACTCCCCATCTTCCAACTGCTGGTTCGGCAACTGGACGGCTCTTTGCCCGAGCTACTTCCGAGGGAGGAATCGCTCGTGAAGTGAAACTGGAACACGTGCCCAGCGAACTCTTCATCACTCCCGACGGGAGAAAACTCTACGCGGTTGAATGGTCATCGAGGGCGATTACAGTCCTGGACCCCCTCAGCCTCGCGGTGAAGGGCACTCTCACTCTGCCCTCGGCAGCGCGCTCCGTCGCGATGACTCGTGACGGCCGGAAACTGTACGTAGGCTCAGACGTAGAGGGCATCATGGCAGTCGACACGGAACACGACCGTGTCGAGGAACGCATCCTGCCCACCGGCGGCCCCGTCAGCGGCGTAGCCGTGTCGGCCGACGCGCAGAAGCTGTTTCTGGCCATGAGGCCCGCCGGGCTGACGCGGATCTCTACCAGTACGGGCGAGAGCAAGCTTCTCTCCGGAATTGCCTGCCCGGTGTCAGACGGAATCGATCCGGACGGACGTGAGCTGTATGTGAGCTATCAGTGCGGCGGGCCCGGCGGGCGAAAAGGGCATGATGCCTTGGAGATTTACGATGTTGGCTCCGAAAGAGTGCTTGCCGCAATCAGCGGGCCTCCGCTGGTGGGCGCGGAACTCTCGTTCGCGCCCAATGAGGCCATGGTGCTGGTCGGCGGGATGGACGCCTGTCTCAGCCCGTTGTACGATCACGCCGGCTGTCCTTTTGTTCCGAGCAAGGTGTTTCACCTTTTTCGATCGACAGACCGCAAGTTCGTTAAGACTATCGCCATGCCAGTGGAAGTGAGTGCAGGGGTATTTGCCCCCGACGGCAAGAGAGTGGTGATGTCTGGGGGCTCACTCGCCGTGTTCGCCCCGTTGAAGGATATGGAGCTGGAGAGCTTTTCCCGTCCGGGTGAAAGTTACGGGAGGGTCGCCTTCACGCCAAATGGAGATCGCGCGTTCGTCCCATTGAATCCAGCCGGACTACTCGTGCTGGATCTGATGGATCCCGCATGCCTGCCGACAACAAGAGGCTTGTTCGATCTGTTTTCAGGAGACGGAGTTCTGGACGACGAGCAGCAGGTCGAATCGCTTGTCCGGGAGGGCGGCGTGGAGTTCGCGCCCGGGCTGATCGGCAAAGCCTTCCACTTCAACGGCAAGGATAGTCTTCTGCGCTCGCGAATGTGGGCTGCCTGCGGCGGGTGCGTCGATTCCTGGAGCGAGTCGTTGTATGTCAAGTTCCTTTCGCTTCAAGGGGAAATGAGCATCTTTGAGCGTCTGCGTTTCAAAACTGATCCTGAGTTCCGGCTGTTCAAGGCGGGAGACAACCGAATCGTGCTCGAAACGGGCGACCGCTCGCAACCCAGGCTAACCGTCTCAAGTTCCGGGCCGGTCGATGCTGGAACCTGGTACCACCTGGCGGTTGTCTCGCACGGCGGCGAGCGCGACCTTTACGTCAATGGAATGCCGGTGGGACGAGTTCAGCTGCCTGCCGTAAGTCCGAATCCCATGGGTGCAAGCGTTGAGGGCGCCTACATCGGTGCAACTCGCAACAGAACCCATTTCCTGAACGGCTTGGTGGACGAGCTCGCCTTTTACAATCGCGCATTGCCCCCCGCGGAGATCAAAGCCATGCACGAGTTGACTCTACACCGCCCATGCTCTCTGCCTCGCGCGAAGTGAGCGTCTTTCTCAAGCTCGGTTTTGATGGCAACCGTCAGCGGGCGGCCGGAACTGAGGATCTCTATTACGCCGGGCTTGAGCATCGCTGATTGCTCCGGGCTTGTCCCAATCGACGCGCGTTCATCCATCGAGATAGGTACTTCTTTTGCCAAATACCGCTCGATGCTCGCAGGTGTCATGAATTGGCCACCTCGCTTTACAAAGCAAACTCACAACGAAACGCAGACTGCAACCGCGCGATCAAATTGGCTGTCCTGGCCGCGCGCTAGGCGGCGCAAGTCTACAGGTGCGTCAACATCAGGTTTGACACCTCTGCCCTCGAGTCTTGTTCCATGCCATGTGAAGTAGTCGCCCACAGGCAAGGCGATGCGGTAGCCGTGTCCCACTTTGAACGAACTCGCAGCAACAAGCCTGCCCGGCGTCTTCGTTCCGACGATGGTCGCGGTGCCGTATTCGGACGCGAACGCCGCAACCATCTCACAGGCGCTGGCAGAATGCTCGTTGACCAGAAGAACGACCCGGCCATGATGAGCTTTGGCTCCGAGCGATTCCGTAAACACGGCGACAGATCGGCCGGCAAGTGCGAATCGGAAGATCAACGGCACGACTCCGAGTTTGCCGGTTGGGATCTTGTCGAACTGGGGGAGCTTCTCTTTATCGTAGCCATCCTCGATTAGCTTCCGGCCCACGCTGTAGCCAACGCCGCGCCGGTCTGAGCACATCTGGCTCATCAGGCGGAGGCAGCCAATCCCGCCCCCAGTGTTCCCTCGAAGATCAATGATAAGCCTCGAACAATCCAGGTCCGAAATGGCGCGCGAAATGTCGCGGGCGACATCCATTCCGAGCACGCCTGGAAACATGCTGACTTGAACGTAGGCGATGTTGCCGTCAAGCTTGCGTGCGGTCACGACCTGGTCCGGCACGACTAGGGGTCGACTCTTTTCTTTCGAGTGGGGCACGTCTACGGCAATTTGCGCGGTCGAGCCATCGGCGCGACGTGCGACGATCTCGTACCTTTGGCCCAGCGCGAATGTTGTGGCCTCCGGTGGCACGACTTCCTTTCCATTAACCTCCAGCAACACGTCTCCGGGTCGGATGCCGGCGCGGGCGGCAACTCCGCCGGGGTGGACATCCTGGAACATCCAACGCGTGCCGTCGGGGCTTTCGAACTTCGTGAACGTCGCAGCGATCGCAATGCGACCGGAACTGCGCGGACGAATCCCATTGAAGAAGCCAAGATGGCTCGTGCCAAGTTTCTGGAGGAGCGAGTTGATTCGTTGCTCAAACTCCTCGGCGTTGGTGCATGCGACAGCCGCTTCCTCATCAGCGCGGGCCAGCGCACCAAAATCGACTCCTTTCAACTTTGGGTCGGCGAACTTCTTCTCAGTCGTGCGGACCACGTTCCAGTACACCGACTTTCGTTCGGCCTCATTCAAGAACGCCAACTTGCCCTCCTATCAGCGATTGCTTGCGACGGATCCCACTCCGTCGCCATAGAGAAGCAGTCCACTCCAGAACTTAGGAGCGGCCTGGCTGGGAAATATTTTCAAGAGCGCGAGCTTCGCTTGCTGCAACGCCAACGCTTTCTCTTTGCCCTCGCCGAGCAGCCGATAGAATTCCTTCATCAGAGCCAGGCTCAAAGTGTCGTCGGCCTTCCAGAGATTCGCAACGACCGCGCGGGCCCCGGCCGCGAGAAACGGGCGCACCAGGCTGGATGCACCCTCCTCTCCGAAGACACGTCCACTGCCGGTGTCGCAAGCCGACAGCGTGACCAGGTCTGCGTTCAAGTGCATGGTCAGGATCTCGCGCGCTTGCAGGAATCCGTCTTCGCCGCTGTTCGGCTCAGGATGCAAGACGATTGCTGAACGCTCCGGGTATTTAGTGCTGACCAAACCATGCGCCGCAAAATGGATAACGCGGAATCGGCTCAGGCCGATACTCTTTAGCTCGGACTCGGTTGCGTGTTGGCCGGTCAGCAACACGTTGCGGGAGCTGGGCAATGCAGCGACAACTGCGCGGGCCTCGTCGTCGGCCGAGGGGAGAGGCGCGAGCGTGCCCCCTTCGAGGTCATAGACGCCACGGCTGATGGATCCAACCGGCGCCGCGCCCACCAGTCCATCTCTCGCCTCGGGAGAAGCGCTCACTGCCAGCGTAGCGGCTTCTCGCGGCGGCTGCGGTCGGTTACGCAGAATCGCGATCATGGTTCCGGAAGGCGCATAACTGACAACATGCGTCTCCAGAAGCCGCGAGTTACCCTGCGGAGACAGCAGTTCAAACGGCAACCGATTGAGTTGACCGCCCGGCACGATGATGAGACGCGGTTTTGACCTGATCTCTGGGATCAAGCCGAGGAGACTCTTGCCAAGCGCGACGCTGATGGTCTCAAGAGGCTTGGAGTTATTCACGGCATCCAGAAGGTCGGCAGTCGCAGTGTCGATGCTCTTTTTGCCTGGAAGCTGGTGAATAGAGGCGGTATCGCGAGTGATCGCCAGACAAATTGACGACGGGTCGGAGAGGGCGAACTCAAGCATTAGTTCTGTCGGACCAAGCCTCTTTTGCAGGTCGGCAAGACTAGTCTGACGTCGGATTCCACCGCCGCGGGCGCGGCGGAAGAAGTCAGCTGACGCCGGCGAGTACTCCCATTCCAAAGTAAAGATGCGGTCCAGGATTGCCTTGCGCTCAGCGGTGCGACGGGCGCCATAGAGCGACTTTTGGAGTGTCGAAAGTTCACGCTCGGCTTGAGCCAGCGTTCGGCCCGGCGGCGTGAGCCAAGCTGGACGCCCCATCAGCAACTCTGTGAGCGTTCGGCCACGGGCTTGCTCGATCAAGGAGAACATCCTGGCTGGATTGGGATTGCCCGTTCCCTCCAGCCGGATTCGATCGACGAAAACATCATTCAAAACAGAGATGAGCCGGGATTTCACCCATGGGCTCGGCGTGCCAGCGAGCAATCCTTCTGCATCGTCCGAGGCTTCTTCGAGCGTTGCCTTGGCATCGTCAACCCGGCCTTGCACTTCCTCGGTCTCTGCGAGCTGGGTCAGCAAACGAGGTAGAAGCAGGCGGTCTTGCATCTGGCGCGCGACATTGACGCCCTCCGAGAAAGCCTCACTCGCGTCTTGCAGGTGTTTGGCGTCGCGCTGCGCCTTGCCGAGTTCCAGTTCGATGTCCACTAGGATCCGATTGGCGCCGGAACTGCGTGCCAACTCGGCGGCTTCTCGAAACTGATTGATCGCTTCACTCAATCGGCCACGTGCTTGCTCGATTTGCGCCGCGCATTTCATCAGCTCGGCCTGATAGCTGGCACTCTCCTTCCGCAGTGCGACTGCCACTGTCTCGGTGACCAGCTTACTGGCCTCGTCGTATCGTTGTATCTTGATTAGCGCACTCGCCTTGCCCAGATAAGCAAGGCCGTAAAACTGGAGCTCCTCGGTCTGGCTGGCAAGGGTGAGTGCACGATCGAACAGCGGGATTGCATCTTCAAATCGGCCGAACTGAATGAAGCCCAAGCCAAAGATGCTCAGCCATCGAATCTGCGAACTGACGTCCCCGTTCAGCTTCGCAGCCTTGATGGCCTGACCGATCAAGGTGACACTCTGGCCGGAGTCCCCCAGAATGCCGGCGATCACGCCGAGTTCACCGGATGCACGATTCTGCCAAACCGGATCGTTGAGTCGCTTGGCGATGTCGAGCGCTTCTTGCCAGGATGTTTGCGAGAGAACCGGGTCGTAATCCTGGTCGGCTTCGCCCTTCACGATCAGAATTCTCAGGCGCAGGCGGTCGTCCGATTTCGCCAACGGATCACTGAGATACCCGGCTAATTCATCCGAGACTTCCAGAACCGGTCGGCGAGGAAGTTCGCCGCGAATTCGCCCAATTTTCGAGTAAAGCGCGTTCCGGGGGTCACCCTTCTGCCCGAAGAGCTCTTCGGCTTCTCGGAACAGTGGCTCTGCGCGCGACCACAGGCGCAGGAAGGCTAGCCGATCCGCCTCCGCGAGAAGTTCCTCAGCGGATTTCGAGGGCTCGGCGAGCGCGTGCGCGGTGGCGAGGAGAACAAAGCAGATCGCTCCTAGGATTCGGCGCACGATATCCCTCCGCGAGTCAATTCGCGCTTCTTGAGTTGGATGCGGTAAAAACCAGATAAGATCTCACATTATCTGCGAAATCTGCGCGAATTCCGAGGACCTTTTTCCCGCCATCGGCAGGAGCGGTTCGTGGGCAGCGGAGAGTTTCCCACTTTTCAACAGTTTACGGCGAGCGACTATAGGTGAGATTAACGGCAACCGCAACAGCTAACCAGGCCGCGTGTCGCTAGTATGTGATCTGCCCGCTCCAATTCACACATGATCTGTCCGCTCGACCTGAACGGCGGGTGACGCTGGGTGAGTGAACCAGCCCAAGCAATGCCCAGCCGCGGAAGTGGAGCGGATGATGAAACTGCAAGACGTGTTGCTGAAGGCGATGGCGAAGAAGATCACGTGGTGGGCGGCGGCCGAGATCATCGGTGTGACAGACCGTACGATGCGGCGTTGGCGGGAGCGCTTGGAGGAGCACGGCTACTCGGGATTGGCGGATCGGCGCAAGGGCCGGCCGAGCGCCAAGAGGGTGCCTCTGGCGACGGTGGAGCAGGTGCTGCGG
>CAIVVT010000258.1 GCA_903909435.1 uncultured Acidobacteriia bacterium | reverse complement strand
GCCAGTCCGAGCAGTCCGGGCAGGATGACGATGAACGGCACGAACATCTTGAAGGCCGCGCCGATGATGGGCGCCATCTTGGCCGAGCGCAGATCTTTCGCCGACATGACGCGCTGGACGACAAGGAAATCAGTAGTCCAGTAGCCGAACGAAATCACCCAGCCCAGTCCGAACACGATGCCGGTCCAGTGGATGCCCATCGGGTTGCCGCTGAAAGTGCCCATCGTGGACCAGAGATGCGTGAAGTCCTGCCCATTGATATGCGACTGGACTACCGGATTCGAGTGGATGCGGGCGACCATGCCGCTCCAGCCGCCTGTCTCGATGAGGCCGACGATCGGCACCAGCATCGCGCCAAGCCAGATCAGAACGAACTGCAGCACCTCGTTGAAGATGGCCGAGAGCAGGCCGCCGAGAACGACGTAGGCGCCGACCGTCAGCGACGAGATCCAGATGCTGAAGTTCAAATCCCAGCCCAGAACCACCTGCATCACCTTCGCCATGGCGAACATGTTGATGCCCGACATGAGCACCGTCATAAAGCCGAAGCTGATGGCGGACAGCATGCGGCTGTTCTCGCCGTAGCGCAACTGCAGGTAGCCCGGAACCGAGTGGGTCTTGCAGATGTAATAGAACGGCATCATGACGAGGCCGAGGAACAGCATCGCGGGGATGGCCCCGACCCAATACCAGTGAGTGGCCAGGATCCCGTATTGATAGGCGGCACCGGCCCAACCCATCAGTTCGAGCGAGCCGAGGTTCGCGGCGAGGAAGCTGAGACCGGCGATCCACGCCGTCATCTCGCGACCCGCCATAAAGAAGTCCTCGCCAGTCTTGGTATGGCTCTTCAGGTAGAGACCGATGCCGATGACGGCGACAAAATAAAGGACGATGACCGCGAGGTCTACGCCCTCAAGAGACATGATGGACCCGCCAGTGGCGAGGAGGAAGCCTGGAACAGTGGGACAGGGCATAAGCACCTCTGGAATTCTATCCAATCCTGCAAGCGCTTTCACGCAGGGAATTCAATCTCGGTCCGTGTGCCCGCTCCGGGGCGCGATGCGATCTCCAATCGGTAGGATCCGCCAAACAACACTTGCAGTCGCTCGTTTACGTTCGAAACGCCGATGCCGGCCTGCTGCAAAATGGTCGCCAGCCGCACCTCATCGATGCCTACACCGTCGTCTTCCACGGTCAGCAATAATCGGCGTTCGTCCCCGTCGTTGCGCGTGGTCCCAGTCAACCGGACGGTGCCTCCTTCGAGTTTGGCCGCCAGTCCGTGCTTGATGCTGTTTTCAATCAACGGCTGGAGAATCATGGTGGGCACCTGGCAATCCAAGGCGCTCTCGTCGATCTCTTTGGAGAAGCGCAGTTTGTCGCCGAAGCGCGCGATCTCAATAGACAGATAGTCGTCGATGAACGAGAGCTCGTCCCGCAGCGGGGCGAAGTTGTCGGTCTTGCGCAGCAGTCTCCGCAGGATGTTGGACAAACGGTAAACCACCTGCCGGGCATTTTCGGGATTCGTGCGGATCAAAGACGAGACCGTATTCAGCGTATTGAACAGGAAGTGCGGGTTGATCTGGCTGGAGAGTGCCGATAGGCGCGCCTGGACCAGCAGCAATTCCTTCGACTCGAGCAAGCGTTCGTTCCGCGCGCTGTTCCAGATCTTGAGCGGTACGGAAACGGTGAAAACTGTGGTGACAAAGACCGCGGCCGTCCCGGCGGTGGAGCCTTCAGGGTATAGCGTGAAGACGTACTTTCCGTCGAACAACCGCATTCCGACCAGGCGCATCATTTCCGCGACGAGCAAGGCCAGCAGCATCACGACGTGGTAAATGCTACGGGGCCGGTGGTCCTTATAGCGGATGAGGCGCCACAGGCTGAGATCGAAGAACGGCGAGAAGCGCCAAACGTCCTCGCTGGCCGGAGCCAGGTCCCGCAGCAGTCCCCCCAGGACGCCGGCGGCGGCGTACAACGGCATGGCCAGGTACTCTCCGTGCATTGTGGCCGGAAAAGCGCAGACTACGCCCGCAACTAACCCGGCGACGTAACCTCCCACGATGCCGCAGAGCAGGCTCGCTTCCAGGCAGATATCGGCCGCGGCGTAGGTATGGGTCTGCAGGCGGATCAGCGAGCCGAAGGAGCACAACAGCGATACGCTCAGGCAGAGCTGGAGGCTCTCGGCCAGCGTGCGCTCCTCGCGCATTAGTAGGCCGAGGAAGCGACTGGAACGAGACAGAATGCTCGCGATGGAGGCCGCGCCGGCAACCTTGATGAGCAGGATGATGAGCAGTTGTTGCATGCGGGCGCGGACCGGGACGGTCGAACACGACGGTACGTGATTGAGCCGCCGAGTGTCAATCAGCGGTTGTCCTGCCTCCCAAACAAACCGCGAAAATCGCCCGCATTATAAGATAGAAGAAAGATCTCCCCGCATCATGCCAGCAATCTCAACTTTGGAAGTGCGGAAAGTCGCCGAAGCCGATTTTCCAACCGAGTACGGTCACTTCCGCATCTACGGTTTCGAAGGGCGCAAGGACGGCGTCGTCGAAGAGGCCGTTGCCGTGGTGATGGGAGAGTTGGGCGGGCCTGGCTCGCTGCTGGTGCGCATCCATTCGCAATGCCTGACCGGGGACGTGTTTCACAGCCTGCGCTGCGACTGCCGGGCCCAATTGGAGTTGTCGCTGGAGAAGATCTCGGCTGAGAAACGCGGCATGGTCCTCTACGAGAAGAAGGAAGGGCGCGGCATCGGACTGCTCAACAAACTGCGCGCTTACGAGTTGCAGGACGGCGGCGCCGACACTGTGGAGGCCAACGAACAGTTGGGCTTCGAAGCCGACCTGCGCGTGTACGAGTTGCCTGCGGCAATTCTGCGCTTGCTCGGAGTGACGCGAGTGCGACTGTTGACCAACAACCCGGAGAAGATCGCGGCGCTCGAGGCTCACGACATCCAAGTGACTGAGCGCGTTCCCTGCCAGGCCGAACCTCGTGGGATGCAGAGCGAAGATTACCTGCGCACTAAAAAGGAGCGCATGGGACACATTCTCGATCTCTAAACGGAGCCGCGACCGTCAGGGAGTTGTGGTATCGCGTATGTTCGGGGCTATCGCTCCTCAATGGTCGCGAATCTGCTCCGAAGGCGCGGCCCAGCTTTGATTACACTGCCCAGGACGAGTCCACTTCGGTCTCGGGCATGACGGAGTGGCTCTCCACCAGGCGCATTAGCTCCAGTCGCATACCGTCCACGAGCGCGTCCCAACTTGCTTCCAGCAGGTTACTCGAGAGTCCGGCCGTGCGCCAGGTCGATTGGCCGTCGGTCCATTCAACCAGCACTCGCCCGATCGACGCCGTGCCGCGGCGCGGTTGCAGAACGCGGACGCGGTAATCAGAGAGTCGTACGCGAGAGAGAGCCGGGTAGAGCGGCATCAGGCACTCCCGCAGGGCCAGGTCCATGGCATGCACCGGACCGTCGCCGACGGCGCTCCCAGTATAGACATCGTCCCGCACACGCACAGTCACCGCCGCGCTGCTGGTGGCTTGGCCGGAGGCGGTCTGGCGCGTCGAGACCTCCCAGCTCTGCACCTCGAAACCACGATAATCGGGCTGTTGGGCCTGGCGGCGGAGCAGTTCCACCGTGCCGTCCGCCAATTCCAACTCGTAGCGTTCGCTATTGCTCCAGGACGACATGCCGGTTTCGTTGGAATCGCCGGGCAGGATCGACATGGCATGGCCCACCGACTCGGGGTCGATGTGTGGCACGCTGGCCAGGGACTCCAACACCGATCCGGCGCTGGCGGGCATCGGATGTCCGAAAGCCAGCGACCCGGCAAAGGGCGTGTTCTCCGGCAAGGGTTGATTGGCCGCGTCAGAAACGAAATGCGCAACCGATCCGAGGTGCTTCAGCGCGCCGCGCCCGACTGCGTCGCGTCCAAGCTTCAATTCGAGGTCTGCGAGCACTGTACAGAGGTTTGCGGCTCCGCACCGCTCACCGTAGCCGTTCACTGCGCCCGTCACCCATTCAAAGCCACACTCCGCGGCCGCGAGTGTGTTGGCGACGGCGACACCGCAATCGTTGCGGGCGCGAATACCGAGCGCCCCCCCAACCTGCTCCATCGCGGCGCGGCAGACCGAGGCGATTCGCGAGGGCAGAACGCCGCCGCGCGTGTCGTCGAGGATCAATGCCGTTGCGCCGGCGGCGCGGGCCGCGACGAGTCCTTCCAGCGCGTGCTGAGCGTTGCAACCAAAGGCGTCGAAGAAGTTCTCAGCCATCAACAGCACGGTCCGGCCCTCGCTCACCAGACTCCGCACCTGCCCGAGCGCAGGTTCCTTGTGCGGCAGCATGAAGTCGGTGCTGAAGCTAACCACGCCCGCACCCGCCGGCACGTCTTCCACGCGCCTGGCGAAAACGCTGAGCCGCGTCTCCCGGGGTTCGTAGCCGCCTAGGGCAAGATAGGTTTCGGCGTCCACCTCGATGTAGTCGGGCAGCAGTTCTTCGAGCTTGCGCAAGATCCGCAGCCGGTCCCCGGGCGCAATGCGGGTATTGAACGACAGCGCTATCTCGGACAGCGTGGTGTCAAGTACGTGGATTCTCACGGCGGTCACCTCTACCCGGCATCGAGGCCGGGCGATCTTCCCTCAACCAAAGTCCACCTGCGGAGGCGGGATTACTGAACAACGCCTTGCACAATCCGCCGGGCAGCAAGCTTGCCTGCGACCAGCGCTTTGCGATCGAACTCCAACCAGCGCGCGGATTTCACGGTGTGCGCGAGCGCGGCGTCCACCTGCTCGTCGCCCACTAGATGCGCCGCTTCCATCAGCGCACCGAGCATCACAATGTTGCCCACGCGCGTGTCGCCAATGCCGTCGGCGATCTTCGTGAACGAATCGGTAACAAAGTTCACGTCGTCGCGCCGGCAATCCGGGGGCAACGTGTCCGCGTTGTAGAGCACCCACCCGCCTGGTTCAACGGTATGGACGAACTTGCGCAGAGAAGGTTCATTTAAGGCTAGCAGGACATTGGGCCGGGAGATGAGGGGGGAATCGATGGCATGTGTCGCGAGGCGCACGTGGCAGTTCGACGTCCCGCTCCGCATCTCCGGGCCATAAGAGGGCAGCCATGAGACGTCGAGCCCCGCCGCGAGCCCTGCCTCGGCCAACACCTCTCCCAGCATTAAGACGCCCTGGCCGCCAAAGCCCGCGACTTTGATGCGCCAGTCAACGGCTTGCGTTGGCCGCCGGTCAGGCGTTTCGAAGGTATGCGCCGCATCGAGTTCGAGCAGCGCCGGCAACTCGTTCAGTGTCGGGGCAGGCAGCGCCGCCGGGCGCGCTCCACGGTCGCCGGTCAGGTCGCGGAAAACGCCCACTGGATAGATCTTGGATAGTTCTTCGCGGATGCGCTTTTGCGCGTCCTGGGGCGTCGTCTTCCAAATGGTGGGGCAAGGCGAAAGGACTTCTATGAGCGAAAACCCGAGGCCATTGACCTGGTTTTCGAGGCCGCGCCGAATCGCCTTGCCCGCTTGCAGGATTCCCTTGATGTTGCCAATGGCGACACGCTCCAGGTAAACCGGAGCCTCCAGCGAAGCCAGAGTCTCGCACACGTGCAGCGGATAGCCTTCGTTGAAAATGCTGCGGCCGTAAGGCGTCGTCGTGCTTTTTGCGCCGACGGGCGTGGTCGGGGCGAGCTGCCCGCCGGTCATGCCGTAAATGGCGTTGTTGACGAAGATGACCGTGATCGGCTCTCCGCGATTCGCTGCATGCAGAATCTCGGCGGTGCCGATCGCGGCCAGATCGCCGTCGCCCTGATAGCTGACGACCACCGAGTGCGGCCGGGCGCGCTTCGCGGCGGTCGCCACGGCGGGCGCGCGGCCGTGCGCCGACTGGATGTTGCCGACGTCGAAATAGTAATAGCCGAATACGGAACAGCCCACCGGGTTGACCAGAATGGTGCGGTCCTGAATCCCGAGTTCGTCGATGGCGCGCGCCAGCAGTTTGCTGATAATGCCGTGACCGCAGCCAGGGCAGTAGTGCGTCTGGTGCTGCAATTCAGCCTTGCGGCCGTAATTCGGGTAGAAAGACTCAGCCTTCTGCTGAAGCACGGAAAACTCAGACATGCGCCAGTTCCTCCTCTGCCACTGCCACGCCGTACTGTCGCGCGATCCTGCGCACAAATCGGGCCACTTCCTCGGCGGGCGGCACGTTGCCGCCGGCGCGGCCGTAGAATTCGACCGGACGCGCACCGTTCAAAGCGAGCCGAACGTCGTCGAGCATCTGTCCGGTACTCAGTTCCACGACCCCAAACAGTTTCGCGGAGCGGGCCAGCCGTTGAACCGCTGCCACTGGGAACGGATAAAGCGTGATGGGCCGCAGCAATCCGACCCGCAGTCCAGTCGCCCGCAACTGTTCGACCACCGCCTTCAGGATGCGGGCCGTGATGCCGTAGCCCATCAGCACAACTTCCGCGTCGCCGGTCTGGTATTCCTCGAAACGGACTTCCTCGCGCTCGCAGCGCCGGTACTTCGCCTCCAGTTTCCGGATGTGCGCTTCCAGGTTGTCCGGCTCCAGGTAGATCGACGTGACGAGGTTCTTGCGAGTCTCGGGCGTGGCCTCGACAGCCCAGGGCATGTGACGCGGCTCGACGGGACGAGCCATGAATTCTACCGGCTCCATCATCTGGCCGATGGCGCCGTCGGCGAGCACGAACACCGGGTTGCGGTAGGCGTCTGCCAGGTCGAAGGCGAGCGCGGTCAGGTCGGCCATCTCCTGCACGGAGTCCGGAGCGAGCACGATGGTGTGATAGCAGCCATGGCCGCCGCCTTTTACAACTTGGTTGTAGTCGCCTTGCTCGGGCGCAATGTTGCCCAGTCCTGGGCCACCGCGCATGATGTCGGCAATCACGCAGGGCAGTTCGGCGCCAGCCAGATAACTCAGACCCTCCTGCATCAGGCTGATGCCGGGGCCGGAACTGGCGGTCATGGCGCGCACGCCCGCCGCAGCAGCTCCGAACAGCATGTAGATGGATGCTGTCTCGCTCTCCGCTTGGAGGAAAGTGCCACCAGCGAGCGGCATGTACTTCGCCGCCGCTTCAGCGAGCTCGCTCGCGGGGGTGATGGGATAGCCGTAGAACGCCCGGCAGCCAGCCAGGATGGCGCTCTTCACAATCGCTTCGTTGCCTTTGATGAGTTGCTTGGGCATCGTGTGTACCTCCTCAGGCGGCGACTGGTTCCGCGAGCGTACGCTTATAGACCGTGATCGCGCCGGGCTCGGGGCACGCATAGAAGCAAAGGCCGCACCCGTTGCAGCCGTGCCCGGCGTACTCGGCGGGATGATAGCCGTAACGGTTGAGCCCCGTGGAGAGCTGCAGCGCTTTGGGGGTGCAGACGTCCACGCACAGCCCGCAGCCCTTGCACTCTTCCTGGTTCACCTCGACCATGCCCCGATCGGGTTTGATTTGCGTTGCCATGTGGGTTCCTTCCATGACCGTGTCCTCGTTCAGGCCACCAGCGCAGGCGCGGGCTCCAGATAATGTTCCCGGCGCGCAAACTCGTACAACTCATTGCGAAACTTCGGGTGCGCGATGGAGATCAGCGCTTCGGACCTCTGCCGGATACTCTTGCCGTGCAGATACGCCACACCGTATTCCGTCACGACGTAGTGCACATCCGCGCGCGAAGTCACGACGCCTGCCCCGGGATCGAGCATCGGGGCAATGCGGGAAATCGTCCCGTTCTTGGCTGTCGAGGGCAGCGCAATGATGGGTTTGCCGCCTTTCGAGCGCGCCGCACCACGGATGAAATCGGGTTGCCCGCCCACGCCGCTATACGGCCGCGTGCCGATGGAGTCGGCACAAACCTGTCCGGTCAAATCCACCTGGAGCGCCGAGTTGATGGCGATCATGCGGTCGTTCTTGGCGATGACGAAGGGATCGTTGGTGTACGAGATCGGATGAAACTCGAAGAAGTAGTTATCCCGCAGGAAATCGACCAGGACCTGTGTCCCCAGGATGAAACCGAGGACGGCCTTTCCGGGGTGCAGCGTCTTGCGCGTTCCGTTGATGACGCCGCTTTCGATGAGCGGGATGATGCCGTCGGAGAGCAACTCGCTGTGCAGGCCCAGGTCGCGATGGCCGTCCAGACAGCTCAGCACGGCATCCGGGATGCCGCCGATGCCTAACTGCAGTGTGGCCCCGTCCGGCACGAGCGCGGCAACATGCTGGGCGATGCGATGGTGGGTCTCGTCGGTATTGACTTCGTGCGGCAGCTCCAACAGTGGGCGTGACGTCTCGACCAGCATGTCGATCTCGCTGACGTGCAGGATGCAGTCGCCGTAAGTTCGTGGCATGCGGTCGTTCACTTCCGCGATGACGACCTTGCCCATGCGCGCGGCGGTTAGCGAGCAGTCCACGCAGGTGCCCATGCTCAGATAGCCGTGCTCGTCGGGCGGAGCCACCTGTAGTAGCACGACGTCTAAAGGCATTTCCCCCGACAGGAACAGACCTTCGATCTCGCTCAGGAAAATCGGCGTGTAGTCGGCGCGGCCAGCCTGCACGGCTGCGCGGACGTTGCCTCCGAGAAACAGGCCCCCATGTCGAAACGTACCGACAAACTCGGGGCGCGTGTAGGGCGCATCGCCGAGCGTCAACATGGAGATCACCTCGACATCTTTCAACGCAGGCGCACGGCGGATCATGGCGTCGATCAACGGTTTCGGGGTGGAATTGCCTTGCTGGACCCAGACACGCTGAGCGGAACGCAGCACGCTCAACGCTTCGTCGGCGGTTCTTAGTTTTCGCCGGTATTCCGCTTGCCACGACATGGTTGCTTGGCCTCCGCGCCGAAGACACCACCTTTAGGTGGTGTCATATAATTTCGGCTAATCAGAGCATAAACTCTGCGATGACTCATGTCAATGCAGTTGTAGGCGAAATCGGCGATAGTGTCAATGTCCGCCGAAGACGTTACTGGCTAACGAATTAATTTCAGGACTATTCCTGCTCACCGAATCCGTGTCCGCCAGTGGGGGCGCGGAACACGGCGTTGAGGAACAAGACGTTCTGTCCGTCCATGAATCCGCGGAAAGTGGGATCGGTGACGAAGCCGACCACCCAGCCGCGCGCCTCATTCTGGACAACAGCTGCAGGTTTGTAAGCGAGTTGCTTCCGGTTCTCATCCCACAGATATCCGGATTCCAGCAGCTCGTCCGGTCCGGCGAAAGTTACGGCGTTGACGCCGCGGTCGATTTTGATGGGCGAGAAAATCAGGCTGCCGTTGAGCATCAGGTGCAGGGTCGGCGCTACGCCTGCAGTCAACCAGGTTTCCAGATCGACGTCGGCTCTCACCAGCACGCCCGCTACGCCGTCGGGCAGCGGGTGCTCGGGCCGTATGGCGTTGGCAAGATCCTCCGGCTTGGCGAAAATGCGTCCCGGCGCCAGGCCCGCAGATGGCCCGGACGTTGCACCCGGTGAAGCGCCCGCCGCAGGCTTCGCGCCGTCAGAGGCCGTCTTTGCCGCATCGGCAGCGAGTCCCTCCTGCTGCACGGCAAGCATACCGTTCGGCTGGCTGGCCAGTGCCGTCATGGCGCCCCCGACGGCAATCAGCGTTCCGCCATTGCGAACCCAGGAATGCAGCCGGTCGCTGAAGGCTCCCGTGAGCAGCGACCCGTAGTTACCGTCAGGCAGAATGATGACGTTGAACTGGCTCAGATCGGCGTAGGAGAAGGCTTGAGACCGCACCACGGTGACGGGGTAGTTGAACTGGCGCTCCAGCACATAGCGGGTATTTCCGGCGGAGGCGGAGAAAGTCGGGGAGTCCCACAGCATCGCGATCGCCGGTTGTTTCAAGTGAAAAGTGTTCGAACTGCCAAAGTTAATGCCACCCTCGGTCCAGCCGGTATCGGTAGCGACGGCTTCGGCGCCGGACGTTCGAGCCAGTTTCTCGACTGCGCCATGGACGTCCTGACCGTTGTCCTGCACCATAACCACCAGGGTCCCGGACGGGAACTTGCGCCCATTTTGCGTGAACTCTTTGTTTGCGCTGAGGACCTTCAAACCCGAACGCAGCGCGCCGGTGAGAAAGCGGCCCGCAGCCTGACTGCCCCACGGGACCAGGTAGGCGAGTTTGGCCACGCCGCTGACCGATCCGCGTGGCTCGTACGGTCCGGTGACAGATTTGACGGCTACCTGGATGTTTTGTTCGATGGCGATGGATTCGACGTTGTATAGCAATGGAAGCGACCAGCCGGTGACGTCGTAGATCTCATCCGGGAGGTTCTTCTTGCGGCGGCGTTCCTGCTCGGCCGCAAACTCCTTGGTCAAGGGCACGTCCTTGTCCAGCAGCGACCGCACGTAGCGTTTGCGCGGCTGGGCCAGCGGGATCAGGTAGCTGCCCTCCGGGTAGTCCAAACCTCCGGTGCGAATAACGGCCTGCGCCTGATTGACCTCGATCCCCTGCTCCGCCATAAGGTGTGCCAGTTTGTCCACGGCTGATACGTCTCCGCGGCGGGGCAGCATGTACTGCTTCACCGTCTCCCGCTTGCCTTCTTCGATGGCAGTCACGTGGTATTCGTAGAAGTTCTCAAGCAGTTTCTGGCGGTTGTTCGAGACCGTCTCACAGGTCGAGATGGCTGCAACGAAGTGCTTGCGCACGCTGTCACGGTATACGTACAGCGACCCATCCGAGCGTCGCGCCGCCAGCCCCCGCACCGAGGCGTTCTCGTACGTCATCCCGATGCCGCCGTAGAACCAGGGCCAGCCGGAGCCGTAGCCCGGATAGAACTCGTCGTACACCTCGCGCGTGAAATAGGTGTAACCAAACAGGTCGAACCACTTTGCGTTGTTTTTCCCGAACATGGCGGAGGCTTCCAGTTGGCTCCTCAAGACGTGCGGGTTGAATGGCTCAGATCCGGGCGCGAAGAAGTAGCTCGAATCGGTCCCCATTTCGTGCAAGTCCACCACCACAACGGGCCACCACTCGCGCAGATAGTGGACCCTGCCGACGGTTTCAGGCTGCGTGAGCGCAAACCAGTCGCGGTTCATGTCGAAGTAATAGTGATTGCTCCGCCCACCCGGCCAGGGCTCGGCGCGCTCGGCCGAAAACGGCGACGGATCCGGCTCGATGCCCTCGCTGATCTGGTAGTTCTGTACGAAGCGGTTCCGGCCGTCCGGATTCTGGGTCGGGTCGATTAGCAGGACCGTGTCGCGGTAAAACTGCTGCACGATCTTGTCGTCCTTGGCAGCCAGCAGGTGATAGGCGGTCAACATGGCCGAGTCGGGCGACGAGATCTCGTTGCCGTGCACGCCATAGGACAGGTTCAGGACGAGGGGCATGGTCTCGACGAGCTTGCGGGCTTCTTCCGGCGTGGTCTTGCGCGGGTCGTAGAGCTTCTGCATGGACGCCTTGATTTCGTCCAGCCGGTTGATGTTCTGCGCCGATGCGATCACGGCGTACAGCAGCCGCCGGCCTTCCCACGAACGGGCGTATCCAAACAGCCGGATGCGCTCGGGCGCAGCTTTCGCCAGCGCTTCGAAGTAGCGCTGAATCTCCTCCGGCGGAGCGATTCGCGCTCCCGGTTCGTGCCCTAACACCTGTTTGATGGTGGGGATCGATGGATCGTATTGTGCACCGGGCCAGAACTCAAACTGTTGTGCGCACAAGGGTAAGGCCAGCAGTCCTGCAAGGAGGACGGGGAAACGCATGATTGTTCTAGAATAACGGGCTCAGTGCCCGGACGCGGAACCGTCCGGATGAATTGGCCGCATCACGCGCAAAACGCCCGGGCGGTAGAGCCGCAGGAGGTCCGGCAAGTCGAAGTCATCCAGCACGCCGGGCACCACCAGCGGAAACAGATTGGCGTGCCGCTGCGCCATGGCGAACTCGAGCCAGGATCCGATGGAACCTTCCACCGACACAGATGAGAAGCGCGGAGCGAGCGCGCCTGCAAGTTGGGCGGCCACGCCGGTCTTCCCAACCGCATACAATTCGACGGGCAGGTTCTCGAAACCCGGGTGTCTCTTGATCGCCGCGACGGCCTGGATGATGTCCAGAGTCTGCATCCCAACCATGGTTCGGCCTAGCAGCAGGGCTCTCCAGGCAAACTGATACTCGCCGACAGCATCCGTTTTTGAACGTTGGGCCGAGAGTTGTCCGGTCCCACGGATATCCAGGCAAAGGGCGGCGCGGCCCGCGCGGATCGCGTTGATTGCGGCCGGCAGCGCGGCGCTCTTGCCATTTTCGTGGACGATCAGCGATACGCCGCGGGGCTTAACCGTGGGGGACATCAGCAGCAGCGCAGGCAAGTCGATCCCAGGTTCACTTTCGATCAGCAGTTTCTCGCCCTGCCAATCCTGGCTGCGGATGCTCGAAACGCTGCGCCAGGACGGCGCGCGCGACACTGTGCCCAGACTAAAGGCGATGCTCTGGCCGATGATCGCACGGAGTTCTTCGGCCTCATGGGTACGCAGCGCCTTGCGGCGTGAAGACAGTTCCTCGGCACGCCGGCGGTTCAGCGAGCGAACGGTTTCGCCGCCCAACGAATCGCCGAGTTGGCCGGTCGGCGTTACGGCCAGGGTGGCTGCCGGCTCGGGGTTGACCGGTCTTTCAGCCGCACTTGTCGCGGGCAGGCCGAAGTGCCGTTCCAGCCAGCGGTAGGCGGCTTCGCGCCGGGGTTGCGACCAGCCATGCGTGTCGTCGAACTCGAAGTAGCCGGCGTTCTCCGGACGACCGAGAACACGGTAGATCCGGCGCTGCTCTTCGGCCACGGCACGAGCCCCGGCAATCGGGAAGAAGTCGCGTATCGCGGTGGTGATCAGCACGGGCCGAGGCGCGGCGGCAATTAGAAAATCGCCCAGATCCCAACCTGCGGCGACGAAGCCCGGGAAATTCTGCTCGGCGTCCTGCGGCCCCGGGCTCTTCCACAGCCGCTCGCCTGTGGTCATGAAGCACGAAATCACGCCCACGCTGAGCCGGGGCTCCATGGCCATCAGGTACGCGGCTTGCGTGCCACCGCCCGAATTGCCCGCCACGCCGATGCGGCGTCCATCCACCTCTTTCCGCGTGAGCAGATAGTCCACAGCCCGGATGCCGTCCCAGATCTCGTACGCGACGAGGGACGAATTCGCGAGCAGGCACTGCGTCCCCTCGGCGGTGTGTTCCGGAGTACCCACCCCCACCGCGGAAGTGTGAGTAGAGGAGTTCAAGTAATCCAGGCGCTCGCCTTGGCCTGACGGGTCGTAGGCCAGAACCGCGATTCCGCGTCGGGCCAGCGATACCCAGACGTGCTGGTAAACCGGATCGGCCTTACCTGTGTCGCTGTGCCCTGCGGCGCCGAGCACGGCCGGGAACGGTCCGGGACCGGACGGAATATACAAATTCGCCGTGACTCGAAATCCGGGGCGGCTCTCGAATATCAGCTTTTCAATCCGGTACCCGTCCCGGTTCAGCACGCCTGTAATCTTAGGACGAAGTGGGGTTTTGTCAGGCCAACCGCCAATCGAACCGGTTAGCCAGGCGCGAAAGGCATCCCCACGCTTGCGGATACTGTCGGGAGAATTGAGCGCGGCCACGGCCAACCGGCGACTGGCCCAATGCGCCTGCGCCTGGTGCCACAGTTGGGCTTCGGCTGGAACGAGAAAGTCCCCTCGGAGACTGAGGGGGTCCTGCGCCTGAGCGACGACCCCCACCAAGCCAAGCAAGAGGCAAAATCTCTTCAAAATCGGCGCGGCCCCGCGTTAGTTCGTAATATCGTGCGTGCTGCTCCTGCCACGAACGGGAATGTAGACCTCTTCGAATGCCTTATGAGCAGGGTGATCGGCATATTTTTCGAACGCGGCCTGATCTTCGAATTCAATCACAAATGCGTCCGTGAATGGGTGCGCCTTATAGGTCACGTCGGCGGGCCGTTCCTTGTTCTCGGTGACCTTCTCCATATACGCGCCCTGCACTTTAGTGCTCTTCAACCACACGTTCCTCACGCCGGGCAAGTCAGCCGCCATCCTCTCGAGGGCGGCAGCCACAACCTTCTTCTGCTCCTCGGTCGTGCCGTCTTTGTAGTAGAGGGTCACCACGTGGATCACGGATTTCGGCTTGCCGAACTTGTTTGCGGCATAGCCGGCTGCCGCGCCGGCGGCAATGAGGACCAAGCCCAGGACGGCTGCGGCCCTCAGTCCCAAATTAGTACGCAGGTTCATTTTTCGTGGACTCCTCTGACTCGGGGACATAGTGACACGCGGGCAACCCCGACCATTCCTCGCACACAACAATCGAGTTCGCAGGGTTCTTCCGCAGGTACCGGACGCTGACCTCGCCTACAACCCGGCAAGCTTCACAAGGCAGGAACACCAACAGGGCGGCGACTTCCTGGGCTGCGGCGTACTCAACACCGCGCACGGAGTAAGTGTAGTACAGACGCTCCGCATCCGCGTCGGTTATCTCGCCCTCGATAGTCCGTCCCTCGCGGCAGACCATGAGCCTGCGACGCTGCTCGATCTCCTCGGGCGTGGGACGGTGCCTCACGACGAGCCAGACGATCAATCCGATGAGGGCGGCAAGCGCCGTCCCCGCTGCCGCTGCGGCGCCCGGATGCGCCCGCAGCATCAGTACAAAGACCATATTTCTATTATTTCAACGTGGAGCGCCCGTCTCCTGAAAGACTTTGTTGTAATCCTTGAGAAATTGCTCCAGGCCCCGGTCGGTGAGCGGGTGATTGAACAGCGAATCCAGCACTTTGAATGGCAGTGTGCCGATGTGCGCGCCGGCCTGAGCCGCCTGTACGACGTGCAGCGGAGAACGCAGCGACGCCGCGAGAACCTCAGTCTTAAAGCCGTAGTTCTTGTAAATCCCGCAAATCGAGCGAATCAGGGCCATGCCCTCTTCGCCGAGATCGTCGAGTCGGCCAACGAACGGACTGACGAAAGTGGCTCCCGCCTTGGCGGCCAGCAACGCTTGCGAGGCGCTGAAGCACAGGGTCACGTTGAAGCGAATGCCCGTCTTGCTAAGCGTCGCGCAGGTTTTTATACCATCACGAGTCAAGGGCACCTTGACGACGATGTTAGGGTGAACCGCGTGCAACTCGTGCGCCTGCTTCACCATCCCCTCAAAGTCGGTCGCAACCACTTCGGCGCTGACGGGTCCGTCCACGATGTCGCAGATCTTACGAACCTGCTCCTCGATCGGATTGCCTTCTTTGGCGATCAGCGACGGGTTGGTGGTCACGCCATCGACGATGCCCCATGCCGCGCCCTTCTTCAGTTCATCCAGGTTCGCAGTGTCCAGAAAGAATTTCATCGGGTTTCTCCAAGGTAAACGAGCCGGGGCGAAGGAGCCACCGGCCTATCCGCGTTCTATCGGGTTTTCGAGGATTCCCAAGCCTGGGATTTCGACTTGGACGCAATCGCCGGGATTCACGGGGCCAACGCCGGGCGGGGTGCCGGTCGCGATCAGATCCCCCGGTTCAAGCGTCATGAATTGTGAGATGAACTCCATGACGGCGCCGACGCTAAAAAGCATCTGAGTTACGGGAGCGTCCTGTCGCACCTCCCCATTCACCCGCGTGATTACGCGTAGGGAATCGAAATCGACTTCCTCTTTGGGAACCCACCACGGACCCACCGGGCAGAACGTGTCGAAACCCTTGCCACGCGTCCACTGGCCGTCTTTTTTCTGCAGATCACGGGCGGTGACGTCATTGACGATGGTGTATCCAGCGACGTACTTGGCGTAGTCCCGCGCCGGGATCTTGCGCGCCCTGCGCCCGATCACGACGCCCAGTTCACCCTCAAAATCGACGCGCTGGGATAGCTCGGGGTAGATCACGGGCGCACCGTGAGCATTCAACGACGACGGCGGTTTGAGGAAGATCAGCGGCTCTTGCGGGACCTCGTTGCCCAGTTCCTTGGCGTGCTCCGCATAGTTGCGCCCGACGCAGACGATCTTGGACGGCGATACGGCAGGCAGCAGCCGCACGCGATTCAGCGGGTGCTCGCTGCCATCGGCGCCGCGCACAGATTCGCCGTCCGTAACACCTTTAATCACGCGCGGGTCAGCGTCAGACGCGGAAATCGGAACCAGCGGGTTCACTGTGAATCGGACGTATCGGGTCATGGGCGTTTACCTCTCGAACTGACCTGTGTGAGGCCGCGCCGGAACGCCGCCCCACTACGGAGTGCTGACTTCCACCGGCGCGCTGAGCTTGCTCTCGTTGCCCAGCCTGTCCACGGCCGAGACGGCGTACCGGTAACGCTTGCCGCGCTCGACTGCCTTGTCGCTGTAACTCACTTCGCCGGTCACCTCACCTAGCTTAGCCAGAGCGCCCGCGGCTTCCGTTCGGTACACCTGGTACCCGCGCAGATCCGGTTCGTGATTCGGCTCCCAGGTCAACTCAATGCTCGCGACCCCGGCGATGGTCGTGAGCCGCACGGGAGAGGCAGGTGGGAAGACATCTTTGTAGACGACGGAAACTTCGCGGGATCTCTCGCTTTCGGCGAATCGGGTGCCTGCGGGGACCAGGGTCTGCACCTGGTAGACAAACTCGGCGTTCTCATCGGTAACCGGGTCTAGCCACTGCGATTCCGCCGCTTCGGCGATCGCCGCAGCCTTCGCGTCATCCTTCTTCTTTCGGAAAACCCGCC
The DNA here is from genome assembly GCA_903909435.1 of uncultured Acidobacteriia bacterium. Lineage (GTDB taxonomy): Bacteria > Acidobacteriota > Terriglobia > Bryobacterales > Bryobacteraceae > CAIVVT01. The sequence continues at coordinate 27,528 of CAIVVT010000258.1, read as the reverse complement.
ACTTCGTCCCCGCCGGGGTGTTCCCGCGAGCCCAGCTCAGTGTGACTCCATCCGGTCCCGTAGCGGCGGAGATCACCGGCGCGCCCGGGACGACAACGACATGGATGGTAAGCGGTTCACTCCAGGCGCCTGCGTGGCCTGTCGGACCGACCGCGCGCACGGCTACGACGATGTCCTGGTTCTCCCATCCGGCGATGGGCAACCGCAATTCATGGCCGTCGATCTTCGGTGGGTCAACGGGGATTTGCTTCGCCCCTAGCGCCCACTTTTCCATCGAAACCGCCGCTGGACCGGCCCGCAGGTCGATGGACCGCAGGCGGCTGAGCACCAGACCGTCCGTGGTCTTGCCAGTAATGAGGAATCCGACGACGAGTTCCCCTGACTGCTGGGAGGCGTTGATGACATCCACGCGCTGCGGGATATTCAACGCCGGAGGCAGCGGAGCCCCGACGTAGCCGCATCCGGTCGCCGCGGCCAGGCATAACGCGCCAATAAACGTACGCATCACAAGATGTAGCGGCTGAGGTCCTGGTCCTTCACGATGTCGGCGAGTTGCTTGCGCACGTACGCGGCATCGATCGAGACCTTCTTCTTCTTCAATTCGGGACCTTCGAAGCTCAGTTCTTCGAGCACTTTTTCGAGGATTGTGTGTAGCCGACGCGCCCCGATGTCCTCGGTGGCGGTGTTCACCTCGGAGGCCATGCGCGCGACTTCCTGGACGGCTTCGGGAGTGAACTTTAGTTGAATGCCCTCGGTCTCGAGCAGGGCCACATACTGCTTGATCAGGGCGTTCTTGGGTTCGGTCAGAATGCGGACGAAGTCGGCCTCGGTGAGCGACTTCAGCTCAACTCGGATCGGGAAGCGCCCCTGCAACTCTGGGATCATGTCCGAGGGCTTGGAGACGTGGAACGCCCCGGCGGCGATGAACAGGATATGGTCGGTGCGTACGAAACCGTAGCGCGTGTTCACGGTCGTGCCTTCGACAATCGGCAGAATATCGCGCTGAACGCCCTCGCGGCTCACGTCCGGGCCGTGCCCTCCCTCGCGCCCGGCGATCTTGTCCACTTCGTCCAGAAACAGGATTCCGCTCTTCTCCACACGCTCGATGGCGATGCGGGTGACCTGGTCCACGTCGATCAGGCGCTGCTCTTCTTCCTGCACCAGGTAATCGAATGCTTCCGACACCCGCATCTTGCGTTTCTTGGTCCGGCCACCGAAGAGGGAGGGCAGGAACTCGCGCAGGTTCATGTCCACTTCTTCGTTGCCCGTGTTCGTGAAGATCTCCATGGACGGGCCGCGGTCCTTGACGTCGATCTCGACGAGACGGTCGTCCAGACGGCCGGCACGGAGTTTTTCCCGCAGTTTCTCGCGGGTGCGCTCCACTGATTCGTTCGGCTCGGGCGAGGGCGGCATCAGGATATCGAGCAGTCGCTCCTCGGCGCTCGCCTCGGCGCGACCCGCAATCTCGTCCAGCTTTTCCTCGCGGACCATGTCAATGGCGATCTCGACCAGATCGCGAATCATCGACTCGACGTCGCGGCCAACGTAGCCGACCTCGGTAAACTTGCTGGCCTCGACCTTGAGAAAAGGGGAGTTCGCCAGTTTGGCCAACCGCCTCGCCAACTCGGTCTTTCCAACCCCCGTCGGGCCGATCATGAGGATGTTCTTTGGCACAACCTCTTCTGCCATCTCGGGTTCGAGCTTCTGCCTGCGGATGCGATTGCGCAGCGCCACGGCGATGGCCCGTTTTGCGTCGGCCTGACCCACAACGTACTTGTCCAACTCCGCAACAATCTGGCGCGGCGTCAGTTCATCGAGCATCGGTTCGTCGCGATTGGAGTCGCCCGGGAGATAGATCACCATGGCCTAGCCCAGTTCCTGATAGACGATGTTGTGGTTGGTGTAAATACAGGTGTCGGCGGCAATCTTCATCGACCGCTCCGCGATTTCGCGCGCGCTCAGCTTGGTACTTTCGAGCAGCGCCGTGGCCGCTGCTTTGGCGTATCCGCCGCCCGAGCCGATGGCCGCGCACGCATCGTCCGGCTCGATCACGTCGCCCTCACCACTCAGAATGTAAGTGTTGTTCAGGTCGGCTACCAGCAGGAGGGCTTCCAGATGGCGCAGGACTTTGTCTGTCCGCCAGTCCTTGGCCATTTCCACCGCGCTTCTGGCGAGGTTCCCGTTGAATTGCTCCAGTTTGGATTCGAAACGGGAAAAGAGACTGAACGCGTCGGCGGTGGAGCCGGCGAATCCGGCCAGGATCTTCTCCTTGTGCAGCAGCCTCAGCTTGTTGGCGCCCGCTTTCAGGACTTCGCTGCCCTGAGTGACCTGGCCGTCGCCGGCGATCACGACTTTCCCGGCGCGGCGAACCACCAGGATTGTCGTGCCATGAATTTGAAGTTTCATCGTGGCTTTCCGCGTCGCGCTTCCGGTCAAGCCTGCGACACTCTCAACCCGTCCCTGCCCTGTCCTCGCAACGTCTTCAGTGTATCGGATCGCCCCGCAGCATCAGGCTGTTTTGCCGTTCATGATCCGCTGACGCCAGAGCCGAGCGAACAGAACGAACGCCAGCGGCCGCCGCTTGTGGGCGATGGTCCTCCCCACTTCCACGGCGAACCATAGGTAGTAACCGCAAGTCACGATCCAGTGGACATGGCCCGCGAACTGGGCGAGCAAGCCCGGGCCCGGATGGATTGGCGAGAGGGCAAACTGCAGAAACCAGAGGCCAAACAACGCAGCGGCCTCCCACCAGGCAAGCTGCATGTTGATCAAAAACATGAGGCCTATCAGCGACTGGCCGATCGTCATCAGCAGTTCGAGTTCCTGCTGGGAGTCGAACCGGATCGGGGTGATGTGCCCGGCACTCAATGAGAAAATGATCGGCAGAAGCGCGGGCAGAAGCGTCCACTGGTTGATGTTCGAGCTGACCATGTTCATCAGCGCCATGGGTGCGCCGTCGATGGTACGGGCCCAATAAAAAGCAGAGACCTTCTCGGGAAACTCGCTGACGAAGGGCGCAACCCACTGCACGAAGACGAAACTCGGCACGCCCAGCATGGCGGAGACGGCCAGCAGACTGCCCAGGAACGGCTCCGCAGAGTAGTAGATCAAGCCGCCGCCACCGGCAAAGAGGAGCAGGATCAGCAGATTGCGCACCTTCGGAGAGGACTTCACGACGTAGCGCGGAACCCGGTCGAGATCCTCGATCCCTTCTACTCCTACCGGCGGTATTTTGGAGAGCACGAACAGATACGCGCAATAGATCAGGACCAGAACCACGGCGTCCCAGACCGTCAATGTACCCTTGATCCAGATCCCGAGCATGTACAGCAGTGGCAGCATCAGACCCGCCACCTCCACGCAATGCTCGGCCTCAAGCTGGATTGCCTTCAGCGCGCGGCGGTGCTTGCGCCGGTGAAAGAACGCGGCGGTCGCGTAGATCAGCGGCCACCCCAAGCCGGTTAGCAGGCGCAGCGCGCCGGTCAGGTTGGCCATCAGGAGCGGGGTCTGCTGCTTCCAGGCGAGCAGCGCCTCGACGGCGAACTCTGGCATGGTCTGCAGCCAGGCGAGCATAGCCAGCGCGATCCCCTGAGAGACAAAGAATTGTGCCGATTCGGCGGCCCAGGCAATCAGGATCGCCGACATCAGGATGGCGGGCGCCGCCCACAGCGCGGTCAGCGGGCTGACTTTTGCAATCTCCAGGGAAGCGACGAGCAGGAACGCACCGGAAAGTGCTATTCGTGGAGGCGGAGCAGTTGGTACTTGATTGCTTAAGAACTGGCGCAAAACGTGCCTCGGGCGGGTGCCTGCGATACCCTGCCGGACGATCAGGAGTATCTAGTTACCAGGATAGCGGATCGTTCGCACCCGCCTGTTCAATGGTGTTATCGATCTGCGCGCGGACGAGATCTCAGCGCGCGGACGATGCCCGGTTAGGCTCCCACAGGACTTCCGGCAAGCCCAGCAGGTGGTTAGCCCAGCGGCTGTAGACGAACAGCGCATCGCTGAGACGGTTCAAGTAACGGACTCCGAGCGGGTCCACGCCGCTCTCATGGGACAGCGCGACGGCCAGTCGCTCGGCACGGCGGCACACCGTCCGGCAAACGTGCAATTCGGCATTCAACCGGGAGCCGCCCGGAAGGACGAAGCTCTTCAGAGCGGGCACGGTGGCGTTACAGCGGTCAATCTCCGCTTCGAGCGTGCAGATCTCTTGCTCAGTGATGCGCGCCTGCCGCGGCATCAACTTCCCTGGCATGGTGGCCAGCACGGATCCCAGGTTGAAGAGCTCGTGCTGAACTCGCACCAGGATCTCGCACAACTCGCCGAGTGCGGGTGAGACCGCCGCGAGTTCCGACGCGCTCTGGCACGCCAACCCTACGAAGGCATTCAATTCGTCTACCGTGCCGTAGCACTCGATGCGCAAATGGTCCTTCGGAACACGCTCTCCGCTGACCAGTGCAGTCTCACCGGAATCGCCGGTTCGGGTGTAGATCCGGTTGAGGGTCAGGCGAGGTTCGTTGTAAGGCTTTTCGCTCATGCGTCTCTTTGATTGTAAATCGCTTGCAATTCAGGGTTTATACTTGGAGTAGCCAATTCAGGCAAAGCCCACATGCAAGAGAGACTGAACATCGCCGTATTTGTCGATTACGACAACATCGAAATCGGCGTTAAATCGACATTGCGGCGCGAATTCGACGTGTCGCTGGTATTAGATTCGCTCAAAGAGCGAGGAGACTTGGTAGCCAAGTTCGCCTACGCCAACTGGAGCCGGCAGGAGGGCGCGACGCGCCAGATGGCGGAAAACGCCGTCCAGATGGTCCAGCGCATTCCCTCGCCGCGCGGCGACAAGAATGGCGCGGACATCAACCTGGCCTTAGACGCGCTGGAGATGGCCTTCACGCACGATCACGTGAACGCGTTCGCCATCATCAGCGGCGATAGTGACTTCATCCCGCTGGTCAACAAGCTGAAGGAGTACGGGAAGACCGTGTTCGTGGTGGGCGGCAAGGCCTTCACTTCGACCATCCTGCAGCAGAATTGCCACGAGTTCATCAGCTTCGAGTCGCTGCTCAACCTGGAGACGTCTCACGTACACGCCGTGCAACCGCTGGCGCCGCTCGCCGGTGGAACCCCGGTGGCCGACGGGGAACCGTCCGACCAGGCCGAGCGCTCGCGCGAGGGAATGGACCGCGGCGGCGACCGTGACCGGGGACGGCGGCGCGACCGCGACGAACGCCGTCGCGAACGCGAAGAGCGACGACAGACGGAAGCGCAGCAGCGAGACCAGAACGTGCAGGCGCGGCCTGCTCCGCTGGACCTTGAGCTGACGATGCCGCTGGTGGAGCGTGCGCTTCAAGTGCTGGAACGCCGCAACGTCCAGCCGCAGCTTGGACTCCTGAAATCGACCATGCTGCAGCTTGACTCGGCGTTCACGGAGAGCGCTTACGGCGCGCGCAGCTTCTCCGAATTCATCGACAAGTTGAAGCGCGCGGAACTGATCAACGTGAAGGGCACGGGCGGCCGCTATTACATCGAGCGGCGCGGATCCGGCTTCCACGACAAACCAATGCCGCGGCCGGAAGAGGCGCTGCCGCAACTCCGCGACGTGCTGGAAATCCACCGTCTGGAGTTCGAGGAAGCCGGCCAGCGGGCCGCCGACCTCGAGGCCTGGATGAAGGAAGAGCACCCCGGCTTCGACCACAAGAACTACGGCTTCCAGGGGTTCGCGGAATTCCTCAACTTCGCTCAGGACAAGACCGTTGTGCGCGTCGAACCACATCCCGAAGCTGGTTTGAATGTGTTCCTGGGCGCGGAGTTTTATCCGCCGGCACTCCCGGAGAAGGCCAAGGCCGAAGAAGAATTGCTCACCGAGCACGACTTCAAACAGCCGATCGTCCGGGGCCAGCCCACCGCATCGGGAGAAATCCCCGTGGTGGACGAACCGCCCAAGGTCACGCGCAAGCGTGCCGCTCCGCGCAAAAAGGCCGCGGACGGGAATACTTCCTCTAAGCCTCGGCGCACGCCGGTTCCCCGGCGCAAGAAGCCGGAATAAGCCCGAGCGGAGCCGCTCCGGTCGGAGCCGCGAACGTGAGGGAGCGGTTGTATCAGCGCTTTCTTGTTGTGATTAAAGAGCTCCGCCCGGCGGGGCTCTTTCCTTGCGCGGAGTGTGAGCCAGGACTACGCCTGGATTCTAGGCCCATTCCAAGCCTGAGATGCACTACGCTAGATCAATGATCGAAAGAATCTTCCCTGAAGGCACTCCCAAACCCCGCGGTCCATATACTCCGGTGATTCGCGCCGGAGACTTCGTTTTCGTTGCTGGGCAGGGGACGGTTGACCCGGCCACCGACCAGATGAGTTACGGCGACATTCAGCATGAAACGCGTATGACTCTCAACAACATCAAGCGACTGCTTGAGGCGGCGGGCGCTTCGTTGAGCGACGTGGTGAAGGTGAGCGTCTTCTTGAAATACGGCGACGACTTCGCGGCCATGAACGAGGTCTATCGCGAGTTCTTCGACGAAACGCGACCGACGCGCACGACCGTCGCGGTCGCCTTTGCCGACCCGACCATGAAGGTCGAGATCGACTGCATCGCCTACAAGCCCGTCGCGTAGGTCAGTGGTGGTGGGGAGGCTCCCCGAGCCGCGCGGGGCCTCCATGACTCGCATGAGTATCTTGAGCGGGCGCCGAAGCGCCCTCGCACCACCACGCTCACAGCCCGGACGCGGCTTGCCCCCGCTTCTTGCGGCGTTCCCAAAAGAACAGCCAGACGAAACCAGCCGCGGGTAGCAGCGCCGCGCAGACCGCGAAAACGATGGTCAGCCAGTTCTTCTCATCAGGATTGTCGTACGCTTCCTGCTCCGCGATGCCTAGTTTCGCGAGCAGTGCGCTCGCACTCTGGCTAGCGGCTGCATAGCGCGGCTGTTCGGTGACCAGCTCTATCGTCAGTACGCCATTGCGAGTCAGCAGCAGCCAGAAGCGGTTGGCATTGCGGCGTCCGCCGCTCTCCTGCGTGTCGATGCTCCACTCCAGGCGAAACGTCTTGGGGTCGTAGCTCGGCTTGGCGCGCCAGCCCAGCAGATCGAGCGTCTCGCGCCCCGCTCTCTTGCGTGCCTGATTCGTTTCCGAATTGCCTCGTTTCAAGGCGGCCACGATCTCGTCGACGGTCGGCTGTGGATGCTCCAAACCCAGTTTCTTGAATTCGTCGAAGCTGAAGACCAGAAACCAATCGATATTGGCGGGCGCGGCGATTGCGATCTCGTCCCCGGCCGGCGGATTGCCGGTGGCCTCAAGAAAACGCCGCGTCTCCGCGCGGTCGGCGGAGATCATGCCGCCCGGCAAAGGCAGCGCGCCCAAGCCGGACAGCGTCAGTGTGCGCGGACCGAACTGCCAGCGGATGGCCGTCGCTGGCGGGGCTTCAGCCCATGCCGCGAACGATAAAAGCAGCACCGGCAGAAGGCGTTCTGCAACGCAGTGAAATGTCATCATCCCGCTTCCAGTGTGGAGTAGCAGCCGCGAGCCTACCCTAGCTTGCGCTTGAGGATCTCGCTGGCCGTCGGCGGATCGGCTTGGCCGCGCGTAGCCTTCATCAATTGGCCGACAAAGAAGGCGAGCACGCTGGTCTTCCCGCCGCGGTATTGCTCAACTTGCTTCGGGTTGTTGGCGATCACTTCGTCGGCAATCTTCTCGAGCGCGCCGGTGTCGGAGATCGCCTTCAGCCCCTCGCGTTCCACGATGGCCTGCGCCGAATCGCCGGTCTTATACATCTTCGGCAGCACGTCCTTGGCGATCTTGCCGGTGAGTTCGCCCCTGGCAATCAAGCTCACCAGTTCGGCCAGCCGGACGGCCGGGACCGGGGACTGATCGATCTCTTTGCCATCGGCTTTCAACAGGCTCATCAGTTCGACGGAAGTCCACCCGGCGGCCAGTTTGGGATTGCCGGATGCGCCCGCCACGGTCTCGTAGAACTCGGCCATGGCACGCGTCTGAGTGAGCACCTGGGCGTCGTATTCGCTCAGGCCAAATTCCTCGACAAAGCGTTTGCGTTTGGCCGTGGGGAGCTCAGGCATGGCGGCGCGGACCCCGGAGAGCCACTCGTCCGAGATCTTCAGCGGCAGCAAATCAGGCTCGGGGAAGTAGCGATAGTCGTGCGCCTGCTCCTTGCTGCGCATGGCAAACGTCTCACCCAGATCGACATTGTAGAGGCGCGTTTCCTGCCTGATCTTCTCGCCCGATTCGATCAACGCGACCTGCCGAGCGACCTCGTAGTCGATGGCCTGTTTCACGAACCGGAACGAGTTCAGGTTCTTCAACTCGGCCTTGGTGCCCAGTTCCTGCTGCCCTCGCGGACGAACGCTGACATTGGCGTCGCAGCGCAGTTGGCCTTTCTCCATGTCGCAGGCCGAGACGCCAACGTATTGCAGGATCTGCTTCATCTCGGTGAGGTATTGGAACGCCTCCTCGGAGCTACGCATAACGGGCTCGGAAACAATCTCGATCAGCGGCGCGCCGGTGCGATTCAAATCCACGTATGTGTAATCGTCGCTGTCGCGATAGCCGTCGTGCGTGCTTTTGCCGGCGTCGTCTTCCATGTGAACGCGCGTGATGCCGATGCGCTTGGGCGTGCCGTCGGCAACAACGTCCAGCCAGCCGTGCTCGGAGAGCGGTCGGTCGTACTGCGAGATTTGATAGCCCTTTGGCAAGTCTGGATAGAAGTAGTTCTTGCGTGCGAAGATCGAAGCGCCGCGCACCTGGCAATTCAGCGCCAGGCTGGCCTGGATGGCGAGTTCCACCGCGTGACGACTGAGCACCGGCAGCGCGCCCGGCATGCCCAGGCAAACCGGGCACACGTTCGTGTTCGGCGCCGAGCCGAACTCGATCGGGCAGTTGCAGAATATCTTGGTGCTGGTCGCAAGCTGGCAGTGCACTTCGAGGCCGATCACCGTTTCGTACCGGGCGATCATCTCCGGAGTGGCGAGGGTCGGAGCGGAGGAAGACATGGATCTTCTTATTGTAGGACGGCCGCCCGGAGCCGCCGCTTCCGGTCGGTCCGTACCGGCGGCGCGCACCGTGCGTCACCCGGTAAAGTGCCGGTTGAATCGCTCATTTGCACCGGCCATTTACTGCAGGACCCGTGGCTCCCCGCTCTGCGGCTGCAGGTTGATCTCGCCGAACGTCGCCTCATACTGCTGGATGTTCTGAGCCAGCACGTTCGACAACGCCTTGGCCTGCTGCGGGCTCAAGTACACGCCCTGGTAATTCTTTACGTTGACTTCTTCGGGCGAAGCCTGCTGGACAGTCCCGAAGAGCAGAAAGAAGTCCCAAAGGCTCGCGCGCACCTGCACGCTATTGGCGTAATTGTCGCGGTAATCCTCGGTGTTCTGGACCTGAACGGTCGGCTGGGTGCCTAGCGGGTGCATGGCCCCATCGTACACTGCGCGGCCGGGCAAGGGAGCAGGAGCGGCAGGAGAATTCAACTAATGGGGTGAGCGGCGATCAGGAGGGATTCGAGTGGCGGGGACGACGGGGCTCGAACCCGCGACCTCCGACGTGACAGGCCGGCGCTCTAACCAACTGAGCTACGTCCCCGCACCACGACGAACACTCCCAAGGTACCATGCGCAGGCGCATGATTTCAAATGCGCAACAGCATCGCCTCGGCTGATCCCGTTGAAACTGCAGGAGTTCCACCGGGTTATCGAAATGTGAGGAGTGGCCGGGGTTTGACGCCCAATCTCAGGTCAAGCCGTGGAGCCGGGCGTGTCGGGCTGGATAATCTGGACGCTGCGAGTCGGGAACGGGAGGCGGATCCCCTCGGCGCGGAAACGTTTCAACAATCGCCGCCGCAGCAGATCCGTGACCGCGAATTGCGACTCGACTTCGGTGACGCCAACATTCAGCGTGAAGTTCAAGGCGGAATCGCCGAAGCCCGGGTTCAGCCGGTTGCTTGGTTCCGGCGTGGCCAGCAACCCTGGGATCTGGCCGATCGCATTCTTCACCTCCTCGATCACCACACGGTCGAGCAGTTCCAGATCCGTGGCGTAATCCACCCCATACGAAATGCCGACGCTGAGGGTCTTCGCAGGCTGGCTCAGGTTGGTCAGAACGGCTTCCGACAGCTTTGAATTGGGAATCAGGATCAGATTGTTGGCCAGCGTTCGCAACGTGGTCACGCGCCATTGGATATCCGCGACGTAGCCCTCGACGGACGGGTCCTGCAGGCGGATGTAGTCGCCCTTGTGCAATTGCCCGGAGAGGCTGACATAGAAGCCGGAAAACACGTTGGCGAGCGTGTCTTTGAGCGCCAGAGAGACCGCAATGCCGCCGACGCCGAGGGTGGCCAGCCAGGGAGTGATTTCGAAACTGAAGGCCTGCCGCAGGATGATGAGCGCGGCCGGAACGCCCCAGAACACCCGGATCAGCGTCTTGGTCAACGTGGTGATCTGGATGCCCGTGGCGCTGCGCCCCATGGAATGCTGCAACAGCACGATGCTGACGCGGGCGATGGCCAGCGCCATCGAGATCACGAACAGGATCAGAATGGCTTGCGAAAAGCCGTGGGCGATGCGCACGGGCACGTCTCGTTCATCGAGATCCGCCACAGCGGTGACCAGCGCGGAGAGCACCACCCAGTAGCGGGCAGGCCATTGGAGGGCGCCCAACAGGGTGTCGTCCAAATTGGTTGCCGTGTTGCCAGCCAGGCGGTTCAACGCTTTGAAAAGCAGTGTCTTCAGCACCCAGGCGACGCCCAACATGAAGCCGAAGACAAGCAGGAAGCGCCACGCGCCGTGCCACTCGGCCCAAAGCCGGATAATCCGGGGCACCGAATCGGTGTCGGTTAATGCGAGTACTGTCAGCATGGGCCGTTCCCCGGCGGAAGCGGTGTCAGGCGGCAACCCGGCGGACGGCTAGTCCGGCCGAATGCAGCACCCGGTCCAGGTCGTCGAGGCCCATCCGGGTGGCGTCATATTGCACGAACAGCGAGTCCAACGCCGGGCTCAGTTGGACCACCTGGAGCCCATATGCGCCGTGGAGTTTGTCGATGCTCTCCATCACGGCCTCGTCCACCGGTCCATCCAGATGGTAAGTAACTTGTACCTTGGTCATTGCAGAAACAGAATAGCAAAGGGGCTTCGCCCCGGATTCGACCCATATCAGATCGTGTCTTGCGGAATGGCCGAATCAGCCGAGGGCGCAGCGGTTTCCTTTCTCATGCGCCACAACGCCTGCCGTAGGATCCCCATCCACAGATTCACATCGCCGCTACGGAGCGACAGGCGCCGCACCAACCTGCGCGCCTTCTCAACCGTCGCCGGACCGGGCGCGAATTCGCTGTAGCCCGACTCTTCGAGCAACTTCAAGAGGAGTTGGGTGAAGCGCTCCACCTCCTCGCCCGGAGCCAATTCCGCCGCGCCGGGCAACTGCCGGGCGGCCATCGGTGCGCGTGCGAGTTCGTACAGGCACAGCGCCACGGCCTGGCCCAGATTCATCGAATCGTGCTCGGCCCGCGTCGGGATGTGCACCAGGTAGTGGCAGTGGCTCAGATCGTCATTGGATAGCCCAAACTTCTCGCAGCCGAACAGCAGGGCGGCGGGCGCGGCGGCCAGGTGGCGCTTCAACATCCGGCCGCCACGCTCCAACCGGTAAAGCGGGTGGTGGAACTGGCGGTTGCCGATGCCTGTCGCGCCGACTACTAGCGAGACACCCTCCAGCGCTTCGGCAAGGGTGACGTAAACGCGGGCGCTTTCCATGACTTGTCCCGCACCGACGGCGGATACGGCCTCGCGGAACGCAACGTCGTAGGGCTTCACGAGCCGCAGGTCGAGGAATCCGAAGTTGGACATGGCCCGCGCCGCGGCGCCTATGTTCAGAGGGTTGCGGGGCTCGATCAGGACCACGCGCAGATTGGCCTGCGGCAGTTCACTCATCGCGGCCCCGTTCCAGGTGCGATCCGGCGGCCCAGCATCCCCCCAAGCGCCAGCGGGCCGCTCCACCGCGATTTCACGAGTACCCGTCGCGGCGCGCCAGCATAGAGCCGCGAACGACAGAGAGCGGTCAAGCCTGCTGACACCCACTGTTTTTTCGCCGTTGCTTTGAATACACGCCGGAATGGAGCCGCGACCGTAAGGGAGTGGTGCTTGTTAGCGGACTTAACCGCTCTCTGTCGTTCGCGGCTCTGTGCTGCGTTGGGACTCTGTGGCGGAACGCGCGCGTGCGCTGGGGTTGAAATTACCATCAATGGCTCTCTTCCCGATCCTAATAGAAAAGACTTGAGGAAGAATTTGGAACTTTGGGACACCGGGCGTCCAATTAGATACGAGTGGCGCTGTTGAACCCCGAAGCAAACTCGAGCGAGAGCGGCCGCGCCGAGGAGTTGAAACTCCTCAAACGGCTTCAGGCGGGCGACGAGCGCGCGTTCGATACGCTCTACTCGCGGCATATGCCGCCGGTCTACCGCTACGCGCTGCGCATGACCGGGTCGGAGTCGTATGCTGACGACGTGGTGCAGGAGCTCTTCCTGGCCCTGATCCGGAACGCTCGCGGCTACGATCCCGAGCGAGGTGAACTGCGGAGCTATCTCTACGGCTTGGCGAGGCGGCTAACCCTGAAGCGCTTGCCGGTCGAGATCAGCGTGAACGAAGACACGCCGGAGCCGGCGGTCGAAGACGATCCTTTCGAGCGGCTCGACCTGGAGCAAAGGTTGGAGCTTGTCAGGACGGCGGTGGAATCTCTCCCGGCGAGTTATCGCGAAGTGGTCGCGCTGTGCGATCTGGAAGAACTGAGCTATGCGGACGCGGCCGTGACCATCGGCTGCGCGGTGGGAACCGTTCGTTCGCGCCTGCACCGGGCGCGGGCGATGTTGCTGGGTCGGATGGAGAGATGGAAATGCAGGACGGCATGAAGGGAAATCCGGAAGAAAGCCTGCGGCGGGCGCTGGCTGAATTCGCGGTTGAGACCGGCTCGGGCGCGGCCTCCGAACGGGTACGGCAAAGCCTGCGGCGTGAGGTGCGGGGGCGGGCGCACCGGCGTTGGGCGCTGACCGCTCTGGCTGCCGCGGCGGCAATAGCGACGATTGTACTGGGCGTCACGGCGAGGTTGACGTTCCCGAAGCCAGTCCCACCGCCTCAAACGGCAGCAGCGGAGCGAGGCCCGGCGGGTCGCGGGAACGGGTCCACGCCAAGTCCTGAGCTGGCGGTTGAGGCGACGCCGCCCACGGGGTTGGAATCCGGCCCGGGAATGACAGGTCCGGGAGGTACGCCAGTGACGGCCGCCGTCCGCATCCCGGCGGCGGCCGGACCGCATCGCGAGCGCCGCGATGTGGAATCGACCGGCGGCTGGCGCAAGGGTGAGATGGTTCTGTCGCCTTGGTACTACAACACGGCCTTGCCGCCCACCGCTCGCTCGGTCCTGGTGCGCTCCGAAGTGGGCGCACGCACGGCGATGCGCTTCGGCGTGGTGCCGGCCGGCGAAACCGCGCCCGTGGAAATCCTATTCGGGGAAGATGGATTGCCCCGCGCGATGCGGTTCGTGCAGCGCTTTCCAACGCAGAAGAACTAGGGACTTTGGACAATTCCGATTTGAAGGAGCATGCAAACATGAAACACCACATTCTCGCGATCTTCGCCTTAGCCGCTGCGGCCCTGGCGCAACCGGCCCCGCAGCAGGGCACACAACGTACGATCGAACTTCAGGACAAGCTCTACTTTGAGGCGTCGGGTGCAATGCCTGGGCCCGCCCCGATGTTGGCCCGATTCGGGGGAAGCGCAGCTGTGGTGAAGGGCGCCCCCTACGCGGCGGAAGCGACAACGGAAAGCGTTCAGATCCTGCCCGACGGGAATCGCATTACCAACAAGTCCGGAAACAAGTCATACCGCGATTCCGAAGGCCGTACGCGCGTCGAGGTTACACCCGGCGCGGCGGGCGCCTGGATGCCCGACATGAAGCAGTTGTCCATGACGATGATCGACGACCCGGTTTCCGGGGATCACATCACTTTGAACAACAACAATAAGCAGGCCACCCGGTTTTCGTATAAGGGGATGAACACCGTCACCACGACTTCGTCTTCGTCCGCTGGACCGGGCAAGATGCAGACCGTAACCATGGTCGTGAGATCGGCGGATGGAGTGGCGCCGCCCCCACTCCCGGGTCCGGCACATGCGATGGGCACGCACCTTACCGCTACCTACGTTCAAGCTGGAGCGGACACCGTGGGCGGAAATGCGTTCCTCTCGTCCGACGTGAAACTCGACGTGAAGAAAGACTCGCTCGGCAAGCAGGTAATCGAGGGTATCGAATGCACGGGAACGAGGGAAACCGCAACTATCCCGGCTGGTGCGGTTGGCAATGACCGGCCGATTGAGACGGTGACCGAGCGCTGGTATTCCCCGGAACTCCAGCTCGAAATCATGACCAAGACGACCGACCCGCGTTTCGGCGAGACGACTTATCGCCTCGGCAACATTGTCCGCTCCGAGCAGCCTAAGTCGCTTTTCGAAATCCCGGCAGACTACAAGGTGGAAGAACCCAACATAAACGTCAAGATCATGAAGGACATGAAACAGTAAGCGCAGGCTCACTTTCGGACATGCGCAGGGGGCGGCCTACCGAGGACCGCCCCTTTTGTATTGCAGAACGCAGAACACCTTGGCCGGACGTCTCAGGCGGCCTGGCGGCCCGCAGCAGAGACCTCAAACCGCTGAGTTCAGCGACTTCCAGGAGAGCTGATCTTTATGATTCAATAACTTAAAGAGGGAGCTCGCTGAAGTTCAGCGGTTCTATCGCGCCCCCAAGACCAGGGGCCGTCTCGCGGCCGGAGCGGACTTTCAACTTTGTCATGGCCGGATTATTGCGGCACCGGTCGATGCTAGCGGTTTAGCCTGCACTCTCGTTGAGCGCGGCCAAGTCTTCCGGACGACCCACATCCCGCCACAGGCCCTCCATCGGAGAGATCCGGACTTCCACGTTTTCTTCGAGCATCATTTCGAAGATCGTCGTGATCTCGTACTCGCCGCGTGCCGACGGCTGCAGCCGGTCGAGGTAGGAAAAGGCCACTGGGCGAAGTCCATCCAGCCCGGCGCTGTTCCAGCGCGTGGTGGACGTCCCGCGCGGAGGCTTTTCGATCACCCGGGTCACCCTGCCGTCCTGTTCGTAAACCGCTGCGCCCTGCCAGGGATCCTCGACATCCCGAACGCCAAGGACCGCCGCCGCTGAGGGGTGCTCCGCGATCTCCCGGTCACAGCGCAGGTAGGCCTGCGGTTCACAGATAATGTCGCCGTAGGTCAGCAGGAACGGTTCGTCGCCCACGAACTCACGGGCGAGACGCGTCGCGGAGCCAGTACCATCCACCGGATCCTGAACGCGGAACTCAATCGGCAGCCTCCAATTGCGGAAGTGCTGCTCGATCATCTCCCGTCGATAACCAACCACCAGGAAGAAGCTCTCGATGCCAACGTCGGCGAGTCCGTTCAGGACGTGTTCGAGCATCGGGCGGCCACGCACCTCAAGCATCGTCTTGGGCGTTTCGGTGGTGATCTCTCCCATGCGCTTGCCGCGCCCGGCGGCAAGGACCACGGCCTTCCGAATTGAGGTTTTACCAGTTCTGTTCATCACTCGATTCCTAAAGCTACCCCGGCGAGGCCCTCCACGGAGTCTTCTACCGCTCCCTTACGGTCGCGGCTCCGATCCGAAAGGAGCCGCGACCTAAGGGAGCGGTAGGTATCCAGCGTGTCTTTAGCAGCCCGGACAACCACGCCGGATCGATTGCGACAGTCGCCCAACGGTTCTCAGCACAATGCCCCGCCTACTCCAATTCTGACAAGAACTCGTCAGGTAAACAGGGCCCCAGCCGAGGGCGTGGCTACCATCAGGTGGACCGCCGGATCGAAGCCGCTATGCTTCGAGTAATAACGCTCGACCAGTCCGGCGGCTACTCGTTCACGATCGGCGGCGTGGCAAAACACGACGGCGCACCCGCCGAAGCCCGCCCCGGTAAGCCGGGCCCCCAGCGCACCGGATGCCAGCGCCGCTTCGGTGAGCCTGTCCAGCGCGGGACAACTGATGCGCAGATCGTCGCGCACGCTGGCATGCCCCGCGTTCAGAACGAGTGCGAACTCGTCCGCATCGCCGCGCTCCAGTGCGCCCGCCGCCCGGGCAACGCGTGCCGCTTCCGTCACCACATGCAGAAAACACCGTCGCTCAACTTCGTCGTCCAGCCGGGAAGCGGCCAGGTGCTTGAGTTCCTCAACGCCGTACTGCTCGACGGCCTCCCTGAAGGAGGCGAGACGCAACTTGACCAGTGCTCGCGTACCGGCCGTGCGCCGCGAATTGTACTCGGCCTTGACCGCACCGGATTTCTCGGCATTCGACAGGCTGTGCGCGACCAGAAAGGCCCATTCCTTTGGGATCGGCACGGGCGCCACGGTGATGGGCGCGAAATTGATCAAAAGCGCACAACCCTGGCGTCCCGCGAGCACTGCGGCGTGGTCCATCCCGCCTCCGCGCGTACCGACGAAGTACTCCCCTTCGGGCAGCACCTCCATTAGTTCCTCGAAAGTCGCCTGGACGTCGTTGGCCCGCAACAACGCGAGCGTGAAGGCCACCAGAAGGGCTGAGGAAGACGACAGTCCGGCGGCAGGCGGAAGATCGGAGACGACGGCTGCGTCGATGCCGTAGGCCAGATGCCACTTGCCCTCGACCGCTTGCGCCGCAGCCTTCACGTAGTTAACCCAGTCGCCGGCGGCGGAGGGCTCCAGTTGCGCCGTCCATTCGAACGCCCGGTCACCGAAGACCGTCGATGCAGCGCGGATCTGCCGGTCGTTCCGCACGCGGTAAGCCACACGGATCGACCGCTGGATGGCCATCGGCAGCACCGGCAGGTTGTGATAATCAACGTGTTCGCCGATCAGATTCACGCGGCCGGGCACCGCCACAACGGCCGGCGCGGCTCCAGCGCCATACCGCTGTTCAAGAAGTTGTCCAGGATCCTCAATTTCGCTCATGTACGGTACCCTTGCTCACGATAGCGGCTCGCTCCGCGGGCTGTCCACCGAAATAGGTCGCGCGTTCAGCCCCGGCTGCGGCCTGCCCGGCCGTGGAAAGCGGCATAATGGGAACCGCCAGGGATGCCAAATCCAGCCGGCAGGGGGAAGCTACGCAGGATGCAAGCAAGCGCTCGCGCGTCACTCCAGGTCGTGAAATTGTCCAGATCTACCACTCCCTTAAGGCCGTGGCTCCGTTTCGGGTCAGAGCCACGACCGTAAGGGAGTGGTGGGACTGGACCGAAGATCCTGATAGGAGAGCAGCATGAGATCGATCACTCGTTTGCGCCCGATCGCGGGCCGTGCCGCGCGGCTTCCGCTTTCGATTGCCTTCGGAGCCTGTATGCTCGGTGCCGGCTTCCCGGCCTTCGGTGCCACCTGCGCGAGCCTGGCGCAGCTCAGCCTTCCGGCGACAACCATTACCTCGGCGCAGGCCGTGCCCGCGGGCTCGTTCACGCCACCAAAGTCTCAGCCGATTGCCAATCTGCCGGCCTTCTGCCGGGTAACGGGGTTCATCCAGCCCAGCAGCGATTCACACGTTGAATTCGAAGTCTGGCTACCGGCTTCGGGGTGGAATGGGAAACTGCAGGGAGTCGGGAATGGCGGCTTCGCAGGGTCGATCGACTACGACGGAGCCGGCTTATCCGGCGCAGTGAGTCGAGGGTACGCCGCCGCAGCGACCGACACGGGCCACCAGGGCAGCGGCATCGACGCCAGTTGGGCACTGGGTCACCCGGAAAAGATCATCGACTTCGGGTACCGGGCCATTCACGAGACGGTCGTGAAGGCAAAGGCGATCGTCGCCGCGTTTTATGGTAATGGTCCCACGCGCGCCTACTTCAGTTCGTGCTCCAACGGTGGGCGGCAGGCTCTGATGGAAGCTCAGCGTTACCCGGAGGACTACGACGGGATCATCGCCGGCGCTCCGGCGAACTACTGGACGCACCTGATGGCGGGCTTCCTCTGGAACTCCGTCGCTACCGTGGGCGACGCGAAAACCTACATCCCATCCCGCAAGATGGCGGCGCTGCAGGCCGCGACGCTGGCGGCGTGCGACGCGCTCGACGGGTTGAAGGACGGCGTCATCGACGACCCGACCCACTGCCAGTTCGACCCAGCCACGCTGCTTTGCAAGGGTGAAGAAACCGACGCCTGCCTCACGGCTCGGCAGATCGCCTCACTGCGCAAGATTTACTCGGGCCCCGCAACGCCGAAGGGAGAGAACCTGTTCCCAGGCTACGTGGTGGGCGGAGAAGCGGGCCAGGGTGGATGGGCGGCCTGGATCACGGGCGGAGCCCCCAAAGGCAGTCTGCATTTCATGTTCGGGACGCAGTGCTTTTCCAACATGGTGGCCGACAACGCCGCCTGGGACTACACAACATTCGACGTGGATGCCAGCACCCGCGCCGCCGACAAGAAGATCGGACCGATCCTGAACTCGATCGATCCCGACCTGTCGCGGTTCCGCGCACGCGGCGGCAAGTTGATCATGTATCACGGCTGGAGTGACGCGGCGATTGCGCCGGTCAACGCGATCAACTACTACCGCAGCGCCGTGGCCAAAGCCGGGACGAAAGAGGCGGCGGCTTTCCTGAGGCTGTTCATGGTTCCAGGGATGCAGCACTGCGGAGGCGGCCCCGGGCCTGACGTGTTCGGTCAGTTTGGCGCGCCGCAGGGCGATGCCGACCACGACGTGGCCAAAGCTCTGGAGCGCTGGGTGGAAGCGGGCGTCGCGCCGGACCGCATCATCGCGACGAAGTTCAACGAGGCCAAACCGCCCGTCGCCGTCCGCACGCGGCCGCTGTGCCATTACCCAGAAGTGGCGCGGTGGAAGCAGACGGGGAGCACGAACGACGCAGCCAACTTTACGTGTGCCGCTCCGGCCGCTTCAAAGACAGGCAAGTAAATGGAAAGGCGACTACTTAGCGACGTTCTTCCCCCATTGGGCACCAGGCCCAATGGCAAACCGGACGGTGTTGCGGCTGTCCTTCAGCAAGTCGTTGAAGAGGTGGTCGTGTACCAGATCGGCCTGGATACGCACGCTGTAGTGCTTGCCGATGTTGATATCGACCCCGCCACCGAAGCCGTAGAACGCCACCCAGTCCAATTTCCTGCCCGTGGGAGCCAACTGCGTCACCACCAGCGTGGAAATCGCGTCGGTCGGATGCGGCGTGGCCACTTCCCGCATGGCGCCCAAATCGGGCCGGACAAACAGGGTGGCCGCCTTGAAGTGGCGGTACGACAGCTGCGGCCCTGCCGAGAAAGTCTGCGTCTGGGACGAGATGGGCACTTTCAGCGCGTAGCTCGCGGGGATCTTGCCCGCCGCCACCAATTGGCCGAGTTCGCCGCCTAGTTGAGTTTGCAGCGCCGTCGTCAGAAGCTTGGGCGTCAGTGCCGTGTCGCCGGTTCCAATACTGTAGTCGAAGCCTAGCGAGTACCAGTTAGTTGGCCGCACGCCCACCTGCAGGTGGAAACCCGGCTCGCCGAGACTGATATGGGGACTATTCAGGTACATGAAGCCCGCATACACATCGTACCGTCCAACATAGCTCTGTTGGCCAAAGGCCGAGACGCAAACCAGGGCCATGGAAGCGAGTAGCAGGAGTCGGGTCGGGCGGGTGGTGCCGACGGCGACTTGGCTGGAGCTGGATGGGTGTTGCATAAACTTCTTCATGCAGTATATTCGATTGCCGATTTTAAGCCACGGAACTCCGCCATCAAAACGTAACTTTTGATACGAAATCTCGTCGCCTGTCCGGGCAAACCTTGGAATATGACTTGCAAGAGGCCTGCCAACCATTCAAAGTAATGCAATGCGGCTGAATCGCACCTCATTCGCCGTGCTGCTCGCCTGCCTGGGCGTTGCGCTCTTCTGCCTGGTCTATCCGGTCTACGTAATCCGGCCGTTCCGGCATCAAGGCGTGCGCGAGTTGGCCGTCGCGCTGGCAATTTTACAGGCGCGCTTCTCCATCGGTTTGTTCTGCCTGGCGCTGGCTTTGTTTGCCGCCGGGCGGATCTGGGCCACGGAACCGGCACGCCGTCCGCGATTTCTCGCGGTAGCAGCCACGCTGGTCATCGGCGGTTTCCTACTGTTGTCGCGCGTGAACATCTACGAACTGATGTTCCACCCGGTGGACCAACTGGTGTTCGTCCCCCAGGAAAAGGTGAAACTCGACCCGGCTGAGCTGGTTATCGCAGTAAACCTCGGCGGCACGCCCCGCGCCTACCCTATCCGTTCGATGTCCTACCACCACATCGTAAACGACGTCGTAGCGGGCAGGCCGATCACGGCTACGTATTGAACGCTCTGTCACACCGGTCTGGTGTGGGGACGCGTTGTGGACGGTTTGAAGCTCACCTTCCACCTCGCGGGAATCAACAATCAGAACTTCCTGATGCGCGACGAAGAGACTGGCACGTATTGGCAGCAGATCAGCGGACTAGCCGTTTCCGGCCCCTTGAAGGGGCGCCAACTGCCGTTCGTGGCATCCGATGAACTGACGTTTGCGCTCTGGCGGGCCGAGCATCCGCAGGGGACGGTGCTTAAAGACAGCGACAAGTACAAGGCCGAGTACTCCCAGAGGGACTGGGACGTGAAGATGAAGACGACGAGAACGGTGCTCAGCTACCGGGAAGCCGGGCTGAAGCCAAGAGACCTGATGCTGGGCATCCGTGCATTTGGAGCGAGCCGGGCCTTTCCCATCGAACGAGTGCTCCAGGAGAAACTGGTTCAGGACCGCGTTGGGACGGAGCCGGTGCTACTCGTCGTCGGTCCCGATGGTCAATCGGTGCGCGTCTTCCGACAGCGTATCCCGGGAACTGATGGCGTCCCGGAGTTTTACCGGAACGTGGAGGAGCAGGCCCCCGCCAAACTGGATGCTGCCGCGGCGAGTGCGCCGTTACTGATGGACGGCACTACCGGGAGCCGTTGGAACTTCCAGGGCTGCGCCGTCGAGGGCAAGGCCAAAGGCACATGCCTGGAGCCGGTCGAGGCGATCAAGGACTACTGGTTCGACTGGCGCCATTACAACCTGCAAACCAGCGTGTACGGCAAGACCGTCGGACACGCCAAGCCCGAATAGGAACTCCGGGCGGGTGCGCCGGCGCGGTATCTCTCCCGTTTCTAGGCGAACTTCCAGCCTTTGCGGAATTTCGGCTTCAGGAACTCGTTCGCGGCTTTGTTGTTCGTGAAGACACCCTTCTGCGCATCCCAGGCGAGCAACCCGTCGAAGCGCATGGCGATGGTTCCGAGCAGCATCCACTGCACGAACGGTCCGGCCACGCTGAAATTCGAACAAGCTGGCTCCCCGCCCTTACAGGCACGAATCCAGTCCTGATGGTGACCCGGAGAACGCGTTAACAGCTTAGGCGGCAGCTTGTAGTCCGCCATCTTGGCCTCGGGAACCAATCGAGTCCGTTCGCCATAGCAGCCGGTCGTAATCAAGCCCTTGTCGCCGATGAACAGGCTGCCGTTCACGTCCTTGTCGCCGATCAACTCACCATCCGGAACGCCGTCGAACTTCGGCACGGTCTCAAGTCCGTCGTGCCAGAAAATCTTCACCGGCGCCATCGCCCCGCGGGCCGGAAAGTCGAAACGGATCACCGATTTCTTCGGGAAGGTGTGCTTGCCCTTGCCCTCCTGAAGCAGGCACTCGACGCTGGTCGGGCCAGCCAGCTTCAAGGCCATATTGGGCGTTCCCAGAATGTGGCACGCCATGTCTCCAATTGCTCCGCAACCGTATTCGGGGAAGGCTCTCCAGTTGTGCGGCACATACGCCGGGCTGTAGGGGCGAGGCACGGCGTCGGCTTGCCAGGCGTCCCAATCAAGCGTAGGCGGGACGGGCTCTTCCTTGGGCTCGACTTCGGGCCCCTGCGGCCAGTAAGCCCACGGGCGGTTGGTCCAGGCGTGAACTTCGGTGACGTTGCCAATCGCACCGGACCAGATCATTTCGCAGCATTGGCGCGCGCCTTCGTTCGAGTAGCCCTGGTTGCCCATTTGCGTGGCGACGCCATACTTCTGGGCGCTGAGCGTGAGCTGCTGGGCTTCCCACACGGTACGCGTGAGAGGCTTCTCGCAGTACACGTGCTTGCCACGGGTCATCGCCCAATTCGCCGCGCTGCCGTGCACGTGGTCGGGGCAGGCCACGATGACAGCGTCAATGTTCTTGCCTTCCTTGTCGAGCATGACGCGGAAGTCTTTGTACTTCGGCGCGTTGGGATAGAGCTTGAAACCCTTCTCGGCGCGCTTCTCGTCCGGATCGCAAAGGGCGACGATGTTCTCCCTCGAACACTCCTCGATGTCGGCGAACGCCCGGCCGCCTGCACCGACCGATGCGATATTGAGCTTTTCGTTCGGCGACTTGTAGCCAAGCCGCTTGAGTGAGGGGGCACTCCCGAATCCGGCGCCAGGAATGGCGCCTGCCAGCAGCGAACCGTAGAAGAAGTGACGTCTTGAGATCATGCCGATGGCCTCCGGGCCCAATTCGTAGTCGAAAGCAACAATAGCATACACCCGGCCGCGGCTAAAAGGGCGCGTGCCTGGGCGCGCTACGTCGAGAATCCTACCGGCGTCCGGGCGATCTCCGGCACAATCGATTCGAGCGTATGACACCTCGAGCGGCCCGCCGGTGCGCCCAGGATATATGTAAGATCGTGAACATGAAGCTCCCGCTGGTCTACTTGACTGCCGCGCTTTCGCTGGGGACGCAGGGTGCCGACGTGTCGGGCCTGGCGGCGCGACGGCCGCCTGAGTGGGCCCTCAACGGCGTGATCTACGAGATCAACCCCAGGACCTTTTCGCCGGCGGGCAACTTCGCCGGCATCACGGCGCGGCTGGACGATCTGAAAAAACTGGGTGTGACTGTGTTGTGGCTGATGCCCATCCATCCTTCGGGCGAGTTGAAGCAGAAGGGCACCTACGGCAGCCCGTATGCCGTACGCGACTACGAGGCGATCAACCCGGGTTACGGCACTGCGGAGGATCTGAAGTCGCTGATCACGGCGGCGCATGGCCGGGGCTTCAGAGTCATCATCGACATCGTCGCCAACCACACGTCCTGGGACAGCGTGTTGATGAAGCACCCCGAGTACTACAAGAAGGACGCGGCGGGTCACATCATCTCACCGATACCGGATTGGGCGGACGTGGCGGGGTTGGACTATTCGAACGCGCACCTGCGCGAGTACATGATCGGGATGCTGGAAGGCTGGCTGCGCAAGTTCGATCTCGACGGGTTTCGCTGCGATGCTGCGGGCATGGTGCCGACCGATTTCTGGGAGCAGGCGCGACCTCGCCTGGAAGCCGTGAAGCCGGATGTGTTCATGCTCGCCGAGTGGGACACGCCCGAACTGCTGGTCAAGGCCTTCGACATCGACTATGCCTGGACTTTCCACAAGACGCTCACCGAAGTGCTGCAGACGGGCAAGCCGGCCAGCGCAATACGCGAGGACTGGGAACGGCAGAAGTCGAAATTCCCGCATGGCGCGGTGCATATGGTGTTCTCCGACAACCACGACGAAAAGCGCGCTATCGCACGCTTCGGCGAGCGCGGGGCGCTGGCGGCCTCGGCGCTGGTGTTCGCGCTGGAAGGCGTGCCGATGCTCTACAACGGCATGGAGGTCGGCGACACCACCGAGTCGGGTGCGCCGGCGATGTTCGAAAACCTGCGCGTGTTCTGGGGGATTGGCGAGCGTCGTCCCGAGTTTATGGAGACGTACAAGAAGTTGATCGAACTCCGCAAGCGGCATTCCGCGTTGGTTAAGGGTGAAATGAAGTGGCTCGACAACAACGAGGAATCGCGTGTGGTGTCGTTCGCACGAAACGATGAAGCAGAGGAAATCGTAGCTCTGGCGAACCTGTCGAATCGACCTTGCAGCGTGCGCGTCACGATGGAGATGGGGAGAGCGTTCGTAGACTTGGTCAGCGGGGCAAAGACAGACCCCACGGCAGTCGATCTCGAAGCGTTCGGCTGGCGTTGGTTCCGCCGCATAGCACGCTGAGGTGCCTTGTGGAGCGGTGCTCCAGCACTGCACGGCTCGGGAGAGCCGCAGCATGACCTTCGGCGAGCGCTAGATCAGACTCTGTTGCCGTGCCAATTTGAGCGCCTCGAGCGCCGCGCCGCGCGCACCGGCCGTGTCGCCGTTCGGCATGACGTAGATCGGAATATCAGCCTGCTCCTCGCGCTGCGGAGGCATGCCCGCGCGGATCTCGTTGATGAACCAGGTGCGGAACTCTTCGCCGGTTTCTACCGCGCCCCCGCCGACGATCAGCGCGTCTGGGTCGAACGTATTCACCATCTCGTCGAAGAACAGTCCGAGTCCGTGCGCCTGGGCACGGAAGATTTCGCGGCTCATTGGATCACCCTTCTCGGCCAGGCCACGCACCAATTTCGCCGCCTTCTTGAGGTCGCCGAGTTTGCCCAGTTCGTGTCCCGGGTATTTCGCGAGGAAGTAAGGCAGGAAGGTCTTCCCGATCGCCGTCAGCGAGCACACGGATTCGAGATCGCCGGTGCGGCCGCAATTGCACTCCGGCACGATGCCGGCGACATTGGCAATGCCCTGATACGGAATCAGGACGTGCCCGAGTTCGCCACCGAACCCTGAGCGGCCCTTGATGTCGTTGTCGTCGATGATCACACCTCCGCCCAGCCCCGTACCGATGATGGCCGAAACCGAGGTCGCGTGGCTGTTCGCGCCGAAGATGTTGAAGTGGCCCCAGAGCGCGGCCGCGTTCCCATCGTTGAGATAGGCGACGGGCAAGCCGAGTTTCTGCTCCAAACCGGCGCGGATATCGAAGCCTGCCCACTTCGAATGCACGAAATTGGTCGAACCTTTCGCGCTGAGCACGCCTTTTGAACTTGCCGGGCCGGGCGTGTCCAAGCCCACGTAGACCACTTCCTTTGGGGTAACGCCCGCCAATTCCAGCGCGATCTGAAGGCCTTCAGCGATCTGGTGCAAGCAGATGTCCGGGCCTTCGGTTGACCGCGCCGGATGCTCGCAGAGTTTCTCGATCAGGAAACGCTCGCGAGCGTCCACCAGCGTATAGTTGACGGCGGTGCCGCCCAGATCCACTCCGGCCACTACGGGCATGACAGGTACCTCGAATTGAATAATAGCCGATTCCGTCTTTGCCTGATCAACAGGGCAGGCCGGTCTTGTCCCGGCCTGAATGAGCAAGTGGGACGGCTCCAGAGACTACGTCCAGAGCTTCCGGACCACCCAGATCAGTGTGTAGCCGGTGATCACCAATACGCCCAAAAGGCAGAAGGCGACGTTCATTCGGCCGTACAGGAAATTGCCGACCGTGAATAGGCCGCACCAGATCACGGCCGTGCCCGAGACCCAGCCCAGCATCGCCATGGGGATGTTGTCCTGGCGGGCGTATTCCTTGGCTTCCGCCTTCGGCACCCCTGCCTCTTCGCGGATGCGCGTCCAGCCGGGTCCGATCGGGTGTACGCGTTTGTAGAACGCAACCAGCGTGGCATTGTCGGTTTTCGGCCCGATATACGCGGTCAAGATCCAGCAAAATGTCGTAAATCCGATTCCGAGCAGGAGTTCGCGGTGCGTCCCCAGCGCAATCCCGTTTTTGTGCAGGATCAGGAACGTGAGCGCCATGGCGAAGGAACTCGTCATCGCGACGACCTCGCACCACGCCGTGACGCGCCACCAGAACCAGCGCATCAGGTACAGCAAGCCGGTCCCGGCACCGACCTGCAGGATGATATTGAAGCTGTCCTGCGCCGTTTGCAGCACGAAGACCATGCTTGAAGAGCCGACGAACAGGAGTACCGTCGCAAACCGGCCCATCATCACATAGTGTTTCTCGGTCTCGTTCTTCTTGATGAATCGCCTGTAGAAATCGTGCACCAGGTACGATGCGCCCCAGTTCAGGTGCGTCAGAATCGTCGAGGAGTTCGCGGCGATCAGGCCGCCCACCATCAGGCCGATCCAGCCCGTCGGCATGAAGCGCAGCATGGCGGGAAAAGCGATGTCATGGCCGATCAGGGTAGTAGGCACGTTGGGCAGGGATTTTTGCAAATCCTGCAATGTCGGATACACGATCAGCGAGCACAGTCCCACCAGAATCCAGGGCCAGGGCCGCAGGATGTAGTGCGCCAGGTTGAAGAACAGTGTGCCGCCGAGGGCGTCTTTTTCCGATTTCGAGGCCAACATGCGCTGGGCAATGTAACTGCCTCCGCCGGGTTCCGCACCGGGATACCAGACGGCCCACCACTGCACGGTCAGCGGGACTATGAAAACCGCTACAGCCAGATCCCAGTTATTGGTGAAGTCCGGCAGCATGCTGAGATAGTTCAGCCCGCCCGGCCCCTTCATGTGCGAAAGTTTCTCGACCATCCCGGTGAGTCCACCGACCGCGGGCAGCGCCAGCGCAAAGTAGGCTGCGGCGATCACGGCCGTCATCTTGATGAAGAACTGCACCATGTCGATCACCAGCACGCCCCACAAACCCGAGTGTGTCGCGAAGGCGACATTCAGCAGCCCGACCCCGAGCAGCGTCTCCCAGCGGCTGAACCCGAACAGAACGCTGGCGATCTTGACCGCCGCCAGATTCACCGTCGCCATGATGATGCAGTTGAACAGCAGTCCGAGATACAGCGCGCGGAAGCCGCGCACCGCGCTGGCCGCTTTGCCCGAGTAGCGGACTTCGTAGAACTCGAGGTCGGTGAGCACGCCCGACCTGCGCCACAGCCGTGCATAGAAGAACACCGTGGAAACGCCGGTCAGCGTAAAGGCCCACCATTGCCAGTTGCCAGCGACGCCTTGGGTGCGGACAAAGTTCGCCACGAGGTTCGGCGTGTCGCTCGAAAACGTCGTGGCCACCATGGAAATGCCGGCCAGCCACCACGGGACGGAGCGGCCTGACGCAAAAAACTCAGCGGTGCTTTTGCCTGAGCGCTTCCCGAAGAACAGCGCCGGCAGGAAACAGATCAAGACGGACGCAATGGCTATAAACCAATCGAGAGGACGAAGAATCATAGGTTTTCCCCGAATCGCCGAGGATATCGCACACGGCGTGCTGAAGGCTACCTGCCTTTTCGCGGGTGTCGCGGCCAAGTGAGAAGTTCCTAATCCAGCCAAGTAGAAAGTTCCTCTTGACAGCCTTAAGGCTGAAGGATGGAACGAATTTCGATGAGCCAAGCGGAACGAGACGAATTGGACTGGTTGAAGCGGGCCAAGGATGGCAGCATCACGCAGCGGGAGGCGGCAGGCAAGATCGGTGTGAGTGAGCGTTGGGTGCGCAAGATGCTCCAGCGCATGCGCATCCAGGGCGATGCCGTGGTGGTGCATGGGCTGCGGGGACGGCCCTCCAATCGAAAGCTTCCCACCGAGACGCAGAGACAAGTTTTGACGCTGCTAAAGCAAGCGGAGTGGCACGATTTCGGGCCGACCTTCGCCGCAGAGCAACTGGCCCAGCGGCACCAGATTCAAGTTGGCAAAGAGACCCTGCGCGGGTGGATGATCGAGG
>CAIVVT010000257.1 GCA_903909435.1 uncultured Acidobacteriia bacterium | reverse complement strand
CTGGCAGCGATCATCGCTCGCCTTGGACGGGAACACCCGTGATCACTGCCGCAAGCAGGGAAAGCGGGGGACTTAAACACCCATCATGCTGCGTTGCAGCGCCAAGACCGCCAGTTTTGGCAGCTCCGGGACGCCTACCCCCAATTGAGTGCCGTTACCCACGCTCCGTTTGATGGCCAAGATCCAATTGGACCTTGATAACTCGCGGTAGGACGGGCCGCTTCGTTTATCTAGTCGATACAGAAGCGAAGCAATATTTCTGAGGTTGCGCTCATCCGTCCGTCAAGATTGAGCGAGCGTCGAAAGTGGCTGAGGATCGCGAACAACACCGGGGCCAAGACGACGCTGCCGAGAGGGACTAGATGGGCTCCACGAACCTTCGCCGCAGCAAGCCACAACGCATCGCCGCGGTCTCCAGTACGCGACCGGGCCGTGCCCATTCCAAACTCACCCTGTCACTTCGGCGTTCTATCAACGCGGGCATTGTCTCCGGCGAGCTGCGCCGCACTCTGAAGTTTTTTGGCGGCGCGGTGGATTCAAGGGAACCCCTAGTTGCACGGATGCCAATGGCTAGCTTAAAGACTAAACGCCGCCTGGGGATCCGAAAGAGCAAATTGTCCGCTCGACGGAAGAAGAAGGTCACCGGTGTGCTGGCGCCATCCCGTCAAGTAGCGCCTTCCGGAAAGGCGAAGGCGAACTCGGGAAAGCGGCGCTCCCTCCGGGTTGTACGAAAGTCGGGTGTGCGCGGCAGGCCCAAAGTCCGATCCTAGCTTTTCGGAAAGCCCTTCGATGCAATCAGGCTGCCGCAACCAGACCCTTTGAACTTAAGGTCTGAATGACCTTTGACTCCAAGTCAATGTAGCTATCCAGATACTCGAACGCTGTCTTGTTGCTGGTACGCGGAATAACCACCCGGGCCAAGCCGCCTTTTTCCTTGCGCTCTGAACGCGGGAGAAACAGGTTCTGGTACTGCCGAGGTGCAACTCCTTCGAAATGCACGAACATGACCTTCCCTGTTGGCGCTACGCCTTCTTCTGGATCTCCCACAATCGCGTCGTCGTGGAGTTGAAGCGCGAGGCTCTTTTCGTATGGCTCGACGTAATAGACTTCCGATATGCCAGCGGCGATTACGTGGCGCGCGCAGTTATGGCAGGGAAAGGTAGTCGTATATAGCCGCCCGGCACGAACCGAGCCATTACCCGCCCTCGCCACAGAGACAATAGCGTCCATTTCTGCGTGGACTGACCGCGAGAACTCGATTAGATCCCGCAGGCGCGTGTCAGACCTGATTTTGGCCACGATGCCGGAGGTCTGTTCAGCAGCAATTCCGAATCCCAAAAGAATATCTTGGATTTCAGTCGCAAGCTCATTCTTGTGGTGATCGTTATGGCAACGTGCGCCGCGGAACACGCATCGCTGGTCACCATCGCCATCGCTTGGTGAATATAGGCCCCCACCCGCTCTTGGAACGTCGTTACAACCGGTCGCTAGAAGCTGTCCTGCAGCGTCAGTGATTGCCGCCCCGACTTGGCGAGAAAGACAGGCGGAGCGAAGGCTTGCGGAGTATGCCGCGTACATCGCGTATTCGTGCACGGTCGGAGTGAGTCCATTTTGGCCGTGTAGTAACTCGAGGAACCTTCTCAAATTCCGCGTGACACTTGCTCTATTGGGGTTGTTGTTCCGTACGAAGAGATCAGCGTGTTTCAGCGTGGAATCCAACTGCTGGCCGTGATCGGCCTTTTCCTTTCGATCGCGCTGAATGACTTTGGTGGCGCTGCTTCCGCCGACGCCTTCGTCTGCCAAATTCTTTAGACGTTGTCCCTCACTGGCGAGGACGCCAACTAGGTAAAATAGCTGGCCATAAACGCGGCGGAGCAGTGCGACTTCTTCGGGGTGCTTGAGTTGGTCTATGAGGTACGCGACGCGCTTGGGAACAATTTCCGTAACGGCTTTCTCGTCGCCCGCGGAATTCGTTCTATGCACGGCAATGGTGGCAATCGATAACTCGGCTAGGATATCTGTAGCAAACTTCTCACGAAGCCGATTGCCCACATCTTGAAGAATTTGATACCGGACGGTGCGATCGTGGAGCCGCCCCTTCTCCTCCGACGACAGCAGACCCTGTTGCAGTCCGGTTCTTTGGATAATCTCACTCAGCTTGATTTTGACGGTTTCGTAGCCCAACTCGCCCAAGATCGTGTCCGTCTGGGCGACAACGTCCCGCACTCCTGAGCCTGCGGCACCGCTAAATGCGATAACAAGTTCAGCGGATTCGCGGGCCAGGAAGTCGAGGCTGGAAGGAGACGCGACCGAAGACGGGTCGCCGGGAGCGGCTTTCTTTGGACTCGACGTGGACGCAGACATTCCCGAGGCTCCCAGCGTGGCGGAATGTAGGCGCGGCCGGTGCGCGCGAAAACGCGGCGAGATTGAGGACCACAGGTCGACGAACGTCGACGGCTGAGGAAAACTCGCGTCGGCTTAGACCTACCAGGTTAGAGACTTGGCGTGTGCCAAGAGTCGCCCAATGGCCTTACGGGCATGAAGTTCCGAACGCCTATGCCGCGCATCGTCGATGTGCGCAATCGACGCTGAGGGGAGTGAGGCTTCGGCGCGATCCAGAGAATTGCCGAAGATGAGTGGCAGCTGGTCGCTAGACGGGCGTCTACTTGACGCCTTGCGTCCAAAATTCACAACGCGTGCCCCCATTGTTTTTCCGTGCTTCAGAACTGTAGCAGGAGACGGACAAAACGGCCTACCTTCATCAATAAATTGAAAGTAGTCAGCAAAGCCGCGACCAGCTGCACACCATGTGAAATGTACATCCGTAGCTTCAGGTTGGCTATCCGCGCTTCGGGCAGTATTGGGGGTTGATCGGGCACAGCAGCTGATTAACTAATTGATTATATTAGTGTTCTCCAAATACTTCGGCGCGACGCCACTTTAAGGATTCGGTGGACGAACAAATGGTCGATTGACAAAACAGAGAAAAGCCTTATTATTGAAATGCCTCTTTAGGCTCCTGAGAATTCTCAATGAACTCCATCCCGCCGCTGAAGCCAATCGACTACCACGCCGACCTTCAAGACGAACGGTTAGCAGCGTTGGCTCAGTTCTTCGCATCCACCCGAATTGAAGCGGTCGCATCTCATGCGCCGTTATCCGGCGACGATGGCTGGTCTCTCGGTTGCCGCGCATTCGCTCGATGCCGCAATCTATTGATTCAAAAATGCGCACGAAGGGAATGGGACTGGTTAGGAATAGTGAATCCCGGCAAGAAATTCATCTTTTCAATTGGCCACGTCCCAGTGCGCTTCTATCGCGGGAGCTATCAAAAGGCCCCCGCCAGGACGCTGACAGAAAGCCCAGAAGAGCTAAGGCAGCTGTCCCTGGCGTTTCATTCGAGTAAGCCGGACTACGTTGATCTCAAGTGGCGGTTTGCGATTGAAACCGATGCCTACGGCGAGCCGATTTCCGTGATTTTTGCCGGATTGTCAAAATCCGACGGAGCCGCCGTTTGTCACTGGTCGATTGCATTCGATCCACACAACCAGCCGATTGATCTAGGGTCCGTGCGAAGCGACGACATGGTCGAATTGCCGCCGCCATCCGTCGGGATTCCAGAGCAGGTTGTAGCGGGTAAGCACGGTGCCTGATTCTGCATTCCAAGGAGCTCGTCTTCGGGTAGCCCGCCTACTAAATGGATGGACAAAGGCCGAGCTGGCAGACCGGCTCTCGGTCAGTCGTCAATTCATCCACGCGCTGGAAATTGGTGCAAAGCCAGCGAGCAAAGATATGGTCGCGGCAGCATCTCTCGTATTGAAGGTTGTACCGAGCTTCTTCTTCGAGCCGTTGGTAAATGAGGTGCGGGAGGAAGATTGTCATTTTCGAAGCCGTGCATCGATGCCAGACAAAGTGGCCGAGCAGGTGATATCACGAGGTACAGCGCTAGAACTGCTTGTGCGCTTCCTTGACGCGAGGCTCTCCCTCCCTCCGGTAGATATTCCGTCCATCGAAGCTCGAGATTTCGACGGAATAGAAGGCGCAGCGGAAGAGTGTAGGCGACATTGGAAGCTCGGCCTCGGCCCGATCGCCAACATGTGCAGGATCATCGAGGCGGCGGGTGGTGTCGTGACGTTCTTTCACAGCGAGCGGCACGAAATCGACGCGCTCTCAATTGCGCGCGCGCGCCCGATTATCGTAAGAAACACGCTAAAAGAGAGTCCAGGTCGGCAACGCTTTGATTTGGCCCATGAGTGTGGGCATCTCGTTATTCACCAAGGAATCACCACAGGTGACAAGGTAACTGAAAGCCAGGCCAATCGTTTCGCGTCGGCATTCCTGATGCCGCGTGATTCATTTGTACAAGAATTTCCGAGGATGTTGAGCAGACTCGACTGGCAAGCAATCTACCGGCTAAAGGTTCGCTGGCGCGTAAGTGCAAAGGCTGTCATTCGCCGTGCTAGCGACTTGGGTTTGCTTGATGCTGTTCAGTACGCAGCAGGAAACCGGTATTTGAACCAATCCGGACAAGCAAAGGTCGAGCGTTTCGACGAAGATATTCCAATGGAATCACCAGAACTCCTACGCACGGCAATTGCCGCTTATTGCTCCGCATACGCGGCAAGCCCGGCTGACCTTGCGAGGGAGATTTCCGTAACCCCTGCGCTAATCGAACAGCTCGTTGGCCTTGGAACATTGCGCACGGTGGAGCTGCGCTCTGCGGTTCGGGGACTTGCTTAATGACCGCAGACCTAGTCGTTCATGGACATGCGGCGCTAGGGCGAACGACTGTCCAGGTACATCGGGTTCGCCACTTTGTGGCGCCGCAGCGAACTTCGCATAATAACTATCGAGGTTACTTCGGATGCGCCTGGCGAAGGCCCCGAGCGATCGAGTGAATTGATCTACGAGCGCGTGACGAATTGGTTCCCGATTCGATCCCGATTTGCGTTGACAGTTTCCCAGTCGAGCTGGAATCGCGCCAGATACTTACGCAGTCGATCCGAGTCATTGACCTTTGCTCTGTGCCCGCGACTGACCCCGAACAAGGTCCGACCGGCCTCCGCCATCGAGCGAGCGCGCCGGCAGACTTTGACGACTTCCCGGAGTTGCACCCGGTCGAATAAGTCGATTCCGGCAAGGGCGTCATCGCTCAGCACTTCGTTCAGCTCGTCCGGATGGGTCGTCGCCCATTGTTCGGACAATCGCGAAATCTCCTCCGCAACCAGGTCTTCCGTGATGCGGCCCCCATCCGCGAGCGTAGCCATCCGGGTGATCGCTGCCGACAGTTCCCGGAAGTTTCCGGTCCACTCGGCAACGCCGGAGGTGGCGAACTTCAGAAATGCCCGCCGTGCTTCGGCGTTGAACCGCACAGTCGTCGAAGACTCACGCGTGTGCTTCTCGAGTTCGTAATCGACGTTGGGTTCGATGTCCTCGAGGCGATCCCGAAGCGCAGGGAGCCTGAATGTCCAGTGATTGATGCGGGCCAGCAAGTCCTCCCGGAACCGGCCGGCTCTGGCGTCGGCGCGCAGATCCCGATTGGTCCCCGCGATCAGCTGGAAGTCGCTCTGCGTTTCCTTGTCCGAGCCCATCGGGAAGAACCGCTTCTCCTCGATGGCTCGGAGCAGCATCGCCTGCTCGTCCGGCCCGAGTTCGCCGATCTCATCGAGGAACACCATCCCGCCGTGCGCTTTCTTTAGGAGCCCGGCGCGCTCCGTCTGCGCCCCCGTGAACGCGCCTTTGACGTGCCCGAAGAGCGTGGACATCGCGGCATCCCCGCGCAGCGTCGCGCAGTTCACCTCGACGAACTCCCCGGCCACCTGGTGGCGCAGCTTCTTCAGGTCATAGATGCGACTCGCCAGTTGTGACTTGCCGGCACCCGTCGGGCCCACGAGGAGCAGGGGCGAGCGTGAACGAATCGCCACCCGCTCGATCGCATCGATCGTGCGGTTGAACGCCGCGTTTCGGGTGGCGATGCCCGACTTCAGGAACGCCGTGCTGTCCGCCTGTTCGCGCGCGAACCGGGCGGCAAGCTGGTCGTACTTCGACACGTCGAGGTCGATGACTGCATAGGACCCGATGCTGCCCGCCCGCTGCCGGCGCGGCGGTGCGGATTGCAGGAGGCTGGCCGGGAAGTACCGGGTCTCTGTCAGCAGGAACATGCAGATCTGGGCGACGTGGGTACCCGTCGTGATGTGCATCAGATAGCGCTCACGCTCCACATCGAACTTATAGCCACGTGCGTAGTCGTGCAGGGCGCCGTAGACCTCTTGGAAATCCCAGGGATCGCGGGGATCCACCAGATGCAGGTTGACGGTCGTCTCCGGCGATACCGTCGCGATGTCTTCGACCAGTTGCTCGGCAAGCCGCTGGTGCGGGCGGGCATACAGGAGCTCGAGCCGGTCAATCAGCAGGTCCTCGTGCTGGCACAGCGACACCGTGGGGCGCCATTTCTCCCAGCGACCCGGACCGCCGCCGGCGTCCAGCGATGAACCGAGGAATCCGATCACCACGTTCTTCATGACACTAGCGTAAAAGATAGAAGGCTAGAGGACAAGCGATAGAAGTAGGCGATCCCGTGAATGGCGAACGCAGGAGTCCGGCCGGAAAGATAACTAAAACTATCCTATAAACAATAGGATAGACAATTCCGTGCTCGAGGGGACATTCCTTGGCCCACCGATTGCATTCACCTGGTTGAACTAGAGGAAACGCACGAGCCGGGCGGCGCCAAGGGGGCGCCGTCGATTTCTCCAGGCAACGGGACGAGGACAACGACCATGGCCAACAAGAACCTGTTCGCGTCGATCCGCGGATTGCTGCTGCCGGCAGCAACGGCGGTCAACGACGAGGCCGCGCCGGCCTACGCGTTCGGGCCGCGTCACGCGCTGGCCCAGTACGCGGCGACCGGATGCCTGAACCGGACCTACTACGCCGGCGAGGCCGAGCAGCTGACGGCGGTGCTGGCGTTGGCGAAGGAACTCGAGGCGTCGTTCATTGCCCGGACCGCGATCTATGCCCGTCAGCGTGGGGCGATGAAGGACATGCCCGCCCTGTTGCTGGCGGTGCTGGCCTCGAAGGATCCGCAGCTCCTGAAGGCGGTGTTTGCCTATGTCGCCGACAACGGCCGCATGGTGCGCACCTTCGTGCAGATCCTTCGGAGCGGCGTGACGGGGCGCAAGTCGCTGGGCACCGTCCCGAAGCGGCTGGTGCAGACCTGGCTCAACACCGCGAGCGAGGAGCAGTTGGTGGCCGCAAGCGTTGGCGCGGATCCGTCCCTACGGGACATCGTGCGGATGGTGCACCCCAAGCCGTCGGACCCGATGCGCGAGGCGCTGTTCGCCTGGCTGCTGGGCAAGCCGCATGCGGTCGAGGCGTTGCCGGCGGCGCTGAAGGGGCTGGCGGCGTTCCGCGCGGACCGCAAGGCTCCGTTGCCCAAGGTGCCGTTCCAGATGCTGACCGCACTGGAGCTGACCCGCGAGGACTGGGCTGCCATCGCGATGAACGGGGGCTGGCAGATGCTGCGCATGAACCTGAACACGTTCGCGCGCCACGGGGTCTTCGAGATCCCGGATCTTGCGGAACAGGTGGCCGCACGGCTGCGCGATCCGGTGGCGGTGCGCCGCGCGCGCGTGATGCCGTACCAGCTGATGGCGGCCTATGCCGCCGCGAGTGCCGCCGTGCCGGCGGTCGTGAAGGAGGCGCTGCAGGACGCGATGGAGGTGGCACTCGAGGGGTTGGGTTCGCTGCCGGGGCGGGTGGTCGTGTGCCCGGACGTGTCGGGGTCCATGTCGGGACCGATCACGGGGTACCGGCGCGGGGCGACGACGGTCGTGCGCTGCATCGACGTGGCGGCTCTCGTGACGGCGGCGATCGTGCGTTCGACGCCCGGGGCCCAGGTCCTTCCGTTCGCGGAGAAGGTGAAGGAGGTTGCACTCAATCCGCGAGACTCGGTGATGACCAACACGGCAAAGCTGGCCGCACTGGGTGGGGGCGGAACGAGTTGCAGCGCGCCGCTCGCGAGGCTCGTGCAGGCGAAGGCCCAGGTCGACCTTGTCGTGCTGGTCTCGGACAACCAGTCGTGGGTCGATGCGCGGGCGGCCGGTCCGAGCGAGACGATGAGGCTATGGGCGGCGCTGCGGGCGCGCAATCCGAACGCCCGACTCGTCTGCATCGACCTGCAGCCGAACCGGACGACCCAGGCACTGGAGCGGCCGGACGTGCTCAACGTCGGGGGCTTCACGGACGAGGTCTTCGAGATGGTGGCCCGATTTGCCGACGGAACGCTCGGGTCCGACCACTGGGTCGGGCAGATCGAGGCGATCGGGCTTTAGTTTGGAGCGGGGCCGGGAATGCTTGAGTGGCTACTTTTCCCATAAGTTCATGCCACACAATCTTCTCGTCCCGGCCCCGCTCCTTCGGTTGGGTGCGAATGCGGACAGGACTACATTGGTACGCCCTTCGGGGTCAGGGGGTTCGAATCCCCCCGGTCTTCGGACTGTGTCCTGTCAATCTGGTCGCACTTTTTTTGAGGTTTTCAGCATTGCGAATGCCGATGGAACTACATCGCTGTCGCGGGTTCGAATCCCGCCTGTCCGGTCGCAAGGCCGGGCTGTAGCTCAGGTGGTAGAGCACGACGTTTCATCAATGACTGGTCGCGGTGTCTGAATCATGTGGGATTGAAGTGGACAAGGAATCGCCATGAGCGAACGGAATTACGACGTGATGCAGGTGGCCGATGGCCGCCCCATCAAGATGTGGACGCGAGGCGTACCGGTCGAGGATCAGGCACGTGAGCAGCTGGCGCGCACGTCCACGATGCCGTTCATTTTCCGCCACATGGCGGTGATGCCGGACGTGCACCTGGGCAAGGGCTCGACCGTTGGCAGCGTGGTCCCGACCCTGAAGGCGGTGATCCCGGCGGCGGTGGGGGTGGATATCGGCTGCGGCATGATGGCCGCCAAGACGACGCTGGCGGCTTTGGACCTGCCGGACTCGCTGGCCGGGATCCGGTCGGCGATCGAGCGTGCCGTGCCGCACGGGCGGAAGCCCGGCAAGCGGGATCCGGGTGCCTGGGGTGGCACGCCGCCGCCCGCGGTCGATGCCGCGTGGGGCGAGCTCGCGGTCCCGTTCGCGGCGCTCGTCGCCAAGCATCCGGTGCTCACGCGCACCAACAACCGCGTGCACCTGGGAACGCTCGGGACCGGCAACCACTTCATCGAGGTGTGCCTCGACGAGGCCGATGCAGTCTGGTTCATGCTGCATTCCGGGTCCCGGGGCGTGGGCAATGCGATCGGCACGTACTTCATCGAGCTCGCCCGGGAAGACATGCGGACCTGGATGGTGAACCTGCCGGACCAGGATCTCGCGTACTTCCCGGAGGGCACCGAGCACTTCAGCGACTACGTCGAGGCCGTGGAGTGGGCACAGCACTACGCGCGCCTGAACCGCGAGGTCATGATGCAGAACGTCATCGGCGCCGTCCGGGGCGTCATTGCAAAGCGCTTCGAGACGCACGTGGAGGCCATCAACTGCCATCACAACTACGTGTCGCGCGAGCGGCATTTCGGGGAGGACATCCTCGTGACCCGCAAGGGGGCGGTTAGCGCCCGCGCCGGCGAGCTCGGGATCATCCCGGGCAGCATGGGTGCGCGCTCCTTTATCGTGCGTGGCCTCGGCAACGAGGACAGCTTCCACAGCTGCAGCCACGGTGCGGGCCGCACGATGTCGCGCACCGAGGCCCGGCGCCGGTTCACGCTGTCGGACCACGTCGCGGCGACGGCCGGTGTCGAGTGTCGCAAGGACGATGCAGTGATCGATGAGACGCCGGCGGCCTACAAGGACATCGATGCGGTGATGCAGGCCCAGCGTGACCTCGTCGAGATCGTGCATACACTGAAGCAGATCGTCTGCGTGAAGGGATGACCCGTGATTGAGATTGATGGATCGGAGGGCGAGGGAGGAGGGCAGATCCTGCGTTCCGCCCTGGCCCTGTCCTTGTGTACCGCGCAGCCATTTCGGATCTTCAACATCCGGGCGCGCCGCCCGAAGCCCGGGTTGATGCGCCAGCACCTGACCGCCGTCCAGGCGGCGGCAACGATCGGCCATGCGACGGTTGTCGGGGCCGAGGTGGGTTCGTGCGAGCTCACGTTCCGACCGGGGACGGTGACGGCCGGCGACTATGACTTCGCCATCGGCACGGCCGGCAGCTGCACGCTGGTACTCCAGACCATCCTGCCCCCGCTGCTGACTGCGAAAGGACGGAGTCGCGTGCGAATTACGGGCGGGACGCACAACAAGGCCGCCCCGCCGGTTGATTTCCTTCAGAGGGCGTTCCTGCCGCTCATCGAGCGAATGGGTCCGCGGGTGACTCTGGAGCTCGTCCGACACGGGTTCTACCCGCGCGGCGGGGGCGAGATCGTCGTGACTGTGTCTCCGACATCCAGGCTCGAGCGGTTGTCGATTCCGGAGCGCGGCGCCCTGGTCAGCCGGGAAGCGGACGCCTACGTCGCCGGCGTCCCGCTGCACGTCGCCAGTCGTGAACTCCAGGTGGTCGGGCGGATGCTTTC
The DNA here is from genome assembly GCA_903909435.1 of uncultured Acidobacteriia bacterium. Taxonomy (GTDB): domain Bacteria; phylum Acidobacteriota; class Terriglobia; order Bryobacterales; family Bryobacteraceae; genus CAIVVT01. The sequence goes on along the minus strand of CAIVVT010000257.1, from coordinate 2,336 downwards.
CTGGCCGGAGGATGTGCTGCACGTCCGAGGGCTCCCGGGGGACATGGGTCCGGGCAATGCCTTGACCATTTCCGTAGGTCACGAGCAGGTGATCGAGGTCTTCACCGCGTTCGGGGAGAAAGGCGTATCTGCCGAGGCCGTAGCCACTAGCGCTGCAGCACAGACGCAGGCTTACCTCGCCGGCGGCGCTGCGGTAGGCCCACATCTGGCCGACCAGCTCTTGCTGCCGATGGCGCTCTCGGGGGGCGGGACGTTTTCCACGACGAGTGTGACCGACCACTTTCGTTCACAGGTCGTCGTGACCCAGAGGTTCCTCTCGATCGAGCCGACGATTGACGGACGAGGGTCTATAATTATTGTTCGGCTTTAATCCACGGGTAAGAGCGCGATTCCATGCATTGGGGAATCTCGACGGCCGCTTTCTGCATCCTTCTCTACTGATGCTCTCGAGCGAGGGAAGTTGCTCCGCTTCTTCCTCTAGGGATGAACTTCACGGCGGCAACATCGGCTAAGGGTGAAACTTTGTGAGCAAAGTGAATGCGCATGCCGAAGACTTTCTCGAATACTACGTCACTCTTCCTACCTCCCCTCAATATGCGGTACTTCTTACTGCGAACTGGGGCGCAGGAAAGACCTGGTTTATTCGGGACCTGATCTCGCGGAAAACATCCGACGACACGAGATTTCTATACGTCAGTTTGAATGGAATCTCGTCAATTAAGGGAGTTGATCGAGAAATCTTTCGCCAATTGCACCCGGTGCTAGGTGCAAAGGGGGTCGCGCTTGCAGGCAAGATTCTTTCCGGCGTCCTCAAAGCGTCTCTCAAGATTGACCTGAACGATGACGAGAGCGTCACTGCGAGTCCGTCGTCCGTTCTCTCTGATGTAAACTTACCGGATTACCTGCGAAATACAGCCGGCCTCATCTTGGTCTTTGACGACGTGGAGCGGTGCTCGATCCCGGTCTTGGAGTTGCTCGGATATATATGCGACTTCGTTGAGCGAGATGATCGGAAGGTGATACTCGTTGCGAATGAATCGGAGTTGCGCGATAACCAACTTAACCTGCCGCACCCGGTGTTGTATGACCGGATCAAAGAGAAGCTGATTGGCAAGACGCTCGAGGTTCAACCCGACGTTGACGCTGCGTTAACTGCGTTTCTGAGCGAAATTACCGGATCGGTAGCGCATGAGTTACTCCTGCAGAACATCAATTTGGTGCGTTCGACATATGAGCAGGGCGATTTCAAGAATCTACGGCATTTGCGCCAAGCGCTCCTAGATCTGGAGCGGCTATTTCGACTGCTTTCAGGACATGCGCTTTGGAAGCCGGGTGTGGCTGCAGAGCTCATTCGGACGTTTCTGATTTATTCATTTGAAGTAAAGGCCGGAGCCATTCAAGCCCGCGACATTCAAACGATAAAGTCCGGTTACTTCGCTCAATTCTTAGCGGACCAGAAGAAGGCCAGCGCGCCGGAGGATCTCTTCAAGCGATTATCGAAGAAGTACCCAGGGGCGTACAACGGTGAGCCCCTGGTCGACGGAGCAACCTGGGCAACTATTCTCGGGGGCGGCGTCATTGATGGAGCGGCCCTTGAGCAGTCCGTCACAAGGAGCGCGTATTTCGCTGACGAATTGGCGGAGCCATGGACGCGCCTTTGGCACGCAATTGAACTTCCCGACGAGGACGTCACCAGACTGGTAAGGGAAGTTTCATCAGACCTTCGTCGCGGCGCGTTTCACGATCTCGGAGTGGTTCTGCACGTGGCCGGAACGTTACTATGGTTGCAACGAATTGGAGTTAGTCCATATAGCGCAAGTGCAGTGAAGCGGCACGCTAGGGCGCACATAAACAAGCTCGCCGCGAGAGGTCAATTGGATCCGGCGAAAACCTCGCTCTACGGGGACCATCGGTGGACGGGTTGGGGCGGCCTCGGTTTCCACGAGAACGATAACCCCGACTTTCAGGAACTTGCGGCATTTGCTCGATTTAAGCTTGATGCCGCAGCAACGGGTCTTCTTCCCAGGCAGGCAAAGGAACTCCTCGAAAAACTGTCTGACGAAGCTGAATACTTCTGTAGGTCGATCGTGCTTTCAAATCATGCGGACAATCGTTTCTATAACATTCCGATTTTGAAATATATTTCTCCGAAGGAATTTGTAGCGGCATTTATGGTGCTCGCGCCGAATAGGCGTCTACTCGTGTTGCGCGCGCTTGAGGAGCGATACAAGGGGCCTAGCTTCAGGAATGAACTGGCAGCTGAAGCGCAATGGATTGAGACGGTTCGGGAACTCTTTGCCGCCGAGAAGCGCAGGCGTCGCGGTCGAATGTCCGGG